>JAKEET010000070.1 GCA_022616435.1 Gemmataceae bacterium
ACACCGGCGGCTGGGTACGTGGGGAGCGATTCGTTCACGTACAAGGTGAATGACGGGGTCGCGGACAGCATGGACGCGACGGTGTGGATCAACGTGACCAACAATACTGACCGGCCACCACGATCCGGCGATCCTGCTCGAAGCCATGCGCCGTTTCGCCTTCGACACGGTGCTCGTGGCCCTCAACGCCACGGATGTGCACCGGCTGCCGTTCATCTCGACGGTACTGGCCGAGGCGGCCCGGCGCAACCTCGGCGTGATCGCCATGAAGACCCTGGCCGGCGGCCGGATGCCGGGGACGCTGTCGGTTGGGGACGCGCTGGGATACGTGTGGTCGCTGCCGGGAGTCAGCCTGGCGATCGTCGGCTGCAGCTCGCCGGAGGAAGTGGATGAGAACGCCCGTGCGGCGCGCGAGTTTGCCACGCTCACCGACGTCCCGATGCGCGACCTCGAAGATCGCACCCGAGGGCAAGCGAGTTCATTGGGGTATTTCAAGAGGGATTGATTCGAATTCGGATCATTGCATCCTGCCCCGCGCCGTGTTACGTTGCCATTTCGTCACGATGTTTCACTCAAGGAGCAACGCTATGACTCGTCGTTTCGCATCACTTCCGCTCGTCGCGGCCCTGGCGTGCGGGGCCCTGCAGCAAACCGGCAACGCCGGCGGCAAGAAGGAGGCCCCGGAGGTCCCGCCGCGCAAGGGCAAGTCCGAAACCATCAAGCTGTTCAACGGCAAGGACCTCACCGGCTGGGAAGGTTACAAGGATCTGTGGTCGGTCAAAGAGGGCGTCATCGTCGCCAAGAACTCGACGCCGATCAAGTACAGCACCTACCTGCTCACCCAGCGCAAGTTCAGCGACTTCCGGCTGATCTTCTGCGCCAAGCTGGTCGAATCCGAAATGCACTCCGGCGTCGCCCTCTGGGGCAAGAAGTTTCCCAACGTGAAGGGAGTGAAGGACCCGAAGGCCGCGCGCACCGAGTACACCTATCAAGGCCAACTGGTGATGTTCCCGTCGGGCTGGGGTCTGTACGACCTCTATCGCCGCGAAGGCAAGATCAACCCGGGCCAGGAGATTCGCAGCGTCGCCATCAAGGCGGGCAAGCAGCACGACTGGAACGACATGGAAATCCTCGCCCAGGGCAACCGCATTCGCCTCGCCGTCAACGGCAAGCTGGTCCTCGACTGGCGCGATCCCGAGCCCGACCTGGTCAACGAAGGCCCGATCGGCCTGCAACTGCACTCCAACACGGTTCCGCAGGAAGTGCATTTCAAGGGGCTCGAGCTCACCACGTTCCCCGAGGACAAGATGATCACGGTCAAATAGTGAGTGGTGAGTGGTGTTTGGTGCTTGGTGAGTGGTGAGTGGTGCAGCAAAAGCACCTGACACTGACCACTCACCAAGCACCAAGCACCACCTATCATGTCATCATGGCCGCTTTGCGCATCCCGCCCAGTCCGCCGCTCGTGAGCTGGCTGGGGGGGCATCTCAATCGCTTCCGCACCAACCGGCTCGACTTCTTCGCCGAGGCGGCGCGAACGTACGGCGACATGGTCAAGCTGCGGCTGGGCCATCGCCGCGTCTATCTGGCGAGCCATCCGGACCTGATCGAAGAAGTGCTCGTCACGCAGAACCACAACTTCATCAAGCACTTCGCCCTGCGGCTCAATCCGCCGGTCCTCGGCAAGGGCCTGCTCACCAGCGAGGGCGACTTCTGGCTGCGGCAACGGCGGCTGGTGCAACCCGCGTTCAATCGCGGCCGCATCACGCGCTACGGCCCGGCGATGGTGGCGGCGGCCGAGCAGGTGATCGCCGCCTGGCGGCCGGGCGAGCGCCGCGACATCATGGTCGAGATGATGCGGCTGACGCTGGTCATCGCCGCCAAGACGTTGTTCGACGCCGAGGTGGGCGGAGGCGCTCAGGATGTCGTCGAGGCGTTGAACGTGCTGCAGGAAGAGTTCCTGAGGAGCTTCAACCGCCTGGTGCCGACGCCGATGTGGATTCCCACCCCAGCCAACCTGCGGCAACGCCGGGCGATCCGCCGGCTGGACGAGATCCTGTACGGCTTCATCCGCTCGCGGCGCGAGCAGAACGTGGACAAGGGCGATCTCCTGTCGCTGTTGCTGCACGCCCGCGACGAGGACGACGGCAGCCGCATGACCGATCGCCAGGTCCGCGACGAGGCGATGACGCTGTTCCTCGCCGGCCACGAGACGACCGCCCTGGCTCTGTCGTGGACGTGGCACTTGCTTGCCCAGCATCCGCTTGTGGAGGAGAAGCTTGTCGCAGAGTGGGCCGCGATCCTGGGCGGGAGGACGCCCACCGTGGACGATTGGCCGAAGCTGCGCTTCACCGAACAGGTGATCCTGGAATCGATGCGGCTCTACCCGCCGGCCTATGTCATCGGCCGGGAAGCGCTCGCGGATTGCACGATCGGCGGCTACCACGTGCCGCGCAAGACCACGGTGCTGATGAGCCAGTGGGCCGTGCAGCGCGATCCGCGCTTTTTCGAAGAGGCCGAGGCCTTTCGCCCGGAACGCTGGACCGAGGCGTTCCAGAAATCGCTCCCGAAGTTCGCGTACTTCCCGTTCGGCGGCGGTCCGCGGCTGTGCGTCGGCAACCTGTTCGCGATGATGGAAATGGCCCTGGTGCTGCCGACGATCGGCCAACGCTTCCGCTTCGCGCTGGAACCGGGCCGGCCGGTGACGCCGCTGGCGACGTTCACCCTGCGGCCGAAACCGGGGATTCCAGGATTGATCGTGCGACGCGACCCGGCGAGCGGCGCGCCCCCCGGCGAGCGGCGTGGCGTAAGCCCGCCGTGACTGTACCGCGTCGCCAGCCGTGCCGGGATTCGGCTGTGGAATGGTGGATGCGGTCACGGCGGGCTTACGCCGCGCCGCTCGCCAAGACGCCGCGCCGCGCGCCGGGTCATTGCAGTCCTTTCTTCATCTCATGCCGGATCGCTTCGACGTCCTCGCAGCCCACCGACAAGCGGATCAATCCATCGGTGATGCCCTGCCGGCGGCGCTCGGCCGGGCTGGCGTAGCGGTGCGACGTCGTTGCCGGATGGCTGAGCGTGGTGGCGCTGTGGCCGAGCGACGGGCTGAACGGGATGCCGGGGGCCTGGCGCATGAAGCGGTTGACGGCATCGCGGCCGCCGTCGAGCTCGAAGCAGAGCATGTTGCCGAAGCCGCCGCGCAGCACTTCCGGGGCCAGCTTGTGGTCCGGATGGTCGAGCCGGCCGGGATAGACGACGCGCGTGACGTTGGCTTGGTCGGCCAGCCATTCGGCCAGCCGGGCGGCGTTCTGGCAGGCGGCGTGCATCCGTAGTTCCAGCGTCGCCAGGCCGCGCTCCGCCAGCCAGCAATCGAACGGGCTCGACGCCAGGCCCCAGATGCTGACGGCGGCGGTCAGCGCCGGCAGCATGTCAGCGTCGTTGCCGCCCACGAAGCCGAGGGTCACGTCGCTGTGGCCGGAGATCATCTTGGTCAGGCTTTCCATGACCAGGTCGGCGCCGAGATCGAGCGGCTTGGTCAGCACCGGCGTGGCGAAGGTGTTGTCAACGACCAGCAAGCAGTTGTGCCGGTGCGCCAGCGTCGCCAGGTTGGCGATATCGACGACGCGCACCAGCGGGTTCGACATCGTCTCCACGAACAGCAGCCGCGCTCCCTTGGCGAGGGCCGCTTCAACTTGCTCCAGGTCGTTGGCGTCCACGTATTCCGCGGCGACGCCGAACCGGCCCAGCTCCTGCGAGAAGAGCTGTGTGGTTCGGCCATAAAGCCGATTGCTGGCGACGATGCGCTGGCCATGCTGCGTGGTGGCGACGACGAGCGCCGTGATCGCCGCCATGCCCGAGCCGGTGACCAGGCCCCAGTCCGCCCCCTCGTCCTCCGCGAGAAGCTGGGCGAGCCGCCTGGCATTGGGATGGGCGTCGCGGGCGTAGATGTAGCCCGGCGCCTCGGCGTTCATGACCCGATCGAGCGCATCCAGGTCGGGCAGCGTGTACACCGACGAGGAATACAGGGGCATCACCAGCGGCACAGTCTGACCGAGAGACGGCGGCGGGCGTGTTGATGGTTCGGACATGCGAAGTCCTCTCTGCGTTTCTCTGCGGTCTCTGCGGTTAAGCACTCAACCGCAGAGGGCGCAGAGGAACGCAGAGACGCGTCCCAGCGGCGAGCGGCTGGTCTGCGAATCATTGTACCGAGACTGCGGCGGTTTCCGTATGATTGCGCAAGCGATCCGTAACGTCGATGAACTCCATCATGCCCCTCGTCGTCACCGACCTCGCCAAATCGTTTCCCACCCGCGGCGGCGACCTCGTCGTCTTGCGCGGCGTCAACCTGACCATGCAGCCCGGCGACGCTGTCGCCGTGCTCGGCCCCTCCGGCTCCGGCAAGAGCACCCTGTTGCACTTGATCGGCACGCTCGACCGGCCCACGTCCGGCAGCGTGCGCGTCGACGAACAAGATCCCTTTGCGTTGTCGGAAACGGACCTCGCGGGGTTCCGCAATCGCAGCATCGGCTTCGTGTTTCAGGACCATCACCTGCTGCCGCAGTGCACGGTGCTGGAGAACGTGCTGGTGCCGAGCCTGGCACACCGCAACGACAACCGCTTCGCGGTCCGCGAGCGAGCCTACCGGCTGCTCGACCGCGTCGGCCTCACGCAGCGGCTCGATCACCGCCCGGCGGAGCTGTCCGGCGGCGAGCGGCAACGCGTCGCCATCGCGCGGGCCCTGATCCTGAAGCCGAAGCTGCTGCTCGCCGATGAGCCGACCGGGAACCTCGACCGCAAGTCGGCCCACACCGTCGCCCAGTTGCTGCTCGACATGCACCGCCAGGAACGAACGATTTTGATCGTGGTCACGCACAGCATCGAGCTGGCGCGGCTGCTTCCCCGGCAGCTGGAGATGAACGACGGCACGCTGGTCCCGTGGGAGGGAAGCCCGCCATGACGTTCATCGCCTTGCTGCTGCGGAACCTGCGTTACCACTGGCGCGGCAACCTGGCCGTGTTCCTGGGTGTCGCGCTCGGCGCCGCCGTGCTGACGGGGGCCTTGTTCGTCGGCGATTCGCTGCGCGGCAGCCTCAAGGAATTGACGCTCGATCAGCTCGGCTGGGTCGAGCAGGCGCTGGTTCCGGGACGATCCTTTCGGGCCAGGCTGGCGGACGCGCTGGGCGCCGAGCGGGCCGCGCCGGTGCTGATGCTGCAAGGTTCCGCGGCCACGAGCGACGACAAGAAGCCGAAGACGGTTCCCAAAGTGAACGTGCTGGGCGTGGACGAGCGGTTCTGGCAGGACGAGACGAGCCGGCAGGCCGCGAGCTGGAACGGCGGCGAGGACGCGGTCGTCTTGAATCGGACGTTGGCGGCAGCGCTCGGCGCTCAGGTCGGCGACCGGCTCACCTTCAACGTCCAGAAAAGCGAGGCTGCCCCGCGCGAAACGCTGCTCGGCAAGCGCGACGACGTGGTGCAGTCGGTCCGCGTGACGGTGTCGGCCATCGTGCCCGATCGCGGCATGGCGCGGTTCACGCTGCGTCCCAGCCCGGAGCCGGTCCGCAACGCCTTCGTGCCGCTGCGTTTCTTGCAGAAGGAGTTGCAGCAAGACGGCAAGGCCAACGCCGTGTTCGCCCGGTCCATTCGCAACAAGCTCCAGGATACGCTGACCCTGGATGACTGGAACCTGAAGCTGCGCACGCCCGCCGACCGCGCCCGCGACTTCGTGCGCTTTCTCGATCCACGCAACGAGGACGGCGTTCTGCGAAAAAGTCAATGGGAGGGCCGCGTGCCGGAATCGCTCGCCAAAGCAGCGGACAAGCAAGGCAACTTGACCGTGGCGGCCGTCATCCAGTATTTCGAAAAACATCGGCCCTATATCAGCGTCGAAAGCGAGCAGATGTTCCTGGACGCGGCGACGGAGAAGGCCCTCGTTGGCGTGGCGCGCTCCAAGATGAAGAGCGATCCGCCGACGCCGCTCATCTATCTCGCCGACCGCATCAGCGACGGCGCGGCCGAGATGCCGTACGCGGTGATCGCCGCCGTGCAGCCCGAGCACTTGCCGGTCGCCAAGCCGGCGCGCTTGGCCGACGACGAGATCGCGCTGGTCGTGTGGCCGGGGATGCCGCTAGCGGCGAATGTCGGCGACGAGCTGACCGTCAACTACTACGTGCCCGACGAGACCAGCAAGCTGCAACTGCGGTCGGCGACCCTGCGCGTCGGCTTGTTGATTCCCATGGAAGGCCCGGCAGACGATCCGGCCGACGATCCCGATTGGACGCCGGAGTTCCGCGGCATCACCGATAGACTGTCGATCAGCCAGTGGGAGAATCCGCCGTTTCCGTACGATCCCAAACGGATCAAGCCGATCGACGAGCAGTACTGGAAGCGCTTCCGGGCCGCGCCGAAGGCCTATCTGACGTTGGCGACCGGTCAGCGGCTATGGGCGAACCGCTTCGGCAAGATCACGTCGGTGCGGTTTCCGCATCCATGGCCATATCTGGGCAAGGACATCTTGAAGCGGTTGCCGGCTGAGGCCGGGGGCTTCGTGATTCAGGATGTGCGCGCCCTGGCGACCCGCGCGTCCTCCGGCTCGACGGATTTCGGTGTCCTGTTCCTGGCGTTCAGCTTCTTTCTGATCGCCGCCGCGCTGCTGCTGGTGGGGCTGTTGTTTCGCCTGAACCTCGATCGCCGCGCCGCCGAGATCGGATTGTTGCTGGCCACCGGGTGGCGTCACGGGCGGGTGCGCTGGCTGCTCCTGGCCGAAGGGGCGGCGCTCGCCATCGTAGCCGCTGCCGTGGGGTTGCTCGGCGCTCTCCTGTACGGCGACTTGATGCTCCGAATGCTCGCGGCCAATTGGCCGGGCGGGGCGAACCTCGCGTTCCTGCGGTTGCACGCGGCGCCGATCAGCTACGTCATCGGTTATAGCGCGTCGGTGGCGATGAGCGTCCTGACCATCGTGTGGGCCACGCGGATCCTCGGCAAGCTGTCGCCGAGGTCGCTGCTGGCGGGGGAAACGACCGCCGGCGCCAACGTTTTCACACAATCGTCTCAGCTCAGTCGTTTCGTGCTGATTGGCGCGCTGGTCGGCGCGGCTGGATGCCTGGTCGGCGGCGTCGTCGCGACCGGCCACACGGCCAAGGCGGGCAGTTTCTTCGGGGCGGGCGCGTTGCTCTTGACCGCCGCCCTGACCTTTGTCTGGCGCTGGCTGCATGAACACGGCGCGGCGAAGACGCCGCAGCCGTCGCTGACCCGCCTCGGCGCCCGCAACGCCGGACGGCATCCGGTCCGCAGCGTCCTGACGGTGGGCTTGCTGGCGTCGGCGACGTTCCTGATCACCGCCGTCGAAGCGTTCCACAAGGAAACCGGCCCGGAGTTCTTTGGCAAGCGCGGCGGCAGCGGCGGGTTCACGCTGATCGCCGAAACCGATGTGCCAATCTTCCAGGACTTGAACGATCCCAAGACCCAGGCGAACTGGGACTTGACGGACGAGGGCGCCAGCGCCCTTCGCGCGGCCAAGTTCTACGCGCTGCGCGTTCGCCACGGCGACGACGCCAGTTGCCTGAACTTGTATCAACCCCTGAAGCCGCGCATCGCCGGCGTACCGGCGGGGTTGCGGCGCGAGGGCCGCTTTCGCTTTGCCGGCACGATTGCCGAGAAGACCAAGCCGTGGGACTTGCTGGAGCCGGACTTGCTGGAATCGAGTAGGGCGGCCAACGCCATCCCTGCCCTGCTCGACGCCAACACAGCCCAGTGGATCCTCAAGAAAAGCCTGGGCGACGACCTGGAGATCACCGACGACTCGGGAGAGAAGAGGACGCTGCGCGTGGTCGGCCTGCTCCAGGAGAGCATCTTCCAGAGCGAGGTCCTGATCGCGGAGGAAGACTTCTTGCGGCTCTTCCCGCGGCGCGAAGGCTTTCAGCTCTTCTTGATCGAAACCGACCCAGCCCAGGCGGAGGCCGTGAAGAAAGCTCTCGAAAACGCATTAGCCGATCAGGGAATCCAGGCCGAGTCCACCGCCCAGCGGCTGCAATCGTTCCTGGCCATCGAGAACATGTATCTGGAAACGTTCAAGGCGCTCGGTGGGCTTGGGCTGCTGCTGGGGGCCGCGGGGCTGGCCATCGTGCTGCTGCGCGGCGTGTGGGAGCGGCGCGGCGAACTGGCGCTGTTGCGGGCGCTCGGGTTCCGCGGCGCTCAGCTTGCCTGGCTGGTGCTGGCCGAAAACGCCCTGCTGGTGGCGCTCGGGTTGGCGGCGGGAACGATCGCGGCGCTCCTCGCGGTGGCCCCGCATCTGGCAAGCAGCGGGGCGGCGCCGCTGTGGGGCCGGCTGGCAGGCTTGTTGTTGCTCGTGGTGGCGGTCGGTTTGCTAAGCGGCGCGGCCGCGGTGTGGGGCAGCTTGCGAACGCCGCTGTTGACGGCGCTGCGGCGCGAATGACGCTCGCCAGTCACATCAGACAAGCGCGATGCCGGCGCATATGACAAACGTTGGCCTTCCGATGTTGCAAGCCGCGGAACTTCTCCAAAGGACGACATGATGGACAATCGAATGTGGCTCGTGTACGCGGTGCTCGCGGGACTTTGCTGGGGAACTTACGTGCCGTTCGTCCAGCAGGGGATCCAGGGGCTGGGCCGCAACCCGCTCGGCAACTTCCTGTGCGTCGGCATCGCCTATTTCGTCGTCGCGGTCCTGTTCCCCATCGCCATGTTCATGGCCGGCGAACGGACGCCGGACTGGAACGCCTACGGCATCACCTTCGCCACGCTGGCCGGAGTCATGGGCGCGCTCGGCGCCCTGTGCGTGATCTACGCGAACCGGGCGGCTGGCCTATCGGACTACAAACTCTACATCGCGCCGATCATCTTCGCGATGGCCCCGTTGCTCAACACACTCATCAGCCTGGTGTGGCATCCGTCGCGCGTGACCGGCGCGTTTCATTTTGGCCTGAAGACGCCGCACTGGACGCTCTACCTGGGCATCCTGCTCACCGGACTGGGAGCGGCCCTGGTGCTGTACTCGAAGGAGCTGTCGGAACGCCCGGTCCCCGCGCCGCAAACCAGCGGGCCGCGCACTGGCGGGCCGCAGACCGCGGCGCCCCAGACCGCTCAGGCTTCGCCGCCCACGCAACCCGATACGCGCATCGAGGTCCGCCGTGACTCCCATTGAAGCCATGGAGCGCATCAACGTCGTCCTGGCCCATGCCTGGATGGTGCGCGCCTTCCTGAAGCACGCCGATGAAGTGCAGGACGACGTCGACATGCTCGAGGTCCACCGCATGATCTTCGACTACACCCGTGCGGTGCAGCCGAGCTTCGAGCGCGGCGACGCCCAGGAATACCTGCGCCGCGCCAGGGGAAAGCTCGGCAAACTCCGCAAGTCCGCCGAGTTCTTCGCTCAGGAATACAAGCGCGTCTCCGACCACACCAACTTCCAGATGGCGGCGCTGTCGCTGCAGGGTGTGGTCCGACAAATCGAAGAGATTCTGGCCGCAACGGCTTGTATGAAGTTCCCGTGAAATCCACGCTCCTCTTCCCTATCCCCGCCCGTCTAGCTTAGAATCTTCCCATCCAGCACGATCCTCATCAGGGTGTCGCCATGTCGTCGCAATCGCGTCGTAGTTTCCTCACCTGTCTCGGCCTTGGCTCGTACGCCACGCTCATGGACACACGCCCGTCGCGCGGCGGCCCGGCGCCCACCGTCCTGACGCGCCGGCCGCGCGGCACGCCGCCGAGCTTTTTCGCGCCCATCGAAGCGAGTGATGCCGACGAATTGAAGCTTCCCAACGGCTTCCGCTACGACATCATCGCCAAGTGGGACGAAGAGCTCGGCTGCAACGGGCCGCTCGGCGCCGAGAAGTTCGGCTTCAACTGCGACTTCCTGGCCTACTTTCCCATCAACGCCCTGTCCGGCGGCGTGCCCAACAGCGACGAAGGATTGCTGTGGGTCAACCACGAATATCCCAATCCCCTGTTCGTCAGCGGGTATTCGCCGCTCGCGGGCAAGAAGACCGAGCAGCAAATCCTCAAGGAAAAGCACTGCGTCGGCGGCTCGATCGTGCACATCCGCCGCGTCAAGGGGCGCTGGGAACGCGTGCCGGGGACGGAGTTCACGCGCCGCATCACGGCCCTCTACCCCGACATCCCGCTGATGGGTCCGGCCTCGATGCTGCCGGCCGCCAAGGGGAGCCTGGCCAACTGCTCCGGCGGCCGCACGCCGTGGTTCACGGCCCTTTCTTGCGAGGAGAACTTCCACCACTACAACGCCACCACGGGCGTCGACGCCTACCGCTGGTCCGACCAGCCGGGCCAGCGCATCGACGAGCGGCTGTACGGCTGGGTCGTGGAAATCGACCCGTTCAAGCAGATGCCGGCGGTCAAGCACACCGCGCTGGGGCGTTTCTCCCATGAGAACGTCGCGATCCGCCACGACGGGCCAAACAACAAGCTCGTGTGCTACATGGGCGATGACGCCAACGACCAGTACCTGTACAAGTTCGTCAGCGCCGGCGTCTACCGCGACAATCTTACCCGCCCGCAAAAGAGCGCCCTGTTGCACACCGGCACGCTGTATGTGGCCGACATGAAGGAATGCCGCTGGAAGCCGCTCGACCTGACGCGCAGCGAGGCGCTGCGCGCCGCCGGCTTCGTCACGCAGGCGGACGTGATGGTCCGCTGCCGGGAGGCCGCCAAGGCGCTGGGGGCCACGCCGCTCGACCGGCCGGAGGACTGCGAGATCCATCCGCTGGACAAGTCGCTGTACGTCGCGCTCACCAACAACGCCAACCATGGCAATTTCTGGGGCCAGATCCTGCGGCTGATCGAGGACGGCGGCAACCCGGAGTCGGAGACATTCCAGTACGAGATCTTCCTGGCCGGCGGGCCGCAATCGGGGCTCGCCTGCCCGGACAACATCACCTTCGACCGCCGCGGCAACCTGTGGGTCGGCTGCGACATGTCGTCGAGCGCCATGAACAAGAACCCGTATCGGCCTTTCAAGAACAACGGCCTGTTCGTGGTGCCGACCGCCGGCCCCAACGCCGGCGACGCCTTCCAGTTCGCGTCGGGGCCCAAGGAATGCGAGATGACCGGCCCGTGGTTCACGGAGAACGAAGAGACGTTGTTCCTGTCGATCCAGCACCCCGGCGAGGAAACCCGGACCGACGACGCCAAGGGCTGGACCAGCCGCTGGCCCGACGGCAGCCCCGGCAAACCGGCGCGGCCGCGGCCTTCGGTGGTGGCGATTCAGGGGTTCAAGTGGTGAACGGCGCCGCATGGGGCGTTTCCACCGGTCAGTCCCTGCCCGGCCCAACTCGCTCGAGGTTGCCGGCCAAGCGCTCGCCTACCTGCGCTAAGATCTGATGCGCGACTTGATTGGGATTGTACCCGCCCGGCAGGCGGACCAACGGCTTGTCATGCTGATCGCAATCCTTCTTGATCTCGCCAAAACCGTGCCGCGACCACCGAATCGCCAAGAGGACCACGGCCACATCGGCACGGGCGATGTGCGGCGCGAACTGGCTGTACGACTGGTCCCGGTTTTCAAGCCAGATCAATTCCGAAAGGCCGAACGCCTCTTCCAGGGCTTCCTTCGCTCCGGCACGCGGCGCGCCGCCGATGAGCGCCACGGCTTTGCCGCGGAGCAGCCGGGCCACGCGCCGCGCGTCGTCGGAAAACGTCGTGGCCACGGTCAGCGAGCGTGACGGCAGGGATGCCAGGTAGCGATCGGTTTCCCGCAGGACCAGGCGGAATTCGGGCGGCGTCTCGTCCAGGTCGGGGAGGTCATCCAGCATCGGCAGCAACAGATCGCGCAGCTCGACATTGCTGGGCGGCAGTCCCCCTTTGACCAACTCCACGACGGCACTGACGAGAGAGGCCCAATCGTCGACGTGGTCCGCTCCAGGCTGTTCTGTGATCCGCTTGAGAAGGTAGCGGATCTTGTTGAAGAGCTTGCGTCGTTGGCGTTCGCGTGCCTGGAGCTCTTGCTGGCGGGATTCAAGGGCGGCGATGCGTGCTTCCAGGTCGCGCCAGCAGGCCGGGTCCGCCGGGTCAACACGGGTCATGAAGCGGTCGAGCCAGACGCGGCGGCGACCGGCGGTGTCTTTGAGCCAATCGAACAACTTGCGCTGGTCGGCGTCCTGAAGGCGGCTCACATTCGCGACTGCCTTCCAGATCGCGGATTGGGCCTCGGCACAGAGCAGGATGGCCTGCTCCACCGGGCCCGAGTCGCTTTCGGGGCTGCTCACGAGCGGTTGGAGCAGGCGGAGCACGTGAGCCGCGGCGTCGAAGCAGCCGGCCAGGTCGTCGAACTGCTTCGCGTCGGCATCGCGGAAGTCTTCGGAGCGGCACATCCACAGGAAGCAATCGGGCAGCGCCTTGGCGCGCGCGATCAAGTCATGATAGTTCGCTTCGAAATCGGCGAACGAATCGTCTCCGTCGCGGAGCCGCACCAGCCGGGCGGCCGCGAAACGGGCAGCCTCCGCCTTCAATCGGCAGCGGGCCTCGATGATCGGCAAATCTTCGTCCGTCACCGTCGGTCCGAAGCTCGGCGGCAGCGGGCTCGATTCCGGCGCTGCCACGCGATACGCGGGTGAAACAGATGGTGTGCGCGACATCGGCGAAGACGAGGCTGGCACAGGCGGCGACAGGGTTGACGGCACGAGCGGCGCGGGCGGCGGCACGGACGGCGCAGGTGCAGGCGGCGCTGGAACGGTCGGCGCTGGCATGGAGGGCGGGGTTGTCGCTGGCGCCTTCGGGGCATTGTCGGCCGGGGACGACGGGCCTGCCTCGTCCGCAAGGGCCATCAACGTGTGCCCCACGTGACGGAGCTCCGCACGGATCTGCGCGTCCTGCTTGTCCAACTCCTCAAGCCGTTCGACCAGCGATTTCAGACGCAACAGCATGTCTCGGAGCATGGGCTCATTCTAAGTCGTGCGCAACAAGAAGCAATTGCGTGCGTGGCGCGAGCGGCCGACGATGGCTGGACCACGGGAATCAAGGTCGCCATGACAAGCCCCGGGGGCGACAAAGATCAGCGCCAAAATCAGAGGGTGACAATAGATCAAACACTATGAACCGACCAGCTCACGAGCGCCTTGGCGAGGGAGCCCAAGAGGACGGGGCGCCGCGGCACCAAACTCCCTTGGACGCGGCGCTCAAGGCCAGCGAGGAGCGCTATCGCAGCGTGGTCGAAGGCTCGTTGCAGGGAATTCTCATCCACCAGGATAATCGCATCTGCTTCGCCAATGAGGCGCTGGCGCGGATGTTCGATTACGAGAGCGCGCACGAGCTCGTCGGGCGCTTGCTGTGGGAGACTTTCGTTTTGCCGGAGAACCGGGTCGAGCTGCAAGAGCGTACGCGCGATATTCTGTCGGGCAAGCCGGTGCCGCCGCATCCGGGGTGGCGCGCGGTCGGCAAGCACGGCCGCTGCATCTGGGTGGCGACGACGGCCAGCCGCATCGAGTTTCAGGGACGGCCGGCGGTCGTGGCGTTCTATCTGGACATCACGGAACAGAAGCAAGCCGAGGCGGCCCTGCGGCGGCGCCTGGTCGACCTCACCGTGCTCAATCGCGTCGGCGTGATCTGCTCCGAGGCGCGGACCCCCGATGAACTGCTGCACCGCGCCAGCGCCTTGATTGCCGAGAAGTTGTTTCCCGACAATTGCGGGTTCATGTTGCTCGACTCGGCCCGCGGCGTGCTGGTGCCGCACCCCTCCTTCGTCCTGACCGACCCGAAGGTCATCCGGGCGGACGTACCCCTCGGAACCGGCATCACCGGCCAGGTGGCGCAGACCGGACTGGCGCGGCGCGTCGGCGATGTCCGCACCGACCCGGCGTACCTGGCCGCGGATGGCCGCACTTGCTCCGAGCTGTGCCTGCCGATGAAGATCGGCCCCAAGGTGGTCGGCGTGCTCAATGTCGAGAGCCACGCGCCGGACGCCTTCACGCCGGCGGACGAGCAGCTGTTGGGCACCGTGGTGGACATGGTGGGCAACGCCCTGGAACGGTTGCGGGCCGAGGAAGCGATCCGTCACAGTGAAGAGCGCTTCCGGGCGCTCGCGGAAAAGGTCCAGCTGATCCCGTGGCAGGCCGACGCCCGGACGTCGCAGATGACGTACGTCGGTCCCCAGGCAGTCGCCATCCTCGGCTATGCGCTCGACGATTGGTGCACTCCCGACTTCTGGAAGGCGCATATCCATGCCGAGGACGCCGGCTGGGTGGCGGCCTATTGCATGGAATCCAGCTTGTCGCGCGATCGTTACCAGCTGGAGTACCGCATGATCGCGCGGGACGGACGCACGGTCTGGCTGTACGACCTGGTTCACGTGGTCCGCGACGAGCACGGTCCGCGAATCCTGCACGGCGTCTTGATCGACATGACCGAGCGCAAGCGCGCCGAGGAAGAGCGCCGCAAGCTCGAAGTCCAGATCCAGCACGCCCAGAAACTGGAGAGCCTGGGGGTGCTGGCCGGCGGCATCGCCCACGACTTCAACAACTTGCTGACCAGCATGCTCGGCTACGCCAGCCTGGCGCTCATGCAGCTTCCGGCCGAGTCGCCGGCCTGCCCCATGCTGCACGCCATCGAGAATGCGGCCCAGCGGGCCGCCGACCTGACGCAGCAAATGCTCGCCTACTCCGGTCGCGGCCACTTCGTGATTCAACTCTTGCGGCTGGACACCTTGGTCCAGGAGATGACCAAGCTGTTGCAGACCGTGGTATCGAAGAAGGCTGCGGTCGCCCTGGAGCTGGCGCCCGCCACGGTCGAGGGCGACGCCACGCAGATTCGACAGATCGTGATGAACCTGATCACCAACGCTTCCGAAGCGCTGGAAGGCAACGTCGGCGCCATCCGCATCGCCACCGGAGTGCGGCAGGCGGACACGGCCTATTTGCGCTCGCCGTTCTGCCCGGACGAGCTTCCCGCCGGCCCCTATGCCTACGTCGAAGTCGAGGACAACGGTTGCGGCATGAGCGACGCCACGCTGCCGCGCATCTTTGATCCGTTCTTCACCACCAAGTTCACCGGACGGGGCCTCGGCCTGGCGGCGGTGCTCGGCATCGTCCGCGGCCACCGGGGCGTCATCAAGGTGAACAGCACGCCGGGCCGCGGCACGCTGTTTGAGGTGCTGCTGCCGTGCGCGGCCGCCCCGGCGCCGGGCAGCGCCGCGTCAGCGCGCGAGGCGCTCCTGCCGCGCGGGCAGGGCACCGTCCTGGTGGTCGAAGACGAGCCGAGCGTGCGCGACCTTGCCCGGCGCGTCCTGGAAAGCGGCGGCTTCCAGGTCCGCGTTGCCGACGACGGCCGCCATGGGCTGGAGATGTTCGAGCGGCATCGCGCGGAAATCGAAGCCGTGCTTCTCGACTTGACCATGCCGCACATGGATGGGCTGGAGGTGTTGCGGCAGTTGCGCAGCCTGGATGGCGACGTTCCCGTGCTCGTCATGAGCGGCTACAGCGAGCAGGAATTGGCGACCCGTTTCGCCGGATCGGGCGCGAGCGGGTTCATCCAGAAGCCGTTTCATCCGCGCGGCCTGCTTGCGCGGCTGGGGCAATTGCTGCGCTCGAAGACGGGCAGCGATCAAACCTGACCCGTGTCTCGATACGGTCGCCTTGGCGCGAACCAACGGATTGGCGAGAACCAACGGATTCTTGACGTTGCGCCGGTAAGACAGTATCTTACGCTCATGGTCACGAGAGTTTCAACCAAAGGGCAGGTGGTGCTCCCCGCGGAAATCCGCGTGCGCGACGGAATTCAACCGGGCCAGCAGTTCGACATCGAACGGATCGAAGCCGGCAAGTACCGCCTGATTCGCCGGAGCGCCCCGCCCAATGAAGGACTGGTGGACTGGCTGCTGGCCTGTCCGGAAAAAGGGTTCTTCGCGCCGATTGATTCAGAATCCACCGATACCCTGTGAAATACCTCGTCGATGCCCACGTGTTGAGCGAGGCCACGAAGCCGGATCCGTCGGCCCACGTGATCGACTGGCTTCGGGCCAACGAACACGAATGTGCGGTCGATCCGATCATCCTGGGCGAGATTCGCTTCGGCATTCACGTGTTGCCTCCCGGCCAACGCCGCAAGCGGCTTGAACGTTGGTTTGCGAAGGGCGTCGCCAGGATCGTGTGCCTGCCCTTTGACGCCGCCACCGGTTTGCGCTGGGCCAAGCTTCTCGCCGATCTGCGCAAGGCCGGCGAATCGATGCCGATCAAGGACAGCTTGATCGCGGCGACAGCGCTCGCTCACGGACTTGCCGTCGCCACGCGCAATCGACGCGACTTCCGCAAGGCCTCGGTCCGAGTCATCAACCCCTTCGAGTGAGTCAATGGTCCATTCTCGCAACCATGCAGCGGCGCTTTGGATCATCGTCCTATCGACATCGATGCCGCATTCCCCCGGCATCCGCGCCGCCGATTGGCCGCACTGGCGCGGGCCCACGCGCAACGGCCTCTCGCCGGAACCTTCCGGCTACCAGAACGGCCGCTGGAACATTGACAAGGCCGCGTGGCACACCAACGTCGGCAAGGGCTGTTCGACGCCGATCGTCGTCGGCGACAAACTGTACACGATGGGCTGGAAGTCCGGCAAGGACCACGTTGTCTGCCTCGACGCGGCGTCCGGCAAGCAAGTCTGGTCGCAGTCCTATCCATGTCCCTTGTTCGGACGCAAGGCGCTCGGCGACCAGAATCAATATGCCGGACCTTCGTCGACGCCGGAGTACGACGCCGCGACCGGTCATCTCTTCACGCTCAGCACCGACGGCGACCTTTGCTGCTGGGACACGAAAAACCGCGGCGCGAAAGTCTGGGGCGTGAATCTTCACGCGAAGTACAAGGTTCAACAGCGGCCGCAGGTCGCGTCGAGCGGGCATCGCGATTACGGCTTCACCACGGCGCCGTTGGTCTACGGCGACTGGCTGCTGGTCGAGGTCGGCGCTGCCGAGGGAACGGTGATCGCTTTCGACAAGGGCGCCGGCAGGGAAGCGTGGCGTTCCGAGCTGAAGGAACCCGCGGGCCACACCGGGTCGGTGGTCCCGATGACGATGGAAGGGGTGCCGTGTCTCGCCGTGCTGACGCACTTTCACCTGGCCGTGCTGCGCCTGGACAAGGGGAACGAAGGCAAGACCGTGGCGCGGCATCCGTGGGTGACCGAATTCGCCAACAGCATCGCCACGCCCGCCGTGCAGGGCCCGTATGTGCTCGTCACTTCCGCCTACAACCAGATGAAGCTGTGCAAGCTGAAGATCACGTCGAAGGGGGCGGAGAAGATCTGGGAAACCAAGAACCCGTCCGGCGTGTGCAGCCCGGTGATTCACAAAGGCCGCGTCTACCTCGCCTGGCGCACGATCCGCTGCGTCGACTTTGAAACGGGCAAGCTGATCTGGTCCGGCGAGAACGTCGGTTATCCCGGTTCATGCATCGTCACGGCCGACGACCGCTTGATCGTCTGGGGCAAGTCTGGCGAGCTGTTCCTCGCCGAAACCGCGGCACGCTCGCCGACCAAGCTCACCCTGCTGGCGAACAACAACCACGTGCTTGGAGACCTGGCGTGGCCGCACGTGGTGCTGGCGAATGGGCGGCTGTATTGCAAGGACCGGACGGGCGCGCTTGTGTGCTTTCAGATTGCGAAGAGCGGCGATTGAGCATGCTCGATTCGGTGGATTCCAAAGACTACGCCTGCAACTTCCCGTCATACACCTTCCGCAGCCGCTCGCGGGTGATGCCCAGCACCTTGTCGAAGCGGCTCAGCTTCATCCCCTCGATGCCGGTGTCGTAGTCGGCCATGTTCTCCAGAAGCCAGGCGTCCTCGTCGATCGTCTCCTTGATCTTGGCCCGCACGAACCAGCCCATCCGCCGTGCGACCCAGTCGAATCCCGGCCAACGCGAACGCAGGTAGCCGAACGTCACGACCATCGATTCGCGCTCGTCCTTGGGAACGAAGTAGTGATAGAGGAAATACTTCGCCATGCGTTCGCGGCCGGTGCGCGGCTGGGTCCAGTAATGGGTGACCGCCGAGCGCGGCGGATCGAAGTGGAACGTGAAGTCGGAATGGAAGTGGTCGCCCGCCCAGGTCCAGGCGAGCAGCTTGGTGACCAGCGGCGGCGGCTTCGACGGACCGTGACAGCGGGCGGTGAAGGACTTGGCAGTCGTTTCGAGCTTGACCACGGTCTCGCTGGCCCGGTCGGGCTCGAGGCCGAACTGCGGATGCACCGCCACGGTGTGCTCGATCTCCGCGAAGTTGTCGAGCAGCAGTTCGAGGGGGGCCTTGATCGCGTTGATGACGCAGCCGGCGAACGTCCACTGTTCGAAGCCGCGGTGCAATTCGGGGAGCGGCTGCCGGCCGCCGCGCTCGCGCACCCAGATCGCGCCGTAGGCCTCGGCGCAATCGTAGCTGGCCGCGCAAGCGTGCAGCTTCGGCGTGCCGGGGCTTTCGCCGGCGCCCTCGGTGGTGAACGACCAGCCGTGGTACGCACAGCGCAGCTTGTTGTCCACCACCTTGCCGATGCTCAACTTCAGACGGCGGTGAACGCACCGGTCTTCGAGAGCGCCCAGCTTGCCGTCGCGGGCGCGAAACACCGCCAGGTCGCGGCCGGCAACGCGAACGGCAACGGGGCGTTCCCTGGGCAAATCCCGCGTGCAGAGCACGGGGTGCCAGAAGCGCATACGTGACATACAGGTGTCTCTGAGGCCACGAGGCGGGTGCTAACATTGGTTGACAACGGTGCAGTCGTAGCCAGCCTCGACAAAATCCTGCAGCCATGAAGGAGCAAACAACGTGCCAATCCTAGTAGCGGAAGATCATGTCCACGCCGATGCGGAAGCCTTCCATGTGGCGACTGCCGCCGAGCAAGCTGAATTCGCCGGCCAGGCCGAGCTGGATCGCTTCGCTGAACTTGTAGCGGAAACCCAGGGCCATCGTCAGGTCGCTGTGGCCGGCGACCGCCATGGAGCCGAAATTGAACAGGTTGGTCCCGTCAAAATCGAACGGCTGTTGCGAGCCGTTCATGGTGTAGCGCGTCCAGTTGAGCTCGATGAGCGGGTATAGCTTGCCGGCATTCAGGATGTTGTAATCGAGGTGGAACGACGAATACAGGAAGTCCGAGCGCTTCGAATCGATCGACAGCGAGTAGCCGGTGGTGTTCATGAAGTTGAACGCGCCGTAGCTCGTCCGCCAGAAGTTCTGCGCGATCGAGAAGTACGGCGAGATCGACCAGTTGCCGGTGTTCTGCAAGGCATCCGTCGAGCCGGCGGCGATCTCGAAGTTGGCGCCGGCGGCGGCGACGGTCCCGGTGTTGTCGTTGCGGATGAAGGTGAACTTCGGGCCCAGGTGCAGCTCCGAGAAACCGCTCCCCTCGTCGATCCCCGGGAACCCGCCATCGGGATTGATCCAGGTCCAGCCGAGCTTGTTGATGACCAGCGACACATGCTCGGTGAAGGCGACCCGGCCCTGGAGGATGACGAAGAAGTTGTCGCCGCCGGCGAAGACCGGGTTGGTGTCGCGCGTGCTCTGCCAGATGAAGATCGGCCGGAACTCGGTCAGCGCGCGCGGGTCTTCGAAGAACACCGGATTGCTGACCGGCGAGATGAAGCTGTCGAAGCAATGATCGCTCTGAAACATCGCCCGGCCGCCGACGCCGCCGTCGATGGCGTAGGTCATGTCGCTCCAGCAGCGTTTGAACTTGTCGCCCATGCGCGTCCAGAAGCCGCCGAGGTCGGCATTGCCGACGACGACGCCGCTGTTGTATGCCTCTTCGCCGACGCCAAGCCCGACGGGCCCTGGGGCCGGACCGCCCGGGAACACCGCCGGGCCGCCAAAACCCGGACCCGGCGGCGGTGGCGGCGGCGGCACATTGACGGGCGGCAGATCGGGGCTCTGGCCGCGCACGAGCGGCCGCGGCGCGCTCAACCGCGCTACGCTCAGCCGCGCCACCGGAGCGGCGTGGCGAACCTGGGTTTCGGCATCATTCGATTCGGCGTGGCCGGCTTCGGTGTAGATCGGTTGCGGACGGCCCAGCCTGACGGGCGCCGCGCTGCGTGCCGAGTGGAGTGTCGGACGCCAGGCGAGCTCCTGCGCCGCGGCACTGCTGGTCCATAGCGCCACCGCCAAACCGACACTGCCGAACAGAAAAGAGCGCATCCTGGCATTCCTCCGCGGGCGACATCGTGCCGCCGTCGGGACCGTCCCGACATCGCAAGTCTGGACGGTCTCCTATTCCGTTTCGACCGGCTGCGCCGGCTGTGAATAGCGGAACGTTCGCGGCCGCCGCCGGCCGGGGCAGGCAGCCAAGGAGCAATCCGTACAGCCGGAAAAGATGGAAAGGTTTGCCAACCCTAGTAGCCGGCCCATCGAAGGCCATAGGATGTTGTTGAAAGATGTCCAACGCTTGACTCTTGCAAGACTATCGGCGGGCCTGTCGTTTCACAGCGGAGCGAACCATGTCCGAAGCCAACGCGCCTGCCGGAACCGATGCGGCTCCACCGGCCACGAAACCGCCCGGCCGCCTGATCGGCATCCTGGGCATGCTGCTGGGCGCCTTCGCGCTGGCCGCTCCCATGCTCCCGGGGCGGCTGGCCTTCCCGGTCCTCGGGTTGCTCATCCTCGCGGTCGGCTTGCTGCAGAACATCACCGGCTTCGGCTTGACGAATGCGGCCAGGTCCGGCGCCTGGTTCTCGCGCGGCGGCTCGTCCGTCATCACCGGGCTGCTGCTCATGATCATGCCCAAGCTGACCTTCGCGGGCCTGGCGATCCTCTTGGGGTTGTCGTGGAGCCTGAGCGGGATCGCCGCGATTGCGGCCGCGGCGCGCGACCGCAGTGAGGTCGATTGGATCTGGCGGCTGATCGACGGCGTCGTCAATGTCGTCCTCGGCCTGGCGATCATGCTGCAATGGCCGGTGGAGGGGATTGTCTCGGTCGGCGTCTTCGTGGGATTGCGATATCTCTCGGCGGGTTGGTCCGCGCTCGTGGGAGCGCCATCCATCCAGGCTCCCGCCAGTTCCGAAGAGGCCCTGGGGCTGCATCCGGACGAGCGCCTTGGCCTGGCGTCCCATCCGTATTTCGCGAGCCTGCGTGAACGGCTCATCAGCGAAGAACAGGTGCGCCTCCGCAGCGACCGCGGCTGGCGCTGGCTCTTCCTGATCACGCTGTTCTTCATCCATGCCGCCCGCATGGACACCGACTGGAACGTGGTCGGCCTGCTCTCGCCGGCCGGCGCCGTGATCGGCGACGCGGCGCTGGCCATCGTCCTGGCCTATGCCCTGGTGGCGCCCGTGGCGGTAAGCTGGCGCAACCTGACCCGCGGCGTCGAACGCCGCGCGTGGCATCGATACCTGGCGGCGCTCGACAGCGGCGCCGTGCCGGGCCTCCGTTCGCGCCTGGTTCAGGGGTGGTTGACGGGGCGTCTGCGCGCGGCGTGGCGAAGGCAGCATACGCAAGGCTCACCCACGGCGGCCCTCGGTTGGGGACTGCAAACCGGACTGCCGCTGGCCGCCATTCTCGCGGCCGTGACCCCGCTCTGGGGCGTGAGCTGGTTCTTCAACACCGAAACCTGGGTCACGGGGGCCTGGGAAATGTGGGCCGAGCGACGCACCGACACCTGGCGCGCGGCGATGGTGCAGGCGATCGAGAAGGAATACGGCGACGCCGCGGCCACGTCGAACCTCCTGCGCGTGACTCCGGAAGGCGTGGCCGGCGCGAAGGACTTCAGCTTCATCGTGATCGGCGACACCGGCGAGGGGGACGCCTCGCAGCACATCCTGCGCGATCAGTTGCTGCTCCTGGGTCAGAAGCCGGAGGTCAAGTTCCTGGTGGTGTCGTCCGACGTGATCTACCCCTCGGGCGCGATGAAGGACTACGAGCCGAAGTTCTATCTGCCGTTCAAGGGGTTTCACAAGCCGATCTACGCGCTGCCCGGCAATCACGACTGGTACGACGCCCTGGAATCCTTCACCGCGAACTTTCTGGAGCCGAAGGCGGCACGCGCCGCCCTCCGCGCTCGGCTGGAAGTCGATCTGCACCTGACCACGACGACCGAGACGCGCGCCGACCAGATGATTCAGTCCGCGGAGCGCTTGCGCCGTGAGTATCAGATCCGCGCCGCCCTGCAACGCAGTCCGTACTTCGAGGTTCACGCCGAGGCATTCTCGCTGGTGGTCGCCGACACGGGCATCCAGCGGCGTCTCGATGACGCCCAGTTTCAATGGCTGGACAAGGCGCTGGCGCGGGCCGGTTCCAACTTCAAGATGGTGCTGCTCGGCCATCCGATCTACGTGGCGGGCCGCTACCAGGGAACGGATGACGAGGATTTCGCACGGGTCCATCACTTGCTGCAAGAGCACGCCGTCCAGGTGGTCATGGCAGGCGACACGCACGATTTCGAGTATTACAAGGAACTCTACGAGCAGGACGGCCACGCGAAGGACGTCCGGGGAACGGCAGGCCAGGAGCGTTCGATGTACCACTTCGTCAACGGCGGCGGCGGGGCGTACCTCAGCATCGGCACGGCGCTCGACTGGCCCAACGAGCCGCCGGTCGGGGAGTGCGGTTTCTATCCGCGTGCCGACGCGCTCATCGCCAGCCTGGACGCCAACACGCCCCTGTGGAAACGCCCGCTCTGGACCTGGGTGAAGCGCTTCAAGGCCTGGCCCTCGTCCCCGGAACTGGTGGCCTCGGCCTTCGACTACGACCACGCCCCGTTCTTTCAAAGCTTCATGGAAGTGCGCGTCGAAGGGTCCGCCAACCGGGTCCGCTTCCGGCTCTACGGGGCCAACGGCCGCCTGCGCTGGCGCGACCTGCATGTCCACGGCGACCGTATTCCCAGCGGCCAGGCCGCGGATGAGCCGGTGGAGTTCGCGTTTCCCTTGCGTGATTCGGCAGCAAGAAGGGAAGATGACGACCAATGAGCGTGCGCGATTCCGCTGCACCAACCCGAAGCGTAAGCGAGGGGAGTTGGTTGGGGCTTGCTCACGCGTCGCGCTGGTGCAGCGAAATTGCGCACGCTGAACGACAATCTGGCGCCGTTCTCGGAGGAAAAAGTCATGCCTGTCGCCGCGATCCTGTCCTGTGCTCTGTCATCCGCCGCCGCGGAGTCCGGCCGGCCGGTCGAGATCATCGCCCATCGCGGCGCCTCGCATGACGCGCCGGAGAACACCGTGGCCGCGCTCAAGCTGGCGTGGGACCAGCGGGCCGACGCCGGCGAGTTCGACGTGATGCTGTCGAAGGACGGCCGGATCGTCGCGATCCACGACGCCGACACCAAGCGCGTGGCCGGCGTGGACAGGAAGGTCGTCGATCAGACGCTGGACGAGCTGCGCCGGCTGGACGTCGGCGCCTGGAAGGGCAAGAAATTCGCCGGCGAGCGCATCCCGACCCTGGACGAGATGCTGGCCACGGTGCCGCCGGGCAAGCGGGTCTTCATCGAAGTGAAGTGCGGCCCCGAGATCATGCCGGAGCTGGATCGCGTCCTTCGTGCGTCCCGGCTCAAACCCGAACAGGTCGTGGTGATCAGCTTCCACGCCGACGTGGTCGCGGCGTCGAAAAAGGCGCGGCCCGACCTGGAAGCCTGCTGGGTCGTCAGCCTCAAGCCGGCCAAGGGCAAGAAGCTGCCCACCGGCGAAGAGCTGATCGCCACCGCCGCGGCCATTCGCGCCGACGGCCTGGACCTGTCCGCGTCGAAAGCCCTTGACGAGACCTTCGCCCGCAAAGTCAAGAAAGCCCGCCTCAAACTCTACGTCTGGACGGTGAACGAGCTGCCGCTGGCGCGGCGGATGATCGAGATCGGCGTCGACGGCATCACCACCGACCGGCCGGCGTGGCTGCGTGAGGAGTTGGGGATGAAGACGCGGCCGCAGGAATAGCACCGCCCATCTTCGAAGGCGCAGCCGGCTGGTTTCCGCCGACGTTCGCTTACGCTTCGGGTTGGTGCAGAGAATAATGGACGGCTATATAGACCAGGACAGGTCCGCCACGACTATTGCGTCAGTTCACATCCCCTTGAACCGGAACGCCTTGCCGCCAATGATCTGATCGCTCGTCATCGTGGGGCACACGAACTTCTCGATGTGCTCGACGATCAGTTCCGTCCCTTTGAAGTGGCTGACGTACGGCGGCATCTTCGGGTTGTACATGGTGTCGGTCATGTCGCGCATCAGGACCACGTTCTTACCGTTCTTGGCCATCTGCCGCAGGCCGAACGGCCGGCCCAGGACGCACATGTTGGTGTGGACGCCGACGAGGATGACATTGTCGATGCCGCGGCTGGACAGCAGGTTCCAGATCTCGACGCCGGAGTCGCTGATGGCGTCGTTATCGCGGATGGTGATGCCGTCATGCTGGCGCTTCCACGGCGCCCGCGGGTTTAGGCCCTTCGCCTTGAGTTTGGCGTGCCACTCTTCGTGTTCCTTCGGGTCGTCATCCTCGCCGCCGTCCGACTGGTCGATGGGATACTTCCCTTTTTCCTCGGCGGGGATCTTGTAGCACCACTTGTCGATGTCCACCGGCAGATTCTTCGCTTTGGGCGCGGCCATCGCCAGCTTGCGGCCGGGATGGTCCTTGTAGGGCTCCATGCAGCTCGACGGCGCGTGGATGATGAGCACGCCCTGGCCGCGCGCCTTTTCCAGCACCTGGTTCATGCGCGGCACCATCTCGTCGAGCCGGCGAACCGCGTTGAGGCAGTGATGCGCGTCCCAGACGTCGCAGACGATGATGGCGGTTTGGGAGGGCCTCCACTCGGCCACCTTCATTCGGGTTTCAATCAAGTCTCCTTCTCTGAGCACGCGATAACGGAGCTGGAGCTTGAGGAGGTCCGCGTCGCCGGCGTGTAGTGCAACGGATGCTACAAGGCTGACGATGCCAGCTAGGGTAATGCGTTTCATGTTGAATCTCGATTCCTGGAAGGGAGCGATGCGGACATCCTACGCTAACCGAGAATCGCGCCGGGTTCAAGCGGTTGTTTCCGTAGACGAAGCGGCTCGCTTCGTCGCGGCCCGGACGAAGCGAGCCGCTTCGTCGACGATGGGCGTCATTTGCCGTTGACGCCGAAGACGCGGACGCCGGCCTTCTTCAGGGCGGGGATCTGGTTGCCGCGCGCGTCCGCGGACAGCGGGTTGCCTTCCAGGTACACGTGCAGAAACGGCGCGAACCGCTTCGGCCCGGCGGCGTCCTTCGCGGCGGCCGCGACCAGCGGCTTCAAATCCGCGATCTTGTTCTTGTCGAGCATCAACAGCCGCAGCTCGGTGTGATTGGCCAAGGGGGCCAGCGACTCGATCTGGTTCTCGTCCAGTTCGAGGGTCGAGAGCCGCGTCAGCTTGGCGACGGGGCCGATGTCCTTGAGCTGGTTCTTCGCCAGGTACAGGGACCAGAGCCGCTCGAGCCCGGCAACCGGGCCGATGTCCTTCACTCGGTTGCCGGACAGGTACAGCGAGGTGAGACGATCGAGGCCCTTGAGCGGCGCGATGTTGGCGATCTGGTTGTGGGACAGCTCCAGGAATTGCAGGGTGGCCAGGCCGGCGAGCGGGGCGACGTCGTTGATGCGGTTCTTGGCCAGGTCGAGCGACTGCAAGTTGTTCAGGTCCTTCAGGGGCTTGACGTCGGTGACCAGGTTGTTGGTGAGCCGCAAGAGCGCCAGGTTCTTGCACTTCTCCAAGCCGGTCAAGTCCTTGATGCCTTTCCCTTGGGCGTCGAGGACGTAGACGCGGGCCAGCTTGTCGTCGTTGAGATCGCCCTTGGCCTCGAAGATGACCGCGCGAATGGCGGCTTCGAGGTTCTTGTCGGGAACCAGTGGCTTCGCCTGCGGTTTGGCCTCTTTCTTCTGCTCCTTCTTGTCCTTCTTCTTCTCCTGCTTCTTCTCTTGCTTCTTGTCTTGCTTCTTCTCCTGCGCGGTGGACGACAGGGTCCAGACCGGCCAGAGCATGGCCAGGGCCGCGAGCAGGGACCAAGACACGGAACGTGACGTCATGGCGATGATCTCCCGGAAGTCGCAGCGCGTGTTGCTGTTTCTGGTATGATCCGCGGCCTGGGCCGTCAAGAATGGCGAAGCGTTCGGGCGCGACATTGGGGAAGGCGGGGAAGGCGAACGAGGCGTTGCGAAATGACGAAACGCCGCGCGCCTTGAGCGAACGGATCGCCGAGGCGATCGCGCTCAGTCAAGACACGCGGCGAACAGAGCGGGGGCGAGGGCGGAACTGGGGCGAATGTTTACAGCTTGTTCGGGGCCTGCTTCAATTGCTCCGCCTGGGGCTGAGGCGCAACGCCGTTCACGGGCGCCCTGAACCAGGACGCCCGGGCGGCGCATGGATCTTCTTCGAGATCGCAATCGCACACGCCGGCAGTGTGATGGCAGCCCGCCAAGCCGCAGACGAAGCCCGCGACCGCCGCGAGCGAGTAGAAGAATCGACGCATGGGGTTCCCTTTCCTTGGCCGAAGTCCAGCGTTGGGTCGTTGCCGGGATGCGCTCGGTTCGAGGCCGCGAACCGACCATCGCCGACCTGTAAGCCTTATTCTCATCGTCCTGGGCACTTCCCGCGCTTGAGGGATTTTCGACAGAACCGACAGCGTCGCCAAACTCCCTAGGCCGCGCCGAATCGCTACAAGCCGTAGGTAGATTTCCATCAATCGCTACAATCGCAGCATGGACGCGATCCTCTTGGCGGCGGGGTTGGGAACGCGGCTGCGGCCGCATACGGCTTCGACACCCAAACCGCTGCTGCCCGTGCAGGGCCGGCCGATCCTCGATTGGATCCTGGGCGCGTTGCCGGCCGGCGTGACGCGCATCATCGTGGTGACCCACTACCTGGGCGAGCAGATCGAGCAGTATTTGCGCGGCCAGCAGCGCTTCCGTGACTGGACCGTGGTGCCGCAAGGCGACCCGCGCGGCACCGGCGATGCGCTGCGGCGCTGCCGGTCGGCCGTCCAATCGGAAACGCTTCTGTGCCTCAACGGCGATGATCTGTTCGGCGCCGCCGACCTGGCGCGGCTGGCCGCCTGCCCGGCGGGCGTCATCGTCCATCCGGTCGACGAGCCCAAGAGGTTCGGGATTGCGTTTCTGAAAGAGGATGGGACGCTGGAAAAACTCGTGGAGAAGCCCGATCTCCCCGGCCCGCGCCTGGCCAACACCGGGGCCTATGTCTTTCCGCGAAGCGTCTTCGACTTGACGATTCAGCTATCGCCGCGCGGCGAATTCGAGATCACCGACTACGTCAGCCAGCTCGCCGCCCGCGCCCCGTTCCACGTGGTCCGGGCCTCCTTCTGGTTTCCGATCGGCACCGTCGAGGCGTGGAACCAGGCGCAGACGCTCGATTTGAAGTCAGTATCATTGCAGACTTCAGATTGCAGATTTGAAGATGCAATCTGAAATCTGCGATCTGCAATCTGCAATCTAAAGCATTTCCAATCCGAGCACCGTGAGATCGTCGGTCTGCCTGGTCTGTCCGAAGACGTCGGAGGACAGGCGGCCGACCAGCTCGTCGATGGGCAGCCGGCGATACTGTTCCGCGGCGGCGAGCAGGCTGGGCAGGCCGACCGGATGGGCGGCGAACGAGGCGCCGTCCATGCCGTCGGTGTAGAGCAACACCTTGTCGCCGGGTTGCAGCTCGTGGGTCTGCACCTGGTAGCGCGTGTCGAACACGCCGAGCAAGCTCCCCTCGATTTGCCACAGAGTCGGCGGCCCCTCGCGCGGCAGGTACAGCGGATAGGGATGGCCGGCGCGGGCGAAGCTCAACATCCCCGTTTGCCAGTTGAACAGCGCATACGCCATCGTGATGAACGGCGTCTCCGACAGGGCCTGGCCGATCATGGCGCGATTGAGCCGCTCGAGGACTTCGTTGGGCGGCACCAGCCGATAGCTTTGTCCGTCGATGTCCTTGGGCTGCACGCTGGTCTTCACGAAGATCGTCAGCAGGCTGGCGGCGACGCCGTGGCCCATGGCGTCGGCGACGTACATGCCCAGGTGGTGCTCGTCGAGGCGGAAGACGTCGTAGAAGTCGCCGCCGACGCGGCCGCACAGCCGGTAGCGGGCAGCCAGGCGGACGTTGGCGAGCTGCGGCAAGGTCTGCGGGAGGAAGCTTTCCTGGACGCGCCGGGCCAGCTCCAGCTCCTGGTCGATGAGCTGGTAGGCGGCTTGCAGGCGTTTGTTGATGCGGTGGGTTTCGGATGCCTTGGCGGTGAGCTGATCGTGCCGGTCCTTGAGGCGCAGCAAGGCCCGCGCGTGGGCGACAAGGTCGACCGGCTCGAACGGCCGCGGCAGGAACGAGTCGGCGCCGCACTCCAGGCTGGCGCGGCGCAGCCCCGCGGCGTCGCCGGCGGCCAGGAACAGGATGGGCACGAACGGATCGTCAAAGCGGCTTCGCAACCGATGGCACAGCTTCAAGGCGCCGTCGGTTTCGGCGGCGCCGTCGATGAGGATGAGCCGGGGGGCGCTGCCGTTGACCGGCTCGCGATCGAGCGCCGGCGCGAGCGTCACTTGAAGGCCGGCCTGCTCCAGCGCCGCGCGAACGTCTGCCCCAACGGCTGAATCCGCGCACAGGAGCACTGGACAGGATGTGGCCGCTCGCATGCAGGAATCTCCGCGAGCCTTCCACTATAGGCAGGAGGATGCGATGTGAACAAGGCGAATTCGCGCGATCATTTTCCGACGTTTCCAGTAGCCGGGCCTCCGTTTGGCGGGTGCCAGAGCCACGATGCGAATACGGTCAAATTCCCGGCGATAGATGATGCGATACGGATACGTTGGCAGAACGCCATAGCGATGCCGTTGGACTTGGTCCTCAAACCGCCGCCTGGTACTTGGCCAACGGCAGCCCTGCCGGAGGGGCCGGATCACGGTGGAAAAGATCGAGGTCCTGCGCGCGAAATGACAACGAATGGACCGATCGCAACGGTTGCAGCGACGTTGCCGACTGAACCCAACCCGTCAATTGCACCGATAATGGTTGCCATGAAGCCTGCCCGGCGTCCTTTCCCGCGCCCCAGGACCGGTTTGTCCCATCAAAACCGCACGTCCGGCCCGATAGGAACTACGCAACTGGACGTTGCGACCGTCACGAACCAGGAATCAGGAGTCAGGGGGTCAGGAATCAGTACGGTTGTCGCTCCGGCCTTGACTCCTGACCCCTGATTCCTGACTCCTGATTCCTGACCCTCCAAGGAAGGAGAGGCTTCGATGCTTCGCAAGCAATGGCTCGCGCTGGCCGCCGCCGCGCTGTGTGACCTCAATTCATCAGCCCGCGCCGAGGATCATCCGACGGCGATCAGCGCGCCGGTCGTGCACGTCGTTGACAACCACCACCAGCCGGAGCACGTCCGCTCGGGGATCATGGGGGGCGCCTCGATCTACTTCATCCGCCCGTACATCAACGACAACGTCGCCTTCACGACCACCACCGGCATCGGCACGGCGGCGCCGCAGCAGACGGCCGAGGAGTTCGACTGGAACTATCACGTGTCGCCCTTGGTGTGGCTGGGTTGGACCAGCGAGTGCGGGGTGGGTTTCCGGGCCCGTTACTTCTACTTCGATCAGGATTCGGAAGGGTTCACCACCACGCTCGACGCGGCGGGCGCCGCCACGACCGTGA
Source organism: Gemmataceae bacterium (assembly GCA_022616435.1). GTDB lineage: Bacteria > Planctomycetota > Planctomycetia > Gemmatales > Gemmataceae > JAKEET01. Next base: position 29,546 of record JAKEET010000070.1, read on the forward strand.
TCGCGCCGCCCGCCGGCCTGTCGCCGCTGGTCGGCACCCCGGCGCGCGGCTTCCAGTCCCCTGGCGTCGTCCTGCAAGGCGGCGCCGGCGCCGATAACCTGTCCTTCGGCAGCAACCTGCACATCCAGACTCTCGACGGCGAAGCCACCTGCGCTCATGAATGGTGTCGCTGCGGCATGCTGTTCTCGGTCGGCGGCCGCTACCTGCAGATGCGTCAGGACTACCTCGCCACCCTCGTGAACACCCCCGCGGCGGGCACGTCGGAAACCGCCTCGCTCTCGGCAGGCCACAACTTCTACGGCGGCGGCCCAACCATGAGCTTGTACGGCCGCTTCGAATTCGGCCGCTCCGGCCTGGCGGTGTTCGGCTCGGCGCGCGGCAGCTTCCTGGTCGGCAACTCGAAGCTGACCGCCACTCTCACCGAAACCATCACTGATCCGGTGAACGGCAACCAAGCCAGTTCATCGCTCAGTCAATCGCGCGACAACCTGGTCCTGCCCATCGGCGAACTGGAAGGCGGCGTGGAATACTCCCGCGCCCTGGGGCGGACTCGCGTGTTTGTCCGCGGCGCCGCCGTCAACCACACGTACTTCGACGCCGGCAGCGCCTCCGGCCGCGAGGATAACCTGAGCCTGTTCGGGGCCCAGGTTTCGTTCGGCTTGAATTACTAGGCGTCAATCGACTGCCGCTTGCGGCTTAGCGTTCGCCGTGAATCGTCCGCGATTCTGGCTCATTGCTGCGAACGCTAAGCCGCTAGCTGCGGGTTCTCAAGGCAAATATCTGCGTTTCGATCTCGAAGCCACGCGCCGCGAGCGCGACGCCATCCGGGAGTGAGTCACACCAAATCCTGCACCTCGTCCGCGCTCAGCGGCTGGTCATAGTGACAGCCCAGCCGCCACCGGTCGTGGACGGCTTTCTTCGCCCACATGACCCGGGCCAGCAACGAGCGGCGCTGATGTTTCTTCCCGCCCATGCTGATCGTCAGGACCGTGCCCACTTCGAAGCGCCGCTTTAACTCAAGACACAAGCCCGTCTCGGAGATGTTGACCAGCTTCCCGCGCCAGGCGGCGGCATCGGTGCAACGCTCCAGCGGCCGGCAGGCGGCGCCGATCTTGGCCGCGATCCGCGGCGCCCCGCGGCGATCGCCGCAGGCGGCTTTTTTCGGCGCTGGCGCCGGTTCCGGAGGCGGCGCCAGGCTGATCTCGACCGACGGCGGCTCCTGCACCGCCGGCGCGGGCACTGCGGGCGCGGGCGGCTCTTCCAGCAATTCCAGAAACTCCCGAACGCTTGCCGGCCGTTCCTTGCGATCGGCGCGCAACCCCTGGCGAATCGCGGCATCGACGCGCTCGCTGAGGGCCGGCGCCAGCGTCCGCGGCGCGGCGATGTCGTTGACCAGCTTTTTCTTGTAGATCGCCCCCAGCGCGAACGACGACTTGGCGCGAAACGGCAGCACCCCGGTCACCGCCGCGTACATGGTGGCCGCCAGCCCGTACAGGTCGCTCAGAGCATCGACGCGCTTGGAGTCCTCGAACTGCTCGGGCGCCATGAAGTTGGGCGTCCCCAGGACGCTCTGGGTCTGGGTCAGGTTGAAGTCGCCGCCGGTGTTCTTCACCAGGCTCAGGTCGGTGAGCTTGGCGTCGCCGTCGTCGGTGACCAGGATGCTGTCGGGCGTGACGTCGCGGTGCAACAGGCCGATGTTGTGAACCGCCTGCAACGCCTGGCCGATTTGCGTGATCACCTTGACGGCCTCGTCCTCGGTCAGCGGGCCGGCGCGGTCCACGCGGTCCGCGAGGCTTTCGCCCTGGACGTATTCCATCACCAGATACGGCTTGTTGCCGTCGAGGCCGAAATCGAGGACGCGAACGATGTGGGGATGGCGCAAACCGCGGGTGATCTGGCATTCCTGGGCGAAGCGCATGCGCTGCACAGGGTCCTTGACCATCTGTTCGGACAGGACCTTGATGGCCAGGTCGCCGCCCGTGAGCGGATCGACGGCCTTGTACACCGTCCCCTGTCCGCTGACGCTGAGGCGCTTGACGAGAGCGTATGACGCGATCCTGCCCAGGTCGCTGACAACCGCGCGAGTCATGGGGGTTCCCTGAAGAAGGTGAGCGCGCGCCGTCCAGTTCGCGCGAGGCTGGAATACGCAACTCTAGGTCGCAACCAGGGGTCTGTCAAAGAAGTGCCTGCAATCCCTGCACGCCTGGTACGGGACCTCTTGAACGACCGCCCAGACCGAGCCGGAGAGAGTCGTTTCCAGCCGCCGCCTCGCTAACTCCGCATTTCATCACCGCGCCGGCCAGTCCAAATGCTTCCGCAAGAACGCCAGCGTGCCGACGACGCGGCACTCGTGGCCGCCGGTGAAGAACTCGATCTCGGTGCGGTCGGCGATGCCGAGGCCGGCGTAGAAACGGCGGACCTTGGCGTACTCGAAGGCCACGTACTCATCGAGGCCGACGCCGTCGGCGTGGCCGCGCTCGACCATGAAGGGCCTCGGCGCAATCAAGGCGGCCATCTCCGCGTAGTTGAAGGTGTTGCCCAGGTCAAACTCGAACATCTCGTATTCGCCGGTGAACATGTAGCTGCCGCGCCATTCCAGGTTGACGTTCTTCCAGATCCATTCGTTGAAGTCGCCGGAGCAGATCGACAGGCAATACTGTTCGAGGATCGCGGGGATGCGCATCGCCACCTTGCCGCCGTACGACAGGCCGTAGTAGGCGATGCGGGCCGGATCGACGAACGGCAGGCCGGACAGGAACGCCAGGATGCGCTCGTGCTGGCGGACGATGAAGGAGTAGAGCGAGAGCTGCAGCGGGTTGGCCTTGCGCACCGTCTGGCGGAACTCGTTCTTGAAGATGTACGGGTTCTGCGGCGCGAACACGACGAAGCCCTGATCGGCGAGCACCGAGCCGAACGAGTTGTAGTATGGCGTCTTTTTTTTCGGGTTGACCACGTCGGTCGGCCGGCCTTCGAGCCCGTGCTGGCAGACGACGACGGGCCGTTTCTCACCCGGCTTCAGGTCGCTGGGGACGCACAGGATGCCGTAGCTGATCACGTCGTCATACACGTCGAGGACGACTTCGTAGGCCTTGTACTTCGCCGTCTCGTGGTGCAGCCGCGTGCGCGGGTTCATGGGCAGCGTCGGCTCGGGAAGCTTGCCGATGATGTTCTTCCAGAAGTAGTCGCGCAAGGGCTCTTGCGATTTCTTGAATTTCTCCAGGGACGACGTGTCGAGCTTGCTCCAGAAGAACTCCTGGCGGCGCGGCGCGGCGTCCGGCAGCAGCCTCTGCGTGTAATCGACGAGCTGGGTGAACTGCCGGCGTTGCCGGCTTTCGGGATCGTGAAGCCGCAGGACCTTGGGTTCCACCATGTCATACTCGAACTTCTGGCCGAACTCGCCGAGGAAGTCGCGCATGGTCTTGACGTTGGCGATCGCTTGGGTGGGCTTGGGCTCCTTGGCCGACGCATCGGCGCCGATGGTGAAGCCGACGAACTTGCGCGGGAAGTCCTCCTTGGGCGGCATGGTGTTCATGATGCGCTGGATTTCCAGGATCACTGCCTTGACCGGCGGCTCGGCCGCCATGCCGGGCGCGGCGCCGCCGCGACCTTGCCTCGCGGCCGGCGGCGTGCCGGTCGTGAATGGCGCCTGCTCGACAATCACCGAGCGCGGCATGATCAGGCGCATCACCTCGCCGTCGCCGAATTCCTTGAGCAGGCCCCAGACATTGCGATAGATGGGCTGATCGTGCAGGTTCTCGCGCGGGCCGAAATGGCCGCTGACGACCGTGGATGCGATCCGCGTGTCGAGGGCGGCGCTGTACAGGGCGACCAGGCCGCCTTCACCGTAGCCGTAGACGCCGATCGGCGTCGGTTCTTTCTTCTGCGTGAACCAATCGACCGCGGCCAGCACCTTTTGCACTTCGTAGCCGATGATGTGCCGGCCCATCTGATACGACATGCGGTAGACGAACTCGCGATGGGTCTGGTTGGTGAAGCGTTTGAGCTTGTCGCTGCCGGACCAGGTGTCTTCGCGATTGACGAGCGTGGGGATCAAGACGCGGCTGCCGTTCTGGGCGAGCAGCCGGCCGTACTGCGACAGGGCGGGCAATCCCGGCGTCAAACCCACGAGCATCTCCGGCGTTTGATCGGCGTCGGGAATGGCGACGATGCACGCCTTGGGTTTGTGGTCATCCGGCTCCAGGAGCAGGCCTTCGCCGAAGACGCCGGGGAGGACGCTCCAGCGGACGGCATAGACCTTGAACGACTTCCCCGCGCCGACCACCGCGGGCTGTTCGGGACCGGTGACGAATTCCATGTTCGCCGGCACGCGCTGATCGACCACGCCGAGGATCTTCTTGAGCCGTTCCCGGTTGGGGGTGATCGATTTCTCGTAGGCTTGCGGCGACGTGTAATCGGGCTTCCAGTAAGGCTTGCGTCTCTCGACGGAGGCGGCCAGCTCGCGCGTCAGGTAGCGGTCGATGCCCTCGACCATCTGCTTGGCGATGTCGCCTTGGATGTCGAGCGGCTTGGTGCCGGGCAACGGTTCGGCGTGCAGCGTGGACGCAAACAGGCACACGAGGAGCGAGGGGAGGAGGCGGCGCATGGGTTGATCCTGGGTGGGATAGCTTCCAAAGTCTTCACGACTTCCGATTGTGGAGTCGTTTATACGGGATGCGCGCGCGGGATGCCACGAAAGAAATCATAAGCCCGAAGCGCAAGCAAGGGCCGGCAAGCAAGGGCCGGCAAGCAAGGGCCGGCAGGATCCCGCACAGGCGATTTGATTGGGACTATCGGATGCAGTCCGCCCTTGCTGGCGCTGCGGGCTTGTAGTGCGGTGCGTGTGTGCGATGTCTGTGGACTACGACACGTACGGACACGACGTGTCCGGGCCGTGATGCGGGCTGCGTTGCGGGCCGGCCTTGGGCAGCCGCGACATGGTCTTGCCCGGCTTGCCGCCCAGAGAGACCGGCAGCGGCGTGTCGTCGCGCCGCGACGGCAGCCGGCCGCGCTTGTAGGCGCGCTTGCGACTGCCGGACTTGCGGCCGTCGCGCGCGAACGGCGCCAGGGCCAGGGCGACCGCCGCCGGGGTTTGGAAACGGTCTTCGGGTTGCTTGGCGAGCATGCGTTTGAGGACCGCGGTGACGCCGGACGGCACGTCCTCGCGGAACGTGTCGATCGGCGGCGGCGCCATGGTCTGATGCTGGAGGATCTTCTGCATCAGCGTCCCTTCCGGGAACGGCGGCTCGCCCGTCAGCAGGTAGTAGAACGTGCAGCCGAGGCTGTAGATGTCGCCGCGGATGTCCACGGTCTGGGCGTTGCGGCCTTGCTCGGGCGACAGGAAGTCCGCGGTGCCGACCACGCCCTTGGACATGTGCTCCAGGAGCTGCTGCCCGGCAACGTTGGTGGGAAACCGCAGACTGGCGAGGCCCCAGTCAAGGATCTTGACGACCGGCTGGTTCTGCCCCTCGGCATGGGTGAGGTACAGGTTCACCGGCTTGATGTCGCGATGCACCAGGTTGTGCTCGTGGGCGTGTTGCAGACCCAGCGCCGTCTGGCGAACGAAATCGCACGCCTCGGCGACCGGCAGCGGCCCGGACAGGCGGACGTACTTGCCCAGGTCCGTGCCGTTGACGAACTCCATGGCGTAGAAGAAGATGTCGCCCGCTTGATCGACGTCGCAGAATTGCACGACGTTGGGATGATTGAGGCGGGCCATCGCCTCCATCTCGTGCAGGAACTGTTGCCGGCCTTCGTCGCTGGCGAGGGCTTCCCGGCGCAGCACCTTCAGGGCGACCGACCAGCCGTGCCGCGAATGTCTGGCCTTGAAGACCTGGCTCAGGCCCCCCTGGCCGAGCCGGTCGAGCACGTGGTAGGCGCCGATGACCAGGCTCTTGCCCAGCCCCGTCAGCAACTGGTTCATCTGAAAGACCGTCAGCCAGCCGCGCTGCACGAGCAGCTTGGCCAGGTCGGGAGCGTCGGGACGTTCCAGGGCAAGTCGCGGCAACTGGGCAAGTTGCTCGGCCGCCAGCAGTTCGAGTTGCTGAAGGACGTCTGTGAGTTGTTTGCTGGACTCAATGCGCATGGGATCACCGGGAATGGACAGCGAGGGGCGAGGGGCGAGGGGCGAGCCGGGGATAGCCGGGGGCATACTGCCTGCGCAAAGATAGGCCACGTTTCGACGCGGTTCAACTCGCCAGAACCCGGCAATCGTGTTCAACGCAATGGTGGCGCGGTTGAACACTCCCTGAGTTTTCTCCGTACTTGGCCAACTCAAGAAGCGAGTTGGCCAACAAGGGCGCCGGTCCTATTTCTGTCGTCGGCAACAGTTTACGTCCCGACGGTTGCCCTTGTTGGCCAACTCACGCAGGGTGGGGGGGTGATCGATTCGACGAATAGGTAAATGTCCGTGTTGGAGGTAACTTCTCAATAACCCTGGGGAAGGCTGGATTCATTGCATTGCGCGCACACACACACAGGCACATCAAAGCACAGCGGGCGCCAGAATCACACACTTTCCTCAATTTGCCTCAACGGGCTGTTGCGAAACGATGCATCGGTGATCGGACACCGTCGTGAGCCGATATCCCCGAATCGCCGCATCCGGCGAATTCACTTGGAGATGCGAGTTCGGCGTCGTCGCCGGCTTTTTGTCACTTTTCGGCATCGCTGTTGCTCTTGATACGGACCGCGTGAGATGTCGGTTGCGAGTCCCGGCATCTTGCGAGAGCCTACCCTGCCACACACTTCTCCATTCAACAAGGTGGCACGGAGCGCGGCTGGTTTGCGAGTCCCAGTTGTGCTCCGTGCCGTCACTTCTTTCGCAGCTCCAATCGCTACTGATCAAGAACCACACCCACCCGGCAGGGGCGGGCTCGTTTTTGCGCTGTAGGTCCCGCCTGCCGGGCGGGACCTTCGCTTCGCGGGAACTTCATTCCGCATAGCGCCTGCCCATCCACTGCCGGCCGGCCAAGGTCCCGCTCGGCACGCGGGACCTACATGCTGCAATTCGCAATTCGAGTCGCCCTGACCGCCCCCTCCCACTTTGCGCAGTTTCAAAAACCCGCATCCGTTGCACAGCCGGAGTTACCGGGACAAACAAGGACCGGGCAAACGTCATAAAAGGAAGCGGCCGTGTTGAGCCGGGAAAAGCTCAGCCGATAACTCAAGGTGAACGGGCCAGCGTCCCGCGACAGGCGTCGGGGACGCCAACTCGAACCGAAGGATAGAACGGGGTCAGCCCGGAACAAAAGGTCTCGGCGCCCGCGGCCGGGAAGGCCGGGCAACCGCTCCCACGGACGCGCGTTCAGCGCGCGTCTCTGCACGGATGTGTCTGCCAAGAGCATGCCGCATCCGGCGGGGGAGAGTTGCTCGTTTCCCGCCGACGCCGATGAGGAGGCTTCACCATGAGAATGCGTTTGGGAGCGTCGCTTCTGGTCGCGGCGGCCGGCTTGCTCCTGGCTGGGCAGACCGCCCGAGCTTCGCACTGCGGCGCCGCCCGGTTCTCCGGCTGCGGTCCCGCCGGCGATGCCCGCTGCTGCTACGCCGCCGGCCAGCAGCAGAGCCGCGTCAGCTACAAGGTCGTCTACGACACCGTCCTCGAAAAACGGTTCCACACGTGCTACAAGACGGTTTGCGAGACCGTCCAGAAAACCGTCACCGAAACCTGCTACCGCGACGAGGTCAAGACGATGCAGCGCCCGTGCTACCGCACGGCCTACAAGGACGTCGTCGAGGAGTGCGTGCGGCCGGTGACCAAGTGCGTCATGAAGGAAGTGACCGTCACGTGCCACAAGCCGGTCACGGAAACGTGCTACAAGGACTGCCACTACCAGGTCTGCAAGCGCGTCGCCAAGCAGCAGGAGCGCGATTGCCACTACACGGTGTGCCGCCCGGTCTACGAGCAGCACTGCCACGTGGCGTGCCACCAGATCACCAAGCAGCTCTGCGAGCAGCACATGCGTGAAGTGTGCTGCCACGTGTGCCGCCCGGTGTGCGAGCAGTACGTCAAGACGGTGTGCTGCCAGGTGCAGAAGTGCATCACCGAGTGCAAGGTGCGCGAGTGCTGCGTGCCCTGCTGCCGCGAGATCTGCGAGACCCGCTACAAGGATTGCGTCAAGAAGGTCTGCAAGGCCGTGACCACCATGAAGTGCGTCACCAAGAAGTGCGGCGAATGGGTGGACGAGTGCTACACCAAGCCCGGCCGCTGCTACACGGTGTGGAAAGAGTGCTGCGACTGCTGCTTCGACCCGTGCACCTGCAAGACGCATGTGGTTCGCCGCCGCTGCCGCGTGACCTGCCAGGAGCCGCCGCAGACCTGCACCAAGAAGGTGTGGCGCGAACGCTGCGTGACCGAGATGGTGCCGTGCACCACCCACGTGGTCGAGTGCGTCACCGAAAAGGTGCCCTACACCGTGACCCGCCGCGTGACCGAGATGGTCACCAAGCAGGTCCCGTACACGGTGCAGCGCCAGGTTCGCGGCGCCTACGTCGACGACAAGGGCGTGGCCCACGAGACCGACGCCGCCGGCCGCACGTTCAAGGAAGGCGCCGTCGTCCGCAAGGAAGTCCCGTACACCGTGCAGCGCATGGTGAACGAGGTGGTCCGCAAGCAAGTGCCGTACACCGTGACCCGCTGCGTCAAGGGCGCCTACGTCGATGACAAGGGCGAAGGCCACGACAGCGAAGGCCCGGGCCGGACCTTCAAGGAAGGCGCCCAGATCCGCCGCACCCACGTGACCACGACCTGCAAGATGGTGCAAGAGCAGCACGTCAAGAAGGTCCAGGTCACGGTGTACGAAAACGTGGTGGAAACCTGCGTCAAGAAGGTGCCGTACCAGGTGTGCCGCATGGTGCCGGTGCAGGTGACCAAGCAGGTTGCCGAACAGGTCTGCGAGATGCAGAAGTTCACGGTCACCAAGAAGGTGCCGTACACCGAATGCGTCCAGCAGGCCTACCAGGTGACTTGCAAGGTGCCGTACACCGTGACGCGGACCGTGCCGTGCACCGTGACCAAGCGCGTCCAGGTGTGCGTGCCGGAAACGGTGTGCGTCAAGCGCGCCCGCATGGTGCCGGTGTGCGACCCCGCCCCGGCTTGCCCCGCCCCGGCTTGCCACGGCAATGCCTGCAGCACCAACGCCTGCTGCGAAACCAAGTGCTGCCCGACGACTTGCTGCGAAAGCGACGGCTGCTGCCGCGAATCGCTGCGCTGCCGGCTGAGCAGGCTGCGGCAACGCTGCTACAGCTCGCTGTGCTGCAACACCGGCTGCGACACGACTTGCCGGACGACCCGGACCGCGAGCTGCTCGACCGATTGCTGCGACACCGGTTGCCGCGAAGGCCTGCTGCAGCGGCTGTTCCGCAATCGCCTGTGCTGCGAGCCGAGCTGCGATCCGTGCACCGACGCCTGCGCCCCAGGCGCCAGCGCCCCGGCCGGTCAGCAGCGCCTGCTCGAGCCGGTCCCGTCGCCGTCGAAGAACTAATGGCCCCGCCGGATCGGGTATGGGCGTCGAGCCCGGCCCGATCCGGACTTTCCCCTCCCAGGCCAGGAACTGCCCCCCGCGGTTCCTGGCCTGTTCTCTTTTGCAATCCGTGTCAGATCGCGGTCAATTCGTGCCCGTTGAGAATCGTCCACGTGGCTGCGTAATCGCGCCGTGGCTTGCCGTTTAGCGTTCGCGCCATCATCGCAACCCAATCACCCGTCCATCCGCCAACCCGGCGATAAGTAGCTCGCCGAGCCACACCGCCGCGGAAGCGTCTTGCGGCAGCCGGCGCTCACCGCGAATCTTTCCGGCCGCATCGACGATCCGCACGGTGCCGCCCCAGTAGGTGACCGCAGTCAGGTTGTTCGGGCCGGCGACGACACGACTGATCATCCGGTCGGGTCGGCCGAATTTCTGCTGTTGGTCGGCGGTGACCGCCGGGCTTTTCGGCAACTCGCGGGCCATCGTCACTTGTTGCTGAACCTTGCCGTCGCCGCCGAGCGTGATGCGCGAACCGTCTGCGGTCCAGGCCACGAGCAGGCTGTTTGGACCCACTTGCAGTTCTTCGATTCGGCTGGGAAGATTCGCACGCCACAAGATCTTGAGTTCGGGCAACAACCCCGGCGCCGACTTGGCGGGCGTGATCTCATCACTTGTCGGCAGCGCCCACTTCGTCAGCGGTTCCTGTCCCGCGACCGCTTCGTAACACGTGCCGACGGCCTCCTCCATGCCGACGGAGTCGTAGGCAATCAGCGTGATCGACTCCTGATTGGCGCCGACGCCGTCGCGCTGCCACGCGATGTAGCCGCGCCCCGGTCCCGGCATGTGCTGGCCCGGCGCGTACGGCAGGAACTTCTCCTTGAACAGAAAGTCGATGATCGGGTTATCCTGCGGATTGCCGAGCAGGATGACCGGGCCTTGCACGGCGAAGCCGGCGAAGATCGGCGGGTTGGCGTCGCCCGATTTGATCTGCTTCGAGCCGGCGTATTGCAGGCCGACCCAGGTCGCGGCTTCTTCGTCGGTCAGCTTGCGCGACTTGGCCGCTTCGGTCAGGTCCATCTCCTTGGAGCGAATGCCCCACGAGGCCAGCGCCTTCGACAGCCGTTTGGCCGCGGCGTCGTTGAAGCCGCTCTTGCCTTTGACGATGGTGACGTCGCGCTGGTTGCGGGCGAAGCGGAAGATGTTGTCGAGGTCGTTGCCGAAATAGACGGCGCGGCGCGTGGCGCCGGCGATGGCGCGGGCGCGCGGCGGCGGTGTGTAATCGAAGGTCGCCGTGTCCTCGGTGTTGGCCAGGCCTTCCTTGACGATGACCTGCCACTTGCCGGGGGGATCATTCGCCGCCAGGGGCAAGCGTGCGCTAAACTGGCCCAGCTTCGTGGCGTCGAACAATTCATGGCGCGTGACGCCGAGCGGATCGACGACGCGGACGTGGATCGGCGCTGAGCCGCTGAGGATGCCGCCTTTGTTGTCGAGCAACGTGGCGGCGATGTGCAGTTCGATGGGGGATTTTTCGAGGACAAGGTCGCGGGTGACGACCGGGGCAGCGACCTTGATTCCGCCGATCGGACGAGCGGTCTCTGCGAAAACACGCATTTGGCCAGGCCCGAGACGCAAGTTGCCGAGGGTCTGTCGGCGCTCCCCGTGCCATTCCAATTCGGTCTGCATGCCGCTGCGAACGGCATCGTACGTCGCCTGCTTGCCCTCGAGTGTCAAGCTCCCCGCGGCAGCCGTCGGCGTGATTCTCTCCGGGTTGCCCTTGGCATCTTCGCCTTCACTGGGAGCGGCGTTTACTGCGAAGACGTACTCAATGTCTCCGGCAATATGGCGTCTTACAACTACCCAGGGCATCGTGGACACGTAAGGAGGCCTGATGCCAGCCCCGTTCGATTCGCCGAGTATGAAGAGTGCGAGGGGCATCGCCCCCTCGAGGTACTTCTTCGTCGTCAAGCACGCTGCGATCTGCTTGTGCTTCGCCTCCTTGACTTTTGTGTCCTTCTCCGTCGCCACTTCCTTCGTCAGCCGGTCCAACAATTCCTGATCCGGCAGCTTCCCCGACACGCGCATCTTTTTCATGCCTTTGAGCGAAAGCGCCGTGTCGGCGGTGGCCAGCACTAGGCCCCCCTTGGTCGCAAAGTCCTCCAAGGCCTTCGCCACTGCGCCATCGACGTAGTCCATCGAGGTCAGAATGACCGCCTTGTGGTGCGTCGCCAGCGTACCGTCCAAGACATCTTCATCCAGCACCACCGCGAATGGCTCCTGCCACAGCTTGCCCGCCAGGTAGGTGAACACCAGGTTCTTCCCGTGCGGCGTCGCGTGGACGTAGTTGTCGTTCTTCGGGTCCTTCGCCTGGCTGTGGATCGCCTGCGACAGCGAGTACAGCATCGCCACCGGCGGGCGGGTCGGCTTCATCGTCGTGAAGATCGGGCCGAGGCGCTTCATGAGCTGGTTGGTCTCGACGATGGCGGCGCGGGCCGAGGGGTTGGTGCTCGGCTCCAGGTCGGGCGGCGAGATCATGCCCTGGATGCCGGTCTGGAACGACAGGTACTGCTCCAGGCGATATTGATCGTTCGTCGTGTTGCCGTACCAGGTCGGCAGGTACCAGCACGGCTTCCACTGATCGCGGGCCCGGGCCATTTCGAGGAAGTAGGATGGGTTGAAGAAGCCGGGGCCGAAGTCGTGGTAGCCGCCGTGGCCGCTGGTGATCGGCAAGCTGCGCTGGACGTTGAAGTAGTAGCCGTCGCAAAACGCCGACCAGCCGTACTGGCTCTGCGTCAGCGACAGGTAATCGCTCTTCACCTGGCTGACGCCGAATTGCGAGTCCTTCCAGGCCGCGTCCATGAGGCTCAGCTTCCAGGTCGCCCAGTGCCGCCAGCGGGCCAGGTCGGCCGGGTTCTTCGGATCGAGCTTGTGATACGCCGGCGGCGCCTTGCCGTAGGCGTGGTAGTACGACTTCAACTGCGCGGGAACATCGTGCGGTCCGAATTCGCCGGTCGCCGGGTGCTTGTGCCACGTCAACCCCGGCTCGTCGTAGAAATGAATGCCGGGAACGTTGGGCCGGGTGCGATCCATCATCGCACGGCGAACGACGCGGCGCGTGCCGCCCTGGACAACGAGGGGATCGCTCCAATCGCATTCGAGCCGCAGGTCCATCTGATGGCCGCCGGACATGACGCAGTTGGGAATAAAATCGACGCCGGCGCGGATGAAGTTGGCGTCGTCGTCCTGGCCGTAATGGCCGTAGAAGGTATTGAAGCCGAAGCTGTCCTCGCCCTGGATGAGCTGCTGGTCTTTTTTCGCCTTGCCCCAGTTGATGAGCTTGAAGCTCGACTGGCGGATGTGGGAGTAGACGTCGATCACGACCGAAGCCTTGTCGTTGTCGATGGCCGCTTCGACCGTGTACTTGCCGGGGCGGAGGAGCCAGCCGTTGACGTGGAGGTGCTGCACGGGAATGATTTCCTTGCCTTGCGGCATCGGCGGCGGTTCGTCGAAGGTAGTGACGATCTTGCTGCCGTCGGCGCCGGACAAGGTGAGCGTCAGGAGGCCGCGCGGCATCGAACTCGGCGAGCCGCGGACGACGCTGATGTCGATCCATTCGTTGGTCTGATAGGCGGTGCGACCGAGGGGGAGATGCAGCTTGATTTCGGCTCGGGCAACCGAAGTGGCCATGATGAACGCAAGCAACGCGCAGACGCCATGACGCATGGTTGCGACTCCTTGAACTCGTGTCAGGTTATGAAGACACGGCTTCGACATTCTATTCCGAGCATCCTCGGAAACCGGTAGGATAGCACCACAAAGAAAGGAGCCGATCGATGGTTGAACCGCCCCGGCTGCTCACGAAAACCGGCCCTCGGCGCGCCAGCGCGGAATCGACGCTGCCGCCGCTGGAGAACGGCGATTGCATGGATCAAAAGACGTTTCATGAGCGCTATGAGGCGATGCCGGAGGACGCGCGCGCCGAGCTCATCGGAGGAATTGTCTACATGGCCTCGCCGCAGAAACGCCGCCACGGCGGCAAGCAGTCTCTCTTGATTCAGTGGTTGGGCGAATACGCCGAGAACACGCCGGGCGTCGAGAGTTATGCCAACGCGACCAGCATCCTTGGCCCGGCGAGCGAGCCGGAGCCGGACGGCTGCTTGTGCATCGAGCCGGAACCCGTGGATGACAACACCTACATCGACAAGGCGCCCGAGCTGGTCGCGGAGATCTCCTCGACCACCGAAGCCATCGATTTGCATCGCAAAAAAGACGACTACGAAGCCGCGGGGGTGCGCGAATACATCGTCGCGGCGCTGCGGTCGGGCCAGGTGTTCTGGTTCGAGAATCGCCGCGGGCGCTTTCACGAGGTTCAGCCCGACGCCGACGGCGTCTTTCGTTCCCGCGTGCTTCCCGGCTTGTGGCTGGATGCGCCGGCGCTCTTGCGCCACGATCGCAAGAAGGTGCTCACCGTCCTGCGCCGGGGGTTGGCGAGCAAGGAACATAAGGCCTTTGTCGCGAAGCTGGCGGCCGGACGACGATCGTAGGCGGGCGGTGTGCCGGTGATTCTCAATCACCAAGGCGTCCGCCAAGTGATCGGCGACCTGATGGGGCAATCGCCGTCGATGTTGAACAAAGCTGTCGAATCCGAGTGGTCATGCTGACATTCCCCGTCACGCGACCTCCAGCAATGCAGCGGGGTTGCGAGCGGCAACCATGAGCAAAGTGCGGGCGGCGCCAGAGGGGGACCGCCGTCCTTGTTCCCAATCTTGGAGTGTCCGCACCGATACGCCCAGCAACTCCGCAAAACGCGCCTGCGACAGGCCGGTTCGTTCGCGTATGGTCGCAACGGCAGGCACGTTGATCACTCTACCGTGCTCGCCGCGTTTCAGTTCGCGCAGGCCCTGGAGGATCTCGCCCGCGATGTCGCGTTTCCTAGCCATTTTCAATCTCCCTACGAATCTTTCTCAACATTGCGCTGAAATGTTATCGACGACATTCTTGGGATACATGGTCAGCATCCAAATCGTTCGCTGAACCGGCTTGACGAAGTAGATGATACGGTAGCCGCCACGTTTGCCGCGACCCGGCGCTCGCCAGCGTAGCTTGCGCACTCCACCGGGAGCCGGGAATGGCATCTCCCGCCTCGGGGTCGGCAATCAAGGCGTCCTGGAGTTCTCGATACTCATCATCCGTCAGATGCTCTTGGACCAAACGCGTGAAGAGTTTGGTCTCAATGAACGTGACCATGAATTGTTTATACGGCATTGCCGTATCTAGTCAAGGGAGTCGTTGTCGATCGCGAAACCCTTGCTTGCCCGTGGGGTTCCATGGATAATTGCCGATCGGAGGCATCCTATGGGTCGCTTGAGTCTCACAGCGTTGCTGCTGTTTGTTCCACTCTGTCCGGGGCAAGACGTCACCCCTTTTCCCATCGTCTTCCGCGACGTCACCAAACCCGCCGGCGTCTATGACGACCTCGCCGGCATCATGGGCCACGGCGGCGCCTGGGGCGACATCGACGGCGACGGCTTCATCGATCTCTTCGTCGGCGGCTTCTGCGATCGGCCCAACTCCGAGTACAAGCCGGCCGCGGGCCCGGTGCCGAGCCGGCTGTACCGCAATCAGGGCAACGGCAAGTTCACGCTCGTGAAGGATACGCCGGCCTCGTTCTTTGGCCGGATCAGCGGGGCCGTGTTCGCCGACCTCGACAACAACGGCACGCTGGAGCTGTACTCGGCCAACAACGCCAAGGGCAAATCGAAGCAAACGTCGGAGCCGCAGCGCACGGCCCAGATGCGATTCTCCAACCTGTTCCGCAACGACAAGGGCGTGTTCGTCGACATCACGAAGCAATCCGGCGCTTGCCCGGAGAGCCTGTTCACAGCCCGCAACATCGGCGTGTTCGACTACGACGGCGACGGTTTGCTCGATCTGTACGTCGTGGAAGATCGCTTCACCAAGAAGCCGCGCTCGGCCCTGTTTCGCAACAAGGGGAACCTGCAATTCGAGGACGTGACCAAGGCTGTCGGCCTGCCCGACGACGTGTTCGGCCTGGGATTGGCGGTCGCGGACCTCAACGGCGATGGCCGGCCCGACTTCTTTGTGCCGCACAGCAACCGAATGTTCCTGAGTCAGAAGAAGACTCCCGAAGTCGCGGCGACCTCGGGAGTCTCCTACCGCGAGGCGGTCGAGCTTCACAACATGCTGCAATGGAAGCTCACGAACCGCGAGGAATGGCCGTGCGGGGCGGCGTTCGGCGACCTCAACCGCGATGGGCTGCTCGACCTGGTCGTGACCATCCACTACAACCAGGCGCGCAACCGCGTGTTCATCAACGAAGGCCTCAAGGACGGCATTCCACAGTTTCGTGACGTGACCAACGAAGTTGGTCTCGGCGACACCGTTCCGATCAAGTGCCCGCACGTCGAGATCCAGGATTTCGACAACGACGGCTGGCCGGACATCTACACCAGCGCCGCCTGGATGGACGAGCAAGGCAACATCACGCCGCTCGTCTACCGCAACTTGGGAGCGAAGGACGCCCTGCCCCGTTTCGCCCCGCCGCGGAAAATCGAAGGCCCGATGGTCTATTACCCCGCCGGACCGAGCGGCGATTACGACAACGACGGTAGGCTGGACATCTTCCTGATCAACTGGTTCCAGGGCAACCACTGCCGGCTCTTGCACAACGAGAGCGCCAAGAAGAACTGGCTGCAAGTGCAGGTTGTCGGCAAGAAGATGAACCGGATGGGGATCTGCACGCAGATCAAGGTGCTCGCGGCCGGGACGAAGGAATTGCTCGGATTCCAGGAGATCACGACGGGATACGGCTACGCGAGCGGGCAGCCGGCGCTTGGCCATTTTGGGTTGGCGGAACATGCGAAGGTCGATGTGGAGCTGCGCTTTCCGGATGGTTGGAAGATGATCAAATCGGATGTCGCGGTGAATCGGCGGTTGGTCGTGAATGAGCTGACGGCGAAAGGCACCGAGTAAGGGTGACGTTCACAGCAGCTTCGTCAAATCCCACTCCCACCAGCTCCGGAACAGCACCACCAGAGCGATCAGGCCGAGCGCCAAGCCCCATTTCACCCACCCCAGCCGGCGCTGGAACGTCGGCTCCAGCCGCGGATCGGCTTCCATGCGGCGGATGAAGTCGATGCGGTCGGCGATCGTCGAGTGCTGCCACCACGACAGGAAGCCGGGGCGCTCGCGAGGGATGCCGTTGAGGTCGGCGACCTTTTCCAGGGCGCTGACGAACGCGGCCGGCGACGTGGTCTTGGCGCCGAAGATGTCCGCCTGGCGTTCGCAGCGCCGCGACAGCCAGCCGAACACCACCAGGATGTAGGCCGCGACGATGCCCAGGATCGCCCACACGGCGATGGTGTGCCACGTGGCGACGCCGACCAGCGAGCCCAGCCATTCGGGAATGTCGGCGTGCTCGAACCACCAGTTGCCGGCGCTCCACAAGCCGCCGAGCAGCATCAAGCTGGTCAGCACGAACACCATGTAGAAGAACATGTGATGGTGCTTCATGTGGCCGACTTCGTGGCCGAAGACCGCTTCGATCTCGTCCTCGTTCAAGTCTTCGAGGAGGCGGTCGGTGACGACGACGTAGCGCAGCCACGGCAGGACGCCGGTGACCATGGCGTTGGCGACGCCGTTGCGAGTGTTCCACACCAGGACGTCGGTGACGCGGAAGCGGAGCCGCGCCGCGGTGGCCATGAGGCGCTGCCGGAGCGGGCCGTCGGGCAACGGCTGCAAGCCGAGGAACAACCGCAGGAAGTACGGGATCACGATCAGGGCGACGGCGAGCATGCCGATGCTAAGCAGCAGCTCCGGGATGAGAATCACCAGCGACTGCTGGACGACGAGGACCAGCATGAGCGGCAGGACAAACAGGAAATTGTGCCGGGCCTGCATGCCGAGGAACGCGAGCCGGCCGACGAACAGGGTGCGCTCGGGGTAGTGGGCGATCTCGAAGTTCAAACGCTCGACGTCATATTGCCGCAGCCAGCTCAGCATCAGACCGGCGAGGACCGGCGTCAGCACCACGACCTTGAAGCCCGGAACGCGCCATGCCTCTTCCATTTGATGAATGGTCGCGCCCCAGCCAAAGACGTACAAGGCGATGAGGAAGAAGCCGATGAGACACCAGCCGTGCCAGCGTTTCCAGCGGAAATACAGCCGCATGACGCCGGCCCGCTCATCCGGAGCGCGGCGCAGGGCCCGGCACGCCAGCCGCCCGAACAGGTCCGTCGCCAGCCACAGGAGCGCGATGCCCGACCAGACGATCAACCAGCTGGCGGCCGGCTCGCAGCCGAGCGGATTGGGCCAGGCGTTGTGCAGCGTCACCAGAAACAGCAGCAAGACGAGAAGAAAAGCCATGGCGGGCAACGTCCTCGGCCGGAGTTCCGACCTGCAATTGTACGTCATGGAACGAATGGCGCGAAGCCCTGTGCTGGAAGGTGAGTCGTGAGTGGTGGAGGATGCCGAGCCCTTTCCTCTTGCTATCGGCGCTCGATCCGTTAGGCTGGCAGTCATCCACTCCAACGACCCCGAGGAGACTTGCCGTGCGCCGCTTGATCATCCTGGCCGCCTTGGTCGTTGCGCTGCTGCCTGCCATGGCGAGCGCCCAGAGCCCGCGGCAAAAACTCTACGTCACCAACAGCGCGGGCAACGACGTCACGGTGGTCGACGTCGCCACCAACAAGGTCCTGTCCACCATCGAGGTCGGGCCGCATCCGCACGGCATCGCCGCGCCGGCGGCGCAGGACCTGGTGCTGATCACCATCGAAGGCGGTAAACAGGGCGAGCTGGTCTACCTCGATCCCCTCACGGACAAGATCCTGAAGCGCATCACGATCGGCCCGGCGCCGAATCAACTCGCGGTCACGCCCGACGGAAAATGGGCCTACATCCCGGTCAACGACGGCCATTACGAAGTCGTCGATGTGCCCGCCGGCAAGATCGTCGAGCGCATCTTCACCGGCGGCCGGCCGCACAACACGCTGTGCTCGCACGACGGCCGGCGCATGTACCTGGCGCCGATGGGGACGCCGAAGAAGGTGTCGATCGCCGACGTGTCCACCCACAAGATCATCGCCGAGGTGCCGTTCAGCAACGTGGTCCGGCCCATCGCCGTCACCAAGGATGAACAGCGCCTGTTCGCCGAGGTCGACAACCTGGTGGGCATCGAAATGGCGGACGTGCCGTCGCGGAAAATGGTTCACCGGGCGCCCGCGATCCTTGCCGACAAGCACAAGAAGGTCGGCAGCCGCAGCCACGGCCTGGCGATTCGCCCCGACGAGAAGGAAATCTGGGAATGCGACGTCGAGCATATGGAAGTGCATGTATTCGACATCACCGGCAAAGCGCCCAAGCAGATCGCCACGATTCCAATGGGCGGCCGCGTCTACTGGCTGACGTTCAGCCCCGACGGCAAGATGGCGTACGTGTCGGTGCGCAGCCGCAACGAAACCGCCGTGGTCGATACACTGTCGAAGAAGATCGTGGCACGCATCCCGGCGGGGAAGGAGCCGAAACGCCTGCTGGTGGTGACGTTGCCGGACGGCAAATGAAGCAATGTGGAATCTTCCCATGTTCCGACGCATCGTCTTGTTGGCGCCGTTGTTGACATTGTGCCTCTTGTGCCAATGCCAGAAGCCGAGCGTCGCCGACGTTCCCACACCCGGGAGTACGGATCGGAGCCCGATCGATGTCGCGCTGCTGGAAGACGGCCGCCGCGCCGTGGTGGTCCATCACACCGCCGATTCGGTCGCGTTGGTGGACCTCCAAACCGGGAAGGTCCTCGACGAGGCGCGCACCGGCCGCAAGCCGGCCGCCGTGGCGGTGCATCCGGACGGCAAGCGTCTCGCCGTCAGCAATCATTGGTCGCACGACGTGCATTTCTTCGCTGTCGAGGGAAACAAGCTGGTTCGGCAAGCGGTCGCGCCGGTCGGGCCGCTGCCGCGCGGCTTGCTGTATTCGAACACTGGCGACCGGCTGTTCGTGGCCGTCGCGGGCGCGGATGAAGTAGTGGCAATCGACCCGGCGACTCACAAGGTGACGCGGCGCTGGCCGGCGCCGCGCGAGCCACGGGAGCTGGCGCTGTCGGCCGACGGCCGCTGGCTGGCCGCGGCATCGAGCCGGTCCGGTCATGTCCGCGTCTGGAACACGGCGACCGGCGAATTGCACTGGGAACGGCAGATCGTGGACGCGTTCAACCTGCGCGGCCTGGCCTTTACCGCGGATGGGGATCACGTCATCTGCGCCCACGTGGTGCGCCGCGATCTGCCGGTGACCAAGGGCCACATCGAAGAAGGCTGGATCATCGACAGCCGGCTCACGCGCTTGCCGCTCAAGGCGAATGTGACGCCGCCGTACTTGCAGATCGCCCTCGATGTTCGCGGCGAAGCGATGGGCGACCCGCACGGGCTGGCGCTCAGTCCGGACGGCAAGCTGCTCGCCGTGACCGGCTCCGGATCGCATGAGCTGATCCTCATGCACACGGAGAACCTCCCCTGGAACACCGACCCCGGCGACTTCATCGACGGCCGGCTGCTTGACGGCAAGCAGCATCGCCGCGTCGCGCTGGGGGGCCGGCCCTTGGCCGCGAAGTTCGCGAAGGACCGGATCGTCATCGCCAATTACCTGTCCGACGCGCTGCAGATCGTCGATCCAGGCGCGGGAAAACTGGAGCGAACCGTCGCGCTGAGTGAGGTGAGGAAGCCGACGCTGGCGCGGCACGGCGAGGCGATCTTCTACGACGCCAAGCGCTCGCACAATCAATGGTTCAGCTGTCACACCTGCCACACCGACGGCCACACCAGCGGCCAGAACTTCGACACGCTCAACGACGATTCGTTCGGCACCACGAAGCTGACGCCGACCTTGCGCAACGTCGCCAGGACGGGACCCTGGACCTGGCATGGCTGGCAAAAGGACCTCGGCGCGTCGGTCGCCAAATCGTTCACCGACACCATGTACGGTCCCCCCGGCGCCAAGGAGGATGTGCGGGCGGTGGTCGCGTTCCTGGAGACGCTGGAGCATCCGCCGCTGCCGACGCGGGACGTGCCGAAGCGGGACGTGCCGAAGCGGGACGTGCCGAAGCGGGCCGATCGGGCGATTGCCCGCGGCGCGGCGCTGTTCAGCGAGAAGGCCCGCTGCGCCCGCTGTCATCGGCCGCCGTTCTATACCGTCCCGGGCGCCTACGATGTCAAACTCGACAGCGGCGGCAGTCCTCATGACGGCTTCAATCCACCGTCGCTGAACGGTCTGTCGGACCGGGGACCATACCTCCACGACGGCCGGGCGAAAACGCTGGAAGAGGTGCTGCGGACCTGGCACACGCCGCGGCACGTGGGCGGGGCGGCGTTGACGGAGGACGAGGAACGCGATCTGCTGGCGTTCTTGCGATCATTATGACCCCCGTTGTCATGATCCCCGGCGACGGCATTGGCCCCGAGGTGATGGCCGCGACGCGGCACATCCTCGCGGCGGCCGGGGCGCGCGTCCATTGGATCGAGGCGGTGGCCGGGCTGGCGGCCATGGAACAGCACGGCGAACCATTGCCGGACGCGACGCTCGACCTGATCCGCAAGCACCGCGTCGCCCTCAAGGGTCCGTGCACCACGCCGATCGGCAAGGGCTTTCGGTCCATCAACGTTCGCCTGCGCAAGGACCTCCAGCTCTACGCCAGCGTGCGGCCGGTGCAGTCGCTGCCTGGGATCAAGGTGCCGTATCAAAATGTCAGCCTGATCGTCGTCCGCGAAAACACGGAGGGTTTGTACGCCGGCCTGGAACATTACGTGGTGCCGGGCGTGGTGGAAAGCCTGCGGCTGGTGACCCGCGAGGCGGCCGAGCGCATCGTCCGCTACGCCTTCGAGCTGGGCCGCAACCAGGGCCGGCGCAAGATCACCGTCGTTCACAAGGCCGACGTGCTGCCGATGAGCGACGGCATGTTCCTGGCCGCGGCCCAGCGCGTGGCCGACGATTACCCGTTTCTGGAATTCGAAGAGTTGCCGATCGACCGCGTCGCCCTGGAGCTGGCGCTGGAGCCGGCGCGGTTCGACGTGCTGGTGATGGAGAACCTGTTCGGCGACGTGATGAGTGACTTGTGCGCGGGCCTCGTGGGTGGGTTGGGCTTGGTGCCGGGGGCCAACATCGGCGCCCGTTACGCGCTCTTCGAAGCGGTGCACGGCAGCGCCCCCGACATCGCCGGCAAGGGCCTGGCCAACCCGATCGCCCTGGTCCGCTCGGCAGCGATGATGCTCGAGTACATTGGCCAGCGCGAGCCGGCGCGGCGGATCGAAGCGTCCGTCCGCGCGACGTTGCAGGCCGGCCAAGGGCTGACGCGGGATCTCGGCGGCGACGGCAACACCACGACAATCACCGAACGGCTGATCGCGAACCTGTGAAGACGTATCATGTTGCGAGTTCCTCTCATCCACGGCGGCGGCATCGGGCATGACATCGTCCCGGCCGTGAAAGGCATCATCGCCGCAGCCGGCGTCGCCATCGCCTGGGATGAGCATCTCGCCGGCGGCGAGGCCGCGGCGCAGGGCCATGAGCCCCTCCCCAGAGCGATGCTCGATGCCGTCCGGCAAGCAGGCCTCGCTCTGAAGACCAAACTGCAGCTGGCGCCGCGCGACGCGCGCGTCAACTACAACATCCTCCTGCGCCGCGAGCTGGACCTGTTCGCGTCGGTGCGGCCCCTGAAGAACTTGCAGGGTTTGCCGGCGCGGTTTCAGAATGTCGACATGCTCGTCGTCCGCGAGCTGACCGAAGACCTCTATGCCTCCATCGAGCACGAAATCGTTCCGGGCGTGGTGCAGAGCATCAAGGTGGTGACCGAAACCGCCAGCCGGCGCTTCTTCCGCTTTGCGTTCGATTGGGCCCGCGCTCATGGCCGGCGGAGCGTCCATTGCGTTCACAAGGCGAACATCCTGAAGCTGGCCGACGGCTTGTTCCTGGAAGCGTTTCGCGGCGTCGCCAAGGACTACCCTGACCTGCAGCCGAAGGAAATCATCGTGGATAACTGTTGCATGCAGATGGTGTCCAGGCCGCAGCAGTTCGACGTGCTGGCCATGGGCAACCTGTACGGCGACATCGTCAGCGACCTGGGGGCGGGACTGGTCGGCGGCATCAGCGCCACCCACGGCATCAACGTCGGCGCGGGGGTGAAGATTTTTGAGTCGTTCCACGGCGGCAGCCGGGAGAGCATCGGCGTCAACCGGGCCAATCCGCTGCCGTTGCTGCTGCCGGCCATCGATTTGCTGAACGCGCTAGGCCACCAGGCCGCGGCGGAGCGGATTCATGGGGCGGTGGAGCGGGTGCTAAGCCAGGGCCGCGTCCGGTCGCGCGATCTGGGGGGGGACGCGACGACGACCGAGTTCGCCGAGGCGATTAGCGCGGCGCTCTGAGCGTGCGTGATTCCGCTGCACCAACCCGAAGCGTCAGCGAGGGATTTTCGCTTGCTCCCTCGCGGACGCTTCGGGTTGGTGCAGCGGAATCACCCGCCTCGAGGGCGGTTCGGCGAAAAACCTTGGGCCTGTACCTTGACACTCTTTCCCGCCGCCAAGTAAACTCACAGTTGGCACCGACAGCTTCCCTCCCCAATCCAAAAAGGCGGCGCCGGCAGGGCGCCGACCATCGGGAGATGCCTTCACGTGAAAGCCTTGATCAGCGATATCCACAGCAACCTCGAAGCGCTGCAAGCTGTCCTGGCGGATATCGAGCAACACAACGTGACGGAAATCTATTGCCTGGGCGACATCATCGGCTACGGGCCCAATCCGCGCGAATGCATCGACCTGGTGCGGCAGTGCCGGCTGGTCCTCCTGGGCAACCACGACCAGGGCGCCATGTTCGACCCGGACGGCTTCAATCCTCCCGCCGAACGGGCCATCTTCTGGACCCGCGCCCAGCTCGAATCCCCCGCCGACAGCCGCCAGAACAAGGAGGACCGCTGGGAGTTCCTGGCCGAGCGGCCGCGCGTGTTCAAGGAGAACGGGTTCCTGTACGTGCACGGCTCGGCCCGCAACCCGTTGAACGAGTACGTCTTCCCGGAGGACATCTACAACCAGCGCAAGATGGACCGCATCTTCGCCCTGGTCGAGAAGTACTGCTTCCAGGGACACACCCACGTCCCCGGCGTTTTCACCGAGAACCCGCAGGACGATCTCTATCAATTCCAGTCGCCCGAGGACCTCAACTACGAATTCAAGCTGGACGCGCGCAAGACGCTGGTCAACGTCGGCTCCGTGGGCCAGCCGCGCGACGGCGACTGGCGCGCGTGCTACGTGCTGCTCGACGACGATGCCCTCTACTACCGCCGCGTCGAGTACGACATCGAACGCACCATTCAAAAAATCCACGACATCCCGGAGCTGGACAACTTCCTGGGCGACCGCCTGCGCGACGGACGGTAACCTGCAACTTTGGCACGGGCGCTGTATCCTAATATGAGCGTGTGATTCCGCTGCACTAACCCGACGCGTGAGCGAGGGGAGGAAGCGAAATCCCTCGCTTACGCGTCGGGTTGGTGCAGCAAGACCGTGCATGCGGAATCTATCCTACGAGATCCGTCAACGAGATCGAATTCACGGCGAATCCCATGTAGGGCGAGACGGCGTTGGCCGGGAGCGAATCCGGTGATGCAGAAGAATTTCGTGGTGTTCGTCATCGCATCCATCGCCATCCTGGTGGGTTGGATGGTGCTGCAGAACCAGCTGTGGCCGCCGCGCCCACCCCAGGACAAGCAGGCCGCCCAGAAGGAGAAGAAGGACGAGGAAAAGAAGCCCGAGCCGGCAAAGGCCGTCGAGAAGAAACCAGAGAAGAAGGCCGAACAGCCGGTGGTCGAGGCGAAGAAACCGAAGGACAAGGTCGACGCGAAGCCGGAGCCGCCGGTCGCGACCTACACGCTGGGCAACAAGGACACGCACTTGCAGGCGGTGCTGACCACGCGCGGCGCCGGCGTCCAGAAGCTGACGCTCAATCGCTTCCAGGCGGCCGACTATCTCGGCCAGCCGGTCGACGCGCCGCTCGACCTCATCCCGGACGATCCCTTCGTTCCGTCGTTCTTGATGTATCACTACGCGGACGCCTCCGGCGAACAACCTCCCGTGTTTGGCCTGGAGCGAACCTGGAAGTTCGAGGGACAGGAGACACTGGCCGACGGGGTCGAGCAGATCAAATTCTCGACGCCGGTGCCGGGGCAGGAGCACATCAAGATCACCAAGACCTATCGCTTGGGCCCGAAAGACTACCACCTGGGGCTGCTCTTGGAGATCGAGCGAGCCGAAGCAGGCGGTCCGGCCGGCGAGCTCAGGTTTCGTTACCAGCTCGTCGGCGCCCACGGCTTGCCGGTCGAGGGCGAATGGTACACGAGCACGTTCCGCAAGGCCATGATCGGGACGCTCGATTCCCGCAACAGCCTGTGGCGCGCCCTGAACAATGAAGACGCCTACGTCATTGCGCACAAGGCCGGCGGCGACAGGGTCCCCCCCGGTTCGCGGGGCGAGAGCTTCTTGCTGTACGCCGGCGTGGCGACCCAGTACTTCGCGTCCATGATCGTCGTGGACGATGTCCAGCCGGACAAGGCCGTCAAACGCAGGAACATCCTCGCCTGGGCGCGGCCGACCCTGGAATCGACGGAAACCCGCGGCCGCTTCAAAGGAATGCTGGGCGATCAGATCCTGGTCCAGGAATCGGCCACGAAGGGCCACGCTTATCAGCTGTTGCCGCACGTCAAGAAGCACCTGGAGGACACGGGCATCAAGGACAACGATCAAGTGATGGTCAGTCACTATGAAACACCGGACGGCAAGCGGGTCGCGACCTGGATTCGCCGCGGCCAGACGCCGCGGCCGTACCTGGACGACGTCACGGCCCGGGTCAACAGCGAGCCGATCGAGCTGCGTCCCGGCGACAAGGTGGCCCACCAGTTCTTGCTGTACCATGGCCCGGTCAAGACCCGGCAGCTCGGCCTGTTCTCCGGGGAGGAGGCCGTGCCGGAAAGCCTGGTCGATCGCTACACCGACACGCTCTACCTGCACACGCTGACCGACTACGCATCGATGGCGTTCACGCGGGTGACCGGCTTCAACACGCTCCTGGTCGCGTGCACCAAGCTCATGCACCTGCTCCTGTACTTCCTCGGCTTCCTGGTGTTCGGCAACCACGGCCTGAGCATCATCCTGCTGACGGTGCTGGTGCGCGGCTTGATGTTCCCGATCAGCAAGAAACAAGCCATGTTCAGCATTCGCATGCAGGAAGTCGCCCCGGAGCTGAAGAAGCTGCAGGAGAAGTACAAGAACGATCCGCAGGGCCGCACGCAGGCCACCATGGAGCTGTATCGCAAGCACAACGTCCATCCGCTGGGCGGCTGCTTGCCGCTGTTCCTGCAACTGCCGATCTTCCTGGGGCTGTATTATGCCCTGCAAGAGAGCATCGGCTTCCGGCTGGCGAGCTTCCTGTGGATGGACAACCTGGCCGCCCCGGACATGCTCGTGTGGTGGGGCGAAGCGATTCCGTGGATCAGCGATCCGGACAGCCAGGGCGGGTTCATCTACCTCGGTCCGTACTTCAACCTGCTGCCGATCATCGCGGTGGTGGTGATGTTCATCCAGACCAAGCTGATGACGCCGCCGCCCACCGACGACCAGCAAGCGATGCAGCAGAAGGTCATGCAGTTCATGATGATCTTCATGGGGATCGTGTTCTACAAGGTGGCGTCCGGGTTGTGCCTGTACTTCATCGCCAGCAGCCTGTGGGGCCTGGCCGAGCGGAAGCTGTTGCCGAAGAAGAAGACGGGTCAGACAGTCGTGGCCGCGTCGCCCAACGGCAAGGCCCCGCCCGGCAAGGGCAAAGGCAAGACGCCGGCGAAGCCGCCCAGCGACGGTCCGGTGCAGAAGGTGAAGGACTGGTGGGCGGAGATTCTGAAGGAAGCCAGGAAGAAGTGAAGCAATGCAATCGCTCCGATCAATCGCAGTGATGTTCGCCATCGTAGGATTGGTCTTGCCGCTGTTGGGCCAGCCCGCGCCGCCGTACCACATCGATTTCGACCCCGGCCGAGACGTCACGCTGCTCGACCACGACGAGCACGGCAACAAGGGGCTGTTCATCAACGTTCGCTTCACCATCACGCTCGAAGGCGGCACGAAGCTGGAAGACCTGGCGGGGGCCGACTACAAGCTCAAGATCGAAGAAGACGGCCAGTTCATCCCGCCGGAGCTCGACGTGCCGCGGCCGGCGCCGGTCGAGACCTTCAGCGCCGTGCTGGCGCTCGACACCAGCGGCAGCATGAAGGAACGCAACCGCATGGCCCAGGCGAAAGCCGCCGCCGAGGAGTTCTTGCGGCGTCTGCCGGCCCGGGCCGACTGCGGCCTGATCCTGTTCGATCATGAGATTCGCCAGCCGGTGCTGCCGCCGTCCGCCGATCGCGCCGGCCTGTCGAAGGAAATCCGCGACGTCCAGCCACGCGGGGGCACCGCCTACCTCGACGCGACCGCCAAGGGAATCGAGGTCCTGGGCAAGGCGCCGGCCGGCCGCGACAAGGCGGTGGTTGTCCTCACCGACGGCGTCGACCTCAACAGCCAGACGCCGCTCAACCTCGTGATTCACGAGGCCATCAAGCACAAGGTGCGCGTCTACACGATCGGCATCGGCGAGCCCGGGCGGCAGGAACGCGTCACCACGGCGCTGGTGCTCGATCACTCCGGGAGCATGAAGCCGCCGGCCGACGATCACGACATCCTCCCGAAGATTCAGGCGTTGCACCGGGCCGGAAAACGCTTTGTGGAGATCATGCCGTCGAGCGGGCAGGTGTCGATCGTGCCGTTCAGCACCGACGTCGGCCGGCCGCGCGATTTCAGTCCAGACAAGAGCAAGCTCATCGAGCAGATCCAGAAGCTGCAGGCGTTCGGCGAAACGGCGCTGTTTGACGCGACGTACGTGGGCATCTGCACGCTGGAAGCCGAAGGCGGCGCGGGCAAGCGCGCCGTGGTGGCGATGACCGACGGCGTCGACAACACCAGCCGCCGCCGCGTCGAAGAGGTGATCGAGCGCGCCCAGGAAGCGAAGGTCCCGCTGTACATGCTCGGCTTCGGCCGCGAGGGTGAGCTGGACCAGAAAACCATGGAGCACATGGCCCGGTCCACGGGCGGCCGGTACTACCACGCCAAGAACGAAAAGGCCCTGCTCGACATTTTCGAGAACCTGTCGATCGAGCTGCACGACGACGGCATCGACGAGATCGCGCTCAAGAAGCTCGCGAGCGAGACCCACGGCGCCTATTACCCCGCCAAGGACGTCAGTCAGTTGAAGCTCATCCTTCAGCAGGTCTCGGAAACGATCACGCAGAAGCGCTACGCCGTCACGTTCAAGAGCCGGCGGCAAGTGCACGACGGCACGGCCCGCAACGTCGCCCTCAAGCTGGTCCGCCGCGGCGAGGTCGTGTCCAACGCGGCCGGCGGCCCGATCAACGTCGAGGAACAGGTCGTGCAGACGGCGACGGGCGGCTACCAGGTGCACGGGGTCGTGCCCGCGTCCATGGACCATCTCGTCTATCTCGGTTTTCTCATCGTGATCGGGCTGTTGATCGCGCTTCCCGCCATGATGCGCCGCGTCAGCGGGGCTTGAGTATCGCCTCAGGCGGCAGGAGGGCCTGGCCATGCCGTACACGATGGACGATTTTCTCAAGGAAGTGACCCTGGAAGGTCTGGACAAACTGACTCCAGAGGAGCGGTCGCGGGGCTTGCCGGCGGAGGAGCGGTTGCGAGGCTTGCCGGCGGTACAAATCGAGGCCTGTTTGCGACAACTGCGCCAGGAACCGAAAGGCGTGGGCGCGAAGAAACGCAAGCGGAAGCGCTAGGATCGAGTCGCCGGCTGGATGCGCCCTTCGCTCGCCACCTCTCACGCGTGCCACACCCCAACACGGAGCAGCCGTGCTCGCCGGCCGCGGACAACTGCCTCACCCGGACGACACGATGGTCGCGCTGGCCAGCGCGCACGGCCCCGGCGCACGAGCCATCGTGCGGCTCAGCGGCCCTCGGTCGCCGGCGATCGTGCACGCCCTGATGCCGGACGCAACCCCCGATCCGAGCGCCGGCCGGCAATGGTGCCCGGCGTCGTTGCGGCTGCCCGACGTTGCATCGCCACTTCCTGCGGACATCTATTTCTGGCCGGCGCCCAAGACCTACACCGGGCAAGACCTCGTCGAGATCCACACGCTGTCGAGCCCGCCCCTGGTGCAACTGCTGATCGCGCAATGCCTGAACGCCGGCGCGCGGGCTGCCCAGCCGGGCGAATTCACGATGCGGGCGTTCCTTGCCGGCAAACTGGATTTGACGCGGGCCGAGGCGGTGCTCGGCGTCGTCTCGGCCGGCTCGCGCGGGCAGCTCAAGGAGGCGCTGACCCAGCTCGCCGGCGGACTCGCCCAGCCGCTCGACGCCGTTCGCGACGATCTGCTCAACCTGCTGGCCGACGTCGAGGCCGGGCTTGATTTCGCCGACGAGGACATCCACTTCGTGGACCAGACGGCCCTCTTGAACCGGCTGGCGAAGGGATTGGCCTTCATCACCCTCGTTCGTAAACAGATGGAGCAGCGGGCGCTCGGGCATCGTGCCTTCCGCGTCGTGCTCGCCGGCCCGACGAATGCCGGCAAAAGCCGGCTCTTTAACGTGCTGGCCGGCAAGGATCGCGCCGGCAGCGATCGGGCCATCGTCAGCGAAGTTCCGGGCGCGACGCGTGATTGGCTCGAGGCCACGATCCAGGTTGAGGGGATCGCGATCCAGGTAGTCGATACGGCCGGCCGGCGCGATGCGACGGATGCCGTCGAACGCCAGGCGCAGACGTCGGGCGCCGAGCAAGCACGGCACGCAGATTTGATCCTATGGTGCCGCGGACCGGAACATCGCGAGTCGCCGCCGCCATCGCCGCTGGCATCGGACCTCGCGCTCGTGCCGCTGGCGACCAAGAGCGACCTGGGAACTCCATGGCCCGGCATGCTCGCCGTGAGCGCCGTGACGGGGGCTGGTCTCGACGAGCTGCGTGGCGAGCTGGCCCGGCGGGCCAGGGACCACGCCGGTAATCCGCTCACCGCCAGCCTGAGCCGTTGCCGGCACCATGTGGACGCGTGTCTGGAACATCTCCGGCTCGCCCATCACCTGGTCCTGGAGGAGCAGCCGCCGGAGCTACTGGCGCTGGAGATTCGGTTGGCGCTCGAAGAGCTCGGCGCCATGGTCGGCGCCGTCTACACCGACGATCTTCTCGACCGCATCTTCAGCAGGTTCTGCATCGGAAAGTAGTCGATCTCCTCTGGCGAGGCAACATGCGAAACTTCACGCTCGGCCTGATTCAGATGCGCTGCGAGCCGGAACGGCGCGCCAACCTCGACAAGGCGGTCACGCGGATCGAGGAAGCCGCCCGAGCGGGGGCCGACATCATCTGCTTGCCGGAATTATTTCTCTCGCCTTACTTTTGCCAGCGCACCGACCCGGCTCTGTTCGATCTCGCCGAGGAGATTCCCGGCCCGACCAGCGAGCGCTTGAGCGCGGTCGCCAAGTTGCTCGGCAAGGTGATCGTGGCGTCGTTGTTTGAACGGCGCTCGGCCGGCGTGTATCACAACACCGCGGCGGTGTTCGACGCCGACGGCGCCCTGCTTGGCCTGTACCGCAAGATGCACATTCCCGACGATCCCTTGTACTACGAGAAATACTACTTCACCCCGGGCGATCTCGGCTTCAAGGTGTTCCCGACCCGCGCCGCCAAGGTCGGCACACTCGTCTGCTGGGACCAGTGGTTTCCGGAAGCGGCCCGGCTGACGGCACTTCAGGGGGCCACCGTGCTCGTCTATCCGACGGCCATCGGCTGGCACCCGCGCGAAAAGGCCGAGTTCGGCGTCGCGCAGCACCAGGCCTGGGAAACGGCCCAGCGCGCCCATGCCATCGCCAACGGCGTGTACGTGGCGGCGATCAACCGCGTTGGCCATGAAGGGCCGCCGGACGGCGGCCTCGAGTTCTGGGGCGCGTCGTTCGTCTGCGATCCGTTCGGCGTCGTCCTGAAGCGCGGCGCGCATGACCGGGAAGAGATCATCATTCAAGAATGCGACATGAAAAGGCTCGAGGACACGCGCCGCAACTGGCCGTTCCTGCGCGACCGGCGCATCGATGCGTATGGGGATGTGGTGAAGCGCTGGGGCGTGTGAACATGACGGAGCCCGACCCGCGGGAATCGCTCATCCCGCGGCTTGGAACGGCGCATGAAAAAACCCCGCTGAACTTCCTTGGGAGGTCGAACAGCGGGGCCGGAACAGAGAAGAGGCCAAAACGAACAAGCTAGATCGTAAATGAACGCGAACCGAAGTCAAGAAAATTGTGAGATTTTTTTTGCGAGAACCTTCGATCCGCCCCGGGCTAGGTCGTTTTCCGCAACGTCAAGCTGTCACTGGAGATAAATACGGGCGTCTGCTCGACCCCGAGCTTCGGCGTCTTGGAAGACGCACAACTGCAGCCCGAGCCGCAGCTTCCAGAGCCCCGACGCCAGGCCCTCGACGCCCGCCAGGCCCGCCAGCTGAGATAGCAGCTGGCGAGGCCCACCAGCGTCCAGACTGCGATCCATTGCCATTCCATCTCAAGACCCCAGGCTGCCGATCTGATAAACGAGCGCCGCGCCCAGGTAGGCCAGGGCGGTCATGTAGACGAACGTGAATAGCGGCCAGCGCCAGCTGTTGGTCTCCCGCTTGATGACGGCCAGCGTGGAGGCGCACTGGCAGCAGAGCGCGAAGAACACCATGACCGACAGCGCCACCGGCACGTTGAACAGCTGGCGGCCGCTGCCGTCTTCCCAGCGCGCTTCCTGCAGGCGTTGACCCAGGCCGGCGCGGTAGTCTTCGTCTCCGGGATCCCCTTCGCCTTCCCGGAAGATGAGGCCCAGCGTGCCGACCATGACCTCGCGGGCCGGAAAGCTCGCCAGCGCCGCCATGCCGATCCGCCAATCCCAGCCGAGCGGCCGGACCACCGGCTCCAACCATTTCCCCGCGCGGCCCAGATAGCTTTGGCCTTTCCACGCCTCTTCCAACGCGTGAATCTCGTCATCCAAGCCTTGCGCTTTCTCGGTCAACTCCGCCAGGCGTTGCTCCTCGACCGCGTCCGGTGTTTGCTCAATCGCTTTCTCAAGCGCAGCGATCTCGGTCTCCAACTCGTCGCGCGCGTCCTGCTTGCTCGCCACTTGCAGGTCGTAGCTCTGGCCGGCGGCGTCGGTGTGCGGGAAGTACAACAGCGCCCAGACCACGATCATGCTCGCCAGGATCAAGGTGCCGGCCCGGCACACGAACATCCAGCCCGCTTCCACGGAGCGGCGCACGATCAGCCGCGCCGACGGAACCTTGTAGAGCGGCATCTCCATGACGAACACCGGCGTGGCGCCGCGCAGCAGCGTGCTCTTCAGAGCAAAGGCAACCAGCGGCGCCACGACCAGGCCGAGTGCGTACATCCCAAACAGCGTCACGCCCGGAGTCCACCAGGCGTGGTCGTCGCCGCTCAGGAAAGCGCCGATCAAGAGCAGGTACACGGGCAGCCGCGCGGCGCAGCTCATCAACGGCGCCACCAAGATCGTGGCGAAGCGGTCGCGGCGGTTCTCGATGACGCGGGCCGCCATGATGCCCGGGACGGCGCACGCCACCGACGACAACAGCGGGATGAACGACTTGCCGTTGAGCCCGGCCCCGGCCATCAGCCGGTCCATCAGGAAGGCGGCCCGGGCCATGTAACCGCAGTCTTCGAGCACGGCGATGAAGGCGAACAAGAGCAGGATCTGCGGCAGGAACACGAGGACGCCGCCGACGCCGTTGACGACGCCGCCCACCAGCAAGCTGCGCAGGGGCCCCGGCGCCAGTTGCCCTGACAGCCAACCGCCAACGGCGTCCTGGCCGGCCGAGATCAGGTCCATCAGCGGCGTGGCCCAGACGTAGATCATTTGAAACACGAGGAACATCATGGCCAGGAACACGAGCAGGCCCGCCGCGCGGTGCGTGAGCACGGCGTCGATGCGGTCGGTCCAGGTGACCGGCCGCTCCGCGGGGCGCTGCAGGCAGCCGGTCGTCGCCTGGCGGATCCAGCCGTAGCGCGTCCGCGCCTCGACCGCGGGGACCGGACAGCCGGCGAGCGCCAGCCGCTCTCGTGCGGCCTGGATTTCCGCGGCCAAGTGACCATTCTGCCGCCCGGCGAGCAGTCGTTCGGTGTAACCGCCCACGTCGATGAGCAGCCGGCGCACGAGGAAGGGAGGCATGCCGTCGCCGACGCGTTGGCTCAGTTGCCGCACCTCCGTCTCGAAGGCATCCGGGAAGGACGGTCCGTGACTGGGCAACGACGCGTCGACGGCGCCGGCGATGGTCGTCTTGAGGTCGTCCAGGCCCTTGCCCTTGTTCGCTTGCATCGGCACCACGGGGATGCCGAGGTTGCGCGACAGGCGGGCCGCGTCGATGGTCATCCCCTGATTCACGGCGACGTCGGTCATGTTGAGCGCGACGACGACGGGCACGCCGATCTCGAGCACTTGCGTCGTCAGGTAGAGATTTCGCTCGAGGTTGGAGGCGTCGACAATCGTTACGACCAGATCGGGTTTGCGCTCGCCGGCATTGCGGCCGAGGATGACGTCCACGGCGACCATCTCGTCGGGACTGCGGGCGGCGAGGCTGTAGGTGCCGGGCAGGTCGATGACGTCGAACGTTCGGCCTTGCCAGTGGAATCGGCCCTTCTTGGTTTCGACCGTGACGCCGGGGTAATTGCCGACGCGTTGATTCAATCCGGTGAGGGCGTTGAAGAGCGTCGTCTTGCCCGTGTTGGGGTTGCCGACGAAAGCGATGTTGGGATGCCCCGAGGACATAGGCAACGATTGAATTGATGTCGGCGCGATGAACGCGGCGCGTGGGTTGTTAGAGGCGGGTGACGGTAATGCGGTTGGCTTCCGAGCGCCGCAGGCTCAAGCGAAAATCGCGGAGCCGGATTTCCATGGGGTCGCCAAGCGGCGCAAAGGCCAGCACTTCAACGACTTCGCCTTCGATCAGCCCCATCTCGTACAGCCGCTGCGCGATCGCGTCGGTGCCTGCCAACGCGTGGACGCAGCCGCGCTGTCCAACTCCCAGTCGATCCAGGCTCGTCATTTCGTCCTCTTCTTGAGATCAATTCTCTGTTGAGACGGATTCTCAATATGAGTTTACAGGGAAGTGAGATGGCGTCAAGGGATCTTTTTGGTAGGCGGTTGAGAGGTGGAGCGGTGAGTGCGTTGCGTGACTGGAGCGAGCGAGCGCCAAACGGCAAGCCACACGCCACCAAACCACGATTTGAACACTCACCACGCACCACCCACTCATGGCGAGGCCAGCGACACGCAGATGATCTCGCGGTCGTTGCGCACGTAAACCGAGCGGTTGGCGAAGGCGGGATGCGACCAGACGACTTTTCGTCCCCGCGCCATCGTGTTGGTCGGCTCCAGGATCTGGGCGCGGCTGATTTCCTGGTAGCCTTTCGGCGTCAGTTCCGCGAGGATCAAGTCGCCGCGCTCGTTGAACAGCACGTACCGGTCCGTGTCTTGGATGGGCACGAGAAACGCGTTCCCCCAGCGAACCGACTTGCCGGTGGTTGCCTTGTGCGTCGACCAGAGTCGCTTGCCGGTGCCGGCATCCAGGCAGCGCAGCTCGCCGTGGCTGCACACGCCGTAGATGTGGCCGTCCTTGATGAACGGCGTCGACATGATGCTGTGCAGTCCGTCGGTGTCGTCGGGCAGCTCGCCGCGGCCCTGGCCTTTCCAGGCAATCGCCGGTTTCTTCGTGCCGTTCAGCTTCAGCATGAGCGGGCCATCGTAGAAGACGGTCAGGAAAAGATGGCCGTCCGCCAGACGGGGCGTCGGAATCGCCAGGCCGGCCTTGAGCGACTTCTTCGCGCCGTAGGCTTGCGTCCAGTACACCTGGCCGGTCTCCGGATTCAACGAATTGACCGATTCGGGGTGCCAGACAATGAGCTGGCGCATACCGCCGATGGTGTAGATCATCGGCGGCGCGTAGCCGGGCTCGCGCGCCGACAGGGCTTTCCAGATTTCCTTGCCGGTGTCCTTGTTGAAGGCGACCACGACGGAGCCGCGGCCGCCGGCGAGGCAGATCAAGCGGTTGCCGTCCACCAGCGGATGGCCGCAGCAGCCCCACAACGGCACATCGAACGAGTACTCCTTGGGAAGCTCTTTCGACCAGACGATCGCGCCCGAGTCAATGTCGAAGCAATGCAGGTGGCCCATGGCGCCGAGCGTGTAGACCTTGCCGCCGGCGATCACCGGCGTGGCCCGCGGGCCGGCGGCGTAGCTGACCGTGTACGGGCAATCGTAGTCGTATTTCCACAGCACCTTGCCGGTGGCCTCGTCCAGGCACAGCACGCGTTCCCGGCCCTGCACCCGTTGCCTGGAGAACGAGTCGGCGGGATTGCTGACGCCGTCGGGCAGCACCCGGTCGGTGATGACGACGCGGCCGCCGGCGACGGCCGGCCCGGAATAGCCTTCGGCGATGGGCGTGCGCCAGCGGACCATCGGCCCCTCGTCGGCGAACTTGGCGACGAGGCCCTGCTCGCGCCACACGCCGTCGCGCTGGGGGCCGAGCCATTGCGGCCAGTCGTCGGCGCGGGCGGCGCCGGCCGCGGCCAATGTGAAGGAAACCGCCAAGGTCAGGGCGCCCAGGTTCAATCGGCGACGCGTCATTCTCATCTCCTGAGTGAAGAACAAACAGCGAATGCTACCACTATAGACGCCGGAGGGGGGGAAGATCAGTGAATGACGACCGACGATTGCGATCGGTGGCAGGAAGTTCCAAAAAGAAATCGACTCCGAGCGAGACAAACCCTCGGTTGGCTTGCTCTTGCCTCACTTGGAATCACCCGCAACAATGGCCCCTACAGCGTCGATGCAGATGCGGGAGTCAACCATGTCTCGAGCGACGATGGAAGAACGTGTGGCGCGATTGGAAGTACAGGTCGGCGCGCTGGTTGCCAAACCTGATTCCGCGAAGCGCACCAAAGATTGGCGGCGCACGCGTGGCGCTTTTACCGGGGATGATCTCATGAAAAAGGTCTTCGCCGAAGGTCGCAAGATTCGCGAAGCGGACCGCAAGCGCCCCGCGGCGCGGACCGCGAAAAAGCGGCCGGTAAGCTCATGATCCTGCTCGACACCGATCATTTTTCTGTGTTCACCGACGAGCGCGATGCAAGGCACGACTTGCTCAACGCGCGGATGGAAGCCGCGACGCAACCTATCGCCTGTACCATTGTCAGCGTGGAAGAAGTTATTACGCTTGTCCACGACGCGCGATTGCTCACGACCAACTCGCGTGATGTTTCCCAGGTCCCAGGGTTGCGCCATGAAAACTGGCTGCAGCCGTGAGCAGGCCATCTCAGTCTCCCACCGGAGGCCACCAGCGGCGGACTTGTTCGGCGTCCGGAGCGCTCAGGGCCGACAGGATCACCAGCTCCTGCTCCGCTTGCGGCCGGTTGCCTTGATGGACCAGCAATTGGATCAACAGCTTGCGGGCATCGACGCGCGCGGGGTTGAGATCCAGACCGCGCCGGACCGCCGGCAAAGCCATGTCCCAGTTTTTCAGACGGCCATACTCCGCGGCCAAGGCGACATGATAATCCGACGTGGCCGGGTTCACTTCGAGCGCTCGTTGCCAGTAGCCGACGGCGTCTTCGGGTCTCGCCAGGCTCGAAGCCAGGTGGGCGGCCGTCACCAGCAGCGATTCTCGACGGGGCGACCGCTCCAGCAGTTGCTGCACAATCTTCAACGCCTCGAGCGCATTTCCGCCCAGGCCCAGAACGACCGCCTTGGTCTCGAGGGCTTCGGCGTCATTCGGCCAATCCACCAAGTGCGGCTGCAAGAGCGGGATCACCAGTTGGCCGATCTGGCGGAGCCGCTGCTTGGCGCCCAGCTGCCCCAGGGCGATCCCGAGGTCGCGATCCACATCTCGGGGGTCAAGGTGGGCCTTGTGGAAATGGCTGAGGGGGACCTGTCCGCGGACGAAGCGCGGCGGTTTCTTTTCGGCCGCCGCGGGCGCTGGGCGGCGCAAGACCCGGTGATCGGTGACGCTGGTGTGGTCGATGTCGTGGCTGAGCCGGCGCGGCATATGGCAGGCGATGCAGCTATCTTGCTGGAGCGCGCGGCGCTCTGGCGATTCGCTGCATTCCGCGCGCGGCTCGACGCCCTTCTGCTTGGCATGGCAGCTCTGGCAACGCTCTCGAAAGTACGCGGCCTTGAGCTTCTCCTGGGGGACACGATGCGGATCGTGACAGGAAATGCACCCAAGCTTGCCGGCGCTTTGCTTCCAGCACGCGCTGGCGTGCATCTGCTCGACGTGGCCCACCGCGCGGAATTCGGCGAATTCGGGGTTCATGACGAACACGGATTGAAACAGCTGGAGCGGCATCCCGGGCCGGAACTCGAACAGCTCCCGATCCTGCCGGGCCACTCGAGCCTCGCCCTGAAGATGGCATTGCTCGCAGACCGCGTCGCGACGCAAAAGAGACAAGCGAGCCGGTTGAACGATGGTCTGGTCCGGGCCCTCATAGCGTTCCCCGCGCTCCTGTCGGTCCACATGGAGCGCGCCCGGCCCGTGGCAGCGTTCGCAGCCGATCGCATGACCCTGAAATATCGGATTCTCGTACTGGTTGAGCGTGTGCCGAACGGCGACGACCCGGTTGGCATGACAGAACAAGCAGTCGTTGGGGATAGGCCTTTCGAAATGGGCATGGTTGTCGCGGTACGTCGGCGCCAGGTCCCAGAGCCGTTTTTGGGTGTACCAGCTAATCGGAGACTGGAACAGGCCGCCCCCGCGGTGGATCAGGTACGATCGGCCGCGCGTTCCGGAGCCGAGCACGAAGTGGACCTCTTCCTCATGCTCGAAGAGCGTCTTGCCCCCGGCGTCGAGCTTCTTCTCGCGATGCAACAGCTTGCCATTCTCGAACCGAATGTCGTAGTGAAAACCTTGGGCCTGAAACGCCGGGGGGCGGCTGAAGTCTTCGATCTTGGGGAAGTCTCCGACCGGGGCCAGGGATTTGCCCATCGGATGATGCCGATAGCTTTCCGCCAGAGCGACATGACAGGCCGCGCAGCGTTCGCTGCCGACGTAGGCCGCGTCGGGATGGACGTTGGGCAGTGTCGTGGCAAACTCCAACCGCGGATCGGGTCGGCCCGCTTCCATCGGCGCGGGAGGATGGCGCGGCCGTTGCCACTTGAACAACGCCCAGCCGCCCAGCGCCGTGAACAGACCGACGGCGGCAGCGATCTGCCATGTACGCCGCCGGGACAAGGTTTCGCGCAGCATGCTCACGGACCTGCTCAGGAAGAGAATCCGCTGCGACGGTGGTCGTCATGGCCTGGTGGACATCTGCAGCAGCCGAGCCACTTGCCGGCATTTCGCGGCGAGCGGATTCATGTCCAGTTGTTCGTACAGCTCGGCCATTTCCAGGTGCAGCTCGACATTGTGATGGTCCTTGGGGAGGCGCTGCGTCAGCTCGGTCAAGGCCCGCACTGTCGTTTCGATTTCCTGGGCCTTGCGCTGCTGCGCTTCGGCCGCTTCCCGGTTGCCGGCGACGCCATACGCCTGGCTCAGGTGCACGCGCAGCACGCGATCGCGGGGCGCCTGCCGCACCGCGGTTTCCAGGAGTGCCGCCGCCTGCTGAGGCTCGTCCCGGTCGAGGTGGATCAGGGCACGCAGCCGCAGCGCCTGGACGTTCGTGAGATTGCGGTCGAGCAGCCGATTCAAGATGGACAGCGCCTCATCGACGCGGCCAAGGCCGCGCAGGCATTCCGCCTGCAGCGCCAGGGCGGCGTCGCCGGCGTCGGGGCCCTGGATCACGGGGGCCAGCGCCGCCAGTCCTTCGGCAAACTGATTCAGCTTGACATGGCAGCTTGCCAGTTCCTCGGCGGCGTGCTGACGTTGTTCGGCGGTCAAGTCGCGTTCCAGGGCGGCGCGGAAAGCAGCCACGGCCTCGGCGTGGCGCGTCAGATCGTTGAAGATGATTCCGCGAAACCGGTGCGGCGCGCCTGCCTGCGGTTCGAGGCGAGCCCAGGTTTCGCAGGCCGCCGCCGCCTGGGGCAAGGCGCCCAGATCGTAGTAAGCCGCGGCCAGCCCTTGATGCGTTTGCGCCTCGTCCGGACGGAGCGAGTGCAGGTACAAAAAAGCGCGTTCCGCCTCGACATAGGCGCGCAGCTCGAGCAGACAGCGCCCGCTAAGGAATACGGCCTGGACGTGCAATTCGCCTCGATCCACGATCTGATTGAGGGTTGCGAGGGCCTCGGCGAATTGCCGCGAGCGGAATTGCAGCTCGCCTTGCAAGAGCGCCGCTTCGTCGTTGTGCCCCCTGGCCGCCAGCGCGTTGATCCATTGCCATGTGGCCTCCGCGTCGCCCGCGCGTAGCACGTCCTGGCCGCGTTTCAACAAGTAGTCAGGTCGGGTGGCGGCGTACCACCACCAAGCAGCACCGGTGAGGACGACGACAATGGCCAGAAGTGCAGCCAACCGGCGCGGGGCAAGGAAGAGCCGAGCGCGCCGGTCGCTGGAGCAAGAGGCGCTCATGCCTTACGACTTTTTGAGCTTCAGCTCAATCTTGGGATTCGGTCCGTCAATCTTCAGCGTCAGGGGAGTTTTGCCGGGATCGCTGTAGATAATCGGAATCTCGCTCTTGAAACCTGTCTTGGCTTTTTCCTCGAAGGCCATCATCGCCTTGGCCATTTGCTCCGGCGTCATCTTGTCGGTGGCGCCCACAACCTCCCCGCCTCCGGCCATCTGGCTTACGATGACGGTGTATTCGCCTGGCGGAGCACCGGCCTTGCCCGATAATGTCGAGAGGGTGAAGTCCCCATCTTTGCCCGTGGTGCCGACGACCTCCGGCATGCCGCTTTGCTTGGGCACCAAACGCAAGCTGGCGCCGGCAACGGGCTTGCCGTCTTCCCACATCAACACGCCCTTGGCGTCGACGGGCGCTGAGCCCGAACAGCCGACGAGCGCCAACAAACCGATCACTGCCATGCCGCTTGTCAATTGCCGCATCATTGCCAGAATCCTCAAAGAACTCGAAGCACCGCGGAAAATCGAAAAGACCAATCCCGACGATTGGTCTTTTCGACAGGCTACCTTGGCAACCCGCTACGGAATCGAGGCGGGTTGGCCGTCGTCGCGGCAACCCAGCTTCTGGTAGGTGCCATGGTCGATGCTCGACGTCAGGAACTGCACCGACCCATCAGCGAAGGCGAACTGCGTGCCGCCGGAGTGGCCCGAACGGAAGCCCCATGACGTGTTCCAGTTTCTGGCGGAATTCACATTGCAACTGAAGTCGTACGGCTTGGTCGGATAGTTGATCGGCACAATGGTGGTTGCGTGAGCGGTGCCGCCGTTGAAGTGCCACCAGGCGCCGCCGACCAGATGGTCGTTGGTCCCAATCATGCATTCGCCGACCATGATCGTGTTCGAAGTGCCGTCGGTAATCATGGCGGGGAATCGCATCTTCGCGCCAAGGCGATTGAATAGACCGCGAATGCCTGCGGCGTTCCAGTCATTGCCGTGATTGGGGCTCGTGGCATAGCCCCAGCCAAAGGCGTTGCCGTTGCAGTACTGCTGGTACGGGTCCTGGCCGCAGCCCCCCACCGCGCACTGGGGACCAAGGCTGCCGATGTAATTGCAGCCCTTCCCCTGGCCGCTCCTTGGCTCGGTGGGATCGCTCGGGCACCGGAAAATGGAGATCTTGACGTTGTTCAGCAAGCCATTGTTGGGGGCTTGATTGCACGAGTTGAAAACCGTGGCCAACGTATTTCCGGTGGTGTCCGGGTGGGCAGGGAACGCCGCCGCGTTGGCCGTCGCGGTCCTGAACAGGCCATCCTGCTCGATAAACGGGAGAACGTGCACCAGCCAGCTCCCGCGGTCGTCTTTCCAGTTGCCCGTGAACTGCATCCGGCCGATTTCGTTGTTGGGCATGACGCCGCGGTTGGTGTCCGCGCAGTTGATCACGCCCAGGCCAATCTGTTTGAGATTGTTCTTGCATTGCGTGCGTGCCGCCGCCTCGCGCACTTT
Organism: Gemmataceae bacterium; assembly: GCA_022616435.1. Taxonomy (GTDB): domain Bacteria; phylum Planctomycetota; class Planctomycetia; order Gemmatales; family Gemmataceae; genus JAKEET01. The sequence continues at coordinate 70,103 of JAKEET010000070.1, forward strand.
CTGCACGGCCGGCACCAGCAAGGCAATGAGGATGGCGATGATGGCAATGACGACAAGGAGCTCAATCAAGGTGAAACCGCGTCGCCAGCGCGCGAACAGGAGAGTACTCATGCTGACACCCCAAATACTCGGAATAAGATGGGTAAAAACTGCCTTGATTGTACGCTTCCCGTGTAGGGTGTCAAGTACAAACCGGGCAGTTCGTGAAAACGGCATTAAGAATTGACCGCCACAACCGATTTGTGAGAAAACTGTTAGAACGAACGTGCTATGCCCCATTGCCGCCACCACGGCGAACCTATGGCACTCGCGGCTTCCACGCGGATTCGAACTGGCTTGGCGCTCGCCCTGCTGAGCGGCGCCTTGGGCTACGGCGCGTATGTCGCTTGGCACATGTGGCAGGTGCACCGCCTGCGCGATCGCGCCGACTCTGCCCTGCGGACCGGCGACTTTGCCAAAGCCGTGCCGCCTTTGCAAGAGCTGCTGGCGCTGCGGCCGAACCATCCCGAAACGCTGCTGGCCCTGGGTCAGGTGGAACGTCGCCGCGGCCGCTTCGACGCCGCGACCGGACATTATCGAGCCTATCTGAATGCGGGGGGCATTGCCGAAGCGGTGGCCCTGGAGAAAGACCTGCGGACGACCCAGAGCGGCAACCTGCGACACGAGCAACGACTGCGGTTGTATGTCGCCAACGACCACCCCGAGACGGACCTGATCCTCGAGGCCCTGGCTCAGGGATATCTGCTCAATTTCCACCTCAACGAGGCCGTCGCGGCGCTCGACCAGTTGCTGACGAGGCAGCCCGGCCTTCTGCCGGCGCGGTATTGGCGAGGCCAGGCGCTGCTGCGCATGCGTAACTTTGAGGAAGCGGCGGTCGCCTTTCGCGGCGTGGTCGAGCGCGATCCCAGCCACGAGGAAGCGCGCGTCGCCCTGGCCGACTGTCTCTTGGTCATCGCGCAGCCGCAGGAGGCCCGCACCCACTACGCGTGGCTGGCCGCGAAACGGGGGAGCGATCCCAGCGTTCATGCCGGCCTGGCGAAGGCCTGCTTTCAGCTTGGCGAACTCCCCGAAGCGCGCCGCCACGCCGAGGCCGCGCTCGCCCTCGATGCCGGCCGCGTGGACGCGCTCTTGGTGCGCGGCCAGATCGAAATGCAACTGGAGCGACCCGGCGACGCCGAGCCATGGCTGCGTCGCGCCGCGGAGCACGTGCCCCACGAGCGCGACGCGGTGCACAATTACATTCAGTGCCTGGTGCAACTCGACCAGCGCGCCGAAGCGAAGCAGTGGCAAGATGTCTTTCAGGACATCGACCGCCAGCAAAAGCGGCTCTCGGAGCTGACGGCGCAGATCCGCAGCAATCCTCACAATGCCAGCCTGCGCGCCGAGGTTGGCAAGATCTTCCTCGACATCGGCAACGAGGTGGAAGGCGTCCGCTGGCTGGAAAGCGCCCTGCGCGTCGATCCGGGTCACGCCGTGACGCACCGGCTGCTCGCCGACCTGCGCCGCAAGAAGGACGCTCAGGAATAGGAGTCAGGAGTCAGGGTTCTGACCCTATTGTTGACCATTCGCGATCAGCCATTGCGCCTTGTCGGCATGTTCCTTGGCGAGCCGCCGGTTGCCGAGCCGCTCGTGCAGGATGGCCAGGCCGCGGTGGATGTCGGGGCTGGACGGCCGGATCGTCAACGCGCGCCGCAGGGCTGCCTCTGCCTTCGCGGTCTGCTTTTCTTCCAGATAGCACATGCCCAGCAAGCGCCAATCCTCGGAATAGAGCCGCAGCTTCGTCAGTTCACCGGCGGCGTCGATCGCCCGCTGGTAGTCGCGGTCGAGCACCGATCCGTTGGCGATGACCAGCAAGGCGTCGGCGCGAGCCTCGGCCCGCAGGTGTTCCGCGCGTAATGCCCGTTCCGCATAGGCGACGGCCTGTTGATGGCGCTGGTCGCGCAGGGAGATGATGGCTTGCGCCGCCAAGGTGTCGCCGTCGTGGGGAATCGCTTTCTCGACCTCTTCAAGGAGCGTCCGCGCCCGCGTCCGAAGCATGTCGTTCTGAGCCGGGGACAGGCTGCGGGCATCCAAGGTCAAGAGATACGCCAGCCCGAGGTTGCGCTTGCGATCGACGTCGCCAAGGTGCGAAATGTCGCTGATCGGCACGAGCTTCGTCGCGCCCGGCGGGTTGCCGGGCTTGGCCGGGGCGTGCCGTCCAATGCGGTGATGGGTAAACGCGACGTGCGGAATGTCGGTGTCGCCGCGCGGCATGTGGCAAGCAATGCAGTTGTCCGTCGCATCCTTCTTCAAACGCTGGGCCGGCGCCAACCGGCACGCTTCGATCGAGTGGCAGCTCAGGCATTTCTGGCGGTGGAAAGCGACCGGGTCCTTCGGCCTTGCCGCCGCGTGCGGATCATGGCAAGTCAAGCAGGAAAGGTCCGTGGACTTCTGGTAACAGGCGCTCTGGCGCAACTGCTCGACGTGGCCGACGACCGTCATCTTTTCACCCTCCGTGTCGACGCGATAGTCGATGCGATAGTCCGACAACGGCATCCCGGGCCGATAGTCGGTTTCGCGCCGGCCGCGCACAAAGGTCGTCACCAGGCCATTCAGATGGCAGTCCGCGCAAAGGGACTCCAAGTCGGACCGCGACAGCTTGCCGGGGTTCACGATGGTCCGGTCATCGTCCCCGGCCAGGAGTTTACCGGCCGGGCTGTTTCCGGCGCGGCGAAAATCGACGTGCACCGACCCCGGTCCGTGGCAGCGCTCGCAGCCGATGGCCGCTTCATGGATCGTGAACCGATGCACCGCGTTGCCCTGCGGCTCAACGTGTCCCGCATGACACACGATGCAGGCGGTCATGATCGGACGCTCAAAGCTCATGTGCCCGGGGAAGTCGTACCCCGGCGAGATGTCCCAGGCCTGTCGCGACGCGTACCAGGTGATGGGCGACTCGACCAGGAAGCCGTCGATCTCGACCAGATAACTCCGCGTGAAGCGTCCCGAGCCGATGAGATAGCGAATCGGCAGATCGAGGCGAAGAATCTCCCGGCCATCGCGGTCGCGCAACAGTTCTTCATGGCGAAGTTGCTGGCCCTCGCGGTAGACCCGGTATGACCGCGCTGACGGTTTGTGCTGGAACCCGCCATCGGGCGGCTCAGCATTCGGATCGAGGTCGCTCAGCGATCGACTGTGGGCAGTCAGCAGATAGCTGCGATGCTCATCATGGTGACAGCCTTTGCACGCATTGATCCCGACGTACGAGGCCTCAGGTCCAGTGTTGAGAAACGGCGATTTTGACAACGGCGGCAACGGGAAGCGATCGGTCGGCGCGCCTGCGTCCCGAGGCAGCCGCTGCTGCCACCATCGCACTCCGCCGACCGCCGCAGCCGCTGCCAGAGTCATGGCGATCGCCCAACGCGTTGTCGACGTGAAACGGTGCATGCCATCGCCTCTGAGTTCTCCGAGCGGCGTACGTAGTGGCGAGCCGAGCGGCGTACAGGATTGTACGTTGCGAAACCCCAACGGTTCAGAGGCGGTCGTCGGCAACGGGCGTCCCACTCGATTCTGGCAGGCGGGAATGGCCAATCCTCACTCCCCGCGATCTTGACCAGTCGTTTGGCCGGTCCCCCACAATAAGAGGGACACTTGACTATGATGAAGATCACAACTTGAGGCGATTCCAAGCCATACGGCAAAAAAGTCAAGTGTCCCTCGGGGTCGGCCAGAGGGGCACTTGACTCTGCGGTGTCCTCAGACTGTCGGAGCTCCAGCCAAAGTTTTGCGTGCCGACGAGCGCCGCGGTAGAATCGGGGCTAATGCTGGCAACAAACTGGCGGAGCCGCCGATGTCCCTCAACGGCTGGATTCTCCTGGCGCCCGTCGCGCTCCTCATGGCGGCGCTGCTGGTGCGCGCCTTCGGCCGGGTTCGGGGCGCCATCTTCGGGCTGATGGTCGCCGTGGCCGGGGGCGCCGCTTGGTGGTTGTGGATCCGCCCAGAAGCGCCGGTCCCGCCCGCGCCGCCGGCCGAAGAACGGGTCAGCGCAGCGGTCACGTCCGCGACCTGCGCCGAATGCCATCGGCGCCAGTATGAGTCCTGGCATCGCACGTACCACCGGACCATGACCCGGGACGCGACGCCGGAATACGTCAAGGGGGACTTCGCCGACGCCGTCTACGACTACCGGGGGACGACGACGCGTCTGAGCCGCGACGGCGCATCGTTCTTCATGGAAACCGTGGACCCCGACTGGGCGGAGCAGCACGCCCTGGGCCAAGGCCGCGCGGACCGCCCGCCGCCGCCGCGGACCATCAAGCTGCGCGTGGACCGGCTCGTGGGCTCGCACTGGATCCAGGAATACTTGCACCGCGCCCCGAACGGCAAGTACGTGCGGCTGCCGGTCCTCTACCACATTGGCGAGCGCCGCTGGCTGCACAGCAACGGCGCCTTCCTTACCCCCGACTCGGACGACTTCTGGGCCCAGAGCCGCGGGACGTCCTGGAACGATAGCTGCCTGTACTGCCACAACACGGGCCCGAGCAAGAACCCGGTGCGCAGTCCGCGCGGCGCCATCGTCGGATTCGAGACCGAGGTCGATGAGCTGGGGATCGCCTGCGCCGCCTGTCACGGGCCGGGCATCGCACACGTCCGCCAGCACCGCGATCCCGCCGGCACTCTCGAAGCCGAAGCGGACGTGGTCCATCCCGCGCGCCTGTCCGTTCCCCGCCGCGATGACATTTGCGCGCGCTGTCACGGGGCGCTCGTGCCCAAGCCGTGGATGTGGGACCGACGCACCGACCGCGATCCGTTCATTCCCGGACTGGAGTTGACCCGGTTCAACCAGGTCTTCTGGTCGGAGGCGCAGCAGGCCGTGCTGGCTCGACAGCTTCAACCGCATTTTGGAAATAGCGCCCGGCCCAAGACCAATCCCGAGCCGGATGACGGCCGGTTCTGGGGCGACGGCACCCCACTGACGACCGCTCTGGAATACAACGGCATGGCGCTCTCGGCGTGCTATCAGGAGGGCCGCGGCAAGTTGAGCTGCCTGAGCTGCCACACGATGCATGGCGCCGACCCGAACTTCTTGCTGAAGCCCGGCGCCGGCACGAACGAAGCGTGCTATCAATGCCACAACGAGTACCGAGGCCGGCTCGCGGAGCACACCCGGCATCCGGCCGAGTCGCCCGGCAGCCTGTGCTACAACTGCCACATGCCCTACCAGACGTACTCGCTGCTCACCACGCACCGCTCGCACCGGATCGGAGTCCCGGACCTGGCGAGCAGTCTGGGCGCCGGCAAGCCGCACGCCTGCAACCTGTGCCACCTGGACAAGCCGCTCGGCTGGACGCAGAAGCAACTGGCCCTTTGGCCCGGCGGACAACGGGTCGCCGCCGCCGCGCTGCCGGCGGATGAGCAGAATGTCGCGGCGGCCGTTCTGGCCCTGGCGCGCGGCGACGCCCGGACGCGGGCCGTCGTGGCGGGGGCGTTTTCCAACCCGGCGGCCCAGCAAGCGTCCGCGACCGATTGGTTCGGCCCCGTGTTGACGCGCCTCTTGGAACAAGAGCGCTATTCGGCGGTGCGCTATCTCGCCCACCGGGGTCTTCGGTCCGCCTACGGAGAAGCAGCAGCCGGTCCCTTCGATTACCTCGCCGCCCCGGCCGAGCGACTGGCTCAGTTGCGCGCCCTGAAAGAACGCTTTGACGGCATGCCCATCCGCCGGGCGCTGCCGAGCCTGCCCTTCACGCCCCACGGTCTGCTGGACGAGGCCGCGATCGACCGGCTGCTGGCCGGTCGCCTCGACCCGGACCGCACTATTAACGAGTGATGGGTAATCAGTGATGGGCAACGAGTGATGGGCGAATGACTGCTGAATGACGATCCATGCGCCGATTGCCTTGGCCGCCGAACCTCTGGAAACCGATCCGCCGGCGTCCGCTGCTGACAGCAACGGCCGCGGGGGTGTGCTTGCTGGTCGTCGGCCTCGGCGTTTACCTCAGGGATCAAAACTCTCGGGCCGAGAACCTCTGGCGCCAGGCCGAGCAGGCGATCGCGGACCGCGATTTCGCACGGGCGCAGCAGCAACTCGGCGCCTACCTGGAGATGCGGCCTAACTCCGGCGAAGCCCATGTGCTGCTGGCCCAGGCCTTCCGGCGGGCCCGGCGCGAAGACTTCGGCCATGCCAGGACCCACCTGGCCGCGGCGAGACGCTTGCGTTGGTCTGCCCCTGCCGTGGACGCGGAACTCTGCCTGCTCGATTTCCAGCAGCATGGATCGCCCGATGCCAGGGAACAATGCCTGCATCTGCTTCTCAACGACCCGGGGGTCGATCAGCGTCCGATCCTGGAAGCCCTGGCCCGCGGCTGTCTGCGTGGCGATCGCCTGGACGATGCGCTGCGCTGGCTGGACCGCTGGGTGCACGGGCACCCCGACGATTGGTACGCCTATCTCTGGCGCGGCACGCTCCTCCAGCACATGGACAAGCCCGCGCCGGCCGCCGCCGATTTCGCGGTGGCGCTGCGCTGGCAGCCCCAGAGCGCGGACGTCAAGCAGCGCTTGGGGCTGGCGCTGGTTCAGAGCGGCTCCGAATACCCCAAGGCCCTCCGCCTCCTGGAGGACCATCGGCAGAGTCATCCCGCCGACGCCGACACGTTGGTCGGCATCGCACGATGCCATAGTGTCTTGCAGCAACCGCAGGCGGCACGAGCCCTTCTGCAAACGGTCCTTGCCGACCACCCGCGGCATGTCGACGCCTTGCTGGCGCTGGCGCTGGTCGAGGTGGACCTGGAGAATCACTCCGAGGCGCTGCGCTGGTTGCGGCGGCTGGAACCGCTGGCCGAATCGCCCGGGTCGCAGGAGAGGTTTCAAAAACTGCTGCGCCTGGAGCCCGTCGCCGACAACAGCAGCGTGCCGACACGGCTCCGAACCGTCTACCACCTTCTGGCCACGGTGCTGCGCGAGTTGGGGCCGGAGCAGGAGGCCCGCGCCTACGAGCAGAAGGTCATTCAGCTTGAGTCGGACGTCATCGAGCTGCTGGCGGTGAGCCGGGAACATGCCCGGAAGCCGAACGATGTCGCCCTCTGGCATCGACTCGGCGTTCTGAGCCTGCGCGTGGGGATGAAGGAAGCCGGCGAAGACTGGCTGCGGCGCGTGCTGCATGCCAACCCCAGGGACCGAAGCGCCCATCGAGCCCTGGCGGACTACTACCGTGGTCGCACGGATCCGGAGTCGCAGCGGAAGGCCGACTGGCACCAGCGCCGCGCCCGCGATGATCCATAGGCCGTGCCGTTGAGGCGTGGCCGACCCAGCCGTCCTGTCACCGGAGATCTCGACGTGACCGTCCGACCGTGGTCCTGTTGGCCTCTCTTCACCTGCCTCGCACTGTGCACTTGCGGTCTGTCCCCCGTCGGGTGTGGTAAGGTCGAACCGACGCCGGCCGTTCCTGCTCCCACGAGCGAACCGAGCCGGCCTCTGGATCGGGACAGCGCCCGGAGTCTGTTTGACGATGTGACCGAAAAGTCCGGAGTGCAGTTCACGTATCGCAACGGC
>JAKEET010000005.1 GCA_022616435.1 Gemmataceae bacterium
AGCTTCGTCCGCGTTCCTGCACCTGGCCGAGCTGGGCAAGAAGGACCGGGAGACGGCGGCAGCGGCGCGGCCGGTGTTGTGGGCCGTGGTCGCAGCCCGCGACAACGACGTCGTCAGCCGCGGCGCCCTGCGCGTCCTGGAGCGCATCGGTCCCGGTTCCGACGCCGCCGCGCTGGGCGACGAGCCCACGGTGCGCCAGGCTGTGCTCGGGGCGCTGGCCGCCGACAGCAAGCTGATGACCGCAAGCGGCGCGCACGCCTGGGTGGTGCACGGCCGGCTGCTGCTGACGCTGGGCCGGATGGGCCTGCCGCAAGACGATGCCCAGCGCGCGCGTGTGTTGAAACAGGTCGAGCGCGGCCTCCGGAGCACGCACAGCCGCGTGTTTGCCGCCGCGGCCCAGGTGGTGGAGAGGAACGCGACGCTGCGTCCGGAGGAAACGGCGACGATCGTGCCGCTCTTGAGCCGCGTGCTGGCCTTCGATTTCAAGTTCGCCATCGATCCCCGCGAGTCCGCCTGGATGGTCTCGTTCGCCGACGGCAAGGAGCTGCCGCACGGCCAGCGCGCCGCCGTCCACGCCTTGGCCGCCCTCGGCCCCGCCGCCCGCGAGGCCTTGCCGGCCCTGGAAGCCTGGGCGAAACGGCCCCTGGCGCCGCGGCGCAGCGACTTCGTTCCCGAACCGATCGTCAACCAGATCATTCGCGATGCGCTCAAGGCGGTGGAGGCGGTGCGCGGCCAGTGAGCAACTGCACCAACCCGAAGCGTGAGCGAGGGATTTCGCCTGCTCCCCTCGCTCACGCTTCGGGTTGGTGCGGCGAAATCATGCACGCTCATTGGGCTGCACTTCAATCGCGGATCCAATCTGTCCACTCGCCACGCTCAGTACGGTACGCCAGCGTCGCGGCTGCAATCCACGACCTTGATGGGGCGTCGCGCTCGGCGTAGGTTATCAGCCGAGTGACGCCCATTATCTCAACGTCTTCGTTCTGATCGCGCAGCTCTCCAGAAAGTTCCTGCACAACGAAAGGACCGACCATGACCACGACGGTGAACGGCACGGCGGCCAGCGACGAGGCCCTGGACCTCATCTTCCGCACGGCGCGAACGCATTCGGCCTGGCTGGACAAGCCGGTGGACGAGGCCCTGCTGCGAAGGGTCCACGACCTGGCCAGGATGGGGCCGACGTCGGCGAACATGTGCCCGATGCGCGTGATCTTCGTGAAGTCGCCGGCGGCCAAGGAAAAGCTGAAGCCCGCGCTCGATGCGGGCAACGTGGACAAGACGATGAAGGCCCCGGTCACCGCCATCATCGGCATGGACATCCGGTTCTACGAGAAGTTGCCGCAGCTGTTCCCGCACGCGGACGCCAAGGCCTGGTTCAAGGACCTGCCGGAACCCGTGCTCGAGTACATCGCGCTCCGCAACGGCTCGCTGCAGGGCGCGTACTTCATGCTGGCCGCTCGATCGCTGGGGCTCGACTGCGGCCCGATGTCGGGCTTCGACAACGCCAAGGTGGACGCGGCCTTCTTCGCGGGGACCACGGTCAAGTCCAACTTCCTCTGCAACCTCGGCTACGGCGACCCCGGCAAGCTCCATCCACGCTCGCCGCGCCTCACTTTTGAGGAAGCGTGCACGGTGGTTTGAAGAGTGAGTGGTCAGTCGCAAGTGATGAGTGATGAGTGATGAGTGATGAGTGATGAGTGATGACACTCACTACTCACAAGGAGACAAGCCATGACGTCGCCGATCACTGTTCATCCCGCGCCCGAAGCACAAGGTTCGCCCTTCGTCTCCACGGCCAAGCCGCCGGCGCCGTTCACGCTGGTCCTGTTCGGATCGAACGGGGACCTGGCCGGCCGCAAGTTGTTCCCCGCCCTGCTGCGGCTCTTTCAGGGCCAGCACCTGCCGCGGGAATTCGCGATCGTCGGCAACGGCCGCCGCGACCTGCGCGATGAGGATTTCCGCGCCGCCGTTCGCGGCAGCCTGGCCGAATTCAGTGCCGCGGAGTCAGCCGGCGCGGACCCGTTCCTCGCCCACGTGTTCTACCAGCGCGCGGACGTCACCTCCGCCGCCGGCATGCAGGGATTGGCTCAGCGCGTCCACGCCCTGGAGCGCGAGCGCGGCCTGCCCGGCAATCGCCTGTTCTACCTGGCGACCGACCCGGAGTTCTTCCTGCCGATCGTCGAGGGCATCGCCGGCGCCGGCCTGATTCGCCGCGAGGAAGCGCCCCAATGGGAGCGCGTCGTCATCGAGAAGCCTTTTGGCTTCGACCTCGCCAGCGCCCTGTGCCTGGACCACAACCTGATGCGGTTCCTCCGTCCGGACCAGGTCTACCGGATCGATCACTACCTGGGCAAGGAGACGGTGCAGAACCTGCTGGCCTTTCGGTTCGGCAACGCCATCTTCGAGCCGCTGTTCACGCGCGAGCACGTGGACCACGTGCAGATCACCGTGGCCGAGACGGTGGGCATGGAAGGCCGGCGCGGCGCGTTTTACGATCACGCCGGCGCGCTGCGCGACGTCGTGCAGAACCACATGCTGCAGCTGTTGGCGCTGGTGGCGATGGATCCGCCGGCAACGCTGAAGGCCGGCGACATCAGCGACGCCAAGCTCAAGGTGTTCCGCAACCTGGCGCCGCTGCGCGGCGCCGACGTCGCGGGCCACGTGGTTCGCGGACAGTACGGGCCCGGCGCCATCGGCGGCCAGCCGGTCCCCGGCTACCGCGCGGAGGAGGCGGTCGATCGGTCGTCCGCCACGGAGACCTTCGTGGCCTTGCGGGCCGACATCGAAAGCTGGCGCTGGGCCGGCGTGCCGTTCTTCCTGCGGACGGGCAAAAGGCTGCCGCGCCGGGTCACCGAGATCGCGGTGCAATTCAAGCTGCCGCCCATGCGGTTGTTTCGCACCGTGGAATGCGCGGGCGACTTCTGCGATCTCAGCGAGGCGAAGCCGAGCGTCCTGGTGTTTCGCATCCAGCCCGATGAAGGCATCTGCCTGTCGTTTTCCGCCAAGCGGCCGGGCATGCAGCTGGATCTGCATCGCGTGAACTTCGAGTTCAACTACCGCGATTCGTTTGATGTCCATTTGCCGGAGGCCTACGAACGGCTGCTGCTGGACGCGCTGCGCGGCGACGGCACGCTGTTCACGCGCTCGGACGAGATGGAGGCCGCCTGGGAGTTCGTGACGCCCATCCTCGACGCCTGGCGCGACGGGCCGGCGCCGCCGTTTCCGAACTACGACGCCGGCACCTGGGGGCCGGCGGAGGCCGGGCGTCTGCTGGAGGCGTTTGGCGGCTGGCGCGTGCCTGCCGGGGCGTGATGGCCGGGGCCTGATGGCCAGAGCCGATGGCCCGGGCGTGGTGGGTGGTTTGTGCCGATTGTGCCGATTGTTCGGACCTTGAGAGTTGTTTTGCTGTCAACTCCCGCCCCACTTCCATACGATAGACTCTTCGCCGCCTCTTCTGGCCGCGCTGCCAGCAATTGAGCAGGCCTCCTATCCAGTTTCCCAACGCCGGCACGGAACTCCGGCGCAGGCAGGCGTATCTCTCGTGCGTCACCAGGGACGATCTCCCTATTCTCATCCTTTGTTTGCGAGTAATCCTATGCCGCGTGAATCCCGCTCGTGGTGGAACCGTCTCTTCGCCGGCCTGCGCGGCACGCGCCGGCGCCAGCCATTCTCCCGGTCACGCACACTGCCCAGGTTTGAGACCCTGGAAAACCGGCTCGCTCCGGCCAACGAGACCTTCAGCGCCTCGCAGGCCACGATCCTGCAGGCCGACCTCGACGCCGACGGCGTCATCGATCCAGGCGAGACCGTCACCACCACGGTCACGATCACGAACAACTCGACCAACACCGACGCCACCGGCGTGCAGTTCACCGAGACGCTTGACGGCATGACGCTCTTCGATCAGCCGGGCCGCGACGACATCAATGTTTCGCCGCTGGCCTTCGACGACCTCTACAACGTGGTCGGCAACACCACGTTCTCGGTGAGCGCGGCCAGCGTCATCCTGGCCAACGATGTGGAGTTCTTCAGTCACACCATCGGCGCCAACCCCGCGACCCAGACGCACCTCGAGACCACCGGCGTCATCGACACGGCCGGCGGCAGCGTGACGCTCAACGCCGACGGCAGCTTCACGTACACGCCCGACCTGGGCTTCACCGGCACCGACAGCTTCACCTACACCTTGCGCGACGTCGGCCTCGACGGCGTCGCCGGCAATGCCGACGACCTGACCGGCACGGGGACGGCGACGTTCAACGTCGAAGACCTGGTCTGGTTCATCGACAATACGGCGCCGGGCAGCACCAACGTCGGCACCCAAGCGAATCCGTTCACCTCGATTGCCGCGTTCAATGCGGTCAACGACGGCGTCGGCGCCAACCACCCCGCCGCCAACCATGTGATTTACCTGCGCGAGGGGACTTACACCGAAGCCGACGGCATCAACCTGCTCAACAGCCAGGTGCTGATCGGCCAGGGCGAGAACCTGGTCGTCAACCATTCGGTCGGCGGCAACATCACGGTCGAGACCGGCTCGGCCGGTCAGACGCCGGTCCTCGTGGTCACGGGCGCCGCCAACCAGGGCATCCAGCTCGCCCAGAACAACACCATCAGCGGCCTCGACGTCGGCATGAACAACGCCACGGCGGTCGGCATCGCCGACGGCGGCGGCAGCGTCGGCACCGTGATCATCAGCAACGTCGGCGTTGGCGTCAGCCAGAACCTGGGCCAGGCCATCGACATCGACCAGGGCGGCACGCTCAACGTCCAGCTCGACTCGGTCACCTCCTCGGGCGCCGCGGTCGGCATCGACCTGGGCAGCGCCACCGGCCTCGCGGGGACCGGGAATCACTTTACTGTCTCGGGCGCGACGACCATCAACGACGCGACCGCCGACGGCATCGCCATCGCCAATTCCTCCGTCATCGCTACCTTCACCGGCGAGGTCACCATCCTCAACGACGCCGCCAGCGCCAACGGCGACGGCGTCGATCTGCTGACCAACACCGGCACTTACAACTTCAACGGCGGCGTCGATATCACCGTCATCGGCACCAACGCGTTCGGTTTCCGCGCCCAGGGTTCCGGCACCGTCAACATCCTCGACCCCGGCGGCGCCAACCAGATCACGTCGAACAACGGCACGGCGCTCTTCATCAACCCGACGGCGTTCCAGGCGACCCTGAACTCGGTCACCGCGGGCGACGGCGGCAGCGGCGACGGCATCCACCTCGAAGGCGTCACAGGCACCGGCGTGACCATCGCCACGGTCAGCCTCAACGGCATGGCCGGCGACGGCATCGACATCACCAGTTCGTCGGCCAACATCACCATCAACGGCGGCTCGATCGGCAACACCAACGACCCGGCCGGCATCGGCGTGGACGTCAATGGGGGCACAGGCAACGTCACCATCAGCGCCACGATCAACAAGACTTCGACAGGGAATGTCGTCCAGGTGTCCGCCCGTACCGGCGGCACGGTTGACTTCATCGGCAACATCACCGCTAATGCTGCCGGAAGCGGTATCGATCTCACGAGCAACACCGGCGGCACCATCCGTTTCGACGGCGGCATGGCGCTCTCCACAAGCACGAGCGCGGCGTTCAATTCCAGCGGCGGCAGCACCGTCGCCACGCTCGTCGTCACCGATCCGGCGGGCGCGACCAACAACACGCTGACAACCAGCACCGGCACGGCACTGAACGTAGCCAACACCACGATCGGCGCCGAGGATCTGACGTTCCAGAGCATCTCCGCCAGTGGAGCGAGCAATGGCATCGTACTCGACAATACCGGCTCCAGCGGTGGGCTCCACGTCACTGGCGATGGAGTGAACACGACCCTCGGCGGCAACGGCTCCGGCGGCACCATTCAGAACACGACGGGCGCCGGCATCAGGCTGAACAATACCGCTGATGTGAGCCTCAACTACGTTAACATCACCAGCCCAGGGACGGACGCCATCGCGGTCACCAACATCAACGGCTTCACATTGAACCGCAGCACGCTCAGCGACAGCGCCGGGACGGCGCCGTTCGACGCAACCATCGACTTCAACAATTACTCGACTGGCGACCCTTCAATCACCCCGACGGGCGTCAATGGCACGATCAACATCACCCATTCCCTGATCGGTCCGGCGTCGGGCAGCTCGCCGCACAACACCGTGACCGCAGTCGTCGGCAGCGGCACATCCACCTGGAATGTCACCGGGACCACGATCCGGAATACCGGCAACTCCGGCATCAACCTCGAAGTGCGCAATAGCTCCGTGATCACGGCATTCACCGTCTCGGGGTCCACGTTTGCAGGCGCCAACGTCGCCGGCGGCAGCGGCAGCCCCTCGGCGCGAGGCATCTTCGCCAACAACCTCGAGGATTCCGTCATCGGCTTGATGAAGATCGAGAACAACACGTTCACGAACAACAACATTCACATCGACCTGAACCAGCAGAACGACACCGATCCCGTCGGCAGCCACACTTTCGTGGTGCGCAACAACACGATGACCGGCTCCCGCAGTCACGCCATGAATATCTTCGCGGCGGCGGGCTCCTTCGGGGGCGAATTCACCGGCACGATCAACAACAACACCATCGGCAATGCGAGCATCGATGGCTCCGGGTCGGAGATCGGCAATGGCATCCGGGTGAACATGAACGGTGGCACCGACGCCACGATGCTGATTCACGACAACGACATCGTCGAGACCCCCAACGGACGCGGCATCGAAGTGATCGGTCGCAACGGCCTCGGGACACTCGACATCACCATCACCGACAACCTGGTCGATCACTACAATCTGACCTTCCCCATCGGGGGAGGAGCCGCCGCTTTCCCGCTCGGCGCGATCTACGTGAATGCGGCGAAGGGGGGTGGCAGTGGGATTATCGGCTTCACCGTCCAGGCGGATGTGCGAGGCAACACCGTACCGACTGCAGGCGGGGCGCTCCCGGCGGCCAGCGAGGTCACGGGCACTTACCTCGCCCTCGTCGAGTCTGTGGGATCGGAGACCGGCGGCATCCTTGAGCTCGTGGATAGCCCTGCCGGCCCCGGCGGCCAGACGCCCACGCAGCAATTACAGAGCACCAACACGGGCGATGCCGGGGCCAACGCGGGCGTGAGTCTGATCGCCGGACCCATCGACGTTCCACCGATCGTTCCGCTGCTCGCCGCGCCTGGCGGGGTTGAGACCGCGGATCGTGAAGCTTCGGATTCAGGCGATACCGCGCCTCCGGTTGTGACCGACAACAATCCGTCCGCGACCGGCTCCGAGCCAGCCGTGTCCGGCAACGAGCTGCCGGCCGAGCACCCGGGTAGCGGCATGGATGTGCCTGCGCATCCGGTGATTGTGAACGACGACGTGCTCAGCCAGTCCGAACTCGAATACTTCGTCGATGCGGCGATCACGCGCTGGATCGGCACCGGCCTCTCCGCCGATCAGGTTGCGGCGCTGCACGCACTTGACTTCACGGTCGGCAGCATGTCGGGCATGTATCTCGGCTCGTACCAGCCCGGCCTGATCACGCTCGACAGCGACGCCGCCGAGCGCGGCTGGTATCTCGATCCCACGCCGCTGGACGATGCCGAGTTCGGCAACGTGTTCGCCGTCACGCGGATGCAGACCGATCCGGCCGCCGCGCCGGCCGGCCATTTCGACCTGCTCACCACCGTGATGCACGAGATGGGCCACGCCCTGGGCCTCGAAGACTACTACGAGACGGCGGCGCGCGACAATCTCATGTTCGGCTGGCTGTTCGCCGGCGAGCGGCGCCTGCCCGGCGCGGGCGAGGCCGACGACGCCGTCCTGGGATCCATCACCACCGAGGAGTTCGCCGGCTCCGTCATCGAGGTCCTCCCCGCGGACGCCACGGGCGGCCTCTTCACCCTGCCCTTCGGCAAGACCGTCACCATCCAGTGGCAGGCGACCATCGACGCCCAGAACAACCAGCTCATCGTCAACCCGCAGAACACCGGCACGGTCTCGGCGACCAACGCGGTCGGCTTCGACGACACCGACACCAACACCGTCACCACCACGCTCGACACGCTGACCCTGGGCGGCACGGTGTGGAACGACAACGGCGCCGGCGGCGGCAGCGCCGGCAACGGCCTCAAGGACGGCGGCGAGCCGGGCATCCCCCTCGTCGCGCTGACCTTGTTCGCCGACACGGGCGCCTCGCCCGGCATCTGGGACGCCGGCGACACCCAGGTCACGACTGCCACGTCCGGAGTTGGCGGCGACTACTCGATCCCCGGCCTGGCCCCCGGCGAGTACATCGTCCGCGTCGATCAGAGCAACTTCGACGCCGGCGGCGCCCTGCTGGCCACGCAAGTGTCGCCAATCACGTCGCTCGAGCCGCCCGACCCGGACAACAACACCGATAACGACGACAACGGCGCCCGCGTCGCCGGCCAGCCCGCCTTCAGCCTGGCGATCACGCTCGACTACAACACCGAACCGACCGCCGGCACGGGCAACGACACGAATAACACGCTCGACTTCGGCTTCCTCTCGAACCAGCCGCCGACGGCGAACAACGTCGGGCCGTTCACCGGCGACGAGGACCAGGCCGCGCGCGTCGAGATCACGCTCTCCGGCACCGACCCCGACGCCGGCGACGCGGTGGACAGCTTCACCATCGACACGTTGCCCGCCAACGGCAGCTTGTTCGCCGCCGCCGCCGGCGGCATCGCCCTGACGGCCGGGGCGATCGTCCCGGCGACCGGCAGCGGGCCGTACACGGCGCTCGTCTACTTCCAGCCCAACGCCGACTTCAACGGCGCGACCAGTTTCACCTACTCGGCCTTCGACGGCGTGCAGCAGAGCGCGGCGGCGACGGCCTCGATCACCGTCAACGCGGTCGTGGACATCGCCGGCGACACCGCCACCACCGACGAGGACACGCCGGTCAACGTGCTGGTGCTGGACAACGACACCTTCGAGGGCACGCCCGCGATCACCGGCACGACCAGCGGCGCGAACGGCACGGTCGGCGTCAACGACAACGGCACGCCGGGCAACACCGCCGACGACTTCGTCGTCTACACGCCCAACGCCGACTTCAACGGCGCCGACACCTTCAGCTACACGGTGACCTCCGGCGGCGTGACCGAGACCGCGAACGTCGACGTGACCATC
>JAKEET010000006.1 GCA_022616435.1 Gemmataceae bacterium
CTGCCAGCTCGCCTGGCAGGAAGCAAGGTTGGCAGGCTAGTAATGAGCCAGAGACGCAGACCGCCCCTGCCGGCTCGGCCGGCAGGTCAGGCAAGGTTGTGCGGCTAGCGAGACAGCTTAGCCGGCGAACCTCATTCACCTGCCGGATGAACCGGCAGGGGTCAGACAAAAAGCTCGTGCCATTTCCTGCCAACCTCGTTCACCCGCCGGACGAGCCGGCCGGGGTCAATTTGCAAGACACCACTCCGCACGTGGTTACATTCTGAGATCGACAATCGGAGAACGCTTCACCATGCCGACCCGCTTCACCATCGCCGCTCTAGCGCTTCTGTCCATGATCTCCTCGCCCCCCGTCTCGGCTGACGAGCCTGCCAAGCCGCTCAAGGCCGGCATTATCGGCTGCGACACGTCGCACGTGATCGCGTTCACCGACGCGCTCAACGATCCCAAGGCTTCCGGCGAGCTGGCCGGCGTGCGGGTCGTGGCCGCCTTTCCCGGCGGAAGCAAGGACGTCGAGGCCAGTCACAGCCGGGTCGATGGATACGTCAAGCAGCTTCAGGGCAAGGGCGTCGAGATCGTCCCTTCGATCGACGAGCTGCTGAAGAAGGTGGATGTCGTCCTGCTGGAGAGCGTGGACGGCCGGCCGCACCTGGAGCAGGTCCGGCCCGTGATCGCCGCGGGCAAGCCGGTCTTCATCGACAAGCCGGTGGCCGCCTCGCTGGCCGACGCCTTGGAAATCTATCGCCTGGCCGAAGAGCACAAGGTGCCGGTCTTTTCGTCCAGCTCGCTGCGGTTCAGCGCGGGCATCCTGGGCCTGCGGAGCAACCCGAAGATCGGCCGCGTGCTGGGCTGCGAGGCCCATAGCCCTTGCTCGCTGGAAGAGCACCACCCCGACCTCTTCTGGTACGGCATCCACGGCGTGGAGACGCTGTTTACGGTGATGGGCCCCGGCTGCGTGTCGGTCTCGCGGACGCATACGGCCGACACCGACGTAGTCGTCGGTACCTGGAAAGACGGGCGCATCGGCACCTACCGCGGCCTGCGTAAAGGGGTCCAAGGCTACGGCGGCCTGGTGTTCGGCGAGAAAGCGATCGCCCCGATCGGCAAGTACGACGGCTACCGCCCGCTGGTGGCCGAAATCTGCAAGTTCTTCCGCACCGGCAAGCCACCCGTGTCGGCCGAAGAAACGCTGGAGATCATCGCCTTCATGGAAGCCGCGGACGAGAGCAAGCGCCAAGGCGGTAAGGTGGTCTCGATTGAGAGCGTGATGGAGAAGGCGCGGCGGAAGGAGTGAGAGGGTGAGTGGGTGAGTGGGTGAGTGGGTGACGACGAACGTCCAACGTCGAACGTCTAACGTCCAACGTCGAATGCTTTGCAGATTCGACGTTGCGCGCTGGAACATTGCCAAGGGCCGCGCCATGCTCAGACGGCAAACGATGGCTGCGCTCGCTGCAGCCCAGCGACGGGAGAGCGACGCGGCCTCCTCGGCCTCGGCCGCACCGCGCCGTCGCTTTCGCTTTTCGTTGCTGAGACTTTTCGGCTTCCTGAGCCTGATCGCGATTGTCTTGGCCGTGTGTTCCAATGCCTGGCGCGTGCCCCGGCGGGATGAATACCTCGACGTCGCTATCCATGCTCGCGGAGTCGACGTCGATGGCCAACCGGTATCCGACGTGGAACTAGGCGGTCGCCTGGCCGATTTCCGCGCGCGGTGGGACCGTTGGTATGAGCTGTATGGACGCGGCGACGACGCATTCGCAGGTGACGCAGCCGGGCCTGAGGATCCAGTCGGCGTGCCGGACGGATTCCCTACGGTCCGATTGACGATTGATGACGACGTATGTTACGTCGATCTTTGCAGGTGCCTGAACGAATGCAATGCAGCAGAATTGTACCACGTTGAGTTTGAGCACGATGGTCGAACGTGCGCCTTCGTCGCCAGAATGCTGCCAGACTACGGGTTCTTTCCCATCAGGTATACGCCGCCCGAAGAACTCGAATACACGTTTTTCGTTCGCATCACTGCGGATGCCCAGGGAAACCTTGTGCAGATTCTTACCGAGTCTGGTCCCTGCTCGACGCCCGAAGCGCTGCACGCGATCGCACTGAAATTCGTAAGGAACGGCCCCCGTGCAGCCTTGCCGTACATCAGATCAGCGGGGCAAATCGACTGCGACGCCGGGCTGCGATTCGAACAGTTGGGACCTATCTTGGCAGCGGTTACAACCTACGCTCGATCCGATGGGACGTATGCGCCGCTGCTCGATTGGCTGGAATTCGTCGATCCGCAGAAGAAGGCCGCCGAGATCGCGCAACGGCGTGCCGATCGTGACACGCTACTCCGGCGCATCGAGCGGGAAGGCGATCCGCGAGGATTCCTTCGCAGCGAAGTGGAGTGGATCGAATCGTTTCTGGAGCGTGCCGCGCCACTCGCGCGCTGAGCTGTCAACCGGTGGGAAGATTTTGGTGAGTGGCATCTCGTCCACGAAATCCAAGAATCCTAATGCGGCGACGAGTCACCGACTCCCATAGTCACGAGAGCATCGAACGAAGCTCGTCCGAATACTCGCGGTACGGCGTGGTATCCGGCGGGCCAGCGGCGTATTGATAGATCGCTTCTTCGGCGCGCCGCGTCACCACCAGGATCGTAGACGACACGGTGCCGCGGCCGTCGCCGCGCAGCACAATGCCGGGCTGGTTGCTCTGGGGGCCGCGCGAGCAGACGCGCTTCGCGGCTTCTGCGAATTCGCCCAGGCTGGTCCAGGAGTGTTCTGCGAACAGCCGCTGGGCAAGCGCTTGTCGCTGATCTGCGGCGTCGTTGATGTCGCCCGCGGTGAGCAGGTGCAAGCCCGGCGGAAGCTCAACCGTCTCGACTTGCGGCCCGGCGTGGATTACCGCCGCATACCGGGCATCGAGACAAACGAAGTTCGCGCCGTCGTAGGCGCCCGTGCCCAGTTGCTCACGTGCGAACTGAGCAGCCGCGCGGGCATCATCAAAGTCGAGCAAGTCGCGGCACAACAGGCCGCGCGAGCGGAGGGTCGGCCCTGCTGCCGGCGGCAGCCGCGGCGCCACGGTCGGTCCGGGCTGCGGCTTGGCGCGATTCGTCACGGCGGCCACCACGCCGTGCTCGTTCACACCGAGCCAGGTGCCGCCAGCCCGCAGATCGACGCCGCACAGTACGCGCGGCGGCCCCGGCTGAATCGTCGGCCCCGCTGATGGCCGGTCGTAGAACTCCTCGCGATTAGCCGCGATCAAGAGCGGCGCCGCGTCGCTGACTTGAAAGTGGATGGCCAGCAGGCACATGGAGGTGACGGGCGGCGAGCGTCGAGGCGTCAGCCCGACGTGTGAATGGTCAAAAGTGGATTGTAGCCGATTACTCCTCCGGTCTGTCACTTTACGAAAGCACCCTGGCTGCTGGCCAGCAGCCAGGGTGTTGATGCACGCTCGTTTGTCTTGCTTGTCGCCAGTTCCCACGTCGGGCTGACGCCTCGACGCTCGCCTGGCTGACGCTTCGACGCTCGCCTTCCTAGTCCCACCACCACTGCCCGGCGGCCAGGTCCTTGAGCGTCAGCTCGTTGCGCTTGCCACCGAGCTTGCCGCCTTCGTCCCGCAGCAGATTGCCGGAGGCCAGCGCCTGGCGCGGCTGAATCTCCACGCCGCCGCCGACCGGCGTCAGCAGCCGGCCGCCTTTGACGAGCGAGTTGGCCGCCGTCTGGGCCTGCTTGGCGGCGTTGAGCGTGCGCACGGGCAGCTTCTTCTCGTCCATCAGCGTGGCCGCCTTCCATTTGGCCTTGCCGTAGTAGTCTTCCTGTTGAATTTGGGCGGCCGCCACCAGCATGTCGATCAGCACCCGCAACTGGGCGAACACCGGGCTCTTGGCCGCCAGCTCCGGATAGCGCTTGGTAAAATCCTCCACAAAGGCCTTGCTGGCCAGGTTCGCACGAGCGTTCTTCTTTCGTTCGCCGCCGGCGCCCACCAGCTCGTCTTCGCCAATCAGCTTCACGCCGTCGCCGACCATCTCCATCGCCAAGCGGTCGTCGCTGACCCGCAGACACTGATAGTCGGGCGTGAAGTACCAGCGCTGCATGGCGTTGGCGCTGATCTGCGCCGCGCTGGCCCGTTCGACGTAGCTCTTGATCGGCACGGGCGGCCGCTCCAGGGCGATGCCGATCAGCTTCATGCGGTAGTCGGCCTCGATCATGATATGGGCAAAGTGCGTGTCGGGATCGACCCCCATCACCCGCACGTTCTGCAGGCCCAAGGCGTCGCGCAGCCCGCCGGCGATCGCCGGCCCGTCGGCCGTCGAGCGGGGCCGCACCTTGCGGAGGAATTCCTGCATCCGCGTCAGGCCCTCGGCTGTCGGATCGATCGAACAGCCGACCACGTTGGGCCCGTCGCCGCCGGGCGCGAACGCCCGCAGGGCGACGACCAGGTGGTCGAGCAGGCAGGTCGGCAGGCCGCTCTCGATGCCGCGGACGCGGCCCGAGAGGTCCTCGAACCAGCCTTCGGCCGGGCCGGCCAGCACGATGTCGCCCGAGTCGGGATAGAAGAAGACGTACTTGATGCGCGTCAGGCCGGCGAGGCACTTCATGTCGGCCGTCGGCTCGCGCCCCTGGGCGATCTCGGCGTCGATGGCCGCTTCCAGGCGATTGAGCGAGACCTTCCGCAGCGGGCTTTGGCGGGCAACCTTCTGGTTCAGGGCCGCTTTCGCCGCGGCAATTTTCTGCCGGGTCAAGCGGGCGCCCGGATCCTCGAACGTGCGGTGGGAGAGCACGCCTTTGGCATCGACCGCCACACCGGCGGCACTGCTCGCGCCCATCTGGGCAAAAACGGGCGGCGCGGAGCCTATTGCCAGCGCCCCGAGCGCCGCGAGAGAAACGAAGAACCGCGACATGAGAGTGCCTCTTCGTCAAGTTGACCGGTACGCCCCCGCCCAATGGACGGTTCGCCCGCTTGGAACGGGAGCGTGAAATGGACGCAATGGAACTTGTCGCGCCATTGGCGATAGTAATTTCCGCAGGATGCGAAGGCAAGGAAAAACGGGCCGGCAGCCGGCGTCGGTCGAACCGTGGCTCGGACGATCAAACGGTCGACCCGCCATTGGCGGAGATGGCGGCGGCGATCGCAGGCCCCTTGCACATCCGCCCGTGTTGGTGTACATGTATACACAACGACACGGGAGGACGTCGCTATGGCCGATTTCGGCGCCAACCTCAAGCGGCTGATGGCCCGCTTCGGGCTGACCATCGACGAGGTCGTCCAGCAGACCGGTTTGGACGAGCGCACCGTCAAGGGCATTCTCGGCGGCTCGATCCGCCGGCCTCATGCCCGCACGCTGCACCGGCTGGCCGTCGGGCTGGGCGTGCCGGCCGACGAGCTGTTTCAGAACCCCGCACTGCTGGCCCATCGCCTGCTGGGCCATCGGTCGTTCGATCGGCAGACCAATCCGGTGGTGGACGAAGTGACCGCCAGCCGCCCCGAGCTGTTCGAGGGCTGGACGGCCGACGACTTCGATGAGCTCTACAGCCATTTCGGTGCCGGCGGCGAGCTGACCGAAGAGGGGGCGCTGCGAACAGTCGAGGCCATGAACCGCCGCCGCGACCTGCACCGCAAGGTGGCCGTCGTGCTGGAGAGCCACGAGGCGAGCCTGCTGGAGCAGATGATCGACGTGCTCTACCGGCGGATCGTCATCGCCGAGCCGGAGGAGCCGGACCGTGCCGCCGTGAACGGTGAGCTGATGAATGGCCTGGGGCGCGTTGGCCGACGTGCCCGATAGCTCGCTGTCGGTGTTGACCGCGTGACGTGCGGTACGGCACGGTTGATGTTTCGACGGGGGTGGGACCATAATCACCCAATCATGCGATCGGCATGGCCGGGCACGTGATGAACGTGCCGCCGCGCCAATTTGCCCTGTGTCAGTGTTCTCCACGCCCATGCGACATCTTCTGGCCATCGCCGCCGGTGCGGCACTCGTGGCGGCTCCGGTTGTCGCCGCCGAGCCTGGCGGCGCAGCGGCTAAGCAGCGTGACCGCACTGCCGCCCCCGCGCTGCGGCTCGTCGTGCCGGCGTACTTCTATCCGGCCGGCGAAGGGCTTCGGCACTGGGACCGGCTGCTGGCGGCGGCGGACCGCGTGCCGATCACGGCCATCGTCAACCCGGCCAGCGGGCCGGGCAAGGCGGCCGATCCCAACTACGTCAAGCTGCTCGAGCGGGCCGGCAAGACCAAGATCACGCTGCTCGGTTATGTTTCCACGTCGTACGCCAAACGGCCGCTGGCCGACGTGAAGGCCGATATCGACGTCTGGCTGCGGCTGTATTCCGGCCTCCAGGGCGTCTTCTTGGATGAACAGGCCAGCTCCGCCGAGCACCTCGATTACTACGCCGCCCTGCGCGACCATGCGCGCAGCAAGCCGGGTCTCAAGCTCGTGGTCAGTAACCCTGGTACCGTCTGCGACGAACGGTATCTCTCGCGCCCGGCCGCCGACATTGCCTGTCTCTTTGAAGGCCCCAAGGCACCGGACCCCTCGGCCTTGCCCGACTGGATCGGCAAGCACTCCCCCGACCGCGTGCTCGTGCTCTCGTACAAGGTGGCCACGGCCGACGCCATGCGGAAGTGCATTGCCGCCGGCGGCAAGAAGGTCGGCTGCATCTACATCACCGACGCCGACGGGGCAAACCCCTGGGACCGGCTGCCGAGCTATTGGGACGAAGAGGTGGCTGCCGTCCGCGAGGCCAACGAAGGGAAACAGCAGCAACGAAAGAGGAACGCTAATAAGCGCTAATCTGCGCTAATGAGATGGAAGAGTGCCGCTGCGTTCCGAACCGATCATTTCTTCATTAGCGTATATTAGCGATTATTAGCGTTCCTTCCTTCTCGCGCGATTACGACCATGACCACTGCCCAGCCGCCTCAGTTCCGCATGATCCCCCAGCAGGACGAGCTCGGCCAGATCGAGCGCGACCTGCGGTTTCATCCTTGCACCAACGACAGCCCGTGCGTGCTCTCGCGCGGGCAGATCGAGGCCTTCAACGAGGGCGGCTATCTCAAGGGCATCCGCATCTTCGACGAAGCCGAGAGCGCCGGACACCGCCGATACTTCGACGAGCTGCTGGCGCGCGTGCTGGCGGCCGGCGGCGACAGCTATTCGATCAGCACGGCCCACTTGAAGTATGGCAAGGTATACGACCTGCTCACGCACCCGCGGATCGTGGCCCCGGTGCGCGATCTCTTGGGCGAGAACGTCGTCGGCTGGGGGTCGCACTACTTCTGCAAGATGCCTGGCGACGGAAAGCAG
>JAKEET010000071.1 GCA_022616435.1 Gemmataceae bacterium
ACGAACGACCTGTACAAGGAGTACGGCGTCGGGCGGGTGCAGAAGGTGCGCGGCGAGCATGCCAAGGTCGAGTTCAATCCGTCGGTCTTCATGACGCCGCCGTATCGCTCCGAGAACAAGATCCTGCCTCTCGCCAAGCTGGAAAAAGTCGATACCCCGCTCGACCGCGCCGCCCGCGGCCAGTGGGACGCCGCCTGGCGCTTCGAGCTCAAGATGCTGGCGGCACGACTGCTAACGGGCAACAAGGGCGGCCAGCTCTCCAACGCGCGGACGGAAATCCTGCCGCACCAGATCTTCACCGCCCATCGGGTCGTCTCCAGTCCGCGGCGGCGGTTCTTGCTGGCCGATGAAGTCGGCCTGGGCACGCCGGCCGGGCTGACGACGCAATGGCAGGAGGAGATGAAGGACAAGTTCGGCGCCGACTTCGAGATTTTCGGCCGCGATTTCACCAGCTACAACCCGCGCGTCTGGGAATACCGGGCCCAGTCGATCGCCTCGCTCGATCGCTTGAAGCGCAAGGAGAACAAACGGCTGCTTCTCGAAATGGTCACCACGCATCAGGGCGGCCACAGTCAGCAACCTGTCCGTCATGCCACGGCGCTGTCGGCGCCGTCATTGGTTCATGCGAAAACCGCGTCCGGTCCCCCACAATTACAGGGACACTTGACTCGGAGGCAATCACAACACACGATCCGGCCATGGCTTACGACAAGGAGTCAAGTGCCCTTTGGTCGGGATGTGAGGGACACTTGACTCGGCGCCCGCCTGATCGCCACCCGCCTGATCGCCACCCCACCGATCGCCGCGGATGCGTTGAAAATCCTCTTCCTACGCCGCCGCGGTCCACAGCAATCCCGCCACGCCGGCCGCCAGCACCAGCCACACCGAGTTCAGGCGGCGGAACAGCACCAGCGCCAGCGCGGCCAGCACCACCACCGTGCGCGTGAAACCGTCGCCGAGCGAGGCCTGGCCCAGGTTCCACGTCACCACGGCCATGAGGGCCAGCGACGCGACGATGAGGCCGTCGAGGAACGCGCCGGCGGTGGGGGAATGGCGCAGGCGCGGCACCAGCGGGCCGCTCAGCGCCACGAACACGAACGCCGGCAGGAAGATGCCCACGGTCGCGGTGGCGGCGCCGGGCACGCCGCCGAGGACGTAGCCGATGAAGGTCGCCGTGGTGAAGACCGGGCCGGGCGTCACCTGGCCGACGAAGATCGCGTCGAGCAGTTGCTGCTCGGTGAGCCAGCCCCAACGCTCGACGAGGTCGGCCCGGAGAAAGGCGAGCAGCACGTAGCCGCTGCCGAACAGGACCGAGCCGACCTTGGCGAAGAAGAGGAACAGGGGCAAGAGTCCAAAGGGCGTCGCCGACGTGGCCGCCAGTGGAACGGCCGGAATCAGCAGGGGCGCCGCCAGGGAGAGGGCGGCCGAGGGGGGGCGTTCGTTGCGGATGTGCCCGTTGCGGGTGTGCCAGTTGCGGATGTGATGAAACAGGACGGCCGTGAGGCCGGCGCCCGCGAGGATGACCAGCTCGCCGAAGCGGAAGCACACCAGCGTGCCGGCGGCGAGGGCGATCAGGACGAGATGAACCGATTTCAGGCTGGTCTGGGCGAACCCGATCAGGGCGTGGGCGACGATGGCGACGATCACCGGCTTGACGCCGTAGAGGAAGGCGCCGATGGCGGGCAGCGAGCCGAAGCGTTCGTAGGCCCAGGCGATGATGGTGACCAGCACCACGGCGGGGACGATGAAGCAGCCGCCGGAGACCAGCAGTCCGCGCCAGCCGGCGAGCAGGCCGACGTGGATCGCCATTTCAGTGGAGTTGGGGCCGGGGATCAGGTTGGTGGCGGCGAGCAGGTCGAGGAACTGGGCGCGCGACATCCAGCCGCGGCGGCGGACGACTTCCTCCTCCATCATGGCGATGTGGGCGGCCGGCCCGCCAAAGGCGGTGGCCCCGAGCCGCAGGAACACGAGGGCGAGCTCGCGCAGTCGGGGCTTGGGCGGCGGCGCGGCGTCGGCATGAGGTTCCATCAGGGCTTCCAGCTTCGCGAAGTCAGAGGCTGTCCGAAAAGGTGGTCCGAAAAGGGTCCAGACACCTTTTCGGACAGCCTGTCAATGCGCCTCGGCCAGCAGCACGGCGACGGGGCAGGTCGCCAACGCCTCGGCCACGTGGATGCCGATTTCGCCGTCCTGGCCGGCGGCCTGCACGTGCTCCCCGGTAAAGACATTCTGGAACGCAGCGCCCTGCCAGGCGGCGGGCAGTTTCACACGGGTGGTCTTCCAGCTCTCGGCGCCGACGGGGAGCGGCCGGTCGGGGCCGGTGAGCCGGCTGCTGAACCGCGGCACGACGGCGATCGCCATGGCGTTGTCGTGCGACGCGTTGCCGTGCGACGCGGTGTCGTGCGAGCGGCTCAGGGCGATCACATGATCGGCGCCTTCGCCCACGACCTCCAAGGGAACGTAGTCGCCTTCCAGGAACAGCCGCGGCAACCGCCGTCGCAAGCGCAGGCCGCAGGTGGTGAGGAACAGCTTGATGCGGCCGTCGTGCCAGTCACGGAGCAGGCTGGCGACGGCGGCGACCAGTTCTTCCTTGGGTTGCTGGCCCTGCCGGTCGAGCCAGGGTTCAAGGCCATCGAGGAGCCGCTGCCGCAGCGCGTAGTCCACGGGCCGGCGATTGTCCGGATCGACCAGGCTGAGGTCCCACAGCTCGGTGCCCTGGTAGAAATCGGGCACGCCGGGTGCGACGATCTTGAGCACCAGCTGGGCCAGGGAATTGATCATGCCCAGCCGCGCGACCCGGCGCTGGAAGGGGAGAAACTCGGCGAGGAACTTGGCCGAGCGCGGCCCGGCGAGCGTGTTCTCGACGAACCAGGCCACCGCCTGATCGTAGGCTTCATTCGGACTGATCCAGCTGGTGTGGACCTTGGCTTCCTTGACGGCTTTCAGCATGTAGTCGCGCAGCCGCTGCACGAGTTCGGGCGGCGCCGACGGCGGCTCCGTGTCGCCGAGCGTCGTGTCGCCGAGCGTCGTGTCGCCCAGCGTCGTGTCGCCCAGCGCCGGCGGCCAGCAGCCGAGCAAGGCCTGGTAGAACAGGTATTCGTCGTTGCGGTCCGGCGCGGGCTCTCCATCCACGGTGGTCCGATGGCGTTTGTTGACCAGGGCCCAGCGGGAAAGCTGACGCCGCCATTCGGCGGGCATCTCGGACAGGACGTTGAGCCGGGCCCGCGCGTCTTCGCCGCGCTTGGTGTCGTGCGTGGCGGTGGCCAGCATGGCATGCGGACAGCGGTCGCGGCGGCGGCGATTGGCCTCGTGGAATTGTTCCAGCGCGCCGCCGAAGCGCTGCGGATCGCCGCCCACTTCGTTCAACGACGCCAGCACGTTGTAGTGGTAGAACGCCGTGTCCTCGATGCCTTTGGCCTGGAGCGGCCCCGTGTACTGCTGGAACTTCATGGCGAAGTGCAGCCGCGACCGGTACTCGTCCTCGGACAGCTTTTCTGGATCGGGCAAGAGCGCCTCGCGGACGAAGTCGAACACCGAGGCTTCGAGCGCCGGGTTGCGGCGCTTGGCCCGCTGGATGGCCAGGTCGATGACCTGGCGATCGGCCTCCGTGGCCTCCTTGGTCGCGGCGTTGACGTAGGTGCGATACGCCGGGAAGCAGGCGACGATTTCGCGCAGGGCCTGGCGCAGGCTGTACAGCGTGAAGTCGCGGGCCCGGCGATCGCCCTCGGAAATGCGGTTCAAGGCGTGCCCGAGCACGTTCAACTCGCTCGCCAGGGCCGTTCCGCTCATGAGACGCTTGCACTCGTACATCACGTCGGCGAAGGCCTGCGACCGCTGGGTGAAGCGCTCGTACACGAGCTTCATGGCCCGTGCGTTCCGTGGATCGACGAACAGGCGATTCAGGTCGTTCAAGAAGTCGTAGCCGGTGGTGCCGTGGACCGGCCAGCTTTCCGGCGCGGCTTCATTGCCGGACAGGATCTTCTCGGCCACCACATAAAGGGGTCGGTCCGCGACAGAGCACCGATTCGCTTTCGTCACGTCGTCCCTCGGGCGGGTCGATAGGCCGCGCGCGCGTTCCTCCTCGCGCCAGGCCCGAAGCTGTTGTCGTCGCGTTTCGGTTCGCTCGTCCCCCCAGCCCAGGTACGCCGCGGCGCGCTCCTCCAGGACGGCGGTCTGCAACGCCTCCAGGTAGCCGGCCGGATCGAACAACCCGTCGACATGGTCCAGGCGCAGGCCGGTGACCTTGCCTTCGCGAACCAGGCGCAGGACCAGGACGTGCGTGGCCGCGAACACCGCCGGGTCTTCCATCCGCAGCCCCGCGAGCTGGTTGATGTCGAAGAATCGCCGGAAGTTGATTTCGTGGCCGGCGGTTTTCCAGTAGGCGAGCCGGTACGACTGGGCCTCGAGCAGATCGTGCAGGGCGTCGAAGCTGTCGGCGTGGCCCGGCTCACCGTTCATCACCCGCAAAGCGTCCTCAATATGCTGATGGACGCGCGGGGACGCGGCCGCCAGCTTGGTGAGCCGTTCGCGGGCCAGCCGGCTCTCGCGCAGCCGCTCCGCGACGCGCTCCGGCGTCGTGTCTGTGGTCGGCGGCACATGGTCCAGCGCGGTGAGAATGCTCAGGAACTCTTGCACCTGCGGGTCGGCGTCGCCCAGCTCCGCTTGCAGCGCCTCGAGGTTGGTGCGCAGCACCCGCGGATACTGCCGCGGATCGATCGGCCGGCTCACGTCGCCGTAGAGCAGGACCAGCCCGCCGTCCACGAACGCCAGCCGCAGCTCGCCGCGTTCGAGGACGGCGCCGTAGTGATCGCCGAGGACGGGGAGCAAGACCTTCCCGCGCAGCTCCGGCTTGACGGGGTCCCAATCGATGTCGAAGAAATGGGCGAACGGCGAGGCGGGCCCGTGTTCCAGCAGGTCGCGCCACCAGCGGTTCCAGGTCGGCTCCACGGCCATGTGGTTGGGCACGAAGTCCAGCACATGCCCCATGCCGTGGCCCGCCAGCTCGCTGACGAGCGCCTCGTAATCGGCCTCGCTCCCCAGCTCGGGGTTGAGCTGGCTGTAGTCGCAAACGTCGTAGCCGTGCGTGCTCCCCGGCCGGGCGCGGAAATAGGGCGAGCAGTAGCCGTCGGTGATGCCAAGCCGCGCCAGGTAGGGGACGATGGCCCGGGCATCCGGAAACGTGAAGCCTGGGTGGAGCTGGAGACGATAGGTGCTCACCGGCAACCGCAGCTGGGCCAGCAGGCGCTCGCGCAAGCCCTCGGCGTCGGGCAGCGGCTGATCCGGCGATGGCTGATCCGGCAATGGAAGCGCAGCGGTGTCGCTCATGGCCCAGGGCTTGTTACGGCGGCAGTGTGTTGCGTAATGTTCTTTCTACCGGGAGCGGATTCCGAAGAGAAGCGTGGAAGGTCCGGGAATAAATCCTCCCCCGTCGGCATCTTCCCCTGCAAGGAGGTGCCCCATGATTCGCGTCCATCTGCAATCCGCTTTCCTGATCGGCATCCTGTTGCTCGGCGCCTGTAGCCGCACGAGCAGCGTGCCGCCCGGCAACGGCTCCGAAGAATCCGAGGCGGTCGAGCTGGCGGCGGCCAAGCCGGCCCCGCCGCGGCCGTTGACGCCGCCCAGGAAGACCATCCCGGCCGCCGAAGTGCAGACGCTGGCCCACCACAACGCCGGCTTTGCCTTCGACCTCTATGCCCGCCTCAAGGACCGCGGGCAACTGTTCATCTCGCCGTACAGCGTGTCCACCGCCCTGGCGATGCTTTACGCCGGCGCCCGCGGCGACACCGCCCTGGAGATTGCCAAGGTGTGCCGGTTCAATCGGCCGCCCGAGGAGCTGCCGGACGCCTACGCGAACCTGATCTGGAACCAGCTCGGCGAGCGCAAGTCGTCGAGCACCAGTTACACGACCAAGGAAGGCAAGAAGATTCCGATCAAGTATGCCTACGAGTGGCGCGATGCCAACGCACTGTGGACCCGGCGCGGCGCGCCGGCGCGTGGGGAGTATCTCGACCTGCTCAAGCGCTGCTTCGCCGCGGAGGCGCGGGAGGCCGATTTCGCCGCTCCGGCCGCCGCCGCCGAGATGGCCCGCTGGATCGCCCAGCAGACGCTGGACAAGATCAAGAACCTCAAGATCGAGACGACCCAGGACACGCAGCTCGTGCTCGTCAACGCGGTCTACTTCAAGGCCGATTGGTGGACGCCGTTCATGCCGCGCTCGACTTATGAAGAGGACTTTCACCTGAGCGACAAGGAGCGCGTCAAGGTCCCGCTCATGCACGGCAGCCAGATGCGCTACCAGTACATGGACCAGGGCGTCTTTCACATGATCGAGCTGCCCTATCGCGGCGACGCCTCGATGCTGGTGCTGCTGCCGAAGAAGATCGGCCTCGCCGAGCTGGACCCACTGCTGACGGCGGACAACTTCAAGGGTTGGCTGGGGAAGATGCACTCGCAGGAGGCCCAGGTCAGCTTGCCGAAGTTCGAGCTGCGCCAGGATCTGAAGCTGCCCGAGGCGCTCAAGGCCATGGGCATGAAGCACGCTTTCGGGCCGACCGCCGATTTCAGAGGGATCATGTCTTCCGAGAAGCTTTTCGTGGGCGAGGTGCTCCACGGCACCTACGTGAAAGTGGACGAGCAAGGCACCGAAGCCGCCGCAACCACCGTGGTCGAGGTGGGGAAGAGCAAGCCCAAGGTGGAACCGGACCGGCCGATCGATTTCCGCGTCAACCGGCCGTTCGTGTTCATCATCCGCGACAACCTGACGGGGAGCGTGCTGTTCATCGGCCGGGTCCTCGATCCGCGGAAGGTTGCCGCGTGATCGGCCGCGGGGGTGCGGAACGTATATAGCCCCGGTTCGCAGAACCGGGGCGGACCGGCGGTTGGCAATGGATGAATCACAACCTCGGGATACTCTCCGCCCCGGTTCTTCGAACCGGGGCTAAACGGTCGGAGAGGATTCTGGTTGTAGGACACTTCGAAACGCGGTAGTCTGGACATCAGCCTGCCCGAAACCGAGACTCATTGCCATGACCCGCGTTGTTGTCGCTGCGCTCGTTGCGCTCGGCTGTGCCGCCTCTGCAGTTCACGCCCGGCCCGCCCACAAGCATGCCCTCGCCCAGTACTTCGGCTCGTTTCTGCCGAAGAAGCTCAACGATTGCCGCACGTGTCACTTACCTGATCCGCCCGGCAAGACGAACGAAGACGAAGACAAACCGCACAATTCCTTCGGCGCCCGGCTCAAGGCGACCCGCATCGCGCTCCGGAAGATGGCCAGGTCCGCGACCATCGAGGCCAGTCTCGAAGCGATTCTTGAGGAGGACGCCGACGGCGACGGCGTCGCCAACCGCGTCGAGATCCTCACCGGCCATTTCCCGGGCGACAAGGGCGATCGGCCGACGGCGGCGCAAATCGCCAGCGCGAAAACCACGCTGGCCGAGTTCGCCAGGCTCAAGTCGGGATATCCGTGGCGGCCGTTCGACAGCGTCCAGCGTCCGCCGGCGCCGCGCGTCCAGAACGCGGCGTGGGTTCGCAATCCGATCGACGCGTTCCTTGCCGCCGAGCATGAGTCGCTCGGACTCAAGCCGCGGCCGGAAGCGGCGCCGGAAGTGCTGCTGCGGCGCGTCTATCTGGACTTGATCGGGCTGCCGCCCACGCCGGACGAGATCGAGGCATTTCGCCGGGATTGCGCGAGCGCGAAACCGCAAGCAAACGGCGGCGTTCCGGACGCGGCCTGGCAACGCGTTGTCGATCGCCTGCTGAACGATCCGCGGCATGGCGAGCGCTGGGGCCGGCACTGGATGGACGTGTGGCGCTACAGCGACTGGGCCGGCTACGGCGCCCAGGTCCGCGACAGTCAGCCCCACATCTGGCGCTGGCGCGACTGGATCATCGAGGCGCTCAACACCGACAAGGGCTACGACCGCATGGTCCTGGAGATGCTGGCCGGCGACGAAATGGCCCCCGAGGACCCCAAGGCCCTCACCGGCACCGGCTACCTGGTCCGCAACTGGAAGCTGTTGAGCCGCGAGAAGTGGCTGCAGGACACGGTCGAGCACACCGCCCAGGCGTTCCTCGGCGTCACCCTGCAATGCGCCAAGTGCCACGACCACATGTACGACCCGATCCTTCAAAAGGATTATTACCAGTTCCGGGCCATCTTCGAGCCGCACAACGTCCGCACCGATCGCGTGCCCGGCCAGCCGGACATCAAGATCGACGGCCTGCCGCGCGTCTACGACAAGGACCTGACCGCCAAGACGCTGTTCTTCATTCGCGGCGACGACCGGACGCCGGACAAGAACCAGACCATCGTGCCCGATGTCCCCGACGCGCTGGGCGGCCGGTTTCCGAAGGTCGAGCCGGTGACGTTGCCGAGGCCGGCGGTCGAGCCGGAGAAACGTGACTTCGTCGTTCGCGAGTCGCTCGAGCGGAGCGCCGCGGCGGTTGCCAACGCGAAGTCTGAGCTTGCGAAATGGGAAAAGGACGGGCAAGCGGCGAAGGCGAAGGCGGCTGCTCTCGCCCTGACCGCGAAGGAAAGCAGCCATGACGCGCTGCTCAAGGTGCTGGCGGCCGAAACACTGGAGGATGCCGGCAAGATCAACAGCGAGACCTGGAAGCAAGCCGCGACCGCCGCGCTCGTGGCCCAGCGGAAGGCCGCTGTGGCGAACGCCCGCTACAACCTGCACGTTACGGAGGAGAAGTCAGCCGCGCAAAAACCGGGCACGCCCCAGAGCAAGGCGGCGAGCAAGGCGCTGGAGGCCGCGAAAACCGCGCTCGCGAAGGCCGCGAAAGACGCGCAGCAACCGGCGACGACGGCCTATCAGAAGCGCTCGAGCGCGACCTATCCGCCGCAGAGCACCGGCCGCCGCTTGGCGCTGGCGAAGTGGATCGCGAGCAAGGACAACCCGCTGACGGCCCGCGTCGCCGTCAACCACATCTGGCTGCGCCATTTCGGCCAGGCGATCGTGCCGACGGTGTTCGACTTCGGCAAGAACGGCCGGCCGCCGTCGCACCCCGCCCTGCTCGACTGGCTGGCGGCGGAGTTCATGAACCCGACACCCCCCCATCCCCCCCTTCGCAAGGGGGGGCAAGGGGGGGTGGCCTGGTCCATGAAACACATCCACCGCCTCATCGTCACCAGCAGCGCCTACCGCATGGCTTCGACGCCCGATGCCGCGAATACGACCCTCGACCGCGACAACAAGTACCTGTGGCGGTTCGCGCCGCGCCGCCTCGAAGCCGAGGCCGTGCGCGATTGCATCTTCTACGTGGCCGGCAAGCTCGATCCGGCCATGGGCGGCCCGGACATCGACTA
The DNA here is from genome assembly GCA_022616435.1 of Gemmataceae bacterium. GTDB lineage: Bacteria > Planctomycetota > Planctomycetia > Gemmatales > Gemmataceae > JAKEET01. The sequence goes on from JAKEET010000071.1 coordinate 9,311, forward strand.
CCCGCTCGGCCTGACGGCGCCGCGCCGCAGCCTGTATTTCCGCCACGCCGCCGAGAAGGAGATGGAGTTCCTGTCGATCTTCGACGCCGCGTCGGTGACCGAGTGCTACGAGCGCAAGCACAGCATCATCCCGCAGCAGGCGCTGGCCCTGGTCAACAGCGAGCTGACGCTGAAACACGCCCGCATCCTGGCCCGTTCAATCGCGGGCAAGACGAACGGCGATGCAACCGCCTTCGCGAAATCGGCCTTCCAGTACGTGCTGTCGCGGCAGCCGACCGCGGCCGAATCGGCTGAGTGCATCACGTTCCTCGCCGAGCAGACGCAGCGCTTGCGCGAGGCCAAGCTGCCCGGGGGCGCGGGATTGACGCCCGACGGCGCGCTGCCGGCCCCGGACCCGGCGTTGCGGGCGCGGGAGAACCTGGTGCACGTGCTGCTGAATCATCATGAGTTTGTTACAATCAGGTAATCCAAGGGGACCGAAGAGGGTAAGCATGTCGATAGCAGCCATGCAGCAACTGTATGATTTCGACGAGTTTTGCGTTCTTGTCGCAGACGGCAGGAAGGCTGATCTCATCGATGGTGTGATCTACATGGCTTCGCCGGAAAACATCGGCCATTGCGATCTGCGCGCCTGGTTGCTTTACCTGATTCGACGATACTTGAAGCATCGAAAGATCGGCGGCAAACTGCTCGATTCTCGCGTCGCGTTTCGGCTCACTCCGCGCAATAGTCCTGAGCCGGACATTGGCTATTTGACTCCCTCGCGCGCGCATCTGGCGCAGCGTGGCTTTGTCGACGGACGACCGGACCTGGCCATCGAGATTGTGTCGCCCGACAGCGTTGCGCGAGACTACAACGAAAAGAAACTGCAGTATCTTGCAGCGGCTGTCCCTGAGTATTGGATCATCGACCCATTGACTTCGAAGATGACGTGTTGGCGCCGCACTGAACACGGTGACTATCGCCGATTGGGCAAGGGAGGCCGCGTCGAATCGGAAGTAATCCCCGGCTTCTGGTTGCGAGCAGCTTGGCTCTTCCAGAGTCCGCTTCCCGATGAGGATGAAATCCTGTCGGAGATTTCGGGCATCAGTCCAAAAGGAGCAAGGACATGAATCCAAGGAATCAGGGAATGCAACGCAAGTGATCTGCAAGAATCCTTGAGATTGGAACGCGAGGACAAGATGTCGACCACGCGTTAGGCGCGTTGCACGGAGAACGCTCATGACCGACTCGTCAAGAATCACGCCAGCCCTCTCCCGCCGCACCTTCCTCGCCGACACCGGCATGGGCTTCACCGGCCTCGCCCTGTCGGCGCTCCTCTGGCAGGACGGCGTCGGCCGCGCTCAGGAACACACCCTTCCTGATGGCCGCCCTCATTTCACCCCCAAGGCCAAGTCCGTCATCTGGCTATTCATGTGCGGCGGCGTCAGCCATGTCGAAAGCTTCGACGTCAAGCCGGAACTGAATCGTTACGCCGGACGCACGATTCAAGATACGCCGTACCGCGACGTGCTCCGCGCCGAGGGCCGCGACGTCATCGCCGGCAACCCGGTGCACGGCAACCGGCACACGCTCATGGGGCTCAACACCGGCTATCGCCGTTACGGCCAGTCCGGCCTGATGGTCGGCGACTGGTGGCGGCACGTCGGCGAATGCGCCGACGACATCGCCGTCGTCCGCTCGCTGTGGACCAACCACAACGATCACGGCGCCCAGCTCACCTGGCACACCGGCCGGCACCCGCGCGAGGGCGCGTTCCCGACGATCGGCTCGTGGATCAACTACGGGCTTGGCACGCTGAATCAGAACTTGCCGCAGTACGTGGTTCTCGGCACGCCGACCGGCGACTGCTGCGGCGGCTCGTGGACGCATGGCGCCGCGTATCTCGGCGCGGAGCACGCTGGCGTGCGCCTCAACGTCGGGGCCGCCAATCCGCTGCCGTTCGTGCGGCCCGCGGCGGGGTTGCAGCCGGAGGAGCAGGCCGCCGAGCTGGGGCTGCTCGGGCGGCTCAATCGCCTGTCCGGCATCGATTATCCCGACGATCCGCAGCTTCGGGCCCGCATCAGGGCCTACGAGCTGGCGGCCGGCATGCAGGCCGCCGTGCCCGAGACCTTGCAGCTCGAACGCGAAACCGAGGCAACGCGCCGGCTCTACGGCATCAACAACGGCACGACACAGAACTTCGGCCAGCTCTGCCTCACGGCGCGGCGGCTGGTCGAGCGCGGTGTCCGCTTCGTCCAGGTCTTTCACGGCGGCGGGGGCGGCGGCGCCTGGGACGCCCATTCCGGCATCCGGACGAATCACGGCCAGCTATCGGCCCAGGTCGATCTGCCCATCGCCGGCTTGCTGAAAGACCTGAAGCAGCGCGGACTCCTGGACGAAACACTCGTCGTGTGGGGGACGGAGTTCGGCCGCACGCCCGGCGCGCAGGGCGACGGCCGCGATCACCATCCGCAAGGATTCTGTGCCTGGCTGGCGGGCGGCGGCATCAAGCGAGGCGTGGTTCACGGCGCCACCGACGAGCTCGGCTTCCAGGCGCTCGAGCCGCGCCACTACATCACCGACATTCACGCAACGGTGCTCTGCCAGCTCGGCCTCGACGCCCGCCGATTAGAGATTCCCGGCCGGCGGCGACTTGATATTGACTACGGCCGGCCGATTCGCGAAATCATGGCATGATTCAGCCACGGAACGTTCGTCATCCGCACGAAAGGAACGCGAACATGGCCCGAGCTCTGGGGATACTCTGCTGCGCTCTGCTGCTCAGCTCATGCGGCGGCCCCCCGCTGCCCATGCAGCCCCCGCCCCTGGACAGCCGCAAGGTTGAAGACGTCGATCCATTGTTCGCCAAGATGCTGCTGGAGAGCAAGACGCCCGTGCTGGTTGATTTTTGGGGAGAGGGCTGCCCGCCCTGCCTGGTGATGGGGCCGATCCTCGATGAACTGGCCGCGGCGAACGAAGGCAAGTTCAAGCTGGTGAAAGTGAATGTCGCCGACAAGGAAGCGCTCGCGGGATACTACGGGATCGATTCGATCCCGACCGTGATCCTCTTCAAGAACGGCGTCAGCCATCGCCGGCTGCCGGGCCTGCCCCATGGCGATGCGAAGGCGCAGGTTGCCAATTGGTTGAAGCGTGCATTGGCCGGGTAGCGCTTCGCCCGTGTCGAGCGGATCGGCGCTCGTTCTATCTTTTCGTACAGCCGCACGAAAGTTACCCCTTGCACCCGGGAGATTCGGCCACGGCGACAGCAGCGCTCGCCACGCCGGGTCCTGCTGGCAGCGCCGCCACAAACTCGACCAGCGCCAATCTTCGGCCCGCTTGACCCCGCATCCACCCTGACTGTGCCCGTGACGTTATTGAACGTCACTTCGATTCTGGATCACCGCCCTCGCCCTGCGATTTCTTGAACAACCCCTCCCGGTGGTTGTAGGGAAACACACTGAATTCGCCGCCTGGGAAGTCAGCTGTGGAAGCACCACGATCAAGGGACACGAGCGACGGTTCGGTCTGTGTGTGTGTGTAGTTGGCGAGTTGGCAACGTCCATGCGGCGGCCGGCCTCATGAGAAGTCGCGATCACCGCCGCCGCGCGCAGATCTCCCGCACCAGCGCCGCGTCCTCGCCCACCTGGTCGCCCTGCTGCTGGTACATGCCGACGATCATGGCGTCGGTCGGCTTGATGTTGCCAAGCGCCGTCTCGAAGCACTGGCGAATCTCGGCGGGGCTATTGATGCGCCGGCCGGCGGCGAGCACCTTGTAGACCAGGCACGGCTTCCGCGTCGCCTGCACCACCTGGAACATCCGGCCCGGGTCCGACGGCAGGTAGACCTCGCCCAGCGGCACGTCGCGGCCCAGGAGCTTGTGGAGTTCGTCGCGCGGGCGGGTCAGGTAGTAGAGGCAGCACATGTAGTAATCCACGTCCCACTTTTGCTCTTCGGCCAGCGTGATGAGGGCCGGGTTGTGCGCCGACAGCCCGACGAGCACGCCCCGGTCGCGGATGCGGCGGAGCAGGTCGCGGAGCACGTTGACGCGGTTCTGCCGGTGCAGGCGCTCGGCCAGCGACCCGTGCGGCGCGATGCCGATGGGGTTGCGCTTGGCGGCTTCATCAACCAGCTCCGGCCGCTGGTCCCAGTCCCCCTTGCCCAGGCAGAGCCAGTGCATCCGGCCGCCGGCCTGGCGGTAGCGATCGAGGTCGGCGAGGGTGCGTTCGGCGTAGCTGTTCTGCCAGGTGTTGATGCCCACCTGCTCGCAGCGCCTGAGCAATTCCAGGACACGCTCCGGCGTGTGCCAGTCGGTGTAGTAACGGCTCAGCAGGCGGTTGAAGTGCGAGTGGCCGTAGATCGGATTGCCGCCGATGATGAGCCGCGTCACCGTGTGCTGGCCGAGGCGAATGGTCGGCAACGTGGCGGCGGCGGGCTGGGCGGCGCTTGCCTGCGAACCGGCGAGGGCCGAACCGGCGAGGGCCATGCCGGCGGCGGTCCCGGCCGCTTGCTGGAGGAAGTCGCGGCGGCTCGCGGCGGCGGTGGACTGCGAATCGGTGCGGGAATCGGGGGGGAGTTGCGTGTCGGGTTCCATGATTGGCTCCTGGTCTGCGTTCGCGATCGGGCCCGGCCGGCGACCCTTACCATACACGCGGTCTGTCGCGATGGGAAATGAAATGTCGGCACAGGTCTTCGTTCGAGATCAAAGGCGGCCGTTCGATGATCCGGACTCCTTCCTATTCCCTCACAGCCGTCGCCAACATGTCACCCAGCTCTTTTTTCCTCGCGCACAGCGCCTTCAGAAGGGCTTCCTTTTCGGTGTCCGAGCGAGATTTGCTGAGCACGTCGCTCACCAACGACTCGACCAGTTGCGAAACCCTGGCCGACAGAGGTTGTTCGGCCTGGGTCGCGAAGAACCGCCGCATGGCCTTGTCCGCGCGCCGTGATTGGATGACAGCGCCGGTCTCCCACCGCGAAACTGTCGCCACGGCCGCATCAATGGCCTGCGCGAGCTGTTCCTGGGTGATGTCATTGGCTTGTCGACGTCCTTCGCGGATTTCCTCGGGCTGCAACAACCCAAGTTGACGCCGCAGCGCGCGGGCGATCTGCTGATGCGAGTCGTTCTGAAAAACGAGCGCGCCGCAAGCGCGGCACTTGAGGACGCAGAGATCCGCCACCCGGACTTTGTGGGTCCGGCCATGATGCCTGACGTTCGCCGTGTAGCGGACCACGGCCGGCGCCACGTCAACCTTGCCGCACGCGCTGCACCGCCATGGAAAGGGGCGCGGGTGGCGCTTGGCGAGACTGGTCTCATTGCGCAAAGCAGGTTTCATTTCTTAGCCCAGTGCACGTTGACCGCCTCGATGCGGCACCATTCCTTGTCGCGATGGTCATGAAAAACGGTCTCGACGTAAACGCGCTTGCCGTCGACATCGAGAACCAGGTCGTCGTGAAATTCGTTCGGATAGTCGCCGGGATTGCCACGTTCTTTTACCCTTTTCACCTTCCCTCCCGCGGCGGTTTGGTCGTACATCATTTTCGGCGATCAACGTCGGATTGCATCCCAAATTCGCCCAGATCCATTTTTGGGACCTCTCGTTGAAGTCCACGTAACCGGTGACCTTCCATTGGCTGAGCGCGAATACATACTTGGGGAAGATCTCAAGATCGTCGTTCAAGAGCGCCATGCGCACATTTCTCGCGGATCCCGGCGGGCACGCGATTGGTCGATTGTCGATGGTAAGCGCCGTTATGACATATGTCAACACCGGCCGGCTGAAGCTTGTAGTTCGTTTGTCGCACGATCCATCCGCGGACGCTACTCCGCCTTCGCCGTCACGACTTCCAGAATCTTCAGCTCGCGCGACTGCAGCCAGACGCCCTGCCAGCCGGCGAGCCAGCGGTAGAAGTAGACGATGCCGACGCACTCGAGCAGCGACAGGGCCAGACAGATCGGCAATCCCGTCGCCCAGCCCTGCCATTCGACGAGGGCTTCGAGCCCCAGCGGCACGAGCGCGGGCCCGATGACGATCGGAAGCAACAGCAGCAACGCGAAATGCAGCAGCACCGGGACCATCTTGGCGTGGCTCGGCTTGAGGGTGCCGGCCGCCACCTGCATCGGCGCCAGGATCGACAGGCAGTTCGCCGCCAGGCAGAACAGCAGGTAGAGCGTGATCATCTGTGGAAACGCCGCCGCGAAGTGATCGAGCCGCATCGGATAGGCCGCCTGCACGAAGACGACGGCGAGGGCGCCCATGCCCAGGGCCATCGGGGCGACGGCCAGGTTCTTGCCGATCAGGATGTCGCCGCGCCGCGCCGGCGACAGCACGAAGATCTTGAAGCCGGCGCGATCGTAGCCGAACTGGTTCCCCACCAGCTGGACCATGGTCAACAGCATCATCGACAGGGCGCCGACGGCGATCAACGGCCGCACCAGCAGAGGCGGCGTCATCTCGCTGCGCAAGATCACGGCGCCGAAAACCACGGCCATGATGATCGGCGACAGCAGCAGCAACTTGACTTCCGGGGCGCGGAGCAGCCCGCGAAAGCCGGCCAGGGCGACGATCGCGGCCTGCTCGGAAATCCAGGGAAGCTTTTTCTCGAGCAGCAATCCCGCCGCGGCCGGCCGGGCGGTTCCCGGCGCGTGGTCGTTGGCCGCGGCGGCGGGAATCGGCGTGGCCTCGGGCCGTAGCTGCTTGCCTGCCGTGAAGCTGCCGGTGTGAAAGCGGACCGTGGTGCGATACGCTCGCCACAAGCTGGCGGTCCCGATCAAGGCAAGGCCCAGCGTCCCCAGGAGTCCGGGCAACGGATTGCCCTCGGACGCCGCGGCGGCGCCCAGCGGCAGCCAACCCGGCGGCACGCACAGGTTGATGATGCGCATGATCCGCTCGGCGTCGCGCCATCGCTCTTCGCGCTGGACGCGGCGCTTCTCCTGGTAGGCGCGCGTCAGCTCGGTGCGGCGCTCGTTGTACTGCTGCGGCGTGAGCTCGCGGGCTTGCAAGGCGCGATCGATCTCGGCCTGCTCCTTCGCCCGCTGCTGGCTGAGCTCGTCCTGCCTGTGGGTATTGCGGGAGCGCGTGAGGTTCCACAAATTCGGCAACTGGATGAGCAGAATGAAGATCGTGGTCACGACCACGATGATCGTGCGGCGGCGGCGCTTGTTGACCATCAACGACGCCAGCCAGCCCCGAAACTGATAGGTGAGCGCGGTCACCATCAGCAGGAAAGCGGCCAGGAGCGGCAGCGTCGCCAGATGGGCCGGGCCGCGCGCCACGGAGCCCAGGGCCAGCCCGAGCATGGCCGGGCCGAACACGATCAGGCTGAAGCTCAGCAGCGAGCTGAGGTAGTTCAGCACGAAGACGCCGGCCAGCGACACCGGCAAGTGCAAAAACTTCTCCAGCGCCAGCGCTTCGGCCCGCTGCAACTGGGTGACGAGGCCGATCATCCAGAAAAAGATGAACGCCGCGACGAGGGCGTCCCACACGATGAGGTGGACGAGAGGCTCCGCGTCCGCCATCGACAGCCAGCCGACGAGGAAGAAGACGACGAACAGGATCAGCGCCAGCAGCACGGCGGCGCCGGCGACGATGGCCAGCAGGATCGCGTTCGCCGCCCCGCCTTTCTTGAGCTGATTGACCCGCAGCCGCCATTGCAGCCAGAAGAAGGCGCGGAGGTGTTGCCCATTCACGGCACGTGTCACGGCGCGTTCTCCTCCAGCCAGGTGAGCTTGCGGTTGACGTCCGCGTCGGCCCCCGCTTTTTCGAGGAATCGATCCTCCAGCGAGCTGCCCTGGCGGATGGCGTCGAGCGAGGCCTGCTCCACCAGCTCGCCCTTGACGATGATGCCCACGTGCGTGCACAGCTTCTCGACGATCTCCAGCACGTGCGACGTCAAGAACACCGTCGAGCCCCGCGCCACGAAGCCGGTCAACAGGTCGCGGATCGCCCGCGACGTCACCGCATCCACCCCCTCGAACGGCTCGTCCAGGAACAGCAGGTCGGGGTTGGGCAACAGGGCGGCCGCCAGGGCGAGCTTCTTCTTCATCCCGTGCGAGTATTCCAGGGTCAGCTTCTTCTCCTCGTTCGCCAGGTCCAAGAGCGCCAGCAGCTCGCCGATGCGAGCGCGAATCGTGTCGCGCGGCACCAGGTACATCCGCCCGATGAAGGTCAGGTACTCCCGGGCGGTGAGGTTGTCGAACAGGGCCAGGTCCTCGGGAATGACGCCGACCCGGCTCTTGGCCTCCAGGGCCTGGCGGGGGTCGCGCAGGTCCTTGCCGAGAACGAACATGTCGCCGTCGGTCGGCGCCAGGAGGCCGGTGAGCATCTTGATCGTGGTTGATTTGCCGGCGCCGTTGGGTCCGAGGAAGCCGTAGAACGTGCCGCGCTCCACGCGGAGCTCGATGGCGTCCACGGCACAGAAGCGATCGAAGTAGCGGGTGAGGCGGTGCGTTTCGATGGCGAGCGACATGAATCGATGATCCGCGAGGATGTTGTCCGGGGCTGCAACCCGTCCAACATCCTCACAGGTTCAGCGCGAAGCGTCAAGGGGTGACGCTCACGCCCCCGTCGCCGCCGCAGACGGGGTCTTGCCGCGCAGCCGCTTGAACAGCTTCACCGCCACCCACAAGAGCAGCGCCCACGGCAGCACCACCATCAAGCCCAGGATGATGAACGTCAGGCTCAACGACAGAAACTGGAAGCTCAGCGACAGGCTCCTGCGGATCTGCGGCCACAGCCCCTGGTCGCTCGGCACGATCGGCGTCGCGTTCGACAGCATCACGTCGATATGCACCGTGGCCAGCTTGGTGTCGGCGGCTTGCGGGTTGGTCGACGACTTCGATTCACGCACCGTGCCGAACGCCTTGAACTTGCGCACCAGCTCGTCCTTGGCCGAGAGCGGGACGTTGAACAGCAGCATCGCCTTGACCAGGCCGTCGGCGTTATGGTTGATCGGGTCGGCGACGATCGTGCCCCCCTTGGACCGCACCATGTCCTTGAACGTGGTCGCGGCTTGCTCCACGTCCTTGACTTCGACGTCGAGCGTCACCTTCTCGCGCGGCGGCATGCCGGCCACGCTCTGGAGCGCGAGCTGGTAGCCCACCTTGCGGTCGGTGGCGACCTGGTTCGGCGGCACCCGCTGCGTGTTGCGCGAGTAGGCGTCGCCGATCTCGACGAGCAGCTTCTCGATGACCTCGCGCTCGGGGGTCGGCACATCGAAATCGAACTGGGCGGAGATGTTGAGCTTGTCATGCTCGTTGAGCTGGCCGACGCGGACGTAGCCCTTGGCCTGGGCGACCGCCTCGTGCAGCTTCTTGTAGGCGCCCGGCACGTCGAGGCTGACGGCCTGGATCGTGTAGGTTTCGCGCGGCGGCACGCTGGCGATGTTCCGCAGCGTGAGCTGATACCCGGCCTTGCGACTGGTCGCGGTCTGGCCGGGCGGCACGCGCAAGGTTTGCCGCACCGTGATCTCGCCCAGGGACGCGGCGAGCTCGTCGATCTTGGCGCGCTCATCCGCCGGCACGTCGAAGTCGAGCTGCGCCGAGGTGTTGAGCTTGTCCTGCTCGTTGAGGTTGATCGCCCGGACCTGGCCCTTGGCGGCCGCGATCGCCTCTTGCAGCTTGCGATAGTCGGCCGACACGTCGGTCGTGGCGATCTCCAGCCGGTACGATTCGCGCGACGGGATGTTGGCCAGGTTCAGCAGCGTCAGCCGATAGCCGGACTTGCGGTCGGTGGCGATCTCGGTGGGGCCGGCCCGCATGGTGCTGCGCGTCAGCACATCGCCCAGGCCGGCGAGGAGCTTGTCGAAGGTGTCGCGGGCCGTCTTGGGCACGTCGAAGTTGATCTGGGCGCTGGCGTTGAGCTTGTCCTGCTCGTTCAAGCCGATCGAGTGAATCTGGCCCTTGGCCTTGGCGATGGCGTCCTGGAGCCGGCGATACTCGGCCGACACGTCCTGGGTGGCGATGTCGAGCTTGTACGCCTCGCGCGGCTTGATGTTGGCGAGGTTGAGCAGCGTGAGCCGGAAGCCGACCTTGCGCTCGGTGGCGCGCTCGTTGGCCGGGGCCCGTTTCGTCGTGCGCGACAGGACGTCGCCCAGGCCGGTCACGAGGTTCTCCATGACGTTGCGGGCGGTGGCCGGCACGTCGAAATCGAACTGGGCATTGATGTTGAGCTTGTCCTGCTCGTTGAGATTGCCGGAGCGAACCTGGCCGCTGGCCTGGGTCACCGCCTCCTGGAGCCGGCGGTAATCGGCCGGTACGTCCTCGCAGGCGATCTCCAGCTTGTAGGCCTCGCGCGGCTGGATGTTGGCGACGTTGAAAATCTCCACGGTGAAGTGCACGTCGCTCTGCCGCGTCTTGATCTCGACGCCGGCGCTGCCCGTGCCGCCTTCGGCCTGCTGCTGGCGCTGGGCGTCGTAGTGCGTGACGATGCCGAGCTTCCTGAGCTTGTCCTTCATCGCGGGCGCCGCGGCCGGGGCGACCTCGAACTGCAAGTGCGCCTCGGACTGGCCCGTGGTGTCGTACTGCTTGGCGTCCGATCGGAGCACGCGTCCCTTGGCCTCGGCGACCGCCATCAGGGCCTTCTGCAGCGACCCCTCCACGTCGTCGCTTTCGATCTTCATGTTGACGCGCTCGCTGATCACCATGGCCGCCGCGGAACGAATCTCCTTCTCATACAGCGTGATCGTCAGCGTGCTCAGCGACACCTGGTTGTTGTAGTAGCGGATTTCGCCTTCCATCTCCTCGATCTTGGTCCGCCACACGCCCAGCTCTTTTTCGGCCAGGAGCAGGTCCTTGATCTCGCCCTTGCCCGACTTGATGATGTTGATGAGCCGGTCTTCCATGGTGCGGGCGGCGCGGAGCCGGCTCTCCAGGTCGTAGTACGCCTTGGTCACGTCCTGGCTGCCGATCCGCTGGCCCTTCAGCTCGCCGGTCTTGCCCAGCTCCTTGCGCAGGTCGAGCAGGAACTGGTCGAGCGCCTCGGGCGGGGTGCGGACGATGATCGAGCCGCGGACCTTGCCGTTGGGGAGCTTCTCGCTGTTGACCGTGGCGACGAAGGCGCCCGGGATGCCGGTGATGAGCCGGGTGACGCTGGCGATGGCGTCGTCGAAGACCTGGATCTCGAACTCGACTTCGCCGGTGCGGATGATCTTGCGGGCGGCGGCCTTGGCTTCCACGGGGGGCTTGGTCTTGTCGGGCGGTTGCTTGCCGGGGGGCTGCTTGCCGAATCCCTGCTTGCCGGCGCCCTGGTCGTCGGGCGTTTTCTGCCCGCCCTTGCCGTCCTTCTGCTGGCCCCCCTCGGTCTGCGACTTGCCCTGGGCTTGGGCAAACTGCTTGCCGAGGCGGCCATCCGGGTCCATGCCGGTCTTGTCGCGCGTGGCGCGAAAGTAGCCGTCCTCGACGTCGTCGCTCTCCTTGTTGCGGCTGCCGGGCTTGCCGGCGGCCTTGCCTCCGTCATCGTACTTCCCATCTACGGGCGCCGGCGGCGCCACCGGAGAAGTTGGGCTTGCGGAGTAGTAGTTGAGGGGCAGTTTTTGGTTGCCGCTCGGTCCCATCAGGCCGGGCGGCGGCGGATTTATGGGGGTCCCCTGGCCGGGGCCGGGCGCGATGAAGCCCATCATTGGGCCGGAGCGGCCGTCGGTGCTCGGTTTCGATTCCTGGCTTTTCGAGCTGCTCGGGTCGCTCGGAGCGGCGCCGCCGCTCTGGAAGCCGCGCCGGTAGGCAAAGCCGCCGCCGGTACCGGGCCTGGCCAGGCCGTCGTCGTTCGGATTCGCCGAACCGCCCCCACGGCTTTCGCCGCCGAGCTTGCCGCGAAGCGCCGCCAGCTGTTCGCTCGTTGTTTCTCCTGGCGGGGGCAGCGCCGTCCACGTCGTCGCGACCTTGCCTTTGACCACTTCGACCACCCGCGCCGTGTGTGACGATGCCAAATCCTTCAGCCGCTCCTCGGCGGCGACCAGGCCCTCCTTCGCTTCTTGCGCGCGCCGCATCCCGTCGAGCGGCGCTTTGCCTTCGCCCAGACCCTGGACATTCACCTTGTCCTTTTCAGGATCGGATCGGCCTGGGGGGTATTCCTTCGCCTTATCCAAACGCTTGACGAGCTCGCCGACGGCATCTTCCTTGGTCGGATTGCCGCTGCTTTCTCTGGACTGTGCGAGCACTTCGAGGCGGTACTTGGTCGTGGTCGCCTGCGGACCGTTCCAAACCTCAAGGACCAGTTCCTCGGGCGACGCCTTTGGCTTAGCCGCCACTCCGCCCATGATTGTCGCGACCTGCGTATGCTGAATTGGTTCGCCCGCATCGCCGGCTGCACCGAGGGCCCGGTCGCCGACAAACGGCAACGCGCCCGTCTGTGCGAATTCATGCATGCCGAAGCCGATGACGCCCAGCATGATCACCGCCGCGGCCCCGCCGATCCAGCGCAACGTCTTTACCCACTGCACCCGGCGCCTGAGCGGCTCGGCCCGCAACGCCTTCAGTACCCGGTTCTCGAACCCCGCCGTGGGCCGGGCCGCCGCGAACAGCGTCGCCATGGCCGCGTCGAAGGCGCGCTGCTCGGCCAGCGCCTGCGCGCAGTCGCGGCATGCGCCGGCGTGCGTCTCGAAGCGCGCGCGTTCATCCGCCGGCAGCCCGGCGGCGACGTAACCGGCGAGGTTCTCTTGAAACCAGGCATGTTCGGACATGGCTAGACTCTCAAATACAGAATCACGAATACACGCAAGTACGAAACCACGAAATCATCGCGTGGATCGAATTTTGTCTTCACAACCGCACATCCGCTTTCTCCAGCTCGGTTCGCAGCATCTTCAGGCCGCGATGCAAGAGGCCCCGCAGCGAGCCGTTCGTCAGGCCCATCTGCAGCTGGATCGTGTCGTAATCGGCATCCGCCAGGTAACGCAACGTCAGCGGCAAGCGGTACTCCTCCGGCAAGGTCCGCAGCACCGCCAGCACCTGCTGCCGTTGCTCCACCAGCTCGGCTTGCTCGTCGGGGGTCGGCGGCGACGAATTGTTGGGCCGCAGCTCGTTCGGGGTCCGCTTCAGCCGCATGGTCCGCCGGGCGGCGTCGATCGCCTGGTTCTGGGCGATGCGCAACAGCCAGGTCCGGAACTTGGCGGGGTCGGAGAGCTGGCCGATCGTCCGAAATGCCGTGAGCATCGTCTCTTGCAGCAGATCCTCGGCCTGGTGGGCGTCGCCCGTCTCCAGGTACAGCCGCGCGTACACCAGCCGCGACGTCCGGCGCACGAGTTCCTCGAATGCCGCCCGGTCGCCCTGCTTCGCGCCCAGCACCAGTTGTTCCTCGGCGTCGAGCATAGGGTCTCTGCCAGAAAAGACGATGGGGGACGGCGGTGCGCGCGCGCCGGCCTTGTTTTCCAAGGTCGCCTTTCGCGGAGCGAAAGGCGACAATACTTCCCATGAGCAAGAACAAGCTGATCTTCGCGGCGATCCTGGCAATCGTGCTCATGATTGGCGGCACGATCTTCATTCTCGAATGGTTCGCGCCCAGGCGAACCATCGTGCTCGAAGTGCTCGGCCCGCCGGGCAGCGCCCTCACCGGCGAAGTCGAAATAGACGGCAAGCTGCACGCGATCAACGAGAAGCTGCCGGCGAAGCTCAGCTACGAAGCTCGTCGGGTCGGCTTCGCGCTGATCGCGACCAAGGACGGCGTCCGGCAAGAACTGAGCGCGAACATTCTCGTCGAAGGTCAACTGCAAATGTCGGTGAGCGGCGGCAAGGGCGCGCGCGGCGAGATCTTCAAGCCGACCGTCCCGGGCTTGTGGTGGCGGCAGCAGATGTGGATTACGAGCCAATCGGAGGGGAAGATTCAGGAATAGCTCCGCGATGTGTCCTGAAACGAAAGACCCGTTTAGCGCTCGCCGGACGGCGTGCTAAACGGGTCGTTGCGTTGATCGCTTGCACCGGCAATTACTGATTGAACACAAACTCCTTCGTGTTCAACAGCGCCCACAGCAGGTTCTCGTAGGCCACCTTCCGGTTGGCGGCGTTGCGGTTGATATGCTCCAGGGCGACCGACATGTGCTCGGCCGACGGCCGCCGCGCGAACACCCACAGGAACAGCTCTTCGACCTTCTCGTTGTCCGGCCGCGGGTCCTTGGCGAGCAGGTCGGCGCGGGCGCCGCCGCGGGTCAACTTGTCCTGAATCTCTTGCGAGTTCAACAGGTGCAGCGCCTGGGCCAGGTTCGCCTCGCTGACGCGCTCGCACTCGCAGGCGCTGATCCGCTGCGGCCGGCCGAACACGTCGAGGAAGTAGGACGGGAACGACTCGTCGGGCAGCATGATCGCCCGGTTCGGGGCGTGCTTGTCGCTGGGCAGGCCGCCAAACGACGCCGGGGCGTTCGTTACCTGATTCACGGCATCGAACAGCACCTCGGCCGGCATGCGCCGCGGATAGAACCGGGCGAACGCCTGCTTGTCGTGCTTGTTGAACTCGTTCGGGATCGCGCTGAGCTGGTAGGTCCGGCTCTTGGTGATCACCCGGATCAGGTGCTTGAGGCTGAACTTGTTGTTCACCAATTCCTGGGCCAGGGCGTCGAGCAGCTCGGGATTCGTCGGCGGGTTCGTCACGCGCATGTCGTCGAGCGGATCGACGATGCCGCGGCCGAAGAAGTGCGCCCAGTAGCGATTGGCGACCGCGCGGGCGAAGAACGGGTTCTTCGGGTTGGCCATCCAATCGACCAGCTTGTGGCGCGGGTCGTCTTCGGGGGCGACGTCCATCGGCGCCGCGTCCAGCGGCGTGATCTTGGCCGGCTGATTGGTGCGTTTGTTGTTCACGCCGCCGGACGGCCGGTTGAAGATCACCTGGCGGTTGGCCTGCTGGTTGCCGATGCCGCCCAGGACCTGCTCGTTCTTGCGGCCGATGCGGCCGAAGAATGCGGCCAGGCCCCAGTAATCGTCCTGGCTCCACTTCTCGTACGGATGGTGATGGCACTGGGCGCAGGCCATGCGCAGGCCGAGGAAGACCTGGGCCACGTCGTCGACGAATTGCTCGGGCTGCTGCAGCTCCTTGTACCACATGGTTGGCGGCGCCTTGTGCTCGTCGCCGGTGGCCGCCAGGATTTCGCGGACGAACAGGTCGTACGGCTTGTCCGTGGCGATCGATTCGCGGATCCAGTTGTGGAACGCGAACGTTCCCGGCGCCCGCTGCTGCTCGCCGCGGCGCTTGACGCGGAGCACGTCGGCCCATTTGTTGGCGAACAGGTAGGAATACTCCGGCGTTTCGAGGAGCTGATCGACCAGCTTATCGCGCCTCTGCGGATCGGGGTTGGCGAGGAACGACTTGACCTGGGCCGGCGTCGGCAACGAGCCGGTCAGGTCGAGCGTCACGCGGCGGATGAACTGCTCATCGGAGCACACGTCGGACGGGACGATGCCGAGCTCCTTCCACTTCTTCTGCGTGTGGTTGTCGACGACGGTCTTGGCGTCGAACTTGTAGTCGGGAACCTTGACGCCAAGCGGCACGGTGCCGCGGAAGACGGCGACGTTGCCGAGGTAGCGGGCCATGATCGCGGCCTCGCCGGACATTTCCAGCGAGCGGACCAGGGCGGCGCCGTCGACCACCGCGATTTCCGTGTCGTTGCTCTCGTACTGGGCGCGTTGCGTCACATCGATCGTGGTGTTGTCGCTGTAGTGGGCGATCACGCGGAACTGCTGGCGATTGTTGCGCGACAGGATGCCGTGCGGCGGGTCGATGGTGATCTTCGTGACCTTCGGGTCCTTCGCGTCGCCGAGGGGAGTGCCGGAGGCGATCCAGCGGCGCACGAGCTTGTATTCATCGGAGCCGACATCCATGCGCCTGCCGCCGGCGTGGGCGACGTTGCCGGTCGCCTTGAGCAAGAGCAGGCTGCTGTCCGGGGCGGCGGGGAACAAACGCCGGCCGCGGTTTTCCTTCACCAGGGTCTGGTAATCGAGCTCGGGGACAAAGCCGAGCAGCGACAGGGCGAAGCCGTTCTGGCCCCCCGACTTGCCGTGGCAGCCGCCGCTGTTGCAGCCGAGCTTTGTGAAGATCGGCACGATGTGGTTGGCGAAGTTGATGGGCAGGTTCTGGTCCATCGCCTCGTTCTTGAGGGCGATCTTGACCGACTTGTCGCCGTAGGTCGCGGTGATCTCGGTCGCGCCATTGACCACCGGCATGATGCGGCCGGCCGTGGTGACCCGCGCGATCGCGGGATTGGCGACGGTGTACTGGATGTCGCCGGTGAGGTCCTGCGTCTTGCCGTTCTTCAGCTGCCCGGTGATCACCAGCTGCGCGGAATCGTCGAGCCCTTTGAGCGTCACCGTGGGCGGCGCCACGATCAGGCTGGCGACCTCGGCGGCGGGCGGCAACGCGACCTGGTCGGTCGTCACGGTTTTCTTGCTGTAGTCCTGGGCGACTGCGGCCGCGCCGAACCAACCGGATACGGCAAGCCCGCACAGAGCAAGGGCGAGCCAAGAGTGACGTTGGCGTTCCATGAGTTAACCCCCTCGTTGTCAGGCAGAAGCGTTGCTGCGAGCCATGCCGGCTCGGATGTCCAGTCCCGCAGGCGGGACCAAACTCAATGGCGGGCGGGCGAGATCACTGTGCGGTCAGTAGGTAGGGAGTGGCCGCACCGGCGTTCTCAGTAAAGGATACCTAAATTCCCGATGTCCGCAAGTCGGAACTGGAAAATTCATGGTGATGCGTCGTTTACTGTTTCGCGCTCGCATCGCCACTTCCGCCCCTGTGCTAACGGACGGCAACATCCTCGCGCGAGCCCGCCTGGGTGCGCCCTCGGTCATGAACCGTTGCAACCGACAGGATAAACACCGCTTGCGCCACGATCCGCCGTGGCTCGGGCGACCGGCACGAACGTTGCATCAACTGAACGCGACCCACCCCAACAAAGGACCCTCCATGGAATTCCGTTGGATCGCGATTCTCACCTTGTGGACCATCCTCATCGGCCCGATGATCGATGCGCCGTTCGGCCAGACCAAGGCTCGCTCGCAGCCGGCCAAGACGGCGCCGGCCAAGACGCCCGCTGAGTAGTGCGGCCCGCCATACCATTCACCGCCATTTGACATCTCCTTATTCGTATCCCATGGTTGTTCAGGAAAGTTAACACTTTGTAAACCGCGGGCCGATCCTGCGCAACTGCACCCCTGCGCACGGGTCCTCCGTTTGAGAACGGAACGGGCATGGCTGGCAGTCGTGTCGCTCTCGCTGCGGATGACGCGGCACTGGTGAGCGCGCTGGAAAGCTACCTCCAGGAACATTTTCGGCTCGGGCTGATCACCGCCCCCTTGCTGAAGATTGGCGAGCTGCTCGACCGCGACGCCGACGGCCTGCTCTTGATCGCGGTCAGCGGCGGCAACGACGCCCTCGAAGCTCGCCGCCTCATCCAAGATTTGAACCTCCAGAAACTGCCGCCGCAAGTCGTGCTGATCGATGCCTGCGGCGACATCTCCCCGCTCCTGGCCCTCGAACGCTACGTGGTCCGCCGCCTGCGCTGGCCGCACGACGCCGGCGTCATTCCCCATCTGGTCAAGGAGCTCGGCCGCGGGCGCGAGTTTCAGGCCGACCGCGCCGAGTCCCTCGAAGAGTTGCTGAGCCGGCGCTTGCTCGCCTTGACCCCGTCGCTGTTGCCGCTGGTGGATCGCATCGCTTTGGCGGCCGGCCACGACGTCACGGTGCTGCTCAACGGCGAGACGGGGACCGGCAAGACGTTCCTGGCCCGCCTCTTGCACGAGCACTCCCCGCGCCAGCAGCATCGCTTCATGAACATCGCCTGCGGGGCCGTGTCCGCGAACCTGGTGGAAAGCGAGTTCTTCGGCCATGTGCGCGGCGCCTTCACCGGGGCCGATCGCCCCAAGATCGGCAAGTTCGCCGCGGTCGGCGAAGGCACCTTGCTCCTGGACGAGATCGACACGCTCGGACTGGAGCAGCAAGCGACGCTGTTGCGGGTCATCGAGTCGGGCGAGTTCGAGCCGGTCGGCAGCGTCGAGACGCAGAAGTGCCGGGCCCGGCTGATCGTCGCCAGCAACATCGACCTGGAGGACGCGGTCGAGCGCGGACGTTTCCGGCCGGACCTGTACTTCCGGCTGAACGTGATGTCGTTCCACCTGCCGCCGTTGCGTGAGCGGGTGCAGGACATCGCGCCGTTGGCCCGCGGCATGGCGGCGCGGTTCACGCGCAAGTTCAACAAGGACCTGTTCGAGATCCATCCCGACGCGCTGGCCGCTCTGGAGGCGTATCCGTGGCCGGGCAACATCCGCCAGCTCGAGAACGTCTTGCAGCACGCCGTGCTGGTGAGCAGCGGCCTGGAGATGCTGCCGCGCCATCTGCCGCCGGCGGTGCAGGACCACGCCGACACCCACGCCGGCGGCGCCCCGGTCAACGGCGACACGCTGCACCATCAGCGCGACGTCATCGAGCGCAACGTGATCCAGCGGGCGCTCATGAGCCACGGCTTCAGCCGCACCCGCGCCGCCGACGCCCTGGGCATCAGCCGGGTGACGCTCTACAAGAAGATGAAGAAGTACGGGTTGATGAAACAGCCGGCGCGGTAACTCTCGTCTTTCGACCCCCGCATGCCAGAACGTCGCGGCCATGGCCTTTCGACAGCAAGTGGCCCGTGTGGTCTTCCGGAACCGTGTTTAGAGCGCGTCGGCGTGCCGCAAGGAAGGCTGGCCTTGTTTAGAGCGCAGGCGGTGAACGTCCCTGGTGTAGTGCGAGGCAAGGCCTGTTGTTCCCGCCGAAGTTTCGCGTCATGATTGGCGTTGAAAGGGGATGCCTGATCCTCACTGCGAAAATAACCAGCTCAACCCGCGAGCGCCCGTTCACAGCAATACTTGAACAGCAAATCCCACTCGTGCCGCTGAATCCGTCGGCACAGCAATGCGTCTGCCTTTCCGCCCGTCGCCGACTTGGTCGTCTGATACCATACCAGCATGCTCCCCCCGCCTTTCAGCAACGCCCTGGTGCTGACCGGGCCGACCGGCTCCGGCAAGACGCAGCTGGGCATCGAGCTGGCGCAGCGGCTCGATGCCGAGATCATCTCGATGGATTCGATGGCCCTCTACCGCGGCCTGGACATCGGCACGGCCAAGCCGACCCCCGCGCAACGCCGGCTCGTGCCCCATCATCTCATCGATGTGCTCGATCCGTGGGAATCGGCCAGCGTCGCCTGGTGGCTGGAACAAGCCAGGGCGTGTTGCCGGGACATCGAGGGCCGCGGCCGGCAAGCGCTGTTCGTCGGCGGCACGCCGCTGTACCTGAAGGCGCTCTGTTGCGGGCTGTTCGACGGTCCCCCCGCCGACGCCGCCCGCCGCCGGCGCCTGGAAGCGGAAGCCGTCGCGGCCGGCGGCCCGGCCGCGCTGCACGCACGCCTGGAACAAGTCGATCCCATCGCCGCCGCGCGCCTGCACCCGAACGACCAGCGCCGCATCATCCGCGCGCTGGAAGTGTTCGAAGCCACCGGCCGGCCGATCAGCGCATGGCAGCGGGAGTGGGATCGGGAGGCAGAGGGCAGAGGTCGGAAGTCGGAAGGCAGAGGTCAGAAGTCGGAAGTCAGAGGTCAGCAAACGGCTGAGGCGACTCCTGACTCCTGTTCCCTGACTCCTGACTCCTGTCTCCTGACCCCTGACTCCTGTTCCCTGCCTCCTGTGCTCTGGCTGGACGTGCCGCGCCCGGAACTCTACGTGCGGATCAATCGCCGGGTGGAGGCGATGTTCGCGGCGGGGCTGGTGGATGAAGTTCGGCAGTTGCGGTCCGCGCGCCGGCCGCTCAGCAAGGAGGCGAGCCAGGCGCTTGGCTACAAGGAGGTCCTGGCCCATCTGGCGGGAACGCGCGACCTGGAGGCGACCGTGGCGCTCGTGCAGACCCGGACGCGCAACTTTGCCAAGCGGCAAGTCACCTGGTTCCGGCGCCTCCCCGGCTGCCTTCCCACGACATCCCAATTGACATGGGGCCGCTGGCATCCCAAAATGAAGTGAACCATAGCTGTCAGCGATCAGCATTCAGCGGTCAGCCAACGCTGACCGCTGAACGCTGACGGCTGAACGCTGCAAACGAGGCGCGCGTCATGGCCCACGGGGTCACCTTTCAAGTCCTGGACGGCATCGACAAAGGCCGCGTCTTTCGCGATCTGCCGGTGCCCGTGACCATCGGCCGCGAGGAGGGGAACATCCTCCGCCTCAACGACGAGCGTGTCAGCCGGTACCACGCCAAGGTGCAGACCGACAGCGACGACTTCATTCTCACGGACCTGGAGAGCACCAACGGCACCAAGGTCAACGGCAACATCGTACAGATTCGCCGGCTGCGTTACGGCGACCGCGTGTCGGTCGGGCGTTCGCTGCTGTTGTTCGGCTCGAACGAGGAGATCGCGGCGCGGATGGCCAGCCTGGCCAGCGCCGCTTCGAGCCCGTCGGTGTCGTCGTTGTCCAATGAAGAGCCGAACGACGGCTTGACCATTCAAACCACCAGCATGGTCGGCGACGCCGGCAACAGCCTGGATTTCGAGGTCGATGTCGACGGCAAGATGAACCTGACGCGGGATGCGTTGTTCATCGGCAACCGCGCCCTGCCGCCGATGCCGCTCAAGCTGACGCCGTCGCAAGCGGCCCGCTTCGCCGAGATCCTCGACTTTCTTCATCAAGGCCTGACGGACGCGACCGAGAACATCCTCGCCAAGGATGACGGCAGCCAGGTGACGCTGGAGTACGCGGACTGGCAGAAAGTGGTCGCCGTGCAGATGCTCCTGGCGCGGTACCTGCGCCTGGTCGCCGAGCCGCCGGAGCTGGACGAATAACTATCTCCGGATCGTTTAGCCCCGGTTCGAAGAACCGAGGCGGACAGGATCCCGCGCGTGGGGTTCCTCCGTTGCCAACCGCCTGTCCGCCCCGGTTCTTCGAACCGGGGCTAAACGGCGCTAGCCGCCGTCGAGCGACTTGGCGATGGCCTTGTCGGGGCTGGGCGGCAGGTTGAGGACGCCGTCCGGGAACAGCTCGACCAGGAAATCGACGATGTCGCGCACCGACAGCACGCCGACCGGTTTGCCGCCGCGGTCCACGACGGGGATGTGACGGTAGCCGCCGACGCTCATCTTGTTGAGGGCGAAGGCGATCGTGGCCGTGGCTTCGAGGGTCTCGGGATCGTTGGTGTCGACCTCTTCCACGCGCATCGAGCTGCTGCTGGCCCGGAAGATCACCTTGGTGAGCACGTCGCGCTCGGTGAAGATGCCGCTGAGCTTGCCGTCGCGCTCGACCAGCACGCAACCGGTGCGGTGCTCGTTCATGGCGTTGACGGCCGCGACCACGGTGGCGCCGGCGTCGACGATGATCGGCCGCCGCAGCGGCAGCTCGCTGATGGGCGTCGCGAGGATCGCGCCGCGAATGAGTTCCCGGTCTTCGTACGCGTCGTCGAATTCACTGATGTTCATGGCGCGCTCTCAATGGTAGATGTGCACATAGAAGTTGCGCAAGGTTGACAGCGTGCAGATCAGCATATCGGCTGCCGGCGCAGATGCAACCCAAAAAAATGGCGCTAGCCGAAGTACTTGCGGTCACGCGCCTCGTAGCCCGCGTAGCCGAGCAGGTCGTACAGCTCGGCCCGGGTCAGCATCTCGGGTACGCGGTCGCGCTGGTGGCCCTTGCCGCACAGGTCGCCGAGCACGTCCCGAGCGCTCTTCATGGCGGCCCGAAACGCCGTCAGCGGAAACAGCACGAGCCGGTAGCCGAGGCCGGCGAACGTGGCGACATCCAGGTTCGGACTGCGTCCGAACTCGGTGTTGTTGGCGAGCAGCGTCGCGGGAACGGCCTGGGCGAAGCTGCGAAACTCTTCGACGCTCTCGAGGGCTTCCGGAAAGATGGCGTCGGCGCCGGCCGCCAGGTACAGCCTGGCGCGGCGGACGGCGTCGTCGAAGCCGGTCACGCCGCGGGCATCGGTGCGGGCGATGACGACGAAGCCCGGATCGCGCCGGGCGGCCGCCGCGGCGCGAATCTTGGCCGCCATCGCTTCGGCGTCGATCAGGCTCTTGCCGGAAAGATGCCCGCAGCGCTTGGGCAACTGCTGATCCTCGAGATGGATCGCCGCCGCGCCGGCCTGTTCCAAGAGCCGCACCGTGCGTTCCACATTCAGCGCCTCGCCGAAGCCGGTGTCGGCGTCGCACAGCAAGGGGAGCGCCGTGGCTTGCGCGATCGTCCGCGCTTCCTGGGCAAACTCGCTCAGCGTCAGCAAGCCGACGTCCGGCACGCCGTACGCCGCCGACAGCGCCCCGCCCGAAAGGTAGACGGCCTGGAACCCCAGGCGCTCGGCCATCTTCGCCACCAGCGCGTTGAACACGCCGGGCACGGCAATGGTCTGCGCCTGCCACGCCTGCCGCAATCGCTGACCTGGCGTCATGGACACGTCTCCTCCGCAGCCGATTGGGCAATGACCGGTTGCGGGATGACCGGCTGGTTGATGACCGGTGGATTGATGAACTGGCGCGCCTGGTCGGCCAGGGCGCGGCATTCCTCGCTGGACGCCGTGACGGGCGCGAACTTCAGCAGGTCGCAGCGCTGGAGGAATGATTCCAGAAAGTCGCGGTGCGCCGCGAGGAGCGGATGCTCCGCGAGCGACCCCACGAATTCGCCGGTCGTCTGGCGGCGGGCCGGCGCCTGGTACTTTCTCTCCAGATAGCGCCGCAGCACCCCGGTCAGCAGCGTGCCGAACCGCTCGGCCTTGCCGCGCTCCGGCAGGCCCAGCGCGTGCAGTCGTTCCAGCTCACGGAGCGCCCGGCGCTCGGCGGTGACCGGCGCGGCCTGCACGCGGCGGCGCCGCAGCCAGAAGCCGCACCCCGCCAGCAAGCCCAGGGCGAGCACCGCCGTCGCGACGATCATTGCGGCGGCGCTGTCGCGCCGCGGCGGCGCCGGCAATTCCTCGATCGCGGTGATGTCGCGCACGTCCTTCACGTCCGGTTGCGTCAGCTTGCTGGTCACGCGCACCGCACGTGGCTGGAAGTCGATCGTCTGCCAGCGGCCCTTGGCATCGAGATAGCGCAATGGCTCCAGCCGCAACGAGGTCTCGCCCGGCGCCAGCGGCTCCACTTCAAGCGTTTGCGACCATCGAACGTCGCCGGCCTCCTGGGCGCGCCCTTCTTTGGTGTGCTCATCCTTGGTGTACGTGGGCGGACCGATGGTCCGCACCTGCCACGGGCCTTTGGCCCACGTCTGCGGCGGCCTCACTTCCAGGCCCGCGTCCCCCCGCACCTCGATCGTGAGCACGAGCACGTCGGCAAACGGCAGCACGATGACGCCCTTTTCGATCGTCGCGTCCGCCCGGAGCGAGGCCGGGCCGACCCGTTCCAGGACGACGGGCTCATTGGCGCCAACGGCCACGGCGCTCGACAGCGCGAGCGCCATGAATGTCACGCGCCTCAATGCTTGGCCGATGCCGTTCATGAGTGCCCCAGACGACGTTCGCGCAGCCGGAAGAACCGCAACAGGGCGTCGAGGTGGCTGCCGTCGGTGGACACGTCGATCCAGTCCGCCGCGGCCGCGTTGGCCAGTTGCCGCACCGCCGCCCGGCGGGCCCGCGCCGCCGCCCGATGGGCTTCGCGGAATTCGGCAGCCGACGTATCGATGAGCAGCGTCTGCCCGGTTTCGGCGTCGCGAACGTCCACCAACCCGACGGCCGGCCACGATTCCTCCAGGGCGTCGGCGTGATAGACCGCGATCAGGTCATGCCGGCGGGCGGCGCGGCGAAATGCCTTCTCGAAGCCGGTGTCGTGAAAATCGCTCATCAGGAACACGATCGCCCGGCGGCGGAGGACGCGATTGAAGAAATCGATGCCCGCGCGCAGGTTCGTGCCCGGATAGGCGGGTTCGTGAAACAGGATGTCGCGCATCAGCCGCAGGGCGTGCCGCGTCCCCTTGCGCGGCGGCACGTATTTCTCGACGCGGTCGCTGACCGCCACCAGGCCGACCTTGTCGTTGTTGGCTATCGCGCAGAATGCCAGGAGCGCGGCCAGCTCGGCGGCCACCTCGCGCTTGGTCTGCGAGCGCGTGCCGAATCGCTGGCTGGCGCTGACGTCCAGGACCAGCAGCAGGGTCAGCTCGCGTTCCTCGATGAAGCGCTTGACGAACGGATGGCCCATGCGCGCCGTGACGTTCCAGTCGATGCCGCGGATGTCGTCGCCCGGCTGATACTCGCGGACTTCCTCGAAGGCGATGCCGCTGCCTTTGAAGACGCTGCGGTAGGCGCCGCCCAGCAAATCTTCGACCGCGCGCCGGGCCCGTAGCTGCAAGCGGCGCATCTGGCGGCGAAGATCGCGGGACAGCATGGATTTTCCCTTGGCGAACGGGCCACAAACCTCTCACAATACCATCATAAGCGACCGCGTGGCGGAAGGAACCAAGATATCTGATGGCTTGTTTACTGTTTCGCGCTCGCGTCCCGACTCGCCAGCGCAACCCTCACCGAGCGCGAAACGGTAAACAACACTCGAAAGTCGCGATCATGATCCGATGCCTTCGCTCGACTCCCTGGTTGTTGATGTCCGTGTTGGTCGCGCCGGCCACGGTTGTCGCGCAGACATCCAGCAACTCGCTGGCGCGGCTCACCGTCGAACCAGCCGACGTCGTGCTCGTCGGCGCCGGCGCCCGGCAACAGCTCCTGGTCACGGGCCACTGCCGCGACGGCGCCGTGCGCGATCTGACCCATGCCGTCCGATGGCGCTGCGACCGGCCCGACATTGTCCGCGTGCAGGATGGCATCGTCCACGGCCTCGCCGACGGCGCCGCACGCGTGACGGCCGAGGTCGGATCGTTGCAGGCCGCGTTGTCCGTCGCAGTGCGTGACGCGGCCAGGCCGCAACCGGTCTCGTTCCGCAACGACGTCATGGCCGTCCTCAGCCGGGCCGGCTGCAACCTGGGGACGTGCCACGGCAATTTCAACGGCAAGAACGGCTTCCGCCTGTCGTTGCGCGGCGACAACCCGGAATTCGATCTCGACAGTCTGCTCCGCGACACGCAAGGCCGGCGCACGTCGCTGTTCGATCCGGGACGCAGCCTGATCCTGCAAAAGCCGACGGGCCAGGCGCCGCACGAAGGCGGCATTCGCTTCCGCAAGAACTCCGTCGAGTATGGCATCCTCGAACGCTGGATCCGCGGCGGCGCCAAGCCCGACGCTGCATCGGCGCCGCGCTTGACCAGGCTCGACGTGTGGCCGCGCGAGCGTGTATTGCTGCACGGGGCCAACGAACAACAACTCGTGACGCGGGCCGTCCTCAGCGACGGCTCGACGCGCGACGTGACGCACCTGACCGTGTTCGAGCCGACCGTGGAAACAGTGCATGTCACCCCCGGCGGCCTGGTTCGCTCCGACAAGCCGTGCGAGGTCACGGTCGTGGCGCGCTATCTGGATCGACGCGAGCCGGTCATGCTGGCGTTCGTGCCCGAGCGGCCCAATTTCCGCTGGCCCGCGGTGGCCGCTCACAACGTCATCGACGAGCACGTGTTCGCCCGGCTCAAGGCGCTGCAGGTCGAGCCTTCGGACGTGGCCGACGACGCCACGTTCCTGCGCCGCGCCTATCTCGACGTGTGCGGCATCCTGCCGACCCCGGACGAGGCCCGGCGCTTCCTCGCCGACCAGGCGCCCGACAAGCGCCGGCGGCTCGTCGATCGTTTGCTGGAGCGTCCGGAGTATGCCGATTACTGGGCGATGAAGTGGGCCGACCTGCTCCGCAACGAGGAGAAGGCCGTCGATGCCAAGGGGGTGCGGCTGTTCCAGCGCTGGCTGCGGCAGTGCGTCAGCGACGACATGCCGCTGGACCGCTTCGCACGGCAGCTCCTGACCGCGCGCGGCAGCACCTACGACCGGCCCGAAGCTAATTACTATCGCACCAACCTGGACCCGCAAAAGGCGGCCGAGACGACGGCGCAGCTCTTCCTCGGCGTCCGCGTGGCCTGCGCCAAGTGCCACAATCACCCCTTCGACCTGTGGACGCAGGAAGATTACCACGGCCTCAGCGCGTTCTTCGCCCGCGTCCGGACACGAATGATCGACAACCAGCGCCGCGACCGGCTCGACAAGCACGAGCTGGTCGGCGAGATGATCGTGTGGCACGACCGCGAAGGCGACGTGCCCCATCCGCAAAAGGGCGGCCCGATCGCCCCGCGGCTGCCCGGCCTGCCCGGATCGAAGCTTGCCGACGGGGCCGACCGCTTGACGGCGCTTGCCGACTGGGTCACCGCCGCCGATAATCCGTACTTCGCGCGGGTGATGGCCAACCGCATCTGGCACCACCTGCTCGGCCGCGGCGTCGTCGAGCCGGTCGATGACTTTCGCGAGTCGAACCCGCCCAGCAACGAGCCGCTGCTGGCGGCGCTCGCCAAGGACCTGGTCGCGTCCGGCTGGCGGCAGAAACACTTGATCCGCGCCATCATGGCGTCGCGAACTTACCAGGCGTCGTCCACGACGAAACCGACCAACGAGGACGACCTGAATTTCAGCCACGTCGAGCCGCGCGTGCTCCAGGCGGAAGCGCTGCTCGACGCGATCTCCCAGGTCACGGAAGTGCCGGAACGATTCGCCGGCCATCCGCTCGGCACCCGGGCGGCGCAGTTGCCGGGGGTCAGCGGCGCCCCGACCTTTCTCAAGGCGTTCGGCCGGCCCGATCGCCTGCTGGCCTGCGAGTGCGAACGGCAAGCGACCACGACGTTGAACCAGGCGTTTCAGATGATCAACGGCGAATCGATCACGCGCAAGGTGAGCGAGTCGCCGCGCGTCGAGCGCTGGCTGGCGGCGAAGGCGAGCAACGACGAGGTGATCGCCGAATTGTATCTGGCCGCCCTGGCGCGTGTTCCGACCGCGCGGGAGCGTGAGGCGATTGGCCCACGGCTGGAACGAGCGCCGGACCGCCGGGCGGCGCTGGAAGACTTGCTGTGGGCGATGATCAATACGAAGGAATTCTTGCTGCGGCGCTGACGACACGGCCGCTTGCGGCTTGGCGTTCGCGCCGACCGCAGGTGTGACGCGAACGCCAAGCCGCAAGCGGCGGACACGTGGTTCACTTCGTGATGATCCGGATATTGCGATACGCCACCGGCCCGTGGTCGCCCTGGAACATCAGCGGGCCCGTCGGCGCTTCCTTGCCGGTCACGCCCGACGGCGTCGGCCCCTTCATCTCGACATTTTCGTGAATGACCTGGTCGTTCAGCGTCACTTTCAGGAACCTGGCGTTCGAGGTTTTCTTGCCGCCTTCGAAGCGCGGCGCTTGAAACTCGATCACGAACTTCTGCCATTCGCCCGGCTTCCTGGCGGCGTTGACGCGCGGGGCAGCGGCGCCGTACAGGCCGCCGCCGGCGGTGTTGACCATCTGCAGGCCCTTGTTGTCCGAGGCGATCGGCGCGAGCTGCAATTGGGTCGGATTGGATGGATCGACCTCCGCGATGTCGACTTTCCATTTGCTTTGCTTGGCATTATCGCCCCTCAATTTCCAGCCGGTGAGGTCTTTGCCGTTGAACGGCGTGCTGACCTTGCCTTTTTCGCCGGCGCCGGTCGGGAATCCCAGACCGGCCAGTGCCATCAGGCTTGCGACGGCTGCCATCATGATGCGACGCATGGATGCTCCTCAGGAGAGTATTCGCTGCGCTCCGTTGGCGACGCCCCCGGTCGTTGTCCGGCGTCAGCGCTGGGGCATTCTAGGAGATTCGCTCGATTCTCAACACTTGTTCGTGCAGAAACGCATCGCACTCGGACTGGGTGAAGACGCCCGGAGTGGTGCCCACCGCCCGGACGCAACTCGCCCCCAGGGCGCTGGCCACGCGCAGGCAATCTTCGGGGCCCAGGTCGTGCAAGAGGCCGTAGATGTAGCCGGCGTCGAAGGCGTCGCCGCCGCCGCTGGCGTCCACGAACGGCACCCGGTACACGCCGGCCCGCAAGCGCAGGCCGTCCTGCACCAGGATCGAACCCTCGCCACCCATGGTGATGATGGCCGTGCGGACCCCGAGGCGCTGAAACGTCTCGGCCTGGCGGAGCGGGTCCTTCTCGCCGGTGAGCGCTTCCCCTTCGTGATTGTTGGGCAGGAAGACGTCGACGTAGGGCAGCAGCTTCCGCAGGCGCGGCAAGTACTCGTCCGGCTTCGGAATCGCCACGTCCACGACCGTCTTGACTCCCCTGGCACGCGCCGCCGTGAACAGCGGGATCAGCTCGTCGTCCTGCAAACCCGGCATGAGCAGGTAGCCGCCGATGTATAGCACCTTGCACGTGTCGAGCAAGGTCAGCGGCACGTCGGCCGCGCTGAACTCGGCATTGGCGCCGAAGGTGTGAATGAAGCGGCGGTCTTGGCCTTGCACGTTGACGATCAATGTCTGGCTGGTGTCGGCCGTGGCGCTGACGCGGATGTGCGTGGCGTCCACCTGCGCGTCGCGCAAGAAGTCGGTGACAATCCGGCCGAACGCGTCCTTGCCGACGCGGCCCACGACGGCCGTGCGCACGCCCATCTTGGCCAGATCGACGGCGGCGTTGGCCGCGCAGCCGCCGATCGTGAGCAGCATGCCGTCGGCCATGACCAGCTCGCCGGCGCCCGGCACGCGCTCGATCGGCGTACAGACGTGATCGGCGACGATGATGCCGGCACAGAGGACTTGGGGAGATGTGCTCATTCGAGTGTTCACCCTACATCGCGCCGGCGACGCTGACATACTGCGACCACATCTGCATTTCCGTGTCGTCCATGGTGTTTTCGCGCTGGAACGTCGTCGTCACCGGCTGCATCAGCCCCTTCACCTGCCCGGTCACTTCGAGTCGGCCGTCGGCGTGGTAGGCGTAGCTGACGGTCACCGGCGAGCCGGCGGGGAGCTGCGGCGGCAGGCCGCCGATCGTGCACGTGCCGACCTGGATGCACGCCTCGGGCCGCTCGCTTTCCCCCTCGACGACGCGGATCACCACTGTTTGCTGACCGGGCTTCTGGGTCTTGAAGACCTTCGTGACCGCCGTCGGCAGGGGGGTGTTCTTCGGGATCAGGATCTGGTTCTTCTTGCGGCCGGTGGTCGGATCGGTGCCGACGATGCCCAGGCTGTGCGAGTTGATGTTGGTCACGGAGAACTTCGGGCTGGCCGCGGTCGGCTTCTGCTTGGAGACGATCAGGCTGGCGTACAGCGCCGCGCCATGCGCCACCGCCTCATCCACCGCGACCGACCGCTCCGGCGGCTTGCCGGTCAGCTCTTGCAGCATCCGCGCCACCTGCGGCATCCGCGTCGAGCCCCCCACCAGCAGCACCCTGTCGATCAGCGACCAGTTCAAGCTGGCCTGGCGAACGACGATCTCGGTGGTGGTGCGCGTCCGGCCCAGGAGCGCGGCGGTGGCGTCCTCGAATTGCTCGCGGGTGATGTCGATCTTCATCCGCGTCCCCAGGTGGTTGACGAACATCGCCGCCTTGGGCCGCTCCGTGAGGGTCTTCTTGCAGGTCTCGGCCGCCAGCCACATTTCCTGGAGGCTGACGGGATTTTGCCGCGGGTCCTCGCGATGCTGCGTCACGAATTGCTCCGCGGCGATCTCGATGAGCTTGTCGTCCCAGTCCTTGCCGCCCAGGGCCACGTCGCCGTCGGTGGCCACGGCCTTGAACGACGTCCCCTGGATTTCGACGATGGTGACGTCGAACGTGCCGCCGCCGAGATCGTAGACCAGGACGCGCAACGGTTTGCTGACCGTCGATTTCCCGGTCGGATCGAGAAAGCCGAGCTGATAGCCGTAGGCGATGGCGGCGGAAGTGGGTTCGTTGATGATGTCGAGGACGTCGAGGCCGGCGAGCCGGCCGGCGTCGATGGTCGAGCGGCGCCGCGATTCGTCGAAGTAGGCCGGCACCGTGATGACCGCCTTGCGGATCGGCCCGAGCTTGCGTTCGGCGTCGTCCTTGAGCGATTTCAGAATGATCGACGAGATGACTTCGGGCGGCATGTAGCCGCCGCCCACCTTCTTGCGGTAGTATTTCGAGCCCATGTCGCGCTTGACGCACTCCGCGACCTTCTCCGGCTCCATCGCCGACGCCTGCACCGCTTCCTTGCCAACGACCGGGCCGGCCTCGTCGAACAGCACCACGCTGGGCGTGACGATCTCGCCGGTGGCGTTGGGGATGCTGACCGGCCGGCCATGGGCGTCCAGGTACGCGACCACGGAGTAGGTCGTGCCCAGGTCGATGCCGAGGGCGATGTCCGAATCCGGCGACTCGACGGGCGGCGCCGGCGTCCTGGCGCGCTGGGCGGCCGGCGGCGACGGTGCAGGGGCCGGCGTTCGCCGGGCCGGCGCTGCCGCGGGCGGCGCCGTGGGCATGATGGGCTGGGCGACCAGCGGGGCGGTTTGCACCGGCATGGCCATGGGGACGGCGCCCGGCGCGGCCACGGGAAATGCGGCGGGCAGCGGCCCTGCCGCGGCCGGCGCCGCCGCCGCGCCGGCGCCGCCGAACATGCGATTGACCAGCTGCATCAGTCGCTGGCTCGCGTCGGCCCGGAGCGCGACCTTGCCCTCCGGAGCCAGGAACACCTCGGGGCGCAAATGGGTGAAGAATTCGTCCCAGCGCAGCCTCGGCCGCCCCATCAACCGGATCGGCAACGGCAGCATGTTCCACGTCGGATAGATGACGTGATTCTGATACTGGGCCAGGTCGGTGACGAGGTTCTTGGGCTTGCCGACGACGCTGTGCAGCCCGGCCAGGACGAACTTCAAGCAGTATTGCCGGTAGATGTCGTGCAGACTTTGTTGGGCCATGGGAAACGATTCCGGCAGGACGTTGGCAAACCGGACGGGCGGTTCATGTGTGAATGCTATTCAGACTACTTTACCGGCCGGTAACCGCGCTTCGCAACGCCTTTTTCGGCAAGATGAAAGGTGGGCCGGCGCCTACTTCGCCAGCGACACGCAAACGAGCTCCGCATCGTTCCGCACGAACATGCATCCGTGGGCGAACGCGGGATGACACCAGACCACGTCCCGGCCGCGCGAATGCAACGTCGGCGTGATCACGTGGGCGCGGTCGATCTCCTGGTAACCCTTCGGCGTGAGCCGGGCGATGATCAGGTCGCCTTGATCGTCGAACAGGAAGTAACGGTCGCCGTGCGGCACGAGAAAGGTTGTCGCACCGAGCGTCTTGCGCTCGACCGTCGAGTGCTCCCACAGGCGCTCGCCCGTGCCGGCCTTCAAGCAGCGCAGCTCGCCGAAGTTGCAAACCCCGTACACGTGGCCGCCCCGGAGCACGGGGGCGCCCATCAGCGAATGCAGGCCGTCGGGGCGGGCCACGTCCCGGCTTTTGCCCTTCCAAACCACCTCGGCGCCTGTCTTGGCCCCAGTGCGGTCCCGACCGAGTTTCAACATCAACGAGCCGTGGTGCGGCGAGCTGACAAACAGCAAATCGCCCTCCAGGCGCGGCGTGGCGACAGAGATTCCCGGCCGCTCCGGTTCGCCGTCGGGGAAGGTGTGCGACCAGTAGACCTTGCCGGTCGCCGGATCGAGGCCGGCCAGCGCTTCGGTGTGCCAGGCGATGAGCTGCCGCCGGCCGCCGGCGGTGTGGATGACGAGCGGGGCGTAGCCGATTTCCTTGACCGTCAGCGCGCCCCAGCGCAGCGCGCCGGTGTCCTTGTCGAGGGCGACCACGGCGGTGTTGTCGCCGCCGGCCAGCGTGTACAGCAGGCCGCCGTCGACGAGCGGGTGCGACACATAGCCCCACACGGGCGGCCTGGTCTTGCCGAGGTCGGGCAGGCTCTTGCGCCAGAGCACGCCTCCCTTGACCGCATCCAGGCAGTGCAAGTCGCCCATCGCCCCGAGCGCATATACCTTGCCGCCGGCGACGGCGCAGGTGGCGCGCGGCCCGCTCGGGTAGTTGACGCGGTAGGTGCAGGCGTACTCGTGCTTCCACAAGAGCTTGCCGCCGGCCGCGTCGAAGCACAACACGCGTTCCGTGCCGGCCAGCCCGTCCTTGCCGGAGGATTCCTTGCCCTTGCCGGGCTTGGCGCCGGTCCGGTCCATGACGACCACGCGGCAGCCGGCCACGGCCGGCCCCGAGAACCCGCCGCCCACCGGTTGTTTCCAGAGCACCTTGGGCCCGCCGGCGGGGAACTTGTCGAGGATGCCGGTCTCGCGCCAGACGCCGTCGCGCTGCGGCCCGAGCCATTGCGGCCAATCATCGGCGCGGAGCGCCGCGCAGGTCTGCCAGGTGATCAGCCAGGCGATCAGCAGCGCGGCGAGGCGGCGGCGACCGCGATTCGGCGCGAGTCTTCGAACAGGCCAAGTTTTTAGCATGTCCAGAGGTTAGCCGCCGCGCGGAGCGCTGTCAAGACGGGCGCGACGCATCCGGCGACCGACAGGAATATCTGCGCCGCCTACCCGTTGACATTCCGGCAAAATGGGGCACAATCAGGCCACATCGAACCATCCTCACGAACCATCCTCACCGGGGACGCATCATGCGACGGCTCACCCTTCTCGCCCTGGCAAGCATTGTCCTTCCGGCGCCCGCTCAGGAAAAGTCGGCGCCCGACGATCCGCGCAAGCTGTTGTACAACCACCTGCTCAAGGATGCGCAGAAACATTTCGACGCCCGGCGCGAGGCGGTCGCGGCCCTGCGCACTCCGGACGACATCAAGAAGCGCCAGCAGTTTCTCAAGGAGCGCTTCCTGAAAGCCCTCGGCGGCTTCCCGAAGAAGACGCCGCTCAACGCCAAGGTGACGCGCACCATCAAGGGCCAAGGTTTTCGCGTCGAGAACGTGATCTACGAAAGCCGGCCCATGCACCATGTCACGGCGAACTTCTACATCCCCGACCCCCCCAATCCCCCCCTTCCCAAGGGGGGGCAAGGGGGGTTCCCCGGCGTGCTCGTGCCCTGCGGCCACAGCGCCAACGGCAAGGCGGCGGACGCCTATCAGCGCGTGTGCGCCCTCATGGCCCAGCACGGCATGGCGGTCTTGTGCTACGACCCCATCGGCCAGGGCGAGCGCATCCAGCTTCTCAACAACATGGGCAAGCCGGCGATCGCCGGCAGCACCTCCGAGCACACCATGGTCGGCGTCGGCGCCCTGCTCGTCGGCCAATCGACGGCGACCTATCGCATCTGGGACGGCATCCGCAGCCTCGACTACCTGGCGAGCCGGCCGGAAGTCGATCCCAAGCGCCTCGGCTGCACCGGCAACTCCGGCGGCGGCACGCTGACCGCGTACCTCATGGCCCTGGACGAGCGCATCGTCTGCGCGGCGCCGTCGTGCTACCTCACCACGCTCGAACGCCTGTTCGCCACCATCGGCCCGCAGGACGCCGAGCAGAACATCACCGGCCAGGTGGCCTTCGGCATGGAGCACGCCGATTACATCACGATGCGGGCGCCAAAGCCGACGTTGATGTGCGTCGCCACGAAGGACTTCTTCGACATCAGCGGGGCGAAGACGACATTCCAGGAAGCCCGCGACATCTATCGCAAGCTGGGCGCCGAGGAAAAGGCAGAGTTCTTCGAGTTCAACGATGGCCACGGCTTCTCGAAGCCGCGCCGCGAAGCCGCCGCCCGCTGGATGAAGAAATGGCTGTCCGGCGTGGAGGAACGCATCGTCGAAGGCGATTTCCCCTCGTTCAAGGACGCCGATTTGCAGTGCACCCGCAGCGGCCAGGTGCTCGACGACTTCAAGGGGAAGTCGGCGTTTCATGTCAATGTCGAGGAACTGCAGCGCTTCGCGGCGGCGCGAGCGCGGTTTCCAGCGCGATCCGCGGAAGAACAAACCAAGCAGATGTGCGGCTTGCTGGGCGTCCCGATCGACA
The DNA here is from genome assembly GCA_022616435.1 of Gemmataceae bacterium. GTDB lineage: Bacteria > Planctomycetota > Planctomycetia > Gemmatales > Gemmataceae > JAKEET01. The sequence goes on from JAKEET010000071.1 coordinate 43,036, forward strand.
AACTGTCCCGCGAGCGGGCCACGCTCAAGAGTTGCGATCCCCTGGACTCGGACAGGAAGTTCACCATCCATCGCGCCTCGTTCGACATGGAACCCGGCATCACGGCCAACGGCTTCTGGTTCAACAAGGGCCGAGGACAAGGGGTCCTGTTCGTGTACCTGCCCGACAGCGGCATGCCCGCCGATGGTTCGCCGGGCAAAGCGATCCAGGACCTCGTCACGGATGGCCGCGAAGTGCTGGCCGTCGAGCTGCGCGGCCTGGGTGCGACGGCGCCGGGCAAGCCGAGCGCCAGGCCAAGCTTCTTCGGGAGCGACTCCAAGAATGCGTTCCTGGCGCTGCACCTGGATCGGTCGCTCCTGGGGCAGCGCGTGCTCGACGCGTTGCGCCTGGTGAACAACGCCGACGTCTCGGGCCGGAGCGAAGGCGTACTCCATCTGATTGGTGAGGGTCTGACCGGTCTGGTCGTCTTACATGCGGCGCCCTTGATCCCGCGCGGCGATCTCGAAGTGACCGTGGACCGGTCATTGCTTTCCTGGGCCAACGTGGTTCGGACGCCGGTCAGCTACAACCAGCTGTCCAGCGTCGTTCCTGGAGTGTTGCGTGTTTACGACCTGCCGGAGCTGGCGGCGACGATCGCGCCGCGGAAACTGACCATCCGCAACCCGGTCGATGCGGCCCAGCGGCCAGTGGGCCAGGCGGAGCTTGACAGGGCCTATGAAGCGTGCCGGGCGGCGTATGCCAGGCAGAACGCCTCGCGCAGGTTGACGCTGGCGGCCGGGCATTGACGATTTTGCGGTTGGGTCTCAGTTTGCCGTATGGTCGCCTTTCGCTCCGCGAAAGTGCGACCTTTCGCGGAGCGAAAGGCGACAATGTGAGACACTACCGAATTTTTTCTGGCGGAAACGCTTGGAATCGCGCCGCGAATCGTGTTACACTTAAACTGGTTTCTGACCGGGTTTGCATCCCACCATCCATGACGCAGCAGCTTTCTCTCCGAGCGCACTGCAAGAGCCAGCGCTGAGGGTGTCCCTGCGCGGGAGGATCCATTCATGCCTTCGGTCCGACGATATCTTGGCTGGTCCTTGCTGGTCGCCGTCAGCTTGTTGCTTGCGCCCGTCCAGGCAGCGGCCGAATCCATACCGGGCCCGCTCCCCAAGGTCTTCGACAAGGCCGTTCCCGAAAGCGTCAAGGACTTGCGCGACATCGAGCAGCACGTCAAGAAGCTGCTCGACAAGATCGTCCCCGCCACGGTCGGCCTCCGCATCGGCGCCTCGTCCGGCAGCGGCGTGATCATCGACAAGGAAGGCCACATCCTCACCGCCGGCCATGTCTCCGGCCGGCCCGATCAGGACGTGCAGATCCTCCTGCACGACGGCAAGACGCGCCTCAAAGGCAAGACGCTCGGCGGCAAACGCGACATCGACAGCGGCCTGATCAAGATCACCGACAAGGGCGAATTCCCGTTCGTCGACATGGCCGTGTCCGCCGACCTGAAGAAAGGCAACTGGTGCATCGCCATCGGCCATCCGAACGGCTATCAGCCCGGCCGCCCGCCGGTGGTCCGCCTGGGCCGCATCCTCGAGGTCAACCCGAAGTTCCTGCGCACCGACTGCACCCTGGTCGGCGGCGATTCTGGCGGCCCGCTGTTCGACATGCACGGCAAGGTGATCGGCATCCACAGCCGCATCGGCGGCTTGATCACCGCCAACATCCATGTTCCGGTGGACACGTATCGCGACACCTGGGACAAGCTGGTGGCCGGCGAAATCTGGGGCGACACGCTGTTTGGCAAGAAGAAGAAGCCGCGCGACGAACCCTATCTTGGCATCCGCACCGATCCCAACGCCAAGGAGTGCCGCGTGCAGCTCGTCAGTCCTGATTCGCCGGCCGGCAAGGCCGGCTTGATGCCGGAGGACGTGATCGTCGGCATCGACGGCAAGAAGGTCGGCACCCCGAACGACTACGACAACGTCCTGCGCACCAAGCGGCCCGGCAACACCATCGCCCTGGAAATCCGCCGCGGCGCCAAGCTGCTCAACCTCACGGTCACCCTCAGCAAACGACCCGGATAACCCTGGATAACCCATGATCACCAAGCACCATCGCATCGTCGCCGGCGCGCTGCTGGCCGCGCCCGTCCTGGCCCTGCTCATTGGGGCCGCGCCGGCGCACGCCCAGTTCTTTCCGTTCTCCAAGGACGCATCCTTCACGCGCACCAATCCGAGCTTCCTCAAAGCCTTCAAGGAGGTCGTCGCCAAGCCGAGCGCCAGCACCGTCCGCATCCAGTGCGACGGCAAGGACACCGCCCTGGGCATGGTGGTCGGGCCCGACGGCTGGATCCTCACCAAGGCCAATGATTTGAAAGGCGACATCGCCGTCAAGCTCAAGGACGGCAAGACCTACGAGGCCCGCTGGGTCGGCGTCCATCAGAAGCACGACGTCGCGCTCCTCAAGATCGAGGCCGGCGGCCTGAAGCCGGTCGAGTTCACCGACAGCAAGCAGATCGGCGTCGGCAACTGGCTGGCCTGCGCCGGCACCACCGACGACCCGGTCGCCGTCGGCGTCGTCAGCGTCGCCACGCGCACCATCCCCAAGGGCGCGATGAGCTTCTTCCAGGCCAACAGCAAGACCGGGTTCCTCGGCGTCGAGCTGGAACAGGGCGACGGCCATCCGCTCATCAAGAATGTTCAGGAAGGCACGGCGGCGTTCAAGGTCGGCTTGAAGAACAAGGACCTCGTGCTGGCCCTCAACGGCACGACCATGACCGACATGCAGCAGTTCATCGAGACCATCGGCAAGCACAAGCCGGGCGACGTGGTGACCTTGAAGGTCCGCCGCGGCGATGTCGAGCTCGAATTGAAGCCGACGCTGGGGCGCCGGCCGCTGGGCAGCATGCGCGGCGAGATGCAGAACCGCATGGGCAGCGAGCTCTCCAGCCGCATCAGCGGCTATCCCACCATCCTGCAGCACGACTCGGTCATCAAGCCGACCGACTGCGGCGGCCCGATCGTGGACCTCGACGGCCGGGTCATCGGCATCAACATCTGCCGCGCCGGCCGCACCGAAAGCTGGGCCGTGCCGTCGGAAGTCATTCAGCCGCTGCTCTTCGACATGATGGCCGGCAAGCTGCCGCCGAAGCTGGAAGTCGCCAAGCTGACGCTCGAGCAGCAGCTCGCCGCGGCGCGCAAGGCGCTGCAGAAAGCCGTGGACCAGAAGGCCGCCGCCGAAAAAAAGCTGGCGGAGCTGAAGACGCAGGTCGCCAAGCTTGAAGCGGACGTCAAGGCCGCCGCCAAACCCACCGAAGCGGCGTCGGGAACCAAGCCGAAGCCCGCGGTGGCGGCGCCGGCCGCGCAGTCGAAGAACAGCGACAGCGCCGTCGAAGTGGACAAGGTCCTCGACCTCATCCGGCAGCGCCTGCTGCTGATGAAGGACGTGGCCGGCGCCAAGTGGCGCAGCAAGCAAACCGAGCCCGACGCCAAGCGCGAGACCGAGCTGCTCGACCAGCTGGTCCGGCAGGGCGAAAAGCTCGGCCTGCCCGCCGCGACAGTCCGCGCGTTCTTCGTGGCGCAGTTCGACGCCGCCAAGCAAGTCCAGCAAGCCTACTTCGAGCGCTTCGATAAGGAGAAGACCGAGCTGAACAACGTTCGCGATCTGCAGAATGACCTGCGCCCGAAGCTCGACCAGGTCAGCCAGAGCCTGCTGACCGAGCTCGGCAAGCTCCAGCCGCACCTGGCGAACCCCGCCGTCCAGCAACGCCTCCGCGACCGCGCCGCCGCCATGCTGACGGGGGAGGGAATCACCGACGCGGTGCGGAACCGGGCGCTGGCATCGCTGGTTCGGAAATAGGATGCTCAAATCACGATCAGCAGAGGAGGCGGTAATGTCATCGGCAGTCAATTCATCTTCAGTCGCAACCAATGGCGCACGCGGCTCCATTTGGTCCGCTTGACGAACGCGAGCAACGCATCCATGACGACCATGAATGGTGTTTGAACGATGCCGTCATACGCCAGCGCTATGCCGGCCAGGTTGTCGTGGTGCATGGGCGGCAAATCTTGGTTGTCGGCGAGAACCACCGCGATGCCTGGACAGAAGCAGCCCGCGCTGCTAAGTGTCCCGCGAAGCAAGATGCCGCTTTCGTCGTCGTCCCAGAGCTTGGGTTACCGTAGTAGGAAGTGCAATGCCTACGGTTCCACTGTATTCGTTTCCGACGCACCCGCAGTCATCGAGTCGCCCGTGTTCGGCGTGACCTTGGCTGCAGGCTGTCCAGCGCTCAGGCGGACCATCTCGCGAATCACGGCGACCAGCGCCGATCGCCGGTCATCGGGAACGTGCGACAAGTCAATGGTGACAGCCCGTCCCGACTCCAACGCCAGGCGCACATGGGCAACGCGCGCTCCCGCCGACACGGGCATCCCATCCTCCGACTCAGCAGCTTGACGGAACTGCATTTCGGTTAATGAGGTCGTCATGGGGACTCTCCGATGGAAACCAGCCAGTCGATTCCGCTGCGGCCAGGGTGCTCGTAATAGGGAAGGTCGTAGTAGTCCGGATCGTTCCCGAGCCGGGTCATCCGACACTTGTTGTAGAACGCCTCAGCCTGCGGCAACGAATGAAGTCCGACCCGGCCCTCGAACCCGCCTTCGACGCTGATGCGAACGGCCTCGGCCATCAGGATCGAGCCGACATCCAAGAACCGCGGTGGGTCCGCGGCGCCCTTGAGATTCCACGGAGCGGATTCCAAGTAATCGACGTACACCAGATGGCCATCGCCCAGCCGAGCGGGCCGGGGATGTCGCAGGACCGCCATCAGTCCCTGGATCCCGCCGTCCAATTCGACGGCCACCAACATATGGTGTCCCCCTTCTACACTATCTGCCTTGTTTCGCCAATCCCAATGCCCGTGCTCGAAAGGGGCCAATCCCACCGCTTGGCCCCGCGCCGCCGCACTTTCTCGCGCCTTTGCCCAGCTTGACTCGATCTCCTCCAATTGGTTGGCAGGATAGTCGCGGTAGACGCTCGCCTGAATGAATCGCCTGTCCGCGATCCGATTGTCGAGCAGGTTGACGCGTCGGTGCTTCGAGACCATTGCCATCGCGCGGCCCCCCCGGGATGCAACCCCCTACCCCTCCATCCCCCACTTCCGCAGCTTCCGCTGCAGCGCCTCCGGCTTGATCTTGAGCGCCGCCGCCGCCTTGGCAATGTCGCCGCCCGCCTCCCTCACGGCATCGCGGACCTTGTCTTGCTGCTTCCAATCCTGGATCACACGGTACAGCGTCCGCTCGCCGATGCCCAGCCGGCGGGCCGCTTCCTCGCGATTGCCGCCCGTCAGCTCCAGCGTCTGCTCGATGTAGTAGCGCTCGATCTCGCTCAGCGGCCGGCCCACCAGGTGCGTGCCGCCGCCGCTCTTCGTGGGCGCCGTCAACTGCTTGAGCGTGTCGCCCTCCTGCAAGTCGTCGAGGCTGAGCACGCCATCGGCGTCCTGCACGATCATGCTTTCGAGCAGATTGCGCAGCTCGCGGACGTTGCCCGGCCAGTCGTAGGCGTGGATCGCCCGCCGCAGCGGCTCCGCGATGCCGCTCACGTGCTTGCCGTGCCGCTGGTTGAACTCCTTGATGAAGTGATTGCACAACAGCGCCAGGTCCTCGCGGCGCTCGCGCAGCGGCGGCAGCTTGATCGTCACGACTTTCAGCCGGAAATACAGGTCCTGGCGAAATGTGCCCGCCGCCACCGCCGCTTCCAGGTCGCGGTTCGTGGCCGACAACAACCGCACGTTCACCTTGATCGGCTCGTTGCTGCCGATGCGATAGACCTCTTGATTCTCCAGCACGCGCAACAGCTTGGCCTGCAGCGACAACGGCATGTCGCCGACCTCGTCGAGGAACAGCGTGCCGCCGTGGGCGTGCTCGAAGCGGCCCTTGCGCTGCCGGTCGGCGCCGGTGAACGAGCCCGGCTCGTGGCCGAACAGCTCGTCCTCGAGCAGGTTCTCGTTGAGCGCCGTGCAGTTCATCGCCACGAAGTGCTTGTGCTTGCGCGGCGAGTTGTTGTGGATCGCCTTGGCGACCAGCTCCTTGCCGGTGCCGGTCTCGCCGTGGATGAGCACGGTGGCCTGCGTCGGGGCCACGCTCTTGAGCTTGGCGATCACGTCGTTCATCCGGACGCTGTTGCCGACGACCCCTTCGAAGCCGAACTTCTCCTCCAGTTGCTGCAGCAGTTGCTTGTTCGCCTGGTGCAGCCGGAAACGCTCGGCGGCCCGCTCGACCATGGCCCGCAGCTCGGCGAGGTTGACCGGCTTCTGCAGGTAATTGGCGGCGCCGGCCTTCATCGCCTCGACCGCGGTCTGCACGTCGCCGTGGCCGGTGATGACCACGACTTCGACCTCGTCCAGCTCTTGCTTGGCCTTGCGCAGGATGGCCAGCCCGTCGAGGCCGTCCATCTTGAGATCGGTGAGGATGACGTTGGGCTCGTCGCGCTCGATGCGCCGCGCTCCTTCGGCGCTCGACGTGGCGATCAAGCACTCGTAGCCGACGCGCTCCAGGCTCTCGGCCACCGCCTCGGCGTGGCTGGCCTCGTCATCGATGATCAGCAACTTGAGCCCGGCGCCGGGCTTGTCGGCAGGCGTCGCCTTGGTTCGTTCCTGGGGCATGGCCGTTGGGAGTCTCAGAGGCTATCCGATAATGGACGTCGATTCGTTTGGTTATTGTATCGCGGCGCTGGCCGGGGTGCTCGTGAGGGATTCCTGACGAAGCCCGCGTTGCGGATTCCGCTGCCGCGTGCCAGTATTTGCGTTCTCATCAATGACGCGACATCACGAGACCACGGGTCCTCTGCGCGGACCACGGCGAGGGACACTCGACTCCGTCGTCACATGTCCTTGAGCCACTGTCGTTTGTGATTCACGTCCGAGTCAAGTGTCCCTCTTATTTGAGGTGACCGGCCGTGGGGGAATGCGCAGATATGACCTTTCGTCAAGCCCGTTCGTCGAGTTTGCCGATTTTAACTGATACCGCGGGGCGACACTCCCGTTTGCCCGCGTCACGACGATGGGCCCTTATGAGCGATACCAAAGCACTCCTGGAAAAAATCGCCGCCCTGCGGCTGCGGATCGATCAGTCGCACCACCTGGCGACCGCCGCCGGCGCGACCGCCGCCGACCCGGCCGGCGCGGCCGCGCTCGAAGACAAAGTGCGCAGCGGCGGCTGGCATAGTGCGCTGCTCGACGGCGTGCTCCGCGGCGCCGAACCGGCCGAGAAACCGGCGCTGCCGGTCCGGCTCAGCCAGCGCGGCGCCCGCCTGGTGCGCCAGGCCCGCGATTTGCTGGCACAGCTCAAGGCGCTCGCCGACGATCCGATCCTGCCGGCCGACGCCGCCGATCCGCTGGCCGAGTTGCACCGCTCCACCGCCGGCATGATCGACGCCGTCTTGCGGACCGTGCAGACGTTTCCACCGTCCACGAGCGCCCAGTCGCGGATGTCCGAGGGGCTGGAAGCGATCCTCGAGGTCGTGGACGATCGCCTGTCGATCGTCAAGGCCGCCATGCGGCAACGAAGCACCGAGACCGGCCGCATCGAACGGCTGGCGGACGCGCTGCGCCGCATCGCCGCCGGGCAGGCGGTCAACGTCGCGTCGCTGGAGCAACTCGCCGGCGAAGTGCGCGAGGAAGCCCGGCAAGGCCTGCCGCTGCGTTTTCACGCGCTGCCCACCGACGACCCGGCCCACGCCGCCGCCGCCCACGGGCTCACCGTCGCCGGGGTGCTCGCCCGGCTGATCGACGGCGACGCCGACTGGCAAGGGCGCGATCTGGAAGGACTGGTCGCGGCCCTGGTCCACGATGCCGGCATGGTCCGGCTGCCGGCCGAGTTGATCGCCCAGACCGGCCCGTTGACCGAGGAGCAACGCCGGCTGGTCGAGCGGCATCCGCTGGCCGGGGCCCAAGCCCTGGTCAAGCTCTGGCCCGGCGGCGGCTGGGCCATCGATGCCGCCGCCGATCATCACGAGCGCCTCGACGGCACCGGCTATCCCAAGGGCAAGCGCGACTTGCACCTGGCCGACGAGGTGAAGCTCCTGACCGTCTGCGACGTGTACGCCGCGCTGGCGTCGGCCCGGCCGTGGCGCGGGCCGCACGAACCGCGCACCGCCCTGACCGACACGCTCCTGCTCGCCGACCGCGGCGCCCTCGACAGGAAACAAGCCGAGCGGCTGCTGCGGCTGGCGTTCTACCCGCCTGGTTCGGTCGTCGAGCTGGACGACGGCTGCGTGGCCCTGGTGCTGGCCCCGCAGGTTGGCGAGCGCGCCCTGACGCAACCGGCCCGGCCGGTCGTGACCGTGGTCCGCGAAGCCTTCGGCCAGGCGGCGGCCACGCCGCGCTACCTCGACCTGGCCCAGCAAACCGAACGCACCATCGTTCGCAGCCTGGCGCCGGCCGAGCGCCGCCAGGTCCTGGGCCGGCTCTATCCGGAGCTGGTCTGATGCGGCTCGCGGCCCCAAGTTACTGGACGGCCACGCGCCATCCGTGGGCGGGCGCCGTCTTCGTGCTGCCCCTCCTGGTCTTCTACGAAGCCGGCTTGTACATCCTCGGACCGGCCCCCGCCGAGGACATGCGCAACGGCGCCGACGCCTGGCTGCGCGGCATCCTCCAGCAGATCGGCATCTCGCCCTTGTACGGCGCCCCCGTGCTGCTCCTGGGCGTGCTCTTGACCTGGAGCCTGTGGCGCCGCGCCGATCGGCCGCGCGACTACCTCGGCGTCTGGATCGGCATGGTCGTCGAGAGCGTCATCGGCGCGCTCGGCTTGCTGTGCCTGAGCCAGCTCCTGTTCCCGCTCTTGCAACTGGTGGGCAACCTCCTGGAAACGCCCACCGTTCGCCTGGTCCACCTGGCGACCGGCTCGGCGCCCGCGCCGTCGCTGGCGTGGGATCAGGCGGTCGGCTACGTCGGCGCCGGCATCTACGAGGAGACGCTGTTCCGGCTCCTGTTCTTTTCCGGCATCCTGGCCCTGCTGCTCCTGATAGACCTGCCGCGCTGGCTGGCGCTGACGATCGCAGCGCTGGTGTCGTCCCTGGCCTTCGCCGGCGCCCACAACCTGGGCCCCCACGGCGAACCCTTTCAAATGGTGATCTTCCTGTTCCGCACCTGCGCGGGCCTGTACTTCACCTGGGTGTACCACGTCCGCGGCTTCGGCATCGCCGTGGGGGCGCACGCCAGTTACGACGTGATGGTGGGGCTGTTGCTGCGGAACGCGTGATCGGACCCGTTTTCCTGCACCTTGATCTGCCCCTCCCGGGCGAAAAAATGGGGACTGGCGCCGGCCATCCCCCTCGAAAAAATCCTGCGATGCTGGAGACGAGGCCGGTGCCTGTCCCCATTTTTTCACCGACCGCCTGAACGCGGGCGAGAATGCCAATCTGCCAACTGGCCAGCGAATGTGTCACGGATGTCCGGCGTCTTGAGCGTTATCTCGTTCTCGGCCATGGACTTGCTTCGCATTTGCCGGTCGAATGAGCGTTCGAGAAAACGCCGATCCTGGGATGATCAACATCGACCGATGTGCGCGACGATCGTCACAAGTCGTTTGATTGACTTGAGCTGCATCGACGCGCTCGCGCCGGGCAG
>JAKEET010000072.1 GCA_022616435.1 Gemmataceae bacterium
CTCAAGCGGGAGTCGGGTAAGGGACTGTTCGTGGGAGGCGTGAAGCTCCCGCTGGCGTTGGCGGAGCTGGGATTGATCGATGAGTACGAGTTCGTGGTGCATCCCAGGCTAGCGGGCCACGGGCCGACGTTGTTCGCGGGGCTTTCGAAGCGCATCGACTTGAGGCTCGTGAGCCGGCTGGAGTTCGGCTCGGGGGCGGTGGCGATGCGGTATGAGCCGAGAAGCTAGCTGCTACGTCGGCTGCAAAGCTGGCAGCATCCGCCAACGGCCGAACCGGTTTGGCCAGGCCCCAATCCATGACCTGCACCTCGCCGAAGGATCCGACCATGACATTCGCCGGCTTCAGGTCGCGATGGATGACGCCTTGGACATGGGCGAAGGCCACGGCCAGGCAAATCTGCTCGAAAATGTGAACGAAGTGATCAAGGTCTTGGGACGGTGGCGGCCGCTCGGCGAGCAGGGCCGCCAAGGGCAGGAAGGCAGGAAGCCGGTCGCTGGTTGACAGGGATGGCCATAGAGATCATGATCGAGCTGCGCGGCGATTTGTTTCCGCGCCGGTGTCCGAACGGTCCGCAGCTTGTTCGTTGTATTCACACAAGGCGGGGGACAGGCCTCCGCCCGTGTATGCAAAACCGTTCGAGAAAGGGGTCAGGCACCGTTGCCGGAACGGCCCGTAGGGTGCTGCGCACAACGGCGCCTGACCCCTTTTTCGAACCGTCTGGAGTGCCATCATGGCGAAGTATTTGTTCATCTTTCGCGAATCCACGGAGAGCCGCGCCAAGCCGTCGCCTGAGGAAATGCAGGCATTGCAGACGGCCTGGGGCACATGGATGCAAAAGTACAGCTCGGCGCTTGTCGGCGGCGACGGCTTGAAGCGGAGCGGCCGGCTCCTGAAGGCGGGACTCGTGACCGACGGCCCGTATGCCGAAGCCAAGGAAGTCATCGCCAGCTTCAGCATCATCCAGGCCGACAACTACGACGCCGCGGTGGCCATCGCACGGGAGTGTCCGGGCGATTGCCATGTGATCGAGATCCGCGAAATGGCCGGCTACGCATGAGCGGTATGCGTTCAGCGGTCTCAGAGCGGCATCACCAGCTTCGCTGAAACACCGACCAGGATGCGCGCCGTGAGCGCCCCGACACTCGTCTGCTCCAGCACCACCGGGCCGTCGGCCGTGGCGGGCGGAAACGTCAGCCAGCTTTCATCCGCGCTGCTGGTCAGCACGGCGTACGGCTCGACATCCTGCGCGACGTTGCCGGAGCAATACATCACGCTCACCACGCCGGACGCCGCCGGCCGGCCAAACGCCGACGCCACCGAGCGCGCCGCGGCTTCGTCGGCGCCGAGCTGCGTGAGCGCGGCGACGGCGAGTTGCGCCTTTCCCTCCCGGGCGAGTTCCTTCATGCGCGCAAAGACTTTCGCGTTGGCCTCGATGCGTACGGGCGTCTGGACCGGTTGGTCGGTCGCGCCCACGAACGCCGCCGCCGCGCCCGCCGCGCCCGCCAGCGTCGGGTACTCGACCACCTGAAACATGCCATCCGTGCCCCGCGACATTTCCACCACGTGCTCGCCGGCGACATGATGGGTGAGCACGTGGGCCGCGTCCTGCTCGCGGCGGTGCGTGACGAACACGATCTGGGGGTCCGACAAGGTCGCGCCGAGCTGCGCCGTCGCGTCGGCGAAGCGGTGCCGGCCCGGCTGTTTGCCCTGGAGGATGCGCTGGTTGCGCAGCAAGCGGTCGCGTCCATCGCCGTAGAACGCGTCCTCCCGGCCCGGCGGGGGCGTGAATGGCTCCGGGCCCCAGCCAATGATGCCCTTCACCCGCAGGTAGGAAAAAAGATACGCCAGCTCGGCGGGATGATACGAATGCGCGGCGGCCATAATAAGCCTCGGTCAGAGAATCACGAAAATGATTCTTTGGAGCCTCTACGAAATGATCAGCTCCAGATGAAGTCCCACGCCGCCTCCAGTTTCTTGGCGGCTGCTTCGCGCACTTCGCCGACTGCTTTCTTCGCGGAGTCGAGCGCCGTGGACACGGTTTCGGCGACACGGTCCTTCGCGGCCCGCGCGGCAGCGGCGGCTTCCTGCGCGGCCTTTTCGAGTGCGGTCCCGGCCGCTTTCACCTTGTCGCCGACGGCCTCCATCGCCTTGTCCACGGCGTCGCCGACCGTTTGCCGCGCGGAGGCGAGGGCCTTGTCGATCTGGACCTTCACGTCCGTCACGGCCTTCGCCGTGCCGTCGCGCAAGGCCTCGGCGGCCTTGCGGATGTTCATCGGCAGGTCCTTCACGGCGTACACGGTGTCAATCGTCCCCGTCAGCATCACGGTGCCGAGGCCGGGATCGAGCTTCTCGTGCCAGTAACGCATGCCGCTTTGCTGGCCGGTGAGCGGGTCGCTGGTCTCGTGGCCTTTCGCGGCTTCGCGCCCGAGATAATCGTACCCCGGTCCCTGGTCGTGATAATTGAACAGATAACCCGCCGCGTCGTGAACGATGCCGTGATAGCCGGTCGGGTCGTCGTCGTCCATGTGCAACGCCATGTTGCCGGGCCCGACCATGCCGCCGGTGGGACTGAGCAACGCGCCGAACACCGGGTCGACGCCGAACGCGTCGCCGATCACCTTGCCGAACACCAGCTGCGGATTGGAACCCATGAACTCCTTGTGCATGTCCTCGGCAAGATCGGGCACCGCGTCCCCGTTGTTCTTCTTGCGGACGGCGTCCTGCTGGGCGCGGAGAATCATGAAGCGATCGTATTCGGCGTCGAGCTTCGCCGCGGGCACGCCGCGAATCGTTGCCAGCTCGGCGATCAAGGTCGGGCGCTCGCCCGGCGACACGCCCTTCGCCAGCTTGCGCATGATGTCCTTGAGCCTGTCGTTGTTCGCGCCCGGGATTTTCAGACCCACGAGGCTGTCCATGTATTGGTCGGTGAACAGCGTCTTGGGATCGCGTTGCGTGAGATTTTGCTCGCGCAATTGTTCCGGCGGCAACTTCGCGAGCGCGTCGTTTTCCGCCGGCGTCACCGCGCGGCGTTGCGGCTCTGGCTCGGGCGGCCAAACATCCTTCGCGGCGGCGAGCGTCGCGGCGACTTGCTCGCGCGAAACCGTGGTCGCCGGCGGCGTGGGCGCGGGTGGCGGGGCCGGCGCTGCCGCGGCCGGCGGCGCCGCCCCTTCTTCGCCTGCCTCGACGCCGTCCTTCAGGACTTTCACTTCGGCGAACGTCGTGATCTTGTGCTCGCGGAGGAGAAGTTGCACGCGCTTCTTCATGCCGCTGAGCGGCGTGCCCTGGACATCGAGAACGAGCAAGCGCTTGTCCGCGGTGGCCACGCCGAAGGTGCACTTCTTCAGCTGCTTCTTGAGCTGCACACCGAGCGCGGCGGGGGATGTGGTGCGATGCAGCAACATGCCGGCGTTGCCGCCGTCGATGCCGAACGCGAAATTCATCGGCCCCTTGACCAGCGTTCTGATCGCGGCGACGAGGGCGGCGGACGTCTTGTCGGTTGAAGCGCTCACGGCGGCGATAACCCCGGCGATGGCTGGACGTAGTTCCCGTAGCTATCGTTTACACGTCAACGATGAGGATGTCAACCGGCGGATGTCAACGAGGGAGGCGAGCCGGCCACGGAGTAGGCACGGAAAAGGGATCGGGAGTTATTTTCATTTGACGTCGTCGGTGTTCGAGTTATCATACACCGACATTGCCGACAGGGGCGATCCTCGTCGCGGCGGGACTCGCCTCTCATCCTCGACGAAGCCGCCGACACGACCCACGTTGGGCGCGCCAACCCGTTCCACCGCCTCGGCAATCAACCCGGAGAATCCCCATGATCGCCGCACGCGAGAACCCCACGGTGAAAACGTACACCGTCGCCGGCAAGACGCTGGCGGACATCTGGAAGGACATCCAGAAGAAGGGTCCGGTGGATCCCAATGAGGGCAAGCGTTATGCCGGTTCTTGTTTGGGCACGATCTCCATCGCTTTAACCGACAAGGACCTGGCCTTCGAGGTCACGCCGGGAAGCTCACCCGTCGAGGTCAAGGCCCAGCTCGCGAAAGAAAAGGGCAAGGTCAAGAGCGCGCCGGCGATCACCATGCCCAAGCTGGGTTCGGACAAAGGGCTGAGCGCCGCCGCGAAGAAGGAGTGGAGCCGGTTCGTCGGTTGCACCAGCATCCACGAACATGGCCACGCCGATTCCCTGTACCTGGTCGTCATCGAGATCGCCAAGGACATTGCCGGGATGACTGCCACCGCCACAGGCAAGGATGAAACAGCAGCGAAGTCAGCGGCGGGCAAGGCGCTATTCGCAACAATCGATGCTGCCTATGGCGGGACCAAGCTCAAAGACATGGTCAACGCCGACATCAAGGCCTACGACGCCAAGACTCGTCACGGTGCGACCCAAGGCGCAGTGCTCGATACGAGCATCACGTGAAAGGAAAGGATCGGGACCCTGAAGTGAACACCATGGCGGAGTGAACGCAATGGCGGGCAAGACATCCAAGAAGCCGGCGAAGGCCGCCAAGACGGCCGCGGCCAGGCGGGCCGGCCCGAAGGCGGCCAAACCGCGCTCGGCGCGGGTCTCCGGCCGCGCCGCTCCGCCGAAGTCGCCGTCCCGCAAGGACGCCAAGCCTGTCCTTCTCTCCGGCGGCAACCCGCAGATCGCCAAGGCCTACGGCGACGCCCCCGTGCAGGCCTACATCGCGGCCATGCCGGGCTGGAAAAGCGACGTCGGCCGCCGCCTCGACGCGCTCATCGTCCGGACCGTCCCCGACGTGCACAAGGCCGTCAAGTGGAACTCGCCGTTCTACGGCATCGAGGGCCAGGGCTGGTTCCTCGGCATCCATTGTTTCACGAAGTACATCAAGGTGGCTTTCTTCCGCGGCACGTCGCTGCGCCCTCTCCCCCCCGGCGCGTCCAAGCAGAAGGAGGTGCGCTACCTCGACATTCACGAGGACGACCCGCTCGACGAAGCGCAATTCGCCGCTTGGGTGAAGCAAGCCAGCCAGTTGCCCGGGGAACGAATGTGAGCTGCCGGTGCTGACGAGCGATATTCAAGTCCCGGGCCAGTGACAACAACTATGTAACCTGCTGTGGCGTATGCAATCGCGTGACGTTCGGAAGTTGATCGAGAACGAGATTGGCGATGACTGGACGGTAACCAATCATCACCATGTAGACCTGTGACTTCATGACGACATTCCGAGGCATGTAGCCGTCGGACGGGAAGCAGCTAACCAGCAGTTTAGATGTGATGAGGAAGGCGATAACAACGATGAAGAAGACGAAAAGCGGCGTCGCGGAAGGAAAAGGAGAAGCCTTTCCCTCCCAGCGGATCGACGCGCGAATCCAGGAACTGAACGATTGGCGAGGCGATACGCTCGCTCGGGTCCGAATGCTCATCAAGCACGCCGATCCCGAAGTCGTCGAGGAAGTGAAATGGAGGAAGCCCTCCAATCCGGCGGGGGTTCCGGTGTGGTCGCACGCCGGGATCATCTGCACCGGTGAGACGTACAAGAATGTCGTCAAATTGACCTTCGCCACGGGCGCCTCGCTCCCGGACCCTTCGGGCCTCTTCAACTCCAGCCTCGAAGGCAACACCCGGCGTGCCATCGATTTCCATGAGGGCGACCGGATTGATGAAAAGGCGCTCCAGGCGCTCATTCGCGCCGCCGCGACGCTGAACACGTCGGCGCCAGCCACCTCTCGCCCCGTCCGCTCTCGGAAGAGACCAAAGAGCGCACCGCCGATCGCCACTGGGCCTTCGCCCGCGCCTGGCTGAAACGCGCCTTGAGCGCGACCACCCGGGCAAACCCGAGGGGCAGTCCATTCTGAGGATCTTTCTGAGGATCTTGGGTCCAACTGCCGCCGCCACCATTACCCCCGGAGAGATTCGAACTCCCGACCGGCGGATTAGAAATCCGCTGCTCTATCCGGCTGAGCTACGGGGGCCAAGCATTTTCGATTTTCGAATGACGATTCTCGTTGCCGTCACTCGAGCCATGTACACCTTACCGAAAGACGCCGCGGATCGAAAGCTGGTTCTGGTCATTTGCGGCTTGCACGCCGGCTCGATCCTGCCATAATCGAGGCCATCGGCGCGCCGTCTGCGACTTCGGCGCCGACATCCCGAGGTGACCTTCATGCCTTCCCGCGTGCAACGTCGGCGTTTCTTGCAATCGTCCGCGGCCCTGGCCACGATGTCGTACTTCGTCGGCGCAGGCGCCGCCGCCCAGCCGCCGCGCCAGCGCGTGCGCGTCGGCGTCATCGGCATCAACGGCCAGGGGCAGTACAACTGGGGCGAAGCGGACAAGACCGGGTTGGCGGAGATCGTCGCCTTGTGCGATGTCGACGCCACGCGGTCCGCCCCGGTCATCAAGCGGTTTCCGAAGGCCCGGTTCGTTGAAGACTATCGCCGGCTGCTCGATCAGCCGCGCGACCTGGACGCCGTCATCATCGCCACGCCGGACCATCATCACGCCATTCCGGCGCTCCTGGCCATGCGGGCCGGCAAGCATGTCTATTGTGAGAAACCGCTGGCCCATTCGGTGCATGAAGTGCGGTTGATGACGGCCGCCGCCGCACGTCACCGGGTGGTCACGCAGATGGGGACGCAGATTCACGCCGGCGAGAACTATCGGCGGGTCGTCGAGATCGTCCAGGCGGGGCTGCTGGGCCCGGTGCGGCGCGTGCACGTGTGGTGTTCGCGGCGGCCCGACGCGATGTTCCGGGCCAAGGCAACCACCCCGCCGCCGCAAGGCCTCAATTACGATCTGTGGCTCGGCCCGGCGCCCGAGCGCGGCTATCCGCCCTATCGCTTCGGCGGCCACGGCCTCCACTTCGACTGGCGCTGGTGGTGGGACTTCGGCGGCGGCGTGCTGGCCGACATGGCCTGCCATTTCATGGACCTGCCGCACTGGGCCCTGGGCCTTCGTCACCCGACGACCATCGCGGCCAACGGCCGCGTCACCTACAAGGGAGACAATGACATGCCCGACTTGATGCAGGTGGAGTACGAGTACCCGGCTCGCGGCGCCCAGCCGCCGGTGCATCTGACCTGGTATCACGGCCAGCCGGGCCCCGATCTCGAAGGGAAGGTGCGGTACGAAGGGTTTGCCAGCGGCGTGTTGTTCGAAGGCGAGAAGGGGAACCTGGTCTCCGACTACAGCCACTATCGGCTGCTGCCGGAGGAACGCTTCAAAGGCGTCGAGCTGCCGAAGCCGACCATCCCGCGCTCCGTCGGCCATCATCGCGAATGGCTGCAAGCGATCCAGAACGGCGGCGCCACGACCTGCAACTTCGACTACTCGGGAGCGCTGACCGAAACGGTGCTGCTGGGCAACGTCGCCTACAAGGCCGGCGGCAAGGTCCAGTACGACGCCAAGACGGGGTGCGTCACCGGCGCGCGGAACGCCGAGCAGTATCTGCGTCGCGAGTACCGGCGCGGGTGGACGCTCTAGGACAAGCAACGCGCAGTCCGTCAGGTCAGCAATTGGATCACTTTCACCAGGGCCACGTTCGACAGCAGCACGAACAGCGTCGCCCACACGACGCCGCGGGTCGCCGCCACGCCCACGCCTTCGGCGCCGGCCGGGGCGTTCAGGCCGTGCCAGCAGCCGGCCACGGCGATCAACAGGCCGAAGACGATCGTCTTGAGCGTGGCCGCGACGACCGGGGCTTGCACCAGGCCGCGCAACATCGCCGTGTGATACTGCGTCCATGACAGGCTGCCGCCGACCATCTCGGCCAGGGCGCTGCTCCCCAGGGCGACAAACGCGATCGTGATGGTCAACAGCGGCAAGGCGGCCATGCAGGCCAGCACGCGCGGGCCGATGAGATGCTTGAGCGGCGGCAACCCCATGGTCTCCAGGGCGTCGAGCTGCTCGGTGAGCCGCATGGTGCTCAGCTCGGCGGCCAGGCTGGCGCCGGAGCGTCCCGCCACCACCAGGCCGGCGCCCAGCGGCGCGAACTCGAGCACCACGCCGAGGGCCAGGAACTCCGGCACCTTGTGCTGATACTCCGTGGCGACGGCGCCGTGGAGGTGCAGCCACACGACGATGCCGAGCGCTCCGCCGGCGACGAACCCGAGCGGCAGTGCTCCCGCGAGAACATGATAGAGCTGCCCTGCCGAGACGGCGGGCCGGCCCAAGGCCCGCAACGACGCCAGCGACGCCTGGCCGGTGAAATAGCTGAACCGGCCGAGCCACTCCATCCACGTGATCGGCGCGAGCGATGGGTTCATGAGGAATCTCCAGCAACAAGGCGAGCGGCGCGGCGTTAGCCCGCCGTGTCAGGATCCTGGAATCGGCGACTGCCTCCCGTCCACGTCGGGCTTACGCCACGACGCTCGCCGGTCACCCTGTCATCTTCTCGCCCTGTCACCTGCTACCGTTCCCGATCGCCGTCGCCGCCGATCATCGTGGCGGCGATCACGCGGCGGCGGTCGGGGCTCAGCGAGATCATCACCACCGCGCCCACGTCGAGGTCCTTCAACTCCACCTCGTTGCGACCGCGCATCACCTTGGCGTCGGGGGCGAACTCGAAGGTTTGTTCCATGCGCTCGGCGGCAAAAGTCACCTTGCGGCCGGCGGCGTCCACGGCCTTGACGCGCAGCCGCAGCACCGGCGCCATCACGTCGAGCGCGGTCACCGATTTCTGGTCGGCGCCGAGCGTCACCCACGCCTGCGCCGGCTTGGCGAGCTGGGCGAACGTCAACTCGCTCAAGGGTCGCTCGCCGTGCATCAGCCGAACCCTGGCGTCCTTCGCGACCGTCAGGGTGGTGATGTTCAGGTTGCCCTCGCGGCCGACGAGCAGGCCGATGGTCCCCTTGGCAGCATCGATCTCGACAATGACGCCGCCCAAGCGGCCCCGCTCGCCGTCGCGCTCCCCTTCGCGCGGCGCGGGACGGTCGCGGCCGGCGTCCCTCCGAAACTCGACGCGAATGGCGCTCACGTCGTTGTTGTCATTCAGGGAGAGAACGACACGCACCCCTTCGCGCACGTCGTTCAACGTCACGGGCCGTTCGACGTTGGCGCTGACCCGCACGTCCTTGCCGGCGAGGTTCAGCGTCTTGTCGCCGGTGTCGCCGTCGCGCAGCGACTGGATCGTGATGGTGCCGATCTTGAGGTCGATCTTCTTGACGATGCCGATGGCGGCGCGTTCCGGCCGGCGGTCGCCGTCGCGTGGCCGTTCTTTTTCCGGCTTGCGGTCGCCGTCGCGCGGCCGCTCCTTTTCCTGCCGGGGTTCGCCCTCGCGCGGCGGTTCCCGATCCTGGAACGAAATCGGCTGCGGATCGAGCATGGCGAGGTCGAGGCTTTCCAAGACCGGAGCGGCCGGCGCCGCCGCGGCCGACGTCGCCGCGCTCGGCGCTGGGCGTTCGGCCCAGGCGTCATGCACGGCAACGCTGCCGCCCACGCCGACAGCGCACGTCAGGGCCAGCACCAAACCGGTGATCTTGCATTTCGCGATGAGCATGGCTTGCAAAGCTCCTTGGGCAAGTTGAATGGCGACAGGGGAGGCTGCCGCGGCCACGTTGCCGGCGGCATAGGGAATGGCGGCGCCGGCCGTGGTTTCGACCAGCGCGGCCGAGACCGGCGCCTCGGCCAGGATGCCGGCGCACAGCGCCGCCGACAAGGTCAGGCCGCGGCCGCGCAGGCGCTCGCGGAGCAGGTCGCGGCCCCGCTCGAGCCGGCCCTTGACGCTGCCGACCGACCAGCCCAGCTCGGCGGCGGCTTCTTCGCGGGTCTTACCGTCGAGGCAGCACAAGAGCAAGGGCGCCCGGTACTTGGCGGGCAAGTTGTGAAGTTCCTCGTCGAGCACGCCGCGCAGCTCCGCCCAGGCCGATTCCAGGCTCGACGCATTCGCGGCAGGCGCGTTCGCGGCGTTCGCGGCCGGACACGCTTCGCGCTCCTTGCGGGCCCGCCGCGCCTGCAGGACGCGGGCCTTGCGGGCGATGCGATAGGCGACGCCGTAGAGCCAATTGCGGACGCTGTCGTGCCAGGCAACGCGGCCTGCCTTGCGGGCCAGCACCAGAAACGTCGCCTGGAACGCGTCTTCGGCGTCGGCGTCGTTGGCCAGCACGCGCCGGCACACGCCGAGCACCAGAGCGCCATGCCGGTGGACGAGAAGGCTGAACGCCGACTCATCGCCGCGGCCGGTGAACGCTTCCAGGAGCTGGCGATCGGTGCGCTCGCCGGGGAACGGCCGGGCCGCCAATTCGCGGAGCCGCGCCACGGTCTTGGTCAAGGCTTGCGCCATCGTCGCACTCCCTTCACCAACTTAATCCCCGATCCCAAGCCAACGGCACGGCCGGGTTGGGCCTTGTGTCTTGTGTGTGTGCGCGTGCAATGCAATGAATCCAGCCTTCCCAGGTCATTGAGGTACGGATTCCCCTCCCAATTATCAGCGCAGATTAGCGTTCCGCTCAACCAGGGTCCGGGCGATTCGTGCCGCGACGACGCATCCCTGTTCAGTACAGTCGTTTAATGCGACGCCATGGTAAGCGTTGCCGCCGAGAAACAGGCGCGGATGCCGCTGCAACCGCTTTTCGATCCAGGCGACGCGGTCCAGATGACCTACATGATACTGCGGGATCGCCCGGTCCCAGCGGACGATCTTCACGAAGATCGGCGCCGCCGTGATGTACATCGCCCGGCGCAATTCGCCACGCAACGCCTGCACCAGCCGGTCATCGCCCCAGCCGACCATCTCGGCTCGATGCCAGCCGCCGCACATCGCCCGCAAGAGGACCGCGCCGGGCGGCGCCCGGCCGGGGTAGATCGACGAGCACCACTGCACGCCGAGCACGTCGCGGCGCAGCCCCTGCGGCGCGATGAAGCCGAAACCGTCGAGCGGCGTCGACACATCCTGCCGTCGATAGCCGAGCGCGACGACCGCAATGCGGTTGTACGGAATCTGTCCGATGCGTTCGGCGAGTTCCGCGTCAACGTCCGCCAGCAGCGCCGCCTGCTGATGAGCGGGGCAGGCCAGGACCACCGCGTCGGCGGTCCACGATTGTTGTCCGTCGCCGAGCACGGTCCAGCTCGGACTGGATGAGCCGGCTGCCGTGCGAAGGCCGCGGACGGCGACGCCGTAGAGCGGCGGCCGTTTCAGCGCGCCGGCCAGCGCCTCGCTGAGGCCGCGCAGCCCCTCGCGCACCGACCACATCGCGCCGGGACGCTCGTAGGGCTGACCGTTGGCCTGCGCCGCGGCGCGACGTTCGCGCGCCGCCGCCGCCATGCCCTTGAGCACGCTGCCGTGTTGCCGTTCCAGGGCAGCAACGCGCGGAAAGCACGCCGGCAGGCTCAACAGGGCCGGGTCGCCGGCGTAGATGCCGGTCACCAGCGCGTCGGCGAGGAGGTTCGCCGCTTCCGCGCCCGCCCGGCGCCGGGCGAACGCGGCAATCGATTCATCGCGCTCCGTGTCACCGGGCTTTGGCGCGCGGCGCTTTCGAAAGCGCTCTGTGAGCAGCCCCAGCTTGCCGCGCCAGCTCAACAGATCGGTGGCAATCAGCGACGCCAGGCCGCCGGGGAGCAAACGCAGCCGGTCGCCCAGGAAGAGATAGCGCTTCTGCGCCGCCGCTGCCGTCGCGCGAATGAGCCGTTCGCCCAGTCCCAGGTCGCGGCACAGCTCCAGCGTCGTCGGCTTGGTGTCGAGAAAACCGTTCGGGCCGATCTCGACCTGAAATCCACCTTCATGCAATGTCCACGCCGTGCCCCCCGGCCGCGAGTCGCGCTCCAGCACCGCGATCGCCGCTTGCGGCAAGCGCTCTTGCAGACGGTAGGCGATGGACAGTCCCGAGACGCCGGCGCCGATGATGACGACGTTGGTCATTGGTCAATAGTCATTGGTCATTAGTCATTAGTCATTGGTCGTTGGTCAACGGTGTAAGCTCGTAGCGAATGACTAATGACCAATGACCAATGACCAATGACTAATGACCAAACGCAGGAAGTCGACGGCCGCTTTGGCGGCGGCGAGGGGGTTGGCGCCCGGTGTTCGCTCGATCGTTGCAAATCCCCGATACTCGATCTCTTCGAGGATGGCCAGGAGCTGCAGCCAATCGATGTCGCCGTGGCCGAGCGGGATCTCCTGAGCGATGCCGGCGGCGCTCGCCACGCGGGCGTCCTTGGCGTGCACGTGGACGATGCGTTCGCGCAGGGTCCGCGCCGTCGCGTACGGGTCGTGGCCGTGGATCAAGAGGTTGCCGGGGTTGAGATTGGCCGCCAGTCCGCCGGTGTGGAAGCCGTCGAGGAATGTCGTCAGGGCGGCGCCGTCTTCCAGGCCGGTTTCCAGGGCGAGCACGGCCCCGACCCGCTCGCCGTGCCGGCCCAGGGCGGCCAGCGCTTCCTTGAGGAGGACCTGGCGCGGGTCGCCTTCGCCCTCGCCGTACACGATCGGGCCCGGCTCGATGACGACAATCCCGGCCCCCAGGTCGCGGCTGAGCGACAGGGCCTGGCGCAGGTAGTCGAGCCGGGCCTCCTGGTTGTCGGCGACCGCCAGGCCGCGCCGCAACGGGCATGCCAGCGCGGTCAGCTCCAGGTGATGGGAGCGCAACAGATGCCTGAGCTCGCGCCGGCCGGTGTCGGAGAGCTGCGCGGGCGCCAGGTCGCCGACGGCATCAAGCTCCACTCCCGCCACCCCGAGCGTCCGCAGCTCCGGCAGCGAACGCCGCAAGGGCATGTTGAGCGATCTCTGGCACAGGCCGATCTTCAAATGGGCCATCGGCGACCGCCTCCTGGGGGTTCGTCATTGCCTGCGTGGACCCATCGTGGATGGAGCCATCATGGGTGAACCAGCGGAACGGCCGGGCCAAACGCCGAAACGCGGCGCTGGCGAGGGCGACCGTGCCCCACTTGGGGCTGCGGACCTTCATGTGGGCGACGTAGTCATCGACCGCGACGGCCCGCAGCAGGTACGGCTGGCCGCGCCAGGTCCAGAGGTCGAGGCTGCCCGCGGGGAGGCTCACGGTGGGCTGGATGCGGTACAGGAACACGAACACGCCGGTGTAGCTGGGGCCGAAAAGCTGCATCCAGCTTCGCAAGCCGTCGATGTCGTCTTGGGTGGACCAATTCTCCCAGGTGTAGCGCGGCCGAGCGGCCGGCCCGCCGGGGAACTGCCGGCCCTTGACGTCGACGAGCAGCCGGGAACCGGAGGCGCCGAGGACGATGAAGTCGAGGTTTTTGACCGGCGTGTCGCCCCAGGAAGCGCGTTTCGACTCGTCGACGGCGACGTAGCACAGGTTGTGCGTCTGCAGATACGCTTCGAAGGCCGCTTCGTAGGGATTGCTGCGATCCATGGCTGACGCCTCGTCCAATGAATCGGACGATATTGTATCGCAAGAGCTCACACCCTGCGATACGTGGTGGGCGCGCTGGCGTCATTCCGTCCGTGGCGGCCGCGTTGACTCCTTCCCGCCCCAAAGTAGGTTATCTCAGCCGGGCCGTGGAGATTCGCGCCGATGCCGACCTACAATCCGAAAGTCATCGAGCCGCGCTGGCAGCGCTTCTGGGACGAGCACAAGACCTTTCGCACGCCGGACGATTCGCCCAAGCCGAAACTGTACATCCTCGACATGTTCCCGTATCCGTCCGGGGCCGGCCTGCACGTCGGCCACCCGGAAGGCTATACCGCCACCGACATCCTGGCCCGCTACCGCCGCATGAAGGGCTGGAACGTCCTGCACCCCATGGGCTGGGACGCCTTCGGCCTCCCCGCCGAGCAGTACGCCATCCAGACCGGCACGCATCCGCGCGTCACCACCCAGAAGAACATCGCCACCTTCCGCCGGCAGATCAAGATGCTCGGCTTCAGCTACGACTGGGACCGCGAGGTCGACACCACCGACCCCGGCTACTTCAAGTGGACGCAGTGGATCTTCCTGGAGCTGTACGACACCTGGTTCGACCACGAGGCCGGCCGCGGCCGGCCGATCGCCGAGCTGCCCATCCCGGCGGACGTGCAAGCCCAGGGCGCGGCGGCGGTTCGCGCCTATGTGGACGGCAAGCGCCTGGCCTACCAGGCCCTGGTGCCGGTCAACTGGTGTCCGGAGCTGGGGACCGTGCTGGCCAACGAGGAGGTGATCGACGGCAAATCCGAGCGCGGCGGCCACCCCGTCGTCCGCATGCCGCTGCGGCAGTGGCTGTTGCGCATCACCGACTACGCCGAACGGCTGCTCGCCGACCTCGACCTGGTGCAGTGGCCCGACGCCATCAAGAAGATGCAGCGCGACTGGATCGGCAGGAGCGAAGGCGCCGAGGTGGACTTTCCCCTCGCCGGGGACAATGTCCCAAGCCACGACCGGCAGCCGACGGCAATCGAAGATCAACGACCGAAAATCGGAAATCACATCCGCGTCTTCACCACCCGCCCCGACACGCTGTTCGGCGCCACCTACATGGTGCTGGCCCCCGAGCATCCGCTGGTGGACCGGATCACCACGCCCGGGCAGCGCCAGGCCGTCGAGGCCTACAAGGCCGAGACCGCCCGCAAGAGCGACCTGGAGCGCACCGAGCTGGCCAAGACCAAGACCGGCGTCTTCACCGGCGCCTACGCCCTCAACCCGGTCAACGACGAGCCGATCCCGATCTGGATCGCCGACTACGTCCTGGTCAGCTACGGCACCGGCGCGATCATGGCGGTCCCGGCCCACGACGAGCGCGACTTCGAGTTCGCCCAGGAATTCCGGCTGCCCATCAGGCCGGTGGTGCGGCCGCCGCAAGCCTGGTTCCGGACCACCAAGGTGTACAACGTCCTGGCCAGGATGTGGGAGGACAAGGACCAGCGCTTCGACGCCGACCGCCTGGCCAATCCCGGCTCGACGGTCGAAACGTTGTCGAACTTCGAGCTGGCCGTCGTCAGCTTCGCCAGCCGGATGTCCGAGCGTTTTGGCCGCAACTCGGACAAGATCGCCGAGCAGCTCTACGAGCATCGCGTCGAGCTGTTCGAGTGTTTTGCCGACGAGGGCGCGGCCATCAACTCTGGCCCGTTCGACGGCCTGGCCACGGCGGAGTTCAAGCGGCAGATCACCGCCTGGCTGGCGGAACAGGGCCGCGGCCAGCGCAAGGTCAACTACAAGCTGCGCGACTGGCTGTTCAGCCGGCAACGCTACTGGGGCGAGCCGTTCCCGATCCTGCACGAAGTCGACGCCGCCGGGCAGCCGACCGGCGCGGTGGTCCCGCTGACCGTGGCGGAGCTGCCGCTGACCTTGCCGGAGCTGGAAGACTACCAGCCGTCCGGCAAGCCGGAGCCCCCGCTCGGCAAGGCCCGGGACTGGGTCGAGGTGACCCGGGGCGGCAAGCGCTACCTGCGCGAGACCAACACCATGCCGCAATGGGCCGGCTCGTGCTGGTACTACCTGCGCTATCTCGATCCCAGGAACGACCAGGCGTTCGCCGATCCGGCCAGGCTCCGCCGCTGGCTGCCGGTCGATCTCTACGTCGGCGGCGCCGAGCACGCCGTCTTGCACCTGCTCTATGCGCGTTTCTGGCACAAGGCGCTCTACGACCGCGGCCACGTGCCGGGTCCGGAGCCGTTCCTGCGCCTGGTCAATCAGGGCATGATCCTGGGCGAGACGGAGTACACGGCCTTTCGCAAAGCGAATCAGCCCCTCGCCTGGGTGTCGGCGGGCGAGGTCGATTTCGACGGCGACGTCGCCGTCCACAAGAAGTCCGGCGCCAAGCTCGAACTCGTCAAGCTGAACGAGGACCAGATCGAGAAGAAGGGGGACAGCTTCGTCCTCAAGGACCAGCCGAGCCTGCGCATCGACGCCCGCGCCTACAAGATGTCGAAGGCGCGCGGCAATGTCATCAATCCGGATGACGTCGTCGAGGACTACGGCGCCGACAGTCTGCGGCTCTACGAAATGTTCATGGGCCCGCTGGAAGCGACCAAGCCGTGGAGCTTGAGCGGCGTCGAAGGGGTGTATCGATTCCTCAACCGCGTCTGGCGCCTCGCCGTCGATGAACGGGCCGAGCGGCTGACGCTGCTCGATTCGGTGCAAGACGTGGAGCCGGACAAGGAAACGCTGCGGCTCGTGCACCGCACCATCCAGCGGGTCACCGACGATCTGGAGGCCATGGCCTTCAATACCGCCATCTCCGCGATGATGGAGCTGACCAACCACCTGACCCGGCAGACCGTCCGGCCGCGCTCGGCGCTCCGGACCCTGGTGCTGCTGCTGTCGCCGTTTGCGCCGCACCTCGCCGAGGAGTTGTGGCGCGCCCTGGGCGGCCACGCCCAGGGCGGCCACGCCCAGGGCGGCCAGGAGACGCTCGCCTACGAGCCATGGCCGGCCTACGATCCGGCGCTGCTCAAGACCGACACCGTCGACATCGCCGTGCAGATCAACGGCAAGCTGCGCGGCGTGGTGACGGTCCCGGCCGACATCGATGCCGCCGGGCTTGAAAAACTGGCGTTGTCCGACGACAAGATTCGCGGTCAGCTGGTAGGCAAGACCGTCAAGAAGGTGATCGTCGTGCCGGGGAAGCTCGTGAACATCGTCGTAGGATAGATTTCCAATCTGTCCGGTCGTTGAGTTGGACTCCAGTCAGGAACCGGAGCGGAGATCGAGAACATGAAGGCATGGCCCATTGCACTGGCGGCATTGTTGGCGCTGGACGTCGGGGACGCGCGTGTCGCTGAACCTGACGCCACGAACCCCGACCTCGCCAAGCCCGACGCCCAGCGCGGCAAGCGGGCCCTGTTCACGCGCGCCTTCGTGCCGGCCCCGTGGCCGTTGGCCGCGTACGACAACGTGTGGAAGGTCTGGGAACCCGCCGCCAAGGAGAAGCCGGCTGACTACGACCAGGCGTTCCGCCGCCGCTACGGCCTGCATCCGCCCCCCTATCCCAACGGCAAGCTGCCGATGGGCCTGCGCGAAGGTCGGTTGCTGTTCGCCAAGGGGGTCGCCACCGATTGTCTCCTGTGCCACGCCGGGTCGATCTTTGGGACCAGCTATCCCGGCCTCGGCAACGCGGCGCTCGACATCCACGCCCTGTTTGAAGAGCTGGGCAAGGCCACCACCGGCAGCGGCCGGCTGCCGTTCAAGTTCAGCAACGTCCGCGGCACCTCGGAGGCGGGCGCCTTTGCCGTCTATCTGTGGTCGTTCCGGGAGCCCGACCTGTCCATCCGCTTGCAGGATCGGTACGACTTCGAGCTGCGCGACGACCTCTGCGAGGACGTCCCCGCCTGGTGGCTCTTGAAAAAGAAGAAGACCATGTACTTCACCGGCACCACCGACGCCCGCTCGGTCCGGTCGATCATGCAGTTCATGCTGACGCCGGACAACACCAGGGCGGTGTTCGAGAAGGAAGAGTCCACCTACGCCGACATCCAGGCGTACATCCTCAGCCTGGAGGCGCCGAAGTACCCGTTGCCGATCGACCGCGAGCTGGCCCGCCAGGGCGAGGGCCTGTTCAACCGGACCTGCGCCAAGTGCCACGGCACGTACGGCGCCAAATGGACGTACCCGAACAAGATCGTGCCGATGGAGACGATCGGCACCGACGCCACGCGCTTTCACGGCCTGAGCCGGAAGCTGGGCGAGCACTACAACCGCAGCTGGTTCGGCGCGAAGTATCCGAGCATGGAAGCGAAGGGCTACCAGGCCCCGCCGCTCGACGGCGTCTGGGCCACCGCCCCGTACTTCCACCACGGGGCCGTGCCGACGCTCCACGACGTGCTCGATTCGAATTCGCGGCCCAGGATTTTCACCCGCTCCTACGGGACCGGACGCGACGATTACGACGCGGTGAAAGTCGGCTGGAAGGTGGAGGCGCTTTCCCAAGGCGCCGATCCCAAGCAGCCGGGGATCGAGCGCCGCAAGGTCTACGACACCACGCAACCCGGCCGCGGCAACGGCGGCCATACCTTCGGCGACCATTTCAGCGACGCCGAGCGCCGGGCGGTGGTGGAGTATCTGAAGACCCTGTAACCGAAATCCGGGGGCGGGCGGCCCACGTCCAGTGCCGGTCGCTAGTGGCCTCCACCGTCTCGGCAGCGAAACCGAACGGCGCGACCAGCTCGCGGACTTCCTCCAGCGTCAACGCCGCCCGCAGGGAATCCTCGAACATCTGCCGTTGATGCTCGTTGGCCTGTCCCGCGTACGTCTCGACGATTCGCCGGACCGCGTCGTCGTCGGCCGGCCGCAGCAGGTCGCGGACGAAGATCAAGCCGGCGGAGCGAGCGACACGGACCATCTCGGCGATCACGGTTTCGGGCGAGGGCGCGTGATGCACGATGCTGTTGGAGATGACCGCCAGGAAGGAACCGTCGGCATAAGGCAGCCGCTTGGCGTCGCAGAGCTGGAGGCGGATGCGCTCGTCCAGGCCGGCGTCGACGACGTTCTGTTGCGCGACCGCGAGCATGTGCCGCGCCAGGTCGACGGCCAGGACGGTTGCCGTGGGGTGCTGGCGGCACAGCTCGATGGGGATCTGAGCGGTGCCGGCGCCGACGTCGAGGACAGCGCCGCCGCCGTCCCAGAGTGGGAGAAAGTCGGCGACGAAGACGCGATTGACCTGGCTGTGGTCCATGGCGTCGTAGTCGCGCGCTTCGCCGGCGGAGTCCATGACCTCCGGTTCGAGCACCCGCGGCAACATCGACGCCTCCGCCAACGAAACGAGCCCCCGGCTTCGGCCGGAGGCCCGGAGTAGCTTCAGAATCCGCGGCTTACGCCGCTCGGCTCGCCAGGTCTCTTACACGGTCACCAGGTCGCGGACGCGGTTCACGGGCGCCGGATCGGCCGGATCTTGGGGTTGCCGGCGGCCCTGGCGATGCTCTTTGAGTTCCACGAGCAGCTGAGCGCGGACTTCGTAATCGACCACGCCGCAGCGGTCCCATTCCCGAATGACGTGGCTGGTCGCGGGGTTGAGGTTGGCGATGCGGTGCAGCCAGCAAATGCCCGCGTCCATGGTCAGGTGAGCCGTGGCCGGATGGTTCCAGGCGACGTGCGTGGCCAGGCAGCCCATCGGCAAGGCGCGGGTGAAGCTGCCGTGAATCAGCAGCGGGCTCCCCTTTTCCAGCAACTCGATGAGGCGGTCCAACCCGGCGTCGGTGATGTTGGGCAGCCACGAGGTTCGCAGTTCGTGCAGACATTCGTTGGACAGCATGGGGGTACTCCTTTGGGTTAGGCATTCGTCGAGGTCGATAGATTCCAACTCCTTCACGGAGGCAATGTTTGACTACGGCCAGAGGGCCGAGGTTCATGGGCGGGCGACACGTCGTAAGTCTTCCCCGAGCAACGGGATACACCCAGAATCTGCGGAACGTTGCTGGGGTCAAAAAACCCCGCCGCTCGCAGGCGCGAAACAGCGGGGCCGGAACAGAGAAGAGGCCGAGACGAACTAACTACGCAGGGTAATGCCGCCCGAACTGGGTGTCAATAGTGTTTTTGAAAAAATTACAAGCCCTCGGCCTTCTCCAGCTTCCGGCGAATGCGCTCCAGGGTCCGCTCGACGGTTCGGTCGGTGCATTGCAGGTCCGCGCTGATCTGCGTGACACTGGGTCCGGCTTTGCGTGATCTTTGAAATTGAACCAAGTGCTGCCAAGGAGCTGAAGAAAGATTCGCGACAACACCCGACGCACCAGCGAGTTGCGCCGACGCGTTCCGGTCGTCGGTGGTCAGCGCCGGACTCAAACTCATCATTTCGAAGGGCCATGAACGCCGAAAAGCGCCGAAGTCCTTGCTGCTGTGCTGATGGTTGGGCTGGAAGAACGAGAGAACGTTCAATCCGACGCACATCAGGTGGCAAGCTGGCGTTGCTGGCGTTCTGGCATTCTGCTGATCTCAAAACCGGAAATTGAGCTGCACGAAGCCTTCCACGTCCATCGGCCGCGGACCGGTGACCGGGGTGGCGATGCCGAGGCTCAGCAGCGTGCGACCCTGGCACAGACCGATGTGGACGCCGCCGGTCAACGTGACGATGTCCGGAACATGGACGACGCTGCTGTTGTCTTCCAGCGGCGTGGTGATGTGGACCTCGAAGTTCGGGGCCACGAACGCGACCGCGGCGCCGTTCATCGGCATGATGTAGCCGGTGCTCAGGTCGTTGAACAAGAGCGACACGTCGTTGGAGTCGGTGGGGAAGAGCAGCGCGTGGATGCCCTGGAAATAGAAGTTGCCCGAGCGGCGCACGTAGCCGAACCACGGCTGGATCAGGGTGGAGTTGATGTCGCCGGCGAACGTGTTGATGGCCGGGCCGGTCGGCGCCGTGACCGCCAGGCCGATGGAGAAGACGTTGCCGGTCACGCGGTCGTTGATCAGGGCGTAGCGCGTGACGACGGTGAGGTCGCCGAAATCGTCGGCGTTGAAGTCGTCGTCGTGATCGGTCTGGTACAGGGGCAGGCGCAGCTCGACCGAGGCGTCGCCGCCCAGGAAGGTCTTTTCGAAACCGAAGAGCTCGCGATGGACGTTGCGGGGTCGTTCGGTCACGATCGCGCCCGGCACGACGGTGGTGACGGTTCCGAACTGGATCGGCTCGACGGTGACGGTGCGCGGCACGCTGCCGCCTTCGCCGCGCAGGCTGTCGAAATAGTTGTAGGTGAAGAAGCAGCGGTCGGTGGGCTTGGGGCTGGTGTTGTCGGCCACCTTGAACCCGGAGCCGGCGCGGGAGGTGATGGGATCGCAGACGACAACTTGCCGCACGACCGTTTGGCTTTCAGCCAAGCCGAGGACGAGGATTGGGCCGCTGTTAATGGGCGGATTGGGTTGATTGTTGGGTCGATTGATGACCGTGGTAATCGTGGAGATGACCGGCACGCGAATGATGCGGAAGCCGCAGTAGCCGCCGAAATCGCCCATGATCTGGGGCACGCTGACGAACTGGTCGCCGAGCGCGGCGGTGGTTCTGGGCTCCGGCTCGAAGGTCACCTCGGGGGCCGGCTTTTCCGGTTTCTGTGGTGGTTTCTCCGGGACCGGCTTGGCGGGCGTCGGTTTGGCGCAATCGTCCGAGCCATGCGGTTCGATGCAGTACGGCTGGGAGCGGTGCCAGAACCGCCACTGGGCCTGGGCTTGCGGCGCCAGCCACAACGGCGGCAGCCACAACAGCATCACGGCGCCGGCGAGAAGCGGCCATCCAAGTCGTCCTTGCGCGGACATTCGCTGCGCGGGCATCGGCGCCATCCTCCATGCAGGGTTCGGCTCGCTTCGTGGACCAGACTTTCTTGTCTGGGGGCCCGGCGACGGCAGACCGCAACGTCTGCCCGACGCGACGGCGGCGAATCCCGATTATTGGCTTCGACCGTCACGCCGTCCGCATTGAAGAGAAAGTCAAGATCGGCAACGAAGGGGAAATGAGGTGCTGCGGGGGATGCCGGTCGTAGGGGACGGCGTAGCGAAACGCCGCCCCGGCGTTGGACGAAGACGGCCGGCACAAATTACCCCGTATTGTTCGAGCTTCGGATCGCCTTCTCGATGAACCTCACCACAGCTCGAAAATTCCTTGCCATCAACTCGCTGCCGGCTTACTTTGCAACCAACACTCGCCCTCCTTCCGAATTGCGAGGACGCCATGCGCCGCTGGTTGCCGATCTTGACGGTTGTCCTGGGCCACACGTTGCCGTCGCCGGCACAAGAATTCGTCGCTCGCTTCGGCGATGTTCACGAGCGCATCTGGGTCGGACCCGAGTTGTGGGCCAATCCCATGGAGGACTGGCGCGTCCACGACGGCCGGCTGGAGTGCACCAGCGGCGGGCCGAACCGTAACGTCCACGCCCTGACGCGCGCGGTCGGCAAGCGGCCCGGTGAATTGACGCTCAGCGTCCGCCTCGGCCTCATCGAGCGCGGCGACGGCAAAGGCGCGGCCGGCAAAGGCGCGGCCGGCAAAGGCGCGGCCGGCAACGGTTCCGCCGGCTTCCGCATCGGCATCCAGGACGAGATCGACGACTACCGGGCCCGGCTCATCTACGGCCAGGGGATCAACGCCGGCGTGACCACGGCGGGCGATCTCTTCGTCGGCAAGGCCAGCAAAGCCGGCGTCGTTCCGGCCGAAACGTTATCCAAAGGCATCGAGCTGCGCCTGCACGCCAAACCCGGTCCGGCGGCCGACGCCGCTGCCGTGGTCGTGCTCTCGGCCCACGACGCAGGAGGCAAGGAGCTCGGTTCGGTCACGTCGTCGGCGGCGGACGCCCAGCTCTACGGCAACGTCGCGCTCGTCAACAACCACTTCGGCGGCGGCAAGGGCCTGAAGAAAGCGAAGGACGCCGCCGGCCCGCGCTTCTGGTTCAACGACTGGCGCATCGACGGGTCGCGCGTCGAGCGCCATCCGGACCGCGCCTTCGGTCCCGTGCTCTGGGCGATGCACACGCTCAGCCGCGGCGTGCTCAAGATGACGGCACAGATGCCGCCGATCAGTGAAAAGGAAAGCCGCGAGGTGATCCTCGA
The DNA here is from genome assembly GCA_022616435.1 of Gemmataceae bacterium. Lineage (GTDB taxonomy): Bacteria > Planctomycetota > Planctomycetia > Gemmatales > Gemmataceae > JAKEET01. Next base: position 22,374 of record JAKEET010000072.1, read on the forward strand.
GACCCAGACCAAAGGCGAGTGGAAGCGTGTGGCGACGGCGAAGATCGAGCCGAAATCGCGCATCGCCCAGTTCCGCGTCGCCGGCTGGAACGACAAGGAGGACGTGAAGTACCGCCTCGCCTATGTGATGCGCGCCAAGAACGGGAAGGAAACATCGCATCACTACCACGGCACGGTCCGCCGGGACCCGGTGCACAAGCACACGGTGGTCGTCGCCGCCTTCACCGGCAATGCCGACTACGGCTTTCCCAATCGCGAGATCGTCCGGAACCTCAAGCACCAGGATCCGGACCTGCTGTTCTTCTCCGGCGACAGCATCTACGAATACGTCGGCGGCTATCCGCTCATCCGCACGCCCCCCGACCGCGCCATCCTCAATTATCTTCGCAAGTGGTGGCTGGTCGGCCTTGCCTTCGGCGACCTGATGCGCGACCGGCCCAGCGTCGCCATCCCCGACGATCACGACGTCTACCAGGGCAACATCTGGGGCAACGGCGGCAACCCGATCACGCTCGCGGAACACGATCGCGGCGGCTATGTCCAGCACCCCGACATGGTCAACGTCGTCCACATGACCCAGAGCGGCTGCCTCCCCGATCCGTTCGATCCGACGCCGATCAAGCAAGACATCAGCGTCTACTACTGCGACCTGCTCTGCGGCAAGGTGAGCTTCGCGGTGATCGCCGATCGCATGTTCAAGTCGGGGCCGAAGGGAAACGTGTCGACGTGGCCCGGCCGGCCCGATCACGTCAAGGACCCGAAGATCGACATCAAGGCGCTCGACAAGCCGGGGCTGGAGCTGCTGGGCAAGCGGCAGGAGCTGTTCCTGGAGAAGTGGGGACAGGACTGGAAGGGCATCAACATGCGTTGCGTGCTGTCGCAGACGAACTTCTGCAACGTGGCCAACTACCACGGCGCCAAGGAGGAGTACCTGATCGCCGATCTCGATTCCGGCGGCTGGCCGCAATCGGCTCGCAACCGCGCCGTGGATCTGATGCGGCGCGCGTTCGCGTTCCACCTGTGCGGCGACCAGCACCTGGCGACTATCGTGCATTACGGCATCGCCGCGCCGGCCGACGGCAACGTGTCGTTCTGCGTGCCGTCGATCGCCAACTTCTACCCGCGCCGCTGGCAGCCCGACAAGGAAGGCGTCCCGGTCAAGAACCGGCCGGCGCCCCCCTCGCCCTTCGGGGGAGAGGGTCGGCGTGAGGGGCTGCCCAACACCGGGGACTATCTCGACGGCCTCAAGAACCACGTCCGCGTCCTGGCCGTCGGCAACCCGGAGGACAAGTATCGCCCCGGCCGGCTGCCGGGGCTGCACGACAAGGCCTCCGGCTACGGCCTGATCCGCTTCAACACCAAGGACCGCACGATCACCGTCGAGTGCTACCGGTTGCTCGTCGATGTCGCCCAGCCCGGTCCCAAGAAGGGTAGGGGCGAGGGGCAGTTCGCCGGTTGGCCGCAGACTTTCCACATGCTTGACAATTACGGCCGCAAGCCGAGCGGCGAGCTGCCGATGATCAGCGTACGCGGCATGGACGAGCCGGTGGTGCAGGTGATTGACGAGAAAACGAAGCAGGTGGCCTACACGCTGCGCCTGCAGAGCCGCAACTTTCGGCCGATGGTCTTCTCGAAGGGACCGTTCACGATCCGCGTGGGCGAACCGGGGACGGAGCGCGTGCGGACGTTCAAGGGGGTGACGCCGGGGAAGAAGAAGAAAGGCGGGACGCTGGAGGCGGAGTTTTGACAACGAGGAGCCGGTCTGGATTCCGTGACGCAGTGAGCCAAACCCCAGGGCTCGCGTTGTTCGCCCTGGGGCTTGGCGCTCGTTGATTTAGATCTTCTTCAGCAGCGCCTTCCATCGTTCCCAACCCGCATCGCGACCCTTGCGGTTGGCCGCGCTGGCACCGGCTTCCTCGCCGGCGCGCATGAACCCATGCCCGGCCCCCTCGTACGTCACCGGCTCGTAGGCCTTGCCCGCCGCTTTCATCAGCTCCTTCGTGTCGGGAATGGACGCGTTGATGCGGGCGTCGTTGCCGCCGTAGAACCCGTAGACCGGGCACTGGATGCGCTCCACGGTCTCCTTGGTCAGCGGCGTCATGCCGTAGAAGACGAACGCGGCTTTCAAGTCCTTGCGATTGGTGGCGAGCCGCATCGTTTGCCCGCCGCCCCAGCAGAACCCGCATACCGTGAGCTTGCCGTTGCATGCTTTCAGCTTGAGGACATAGTCGGCGGCCGCATTCAGGTCGCCGGTCACCTGGTCGGGCATCTGCGATATCTTGCCGATCGCCTTGGTGGCGTCGCTGGTGCTGGCAAACGAGTCGGTGTTGCCCCCCTTGGGCCCCATGCCCGACAGGCAATCGGGGGCGATGGCGATGTAACCCGCCTCGGCCAACTGGTCGGCCACGCCGCGGACCCAGTCGGTCAGCCCCTTGTTCTCATGGATGACGAGCACGGCGGTCGCTTTGTCCTTCACCTCCGGGAAGACCAGGAAACACGCGACCTTGCGGTCGCCGTTCTTGACCACGACCCACTCATGGTGGCGCGGCGATTTTTCCAGCCGTTCCTTCACGTCCTGGGCGCTCGCCCATGGGGCGCTCGCCGCCGAAGCCAGGGCGAATACCGTACAAAGAACCAGAACCTTGCGCATGGGAACCTCCGCGGTAGGCGCCGCGAGCCGTGCGGCGCGGGTAGGAGAAAGGTCCGGCTCGGCTCGCCGGACCTACTTCGTTGACGTTCGGGATTCGCGGTTCATTCTAGTTGGGAATCGCGCCGCGGCATGGTAGCTTGATGCGGACCTCGTTGCCACGCCGGGATCCCCGGAAGCCTATGTCGGCGGCCTGCCCGTTGCCACTCATTGGAGATCGCTGTCATGAAACATTGGGTAGTATTCGTGGTTGCGTTCGTCGCGCCGGCCTGGCGGCCGGCGTCCGCCCAGGCCTGGAACAGCATCGGCCACATGGCGGTCGCCAAGCTGGCCTACGACCGGCTTTCCGACGGCCAGAAGACCAAGCTCTTCGCGATGCTGCGCAGCCACCCGCACTTCGACAAGTTCCTGGCCGCCGGCCGGCCGGACGAGATCAGCGAGGTGGAGTGGGTCATCGTCCGCACGTCGGTGTGGCCCGACTGGGTGCGGCCGCGCAGCAAGGGCAAGAAAAAGGATCCGCGCGGCGCCGAGGTCACGCGCTATCATCGGTCCGAGGATCATTACGTCAACATCCCGCTCATCGATCCCAAGGACGCCGACTCCTTCGCCGGCAAGACGCTGGTCGACCCCGATCTGACGAACATCCTGGACGCTCTCAAGCAGCGCTCCAACGAGGTGCGCACCAAGACGATGGCCGACGTCGACAAGGCCGTGGCCGTGTGCTGGATCTTCCACCTGGTGGGCGACATCCACCAGCCTTTGCACAACGTCGCCTATTTCTCGCGGGAGTTTCGCAAGGGCGACATGGGGGGCAACCTGTTCGGCGTCCGCGCCGCCGGCCAGCCCGTCCGCCTGCATTCCTACTGGGACAACCTGCTCGGCGACGACCCGAACTACGCCGACGACTCGGCCGAGCACCAGGCCCGCATCTACCGCGAGGCCCTGGCGATGGCCGCCCGCCTGCGGACCCGGCAGCTCACCGACGCCGAACAGGGGCTGCTCGACAAGAACACGACCATCGCGAGCTGGTCGCAGGAAAGCTATGAGCTGGCCAAGACGGTCGGCTACGCCAAGGCCGACGGGACGCCGCTGCCCGGCATCTGGGTCCCGTTCAACGGCAAGGTTCCCGACAAGGCGCCGGACGCCGGCGCTGACTACGTCAAGACCGCCCGCGCCACCGCGGAAGTACGGATTGTGCTGGCGGGACACCGCCTGGCCGAGCGGATGAAGACGTTACTGGCCAAATAAGGAATGCCGGCAATCCATTTCTGCTGGCCTGCGGAGGCCGTTATGTTTGGAGTGGCCTGGCGGTTCATCACCTGACGGGACCCGGCGAACGCTGGAAAATGCTCCGCTGGCGACGTAAAAACTCATCTGGGTCCCATGGCCTCTAGGCGAGCTCACGATGTCTCGATTGGATCAAATCCGCGCCAAAGTCGAAGCCGGCGAACGCCTGTCGTTCGACGACGGCGTGTTCCTTTATGACGAGGCCGACCTGTTCGACCTGGGCGGCATGGCCAACCTGGTCCGCGAGCGCAAGAACGGCACCTTCGCCTACTACAACGTCAACACGCACATCAATCCGACCAACGTCTGCGTCTACCGCTGTGTCTTCTGCGCCTTTCGCGCCGACCTCAAGAGCGCCAAGGGCTACGTCATGCCGGACGAGCAAATCCTGGAGCGGGCCGCCCAGGCCGAGGCCCGCGGCGCCACCGAGCTGCACATCGTCGGCGGATTGCACCACCAGTTGCCGTATGACTGGTATTTGCACGTCGTCCGCATCATCCACGACGCCAACCCGCGGCTGCATCTCAAGGCCTACACCGCGGTCGAGTGGGACTGGTTCGCCCGGCTCACCGGCCGGCCGACGCGCGACATCCTCGGCGAATTCAAGGACGCCGGCCTGGGCAGCCTGCCCGGCGGCGGCGCCGAGATCTTCCATCCCGAGGTGCGCGACCTGATCTGCGAGCACAAGGCCGACGCCGACGCCTGGATCAGGATCCACCGCGAGGCCCATCAGCTCGGCCTGCGCTCCAACGCGACCATGCTCTACGGCCACATCGAAAAGACGCCGCACCGCATCGACCACCTGATTCGCCTGCGCGAGCTGCAGGACGAAACCGGCGGCTTCCAGACCTTCATCCCGCTCGCCTTCCATCCGGACAACACCAAGCTCGGCCACGACCACCAGATCAAGAAGCCGAACATCCTGACGGACCTGCGGACCATGGCGGTGAGCCGGCTGATGCTCGACAACTTCGCGCACGTGAAGGCCTACTGGATCATGCTCGGCATCCCGACGGCCCAGCTATCGCTCTGCTACGGGGCCGACGACATCGACGGCACCGTGGTCCACGAGAAGATCTACCACGACGCCGGCTCCGATTCGCCGCAGGAGATGACGGTCGCCGAGCTGCGCCGCCTGATCGAGGAAGCCGGTCGCGTGCCGGTGGAGCGCGACACGCTGTACAACCAGGTGGTGCGGACGGAGCGGACGTGGGAGACGGGGAAGCCGGTGGCCTTGGAGCTGGTTCACGCCTGACGCGGCATGGGGTTGACGGATGGCCGATACCGGAAAGAAGAACTCCGCAGCCCCCGGTTGTGTCGCGATCGCGGCTCTCTGGATCGTGCTTGCCTTGCACCACTTTTCGGATCACATCTGGGACGAGGAGCCGGCATTTCTCAAATGGGTCGTGATCGGCTTCGGCTGCCTGGTGCTGCTCGGCCTCGGCGGCGCGCTGATCTTCGGCAAGCGAGATGAAAAGATCTACGCGCTCGTGGTCCTGGCGATCATCGGCCTGGCGGTGGCGTTCCTGCCGGGCGGCCGCGATCGTCGAACGGATGCCGCGCTGCAAAACCTTCTGAAGGACCTGTCGGAACACGAGGCTGCGTTGAAGCGCGAAACGGACACGTTGCCCGTCATCAGCGACAAACCGTCGCGCGCCGAGCTCAATGAGAAGCTGAATCTGGTGATCGAGCAATTGCATCAACAAGCCAAGTCGTCCCGAGACCTGTCTCATCGTGTCAAGGAACTGTTGCCGCGCGTGTCGGGCGACGGTCAGGCACGGCTTCATCAGGGCCTGGAACGTTTTGCCGCACAAGCCTGGTCGTCGAGCGAGCAGCGCGACGCCTGGATCGAGCACGTGCGCGAGAAGGTGAAGGGGATGGCGAAAGGGAAGCCGAATGACCTGGACGGCTAGCTCGCGGTCGCGGCGGTGATGACCTCGGTGATGTTTCGATACGCGACAATGCGCATCCGCTGCCAACGACGGGCTTACGCCTCGACGCTCGCCATGCCGCGGACTACCCGGCGCCTCGGGCTGTTGCGACGATCAGCAGCGCCGTGCCGAGCGCCTGGCAGCTGACCGGCCAGCAGGCGATCCGCCAGTGGTCCTTGACGAACTTCAATGCCAGGATGGTTCCAAGGATCGGGACCAGCAAGACCAACAGGGCGGCGAGTGGATTGCCGACGTAGACCTGCGTGAACAGCCACAGATGCCCGGCGGTCACCAGCACCAATCCAAGGGCGGCGAACCATTCCCGGTAAACCAGGAACACCCCCAGCACCGGTACGGCGACCAGGCACGTCCACGCCACCACCGCGGCGTACAGCACGGCGCTCGATGGCCGCGCCAGCGCGTTGTCGGCCGTCGGGTCGGTGGCGGCTGTATGGGCGATGTGGAGATCGCGCCCGGCCAGGCGGCGGAGCTCGCCATAGCTCGGCACCGCGACCGTTCGGCCACAGGCACACTGGACCGACGTGCCCGCCATCCCTTCGGTGACGACCACTTGCTGTCCGCATTCGCAGGCCAGCGCGATGCCTTCGACACTTGAATTCATGGCACGGGTATTGTGACCCTGAACGGTGGCGAATGCAAGCGCGTGATGCACTCCAGGTCCCTGTAGGTCCCGCTTGCCGAGCGGGACCTTTGCCGAGCGGGACCTTTGCACTCCAGGTCCCGCCTGTAGGTCCCGCTTGCCGAGCGGGACCTTTGCACTTCAGGTCCCGCCTGGCAGGCGGGACCTACCCGATTTTGTCGCAACCCCGCCCTGCCTGGCGAGCTATTCCTCGTAAGGCCTGTCGTGTCCTGCTTCGGCACTCTCGAAGCGTGACGGGCCAGCAACAACGCCCATCGTTTCTTGAGGAGAGATTCCGTGTTTCGCCAATCGACAATCCGTCCGACCCTGGAAGTCCTGGAGGGCCGGCTGTGCATGTCTGCCGCCGATCCGCTGGCGGCCGTTAACGATCCCTTGGACAACGGCCATGGCACTCACGTCGCCGGCACGTTCGCGGCGATCGGCAACAACAGGGTCGGCCAGGCCGATTCCGGGGTCAGCTATGTTGAGCGCATGAACTACCAGCAACTCAGCGAGTCCGCGCCCATCGACGGCGCCGCGGCTGTCGGCGGTTGGGGCTCGTCGGTGTACCAGTACGCGTACAACGACCCCACGCCGGCGCAGGTGGACTACTTCCTGAAGCTCCAGGGCATCGACGGCGACGCGACCGACGCCGCGGCCGACGGCAACCGCAACGAGTACAAGTACGTCGCCGTGCGCCGCTTGTAAACCCGCGCAATCTTGTCGCAGTCATGGGACTGTTGACGAGCCTATCGCAGATGACTCGGCGCCGGCTGCGGAAAGCCGGCGCCCGCCATGAACCCACGATCACCAGGCCGCATGCCAGACGCCCCGGCGCCGGGCGGCGGTCCCAATACGGAGACACGAACATGCGCTTTCTGAAAGATTGGTTCAACCGGAGCAAACATCGGCAACCGCGGCGATCCCAGTGCGGCCGGACCAAGCTGGCGATGGAGACGCTGGAGGCACGCGACCTCATGTCGGCCAGCCCGATGCCCGTGCTGATGGTCATCGCCGATCATCACGACTTCTACTACAAGGAGTATGCCGACACTCGGCAATCGCTCGAAGAGGCCGGCCTCGATGTCGTGGCGGCCGCCACCACCACCCGGCCGTCGATTCCGCACCCCAACTCCGGCCAGACCCCGGGTACGCCCGGCGAGGTCGTGCCTGACCTGGCCCTGGCGGACGTCAACGCGGACGATTACTCGGCCATCGTCTTCGTCGGCGGCTGGGGCTCGTCGATGTACCAGTACGCCTACAACGACCCCAACCTCGACGGCGTTACCGACAACTTCTACGTGAATTCCCACTACAACGGCGACGACGACCTCGACGACGGGATGATCGCGCGGACGAAGGAGATCGTCAACGGCCTCATCAACGACTTCCTGGCCGACGACAAGCCCGTGGCGGCCGTCTGCCACGGCGTCACCGTGCTCGCCTGGGCGCGCGTGGACGGCGTCAGCCCGCTGGCGGGCCGGCAGGTCTCCGTGCCGCTCACGGTCGGCTCGCCCGCGCAGTTCTACAACGGCAACTGGCACCCCGACATGAACCTCTCGGGGCAGTACGATCAGGTTGTCGCCAACGGCGGCCTGGCCAACACCGTCAGCGGCCAGTACGGCGATCGGACCACCGTGGCCGATGACGTGGTCGTCGATGGCCGGATCATCACCCCGAGAACTTCGACTCGGCGGCCTACTTCGGCGCCGTCATCGCCGCAGAGGTCATCGCGAACGTCCCACCCGAGGACCGACCCCCCGTGTCGATGTCCGGCAGCGACCTGCTCGTGACGGGAACGGACAGCAGCGACACGATCTTCGTGTGGAGCGGCGGCACGCCTAACGAGGTGTACGTCTGGCTCAACGGGACGCTCTTCGGGCCGTTCGTCGTGCCCGTGGACGGCCAGGTCATTGTCCACGCAGGCGGCGGCAACGACCGGATTCTTGCCCCCAGCCTGGGGATCGCGGCGGCGATCTACGGGGAGGACGGCAACGACCACATCGCCGGGCGGCCTGGCGGACGACTTGCTCGACGGCGGGGACGGCTGGGACCGCATCCGCGGCGGCTGGGGCAACGACTGGATCAGCGGCGGCGCCGGCAACGACCACCTGCACGGGGGCCAGGGCAACGACGTCATCGTGGGCGGCGCCGGCAACGATTGGCTCCACGGTCATGGCGGCCGCGACTTCCTCATCGGCGGCCAGGGCCGCGATCGGCTCCGCGGCGGCGCCGGCATCGACCGGATCATCGGCGGCGCCACCCCGCACGATCACGACCAGGACGCGCTGGCCGCGATCGTAGCCGCGTGGATGGCGGCGGGCAGCGCGGACGGCGATCGCTTTGGCTTGCGAGTGGCTTGACGACGGGCCTGTAGGTCCCGCTTGCCGAGCGGGACCTTGGCCTGGCTTGCCGAACGGGGAACTCACTTGCTCGGCGGTTTGCGCTCTTGTCCCCGCTTCGACTTGTCTTCGAAGATGTAGAACGTGCCGCCGTCGACGGGATCTCGAACAGGCGAGCGGTAGATGCTGCCTTCGATGACCGTGGGCTCCTTGGCGCCGAGCCGGAACAGCGTGAATTGCACGTCCACTTTTCGCGACTCCCCTTTCTTCGACGGGTCCGTCCTCGTGCGGATCTCATTGGCAACGTCGGTGATCTGCCGCGCGGATGTCACGGGAATGTTCCGGTCGCCGACCTTGATGCTCTCAAAGATGTCGCCCGGCTTGAGTCTGACGTGGTAACCCAGGCTCCGCTCCTTGACCGATTGCACCTTCAAGACCTTGGTCGGCGCGCTGTCGGGGCCGGTTTTCATCGTGTCGGGAACGACGACGATGCCGAACCGCGGCGCATTCGGTCCCGTGGACTGGGCAAGCACTCCGTTGGGCGGCACCATCATCAAGATTGCCGCCGCAACAGCGAGGTTTCTGTACATATGGCTACTCATGGACGAATTCCACGAAATCAGGTTTCGACAACACACGTCCCCTGTCAATCTTACGCACGGGTGAGGAATTCATGCGCGAAAAAGCGGCGAAAACCGCGCCCGCCGCGCCGTTTTTCCGGTCACAGCTTCTGGGCCAGAGGCGGCTGTTCGACGGACCAGTCCACCAGCTCCTTCAGGATCTCCTTGTGGTCGTCGCGGGCGTTTTGCCAAATGAGACTGCGCGCCTGCCGGCCCAGCTGCCAGGTCAACGGCGCAGGGTGTCCGAGCTCGAACGTCCGCACCGTGAAGTTCGGGACATGATTGCTCAGCAGACTCAACTGCCCGTCGTTGCGGAAGCTCGATGAACTGTCCCAGCTGCTGAGCAGCGCCTCGACCGGCGAGGAGATCTCTTCAGGGGCGTGCCCGAAATAACGAACCGGGGCGGGATCGATCTTGCGCAGCGTGCGGCGCTCGTGGCTGACGCTGGCGCGGATTTGAATCACCAGGGACCGGGTGACGCGCTGGCGGCTCAAGGCTTGATTGCTGCTCACGCTGAACAGCCACGACGAGGCCAGGCTCACGCCGTAGTTGTCAAAATAGCCGGCATCGACGACGCGGCGCTGCGGCACCGTCGGCAGCGATACCGCCGGGCTGAAGAATGGGAAGCTGGCGTTCATGCGCACCGCCGTGCTGAGCTTGAACGTCTGCTGGGCCTTCGGGAACATGCGGAACAGCTCGTAGGCTTCCTGCGAGAACAGCTCGCGCTGGGCCGCCAGCTGTGCTTCGTTGACGACCACGTGGCGAAGGTCGAGATTGCTGATCAGCAGCCGGCGGCCGTCCTCCACCAGCATCGGCGTGAAGACCAGAAACGGGCGCTGGCGTGCCTTCTCGGCCTCCAGAAAGTCACTGAAGGTGTGGTCCAGCTTGCCGTCGAGATGCGCCGACCACGCTTCTTCGAGCATCTTGCCCCGGTCGTGCTGCTGGGGCCACGGCGAGAACAGGCTGGGGACGTCGCCCAGCACCAGTTGCTGCATGATCGGCGTCAGACAATCCTTGACCAGCTTGCAGTAGCATTGCTCGAGATGCTTGCGGCGCTCTTCCTTCGTCCGCTGGTCCCAGTCGCGGACCGGCAACGGCCGATCGGCGAGGGTTTCGACATAGTAGCTGGCCCCCAACATGCCGCCGGAGGCGCCGGTGATGATGCGGACCTGGCGCGGAAAATCGACGTTGCTGTCGGCGTGGGCCAGTTCCAGCTGGGCCAGGACCGCGAAGGCCCAGGCGGCGGCGCGCAGGCCGCCGCCGCTGACCGCGACCACGACCACCGGCTCCGACTCGAAATCCAGCTCGTCGATGCGCACCAGGGGATGGAGGTCCGGCTTGGGCTTGATGCGGCTCCAGTCGGCGAGCAAATGCCGCAAGTCCGCCGCCGGCATGTGGACGGGGGTGATCCGCGCGGCCCGCTCGCCGTCGTTGAGCAGCGGGCGGCCGCCGCGGACGCCCCTTTCCATGTCGCCCCAGCGCTGGTAGTACTTCGCTTGCAACTCCCGAGAACGATCCGATTCCACGATCCCCTGCATTCGCGTGGATCCGTCGAGGTCGCCGCCGCCGGCCAGCGCGTAGCTGGTCCAATAGCCCTCCTCCTCCAGGAATTTGGCGAACTCCCGGCTGTGCTCGTCCAGTTCCTCCTGGTCGCGGTGCTCGTCGGCGCAGGCCCCCAGGTCCAGGAGTGTGTCGTAGTCGAGGCCGTCGAAGCGGTAGTGGTAACGCTGAATGCCGCTGAACACGGCCAGGAACAGCATCGCCACCAGGGGAACATACTGCCAGCGCCGGATCAGTACGACGGCCACCCCGTAGGCGCCAACCAGCCCGAAGAGAAAGAAGCAGCCGAAGGTCGCCGCCGAGCGGGTTGCGGGCACGAGACAGACGGCCACGAAGTACACCAGGGTCAGCACGGCGACCGCGGCGCTGGCGCGTCGCCAAGCGCGTTCGGCCGTCGTGATCCCGGGCGGCAGCAGCAGCGTGTTGAGCCACTCGCGCATCTGCTGCGGGAAGAAAGCAAAGCCCCCCGCATAGAGCAGGCATGCCGCCGCCGCCATGCCGAGCCAACCCCACGCCCACCATTGACTGAACAACCAGGTCACGCCCAGGTACGCCAGGAAGGTGTGCACGGTGAGCAGGACGGCGAAGGCGACCGGGGACTCGCCTTTCGACCGCCGCAACAAGGATCGGATCGCCACGTAGATCACCAGCATTCCCAGGCCGAACAGGACCAGGAACGGTCCGCGGTCGATGCTCGCCTCCAACCCCGTCAAGACCAGCAACGCGACCCAGAACACGATGAGGGCGAACTCCATGACGCCCGGCCCCCATCGTGCTGGAAAAGCGCCGATCACGAACCCCACGAACCTGTTCAGCCAACCGAACCGCCACGTCGAGGCCCAGCCGACCAGCAGCACCCACAGCACGGCGCCGCCCAGGGCGCTGCCGATCACGAGCGCGCCGGTATACGGAGCGTGCCAGCCTGCCGGCTCGTTGCACAGGTCCGCGGCGGGCCGCGGGTCGTCGGCCTGTTCCTCGGCGTCGACCTTCGCCTCCTGGTGCTGGCCGAGCGTGCGCGTAAACCACGGCGAGATCCTGATCAAGGCGAACAGGCATCCGAAGGTCACGATCGCCAGCAACGTGACGCGGACGACGTAACCGGTCAGCGACGACCACGGTACCGCCGTGGCGGTCGTGGGTTGGCCGGTTGCCGGCTGGTCCGTTGCTGACTGGACCGTTGCTGACTGGTCCGTTGCCGGCTGGTCCGTTGCCGGCTGGCCGGCCGCAGTTTGGCTGGCTGCGTTCTTGGCGGTTGCGGATTGATCCGTCGCAGGTTGACCCGTCGCGGGTGGCTCGGTGGCGGACGGGCGGGGCAGAGCGAGGTTCTCTTCGCGAATGTCCTGGAGCAGGAGCAAATAGCCCACGACCAGGACGAGCGCCCACAGGATGCCGAGAGAGAATCCGGCGACGACGCTCATGAGCAGATCGTCTTGCCAGAAGGCCTCGCGAATGCCCATCGCGCGGACCTGTCCGGACAGGAGCAGCGCGATCACCGCCAAGAAGACGGGGAGAAGAAAGTAGTAACCGAAGCTGCCCCAGAAGATACGCAGGTACCAGAGGCGCCATAGATCATGGCAGAAATCCTGCACCGCAGCGGAGAGGCGATTCGTGTTCATGATGTCGAATCCGCGAAGATGGTCCAGTGTTCGGCATGCGCGGTTGTACCTCTCGAGGGGACGCCTTGCAAGCACAAAGGCGGCGGCGTTGCCGCAAGAATTGAGTGTTTCCGACGCCGCCTAGAATAGAGAGATGCCTCAACCCTCTCGCGAGGAGCGCCGCCATGAACAGCCACGACCGCCAGCCGCCACGCTCTTTGGCGTCGTCGTACTTCTTGCCTCTCTTGCTGCTGGTGATCGTGGGCGCCGTTCTGATCTGGCGATTCTTCCCGGTCACTCCTTGGGACGGACGCGATCCGAATGCCAAGGCGCCGCCGATCACGCCGCGGGGCGAGCTCGCCGACGACGAGAAAACCACCATCGCCATCTTCAACAAGGCGTCCCCCTCGGTCGTGCACATCACGACCAGCAACGTCCGCGCCAGCCCCTTCAGTCTCGACCTGCTGCAGATTCCCCGCGGCGCCGGCACCGGATTCATCTGGGACGATGACGGCCATGTCGTCACCAACTTCCACGTGATCCAGGGGGCCGATGCCGCACGCGTCACGCTCAACGACCATTCGGACTGGCAGGGCCGGCTGGTCGGCGCCTACCCCGACCGCGATCTGGCCGTGCTGGTGATCGACGCGCCCAAGGCGCGGCTGCGGCCCCTGGACATCGGCGCCTCCCACGATCTGCAGGTGGGCCAGAAGGTGTTCGCGATCGGCAATCCGTTCGGCCTGGACCAGAGCCTGACCACCGGCGTCATCAGCGCGCTGGGCCGCGAGATTGAATCGGTGACGCGGCGCGCCATCAAGGACATGATTCAAACGGACGCGGCCATCAACCCCGGCAACTCGGGGGGGCCGCTGCTGGACAGTGCCGGCCGGCTCATCGGCGTCAACACCGCCATCTTCAGTCCGTCCGGCGCGTTCGCGGGCTTCGGCTTCGCGATCCCGGTCGATTCCGTGCGGCGCGTGGTGCCGCAGCTCATCCGCGACGGCAAGGTGAGCCGGCCGCGCCTCGGCGTCCAGCTGGCCCCCGAGCACATCGTTCGCCAGCTCGGCTTGAAAGGGGTGTTGATCCTCGACGTCGAGCCGGACAGCGCCGCCGCCAAGGCCGGCCTGCGGCCGACGCAGCGCGACGACGCCCACCGCATCCAGCTGGGTGATCTGATCGTGGCGGTGGCGGAGACGCCGATCCGGACTGCGGCCGACCTGCTGGACGCGCTGGAACGGCACAACGCCGGCGACACCGTATCGTTGACGATCCTGCGCAACGGCGCGAAGCTGCAGATCGCGGTCACGCTCTCATGATCGACGTTCACCGCCCCTGAAGCCGCTGCGCACACTCAAAGCAATGGCGCGCGTAAGGGAGCGCCCCCAGGCGCTGGCGGGCGATGTCCGGCCGCACGCGTCGCAGCGGCCCTAGGTTCCCGCCTCGATGCGGCCGAGCGCGTCGTGGACTTCCGCGAGCAAATGGGCTTCGTTCTCCATCATGCCGATGGCCACGGCTTCTTCGTAGGCGTCCGCGCTCAGGTCCGCGGGGTGGATTGGCACGTTGGAAAGCTTGCCGGCGGCTTCGCCGCCCACGGGCCGCAGCGCCTCCGCTTCCAGGGTGGTCACGGCGCCGCCGAGGCGATTCTTCATTTCCAGCAGGCGTCTGCGAAAGGCATGCAGTTCCTTGGTCGTCATCGAGCGCTCCTCTCCGCGGCGGCTGGTTGTACTTCGGCCTTCTCGAGTGGCGCGGGCGCTGGCTCCGCCAGCGGCTGCTTGACTACCAGGACGGGACATTTGGCGCCGCGCACGATGCGCTCGGCGACGCTCCCCATCAGCAGGCGGGCCAGGCCGGTGCGGCCGTGGCTGCCGACCACGATCAGGTCGGCGTGATGGGTTTCCGACAGCTCGAGCAGGTCGACGGCGGGCGTGCCCGTGACCAGAACGTGCTCGACGGCGACTGTCGCCTCGGCCGGCTTGATGGCGAACAGCCGTGCTTTGGCGTCGTCGAGATCTTCCCCCAGCGCCGGCGCCGCGCCGAACTCGCCGACGGCCACCGCCGGCAGCTCGCGCACATGGGCGATGATCAGCCGCGCCGAGTAGTCGCGCGCCAGCGCCGCGGCCAGCGCGAACGCGTGCTCGGAATGCTTTGAGAAATCGGCGCCGAACAGGATGGTGCGAATTGGAAGCATGACAGACCTCCCCTGACAGAAATTGGGATTTGTCCGAAGTTCCGAGAGTATCGGCAACAATGAGGACAGCCGGCAGCTAATCCCCATTCTTGCACAAAAACTGAACCATCGGCAATGTCGAAGGGAGTGCAAACAGTGTGCCGCGCCGTCGGAAACGCCATCGATCTCGAAGTCGCTATAACGTAGTTGGGAAGCACCGTTCTGCGCAATCAAAAGGCCATTCACCATGGGCGCTCGCATCAAGAAGGCACTTGCCGAGAACAAGCTCGTTCGCGTTTTTTGCGTCGGGCAATTGTGCTCGCCGAAGATCGTCGAGATCGTCGGCATGCACGGGGGCTACGACGCCGTCTGGCTCGATCAGGAACACGTGGGCTTGACGATTCCGCACATCGAGGAGGCGGCGCGGGCGGCCCGCGGCATGGGGCTTGACTCGTTCGTCCGGCTCACCGCCACCGATTATGCGACCGTGATGCGGCCTCTCGAAGCCGGCGCCAGCGGCATCATGGCGGCCCAGGTCCGCGGCGTCGACGAAGCGGCCCAGGTGCTGCGCTGGGCCAAGTTCCATCCGCAGGGCCTGCGCGGCATCAACGCCAGCGGCGTCGACGGCCGTTACGGCACCATGCCGATGCCCGAGTACTTGCAGAAGTGCAACGAGGAAGTCTTCGTCGCCATCCAGATCGAGCACATCGACGCCGTCAACGACGTCGACAAGATCGCGGCGCTCAAGCACGTCGACGTGCTGTTCATCGGCCCGGCCGACCTGAGTCAATCGATGGGCCTGGTGGCGAGCTGGGACCATCCGGAGATCTGGGCGGCGATTGAGCGGGTGGCCAAGGCGGCCCGCAACCACGGCATCCACTGGGCGATCCTGCCGCGGAACCTGGCTTATGCCCAGCGCTGCGTCGACCTGGGCTGCCGGATGCTGTCGCTGGGCATCGACACCTGGGCGGTGCAGCGCGGCTTGAAGGCGTTCGCGGAGGAGTTTGCCGGATTGCGGGTGTAGGGCGGTTCGCCTGCGCGGACCCTGATGACATCAACAACGAAACGAGCCACGGACGTTGCAGTCCGTGGCTCGCGGCGTTCGTTCGACAAGATCTAATCGCGGCTCTGCAGGAAGATCCGCAGAATGTAGTAGAACATCAGGGCCACGGCCGCGAACAACTGGAGCGCGGCCCCCACGTGTTGATTGGTATGGTAGTGGTGCAGCACGTTCGACGTTTCATACAGGATGAACGCGCTGGCGAACGCCACCATCAGGAACGAGAACAACAGGCCCAGGTTGAAGCCGAACAGGAGCGCGGCGACGATCGTGCCCAGCGCGACGAAGCCGGCGATGGACAGGATCGGTCCAAGGAACGAGAAGTCCTTGCCGGTGGCGAATACCGCCATCGTCAGCCCGCCAAAGATGCAGAGCGTCATGATGCCGGCCTGGGCGATGATGTTCTGACCGCCGTCTCTCGAATACATCATCGCGATATACAGGATCGGAATGAAAATGAACGCTTCGAACACCACGTAGAGCCCGAGACCAAGGTACTGCATGGCCGGCGACGTACTGGCGTGGGCCCAGTACTGGGCGAGATAGCCTACCCCGAGGAACGCGGCCAGCAGGATCAGCAAACTGATCGGGCTGCCGAAGAAGGTGTTCATGAACTGCCGGACGCCTTCTTGCGGCACCAGCGTGAAGAACGCGAATTCGAGAGCGGTGAAGGCCAGGATGGCCCCGGCCAGGTGGGCGTACGTGCGGCGGATGAACGCGGCCCGTTCGCTGCGCTCGGCCTGAATGGCCAGCGGATAATCAAGCTCATAATAGGCCATGGGTTATCTCCAGGGGGTTGCTGTCAGGACTCACCAGAATTCTAACGCGGGAACGGGCGGGAAACAAGATGGAGGCCGACGCTGACGAACAGTGAAGTAGCTGGCAGCGCGGCGACGTGAGGGCTCCGATGCTCGACACCTTCCGGCAAGCGATCGCGAACCAGTTCGAAGCGGCGTTGTGCACGCTCAAGGCATGCATCGACCGCTGTCCCGAAACCGCCTGGGACGCGCCGGTGGGCAATCACGCCTTCTGCCGGGTGGCGTTCCACGCGCTGTTCTTCACCGATTATTACTTGGGACAGAACGAGGCGTCGTTCCGCGACCAGCCCTTTCATCGCGACCACGCGGCGTTCTTCCGCGACTATGAAGAACTCGACGACCGCGAACCGACGCAGTTCTACGATCGGCCGACGATTCTCCTGTACCTGGATCACTGCCGCTCCAAAGCGTCGACGGCGATCGCCGCGGAGACCGTCGAGACGCTGACAGCGCGAGCCGGATTCGAGCGCCGCAACGTTTCCCGCGCCGAACTGTATGTGTACAACCTCCGCCATTTGTATCACCACACAGCCCAGTTGAGCCTGCGGTTGCGGATCGATCACCAGGTGGACATCCCGTGGATTGGGACCGGTTGGCGGGAGGTGTGAGAGGCCATCCGAAAAGGGTCAGACCCCCTACTGTTCGCCGAAGGTTTGGTAGTCTGGGGTCTGACCCCTATTGGGGTTCGGCAAAGCCGTTCCGCAGGACCTCCGCCAGGCGCTCGAACTTTACGGAGAGTCCGGGGCCGTCGCCCGGCCGCTGGTCGTCCCGAAGTGGGCTGGATCAGGTCGCGAGATCTTCGCTTCCTTCAACTCAACATCTGCACCGCGGTCTGCACGAGGCCGATCGCAACCCACAACGCGCCCCAGCACCAGAGTGGGACGTTCAAGAGCCGGCCGCCGGCCTCATCCAGCAACGAGCCGCCGAGGAACGTCTTGCGGTACGACCAGTCCGCGCCGCCAACGAGGAAGCCGAACACGGCGTTGAGCGGTCCCGCCTGCGGGCGTCCGGCGGCGGTCCAGGCGCCGGCAAGGCTCGCGAATGCAACGAAGAGCATGACGATGCCAAGGAGGTTCAGGCCCAGGAAGGGCACGGATACGGCGGCCAAACGGACGAAAGGGCCGCCGCTGTTGCGCCGCGCCGTCCTGAACTCGTGAAGGACCTCGGCTTGCGCGCCCCAGGGGGGCGTCGCGACCCATCGTCCCAGCCGGCGAAACTGCCGGCAGGCTGCCGCGTTTTCTCCCATGGCGCTGAACGCCCAGGCAAACCAGTTGCGGTCTTCGTTCGTGAACACGTTCGGCTCGTAGTGCGGCGACAGAATCGATCGTCGAGCGGCTTCCATGATCTCGTCGCGCACGTCGGTTTGCCGCAAGTACTTGTTCGCGGCCCGGCGATCTTTCTCGCGCCAGTGCTGCAGCCAGCGCTCGTAATGTGCTTGTGGAATCAAGAAGTGAAGGCCGTGCCCTTCGGGAAGATCGCTGCAGGCCTCGCGGACGTAGGCAAACATCTGTTCGGCGGAGCCGTACCACTTGGCGCACAATGCCTGGAACATGGCTTGGCGAGCTGTGCGGTGATGCTTGTGCCGGCGGGTCGCCTCATCATGACGTTGCCGGATGTGGTCGATGCCGATTTGGCCGCCAATGCCAGCCCACATCCAGTGCGCCCAAGGCGTTGGATCGGCAGGATCGAGTTCGACGGCTCGGCGAAAGTCGCCGTCGGCGTGTCGCAAGCGTGCGTGGAAGACTTTGAAGGCATTGTCGCCCACCGTTTCGGCGTAACCACTGCCGCGCGCTTCCCAGGCCCACTGCACCGTATGAACGCTGCGCAGCAGCCAGGCATCCGCCGAGTCGGGCTTGGCGCGGGTCCACGCCTCGACCCATTCCGGCCGCCCGGGCGCCTCGGAAAGGGCCCGCACGAAAAAGTCGCGCTCGTCCCAGTCGCGCAGGGTTCGAAAAACCGCCGCCGTTGATTGAAAGTCACCTGCCGCCAGTTGCAGTTGCAGGCGTCGCGCATCGGGATCGCCCCACGTCGGCGACACGACCTCGACGCCGAGGGCGGATTGCAGTGTAGTCATGAACGACATGGACCAGACTCCTGTGTCAAGGCACTTCTTCCCGATGGGCAACCTGATGGTACCGCTCCTTCGCGCTCCGATCGGCAGGCATCGGCAGACCATGGAGGGGTCATCCGGCTCGAAGCCGTCATCTCCGGAGTCGGGCTGTTGGACGTTACGCTTGGCGTGGCGCGCGTTCATGCCGAGATCTATGCCGAACTGGCGAACAAGGGCCAGATGATCGGCGCCCACGATCTGATCATCGCCGCCACGGCACGTTGCCATGACCTATCGCTGTTGACCGACAACGCCACCGAGTTTTCGCGAGTGCCTGGCCTGCGCGTGATTCCGTTCACATCGTGAACAATGCGAACCGGGTCGCCCCTCGCCCCTCATCCCACGCCCCTCATCGACCAGTTCTACGTGATCGTGACCTGCCGGGATCAGAAGCACCAGGTGGAGATGCTGACGCGGTTCAAGGGGGAGGGGTTGACGTGCAAGGCGGTGGTCGGGTGATGGACTGGGGAATCACGCTCGCAACGGGAACAACCCCTCGTCGATGAGCCTTGCGCGAAGTTCAACCCGGAGTGGGTCGTTAATGTTCAGGAGGGCAACGGTGACGCGGCCGATCGAGGTGCGGCCGATGAGGATCGCGCCTCGCCAGCGGAAGTGTCGCGACCACGTGTGACGACGCGGGTTGAACAGCGGCGCCGGCTTGCGGGTGCGTTTGTCTCGGCCGGCGATGTCTGATCCCTTCGACGAGTTGCAGCTGAAACAGGATAAGCAAAGGTTCGACGCGCGTGTCGCACCGCCGTGCTTCCTGGAGACGATGTGGTCGATCTCGAATGTGGCCTCGTCGTAATCCTGCGGCATGTGACAGTATTCGCAGCAGCGATCTGCCCGCCGCCACACCAGCCGCACAAGCCCGGCGTTCATGGGCGCCTCACGACGTAGTGCGTTTCTTGGGCTTGATCTGGAGCGTGCGTCGGGCCTTGGACTTGAGGATGCTGATGATGGTGCCCGCTTTCGAGTAGGCGAAGAGTTCGTCCTTCTCGGCCGCGGAAAGCGCGTCCTCCTGATTGCGAACAGCCAGATCGTGCATTCGGGCCTTGTCGTCCTCGCCAAAGCCGACGTGCAGGATGTAGCGCGCGATGGTGGACGGGAGCGGGCTGTCGCCATTGCCGAGCACGCGCGCCAGGATGGCGACCTCGCGCTGGTCAGTGGAGTCAATCGTCGTGGACATGGAGTGACCTCCCATCTGCGTTTCTGCCGGATAGTTTAGCACGAATCTGGGGACGACGGCCAGAGGTGCGGCGCGAACGCCCTCCTCTCGTCTCTCGCCCCTCATCCCACGCCCTCATCTTCGTGACCTGCCGGGATGAGAAACATCAGGTGGAGATGGTGGCGCGGTTCAAGGGGGAGGGGTTGACGTGCAAGGCGGTGGTGGGGTGACGTGGGATAGGATTCCGATCCTGTCCTGGCGGTCGATCGACGTCGAACCGTAGACTAGGATCGTCGCGGATTGATTGAGTTTGTGCTAAAAGCCGAGTTTCCGGCGGAGGCCGATCCATGGGGTTGATGGTTGACGACCAGCCCTTGGCGGTAAGGCGCCAGCGCGTCGAGCAATGCGGTCGGCTCGCTCGGAACTTCCTTGTGCAGGACCTTCTTGCCGGCGTGATCGAGGACGCAAAGGTAATGCGTTCTGGCGTGCAGATCGATGCCGCAGTAGAATTGGTGGGCGTCGGGTTGCGGTTTGAAGAAACGCATCATGGTTCTCCTTGGGCATGGGTCCGGGAGCCGGAGCCCGCATCGTGGTTGGAAGGCGTCGGCCTTCCTGAAAATCCCACGCTGGGACAGCGCCACGGCGTTGATCCCGTATACCTTGGGACAGGCCCCCGGCCCATCCCAATGGAGGCCATGAAGTGTATCCAGGCGCTGCAGCAGACGGCGGGGCATGATTCGTTTCCGCGACCCACAGCTCACCGGTGCCCCGCCGCTGCTGAGCGGTGTCGTTCGCCGACAATAACCCGACACTGAACGGATAACTTCATGACGACTCGATGGGACGAAACATGGCACCGCCTTCGAGAGTGGACCAATGGCCAAGCTGTTTCCGAACGTCTCGCGGCTCAAATCGTTTTTGGAATGCGGGTACGAAAGTCTGGATCCGAGCCATCCTCTTGGCGGGAAGGATGGGGGCAAGGATGCGACATGCATGAGAGACGGCCAGCCGTGGATTATGGCCGTTTATTTCCCGCGAGGGCAGCAAGAGTTCGCTACGATAAAACAGAAATTCCTCGGTGATCTTGGCGGGGTTTCTAAGAACGCTGTTATTGGGATTGCGTTTGTGACAAACCAGGAATTGCGTTTGGCAGAACGCACGGAACTGACATCCGTGGCGGCCCCTATTCAGGTGGACTTGTTTCATGTCGAACGGATAACCACGGTGCTCGACAAGCCTAACATGGCGGCCATTCGCAAACAGTTTTTGAGCATCGACGGGGATGAAGCCGGCGTCGTGCGAGGCGCCGATGGTGGAAATATTATCATCAAAGTTGGAGATGGCGGAAGTGTGACTGGAGGAGGCCGCGGTGCCGACGGCGGGAGTATCATCATCAAGGCCGGCGATGGAGGCAACGCAATTGGGGGCGGCCGCGGTGCCGATGGCGGAAACATCACAATCAAGGCGGGAGACGGTCAAAGTGGTGGCTGATTTCCATCGGTCCGCAGAGGCCGGCGAACCCATCTATGGCCACTCCAGTCAAGGGCCGGACGTTGAGCGCGGATGAGAAAAGAAAAAAAGGTGTCAGGACCCTTTGTTCTCCTTTTTCCTCACTCCTCCCGCGGCAACACCACCTGGATCGTCGCCCCCTGGTTCGGCCCTTCGCTCTCGGCCCAGATGCGGCCGTTGTGCAGGTGGATAATTCCGCGGGCGATCGCCAACCCCAGCCCCAGACCGCCGTGGCGGCGGGTCATGTGGTCTTCCACCTGGTAGTAGTCCTTGAAGATGTTGGTCAGCTCGCCGGGCGGGATGCCGGCGCCGGTGTCGCGGACCACGACCAGGGCCTCGCCGGCTTGCGGCTGGACGTTGATGTGGATGTCGCCGCCGGTGGGGGTGAACTGGATGGCGTTGTCGAGGACGTTGATGAACACCAGGGCCAGCCGCGCCGCGTCCGCCTTGACGTACACCGGCTCGTCCGGGAGGGTCAGCTCGACGCGCTGCCGCTTGGCCGCGGCCAGCTCGCGGACTTCTTCGTAGGCCGAGCGCAGGGCTTTCTGCAGCGGCATCCGCGTCAACTGCAGATCGACGGCGCCGAGCTGGAGCAGGTTCATGTTGGTCATCGAGTCGATGATGGCGCGTTGCCGCTGGGCGGCTTCGAGCACGCGGACGGCGTGGGCCGACAGCGTCCCCTGGGGGTCATGCCGCAGGGCGTCTTGCCGGAGGAACTCGGCATAGCTCATGATGATGGCCAGCGGCGTGCGCAGCTCGTGCGAGGCGAGGTGCATGAAGTTGCTCTTGATCCTGTCCACGCGGCTCAGCTCGTCGTGGGCGCGGCGCAGGTCCTGGACGAGCTGGGCATTGTGAATGGCGACCGCGGACTGGGAAGCGACCACGGCCAGCACTTGGGCGTCGATGTCGGTGAAGTCGCCCTGGCGTTTGTTGACGGCCTCCAGCACGCCCGTCGTCTCGCCGCGCAGCCGCATGGGCACGCCGAGCAGCGACCGCGTCTGGTAGCCGGTCTTTTCGCCGACCTGGGCGAAGTGGCGCGGGTCGCTGGCCGCGTCGTTGATGATGAGCGGCTGGTTGCTTCGGAAAATGGCGCCGGCGATGCTGCGGTCCAGCGGCACGGGGATCTCGGCGAGCTGATGAACGTCGGAGCTGGTCGCCGACAAGAAGCTCAGGTCGCCGCGCTTTTCGTTGTACAGGAGGATGGAGGCGCGTTCGCATTCGAGCAGATCGGCGGCCGTGCCCAGCAGGAACTCCAGCAGCGGTCCGAGCTCGAGGTTGGAGTTGAGCGTGACGCTCACGTCCACGAGCCGGGCCAGCAGGTCCGGGTCATTCAGGCCGTGGGTTTGTGTCGAGTGCACCCCGTCCCCCAATCTGGTCGGCACCGGGCCGGACAGAGCGGAGTTCTCGATGCCGTGGGATCGAACCCCGATTCTTTCCCGATGCGTAATCGTAATCTATTTATCAGTATTCATTTGCGTCAAGCCATCATCTGTCGGATTCGAGCGCCGGGGTCGGACTCGATAGAATTTCTTCGACATTCTACAGAATGTGCTCGCCGGCACCGCCGTGCAATCGTATAATTGAAACCGACCAGGCCGTCCCGCCCCACCGCGCGACCGTTCGCGCTTCGATATTCCCTATGACAGTCGCACACCCGTCATCCGTGCTCAACTGCGAACGCGGCGGCCGCCGGCAGGCGATCGTCGAGTCGCTGCTGGCGGATGTGTTTCAGGGCCGGCTCCGCGCCGGCCAGCACCTGGTGACCCAGGAGCTGGCCGACCGTTTCGGGGTCAGTCACACGCCGATCCGCGAGGCCCTCATTAGTTTAGCGGCCGTCGGCATTATCGACCTGGCGCCCAATCGCGGCGCCGTCGTTCGCCGCGTGACGGCCCAGGATGTGCGTGAACTCTGCCAGGTCCGCCGCGCCCTCGAATGCGAGGCGACCCGGCAGGCGTGCGGCCGGATCGATCTGGCCGAGCTGCACAGCCTGGCCGACGCGATCCGGCGGCTGCAATCGGTGGCGCCGGCGTCGGCGGCGAAGTTCATCGCGGAAGCCCGCGCCGTCGATAGCCGGCTGCACGACCTGATCGCGCAATCGTGCGGCAACAAGTTCCTCGCCCTGGAGCTGAGCCGGCTGAAGATTTTGTTTCGCGGTTTCCGGGACGTTTCGTATCTTCGCCACGAGGAGCGAAACGATTTGCGCCGCCTGGCCGAGGAGGCGCACGAGCACCTGGCGATCGTCGAAGGGCTCTTGGCCGGCGACGGCCGGGCGGCGGCCAAGGCGATGGCGCGGCACATTCGCTCCGGGCTCAAATACTGGACGCGATCGCTGCCGGAGACGATCGAGCCTGCCACGAACGGCAACCACAGGCCGCAAAGAAACAATGAGCCGCGGATGAAACACGGATCGAATACAGATTGAAACAGAACCCAGCTGAACGATTTGCATGTTGAGGTCATCATGAAGCGATTCACTCTTGTCGGCGCTTTGATCGTCCTGGGCGCGGCGAACCCGCTCTTGGCGCAATCCCAAATCGAGTACAACCGCGACATCCGGCCGATCTTCGCGGAGAATTGCTTCGCCTGTCACGGCCCGGACAGCGCGGCGCGAAAGGCCGGCTTGCGGCTCGACCAGCGCGATGCGGCCATCGAGGCCGAGGCGATCATCGCGGGCAAGCCGGACCAGAGCTTGCTCATCGAGCGCATCTTGTCCGACGAGCCGAGCCAGCGGATGCCGCCGGCCAAGACGAACAAGCACTTGACCGCGGCGCAGAAAGACTTGCTCAAGCGCTGGATCGCGCAGGGCGCCGAGTATCAGATTCACTGGTCGTACATGGCGCCGAAACGGGCGGCCGTGCCGGCGGTGAAGAACGCGGCATGGGTTCGCAATCCGATCGACCACTTCATCCTGGCCCGGCTCGAAGCGGCGGGTTTGCAGCCGGCGCCGGAGGCGGACCTGCGGACGCTGGCCCGGCGGTTGAGCCTCGATCTCACCGGGTTGCCGCCGACGCCGGCGCAGGTCGAAGAACTCATTCGGGACGCCGCGACCGCGAAGCCGCAAGCGGCGCTCGACAAATACATCGAGCGCTTGCTGGATTCGCCGCACTGGGGCGAACATCGCGGCCGCTACTGGCTCGACGCGGCCCGCTACGCCGACACGCACGGCCTGCACTTCGACAACTTCCGCGAGATGCACTCGTACCGCGACTGGGTCATCGACGCGTTCAATCGCAACCTGCCGTTCGACCGGTTCACCATCGAGCAGCTGGCGGGCGATCTGCTGCCCAACCGCACGCTCGACCAGCAAGTCGCGTCGGGCTTCAACCGCTGCAACGTGTCGACGAATGAAGGCGGGACGATCGCCGAGGAGAACCTGGTCCACTACACGCGCGACCGCACCGAGACCGTGGCCCAGGTGTGGCTGGCCCTGACCATGAACTGCTGCACGTGCCACGACCACAAGTACGACCCGATCACGCAGCGCGACTTCTACTCGATGTCGGCGTTCTTCAACAATTCGACGATCGGGGCGATGGACGGCAACATCCGCGACACGCCGCCGATCATCTTCGTGCCCAATCGCGACGACCGGCCGCGCTGGCAGGCCCTGGCCAAGGACCTGGAAACGCAGCGGGGCTTGCTCGCGGAGCGCAAGAAGGCCGCCCGCCCCGCCTTTGACCAGTGGCTGGCGACCGCGAAGGCCGACACGGCGGGCGCCCAGGCGCCGACGCAAGACCTGCGGCTGCACGCCCGGCTCAGCGAAGGCAAGGGAAACGCGTTCCAGGTGGCCGTCGATGGCAAGCCGCGCACGTTGAAGCTGGCCGGCGGGTTCGATTGGGTGGCCGGCAAGGTCGAGCCGAAGGCGTATTCGATCAAGCCGGGCCCGGCGCTCGAGGTGGCAGAGGCCGGCGATTTCGAGAAGGACCAGGGCTTCGCGGTGTCGGCCTGGGTCAAGCTCACCAGGCGCAACCAGTTCGGCGCCATCGTGGCCCGCATGGACAGCGGCAACGCCTACCGCGGCTGGGACCTGTGGACCGAAGCCGACAAGGTCGGCATGCACATCGTCAACAAGTGGCCCGACGACGCCCTCAAGGTCACGTCGAAGATGCAGCTCAAGCCGAACCAGTGGTATCACGTGGCCGTCACCTACGACGGCTCCGCCAAGGCGGCCGGCGTGAAGGTGTACATCGACGGCGCCGTCCAGCCGGTGGACGTCTTCGCCGACCGGCTGCAATCGACGATCCGCACCAAGGTGCCGCTCAAGATCGGCCAGCGGAGCGCGGCCGAGCGCCTGGCCGCGGCGGCGCTGCAAGACGTGCGCGTCTATGGCCGGACGTTGCCGCCGACGGAGGTGGAGCAACTGGCGAAGGCGACGCGGGTGGCGGCGCTCCTGGCCAAGGAAGCGGGCCAGCGCACCGATCCGGAGAAGCTGGAGCTGCTCGACTGGTGGCTCGATCGCCACGACCAGCCGTACCAGGCGATCCATCAGCAGCTCAGCAAGCTCCAGCAGGAGGAAGCGACGTTGAAATCGCGCGGCACCATCGCCCACGTCATGCAAGAGCGCGACGGGGAGCCGACGGCCCATGTGCTGTTCCGCGGCGAGTACGACAAGCGCCGCGACCAGGTGAAGGCGGCCACGCCCAAGGTGATGCCGGCGATGCCCGCCGACTTGCCGCGGAACCGCCTCGGCTTCGCCAGCTGGCTGTTGCGGCCGGAGAACCCGCTGACGGCCCGGGTGACTGTGAATCGCTTCTGGCAAGAAGTCTTCGGCACGGGCATCGTGCGCACCACCGGCGATTTCGGCGTTTCCGGCGAGCTGCCGTCGCACCCCGAGCTGCTTGATTGGCTGGCGGTGGAGTTCCGCGCGACCGGCTGGGACATGAAGAAGTTCTTCAAGCTGCTGGTCAACTCGGCCACGTACCGTCAAGCGGCGTTGGTCACGAAGGACAACCTGGCGAAGGACCCGCAGAACATGCTGCTGTCGCGCGGCCCGCGCTACCGCCTCGAAGCGGAGATGCTGCGCGACTACGCCCTGGCGTCGAGCGGCCTGCTGGTCCGCAAGATCGGCGGGCCGAGCGTGAAGCCGTATCAACCCGAGGGCGTGTGGGAAGCGGTGGCGATGATCGGCAGCAACACGCGCGACTACAAGCGCGACACGGGCGACAAGCTCTACCGCCGCAGCATGTACACGTTCTGGAAGCGCGGGGCGCCGCCGGCGTCGATGGACATCCTCAACGCGCCGAGCCGTGAGTTCTGCACGGTGCGTCGCGAGCGCACCAACACGCCGCTGCAGGCCCTGGTGACCTTGAACGATCCGCAGTTCGTGGAAGCGGCCCGGCATCTGGCCCAGCAGGCGCTGAAGGACGGCGGCGCCACCGACGCGGCCCGGTTCGACGCGATGGGCGTTCGCTTGCTCGCGAGGCCGTTCAACGCGGAAGAGCGGAAAGTGATCAGCGAATCGCTCAACGAGTTGCTCAAGTATTACCGGGCGAACCCGAAGGAGGCGCAGAAGCTGATCCAGGTCGGCGAATCGCGGCCCGATGCGACGCTGGACGCGTCGACGCTGGCGGCGTGGACGATGCTGGCGAACCAGTTGCTGAATCTGGATGAGGTGCTGAATAGGTGAACGGGGATTTGAGATCACAAACTGTGATTTCAAGATCGTAACCTATAGCTATGAGGTGGTTTATGGCCTGAAGTTGCAGCCTGCAGCTTCAAGTTGATTCAGCGAATACTCGGCGCACCCATGGCGAACCAAGCAAGACTGGCCCTGGCAAGAATCGAGTCTATCGAGCGCTTGATTCACGTTATTCGCGGCGAAAGGGTTATGATCGACTCTGATCTAGCAGGACTTTATGGTGTTCCAACGCACCGCCTTAACGAACAGGTCCGGCGCAACAAGAGCCGCTTCCCAACGGATTTTGCGTATCAGCTGACCCAACAAGAGTTTACCGTCTTGACCTCGCAATTTGCGATATCAAGTTCAAGCCACGGCGGGCGCCGCAAGCTGCCGTGGGCTTTCACCGAACAAGGCGTCGCCATGCTCTCCAGCGTCTTGCGGTCGCCGATGGCGGTGCGGGTCAACATCGAGATTATGCGGGCGTTCGTGCGGCTGCGGCGGTTGCTGGCGACGCCGGGCGAGATCGTGGCTCAGTTGACCAAGCTGGCGGACACGGTGCAGCTGCACGATGAGCAGATCAAGTTGATCGATGAGGTGCTGCGCAAGATGATGGAACCGCCGCCGGCGCCGGAGAAGCCGAAGGGGCGATTCGGGTTTCACATGCCGGAACGGGTACAACAGGCGTAGCAGACTTCCCCTAGGAGACTTCCAATGGTTCGCATCCTGCTGGCCGGCGTCCTGGGTGGGGCGGTTGCGTTCGTGTGCGGCGCGATCGAGCACATGGTCTTTCAATGGCAGGGTCGCACGTTCAAATCATTGCCCGACGACGCGGCCTTGATGGAGTTCCTGAAGAAGGAGGCGCCCGACGCCGGCATCTATGCCTTCCCTGACCCCGCCGGCGCGGACCAGGACGACAAGGCCTATGCCGAGCTCAACGAACGCTACAAGAAAGGCCCCAACGGCATCCTGCTGATCGGGCCGACCGGCGAAGACATGATGGGGCCCAAGCAGCTCGGTCTGGAAGCCTTGTCGGTGATCCTGGTGGCGCTGATCGCCGCCTGGATCGTGTCGCTCCTGGCGCCGGGGACGGACTACCTGCAGCGCGTGGGTGTCGTACTCTTGATCGGCGTCGCGGCCTGGCTGTCGATCAGCGTGTCGCACGGCATCTGGTATCGATTCCCGGACGCCTATGTTCGCGATGAGCTGCTGTGCGCGCTCTTCGAATGGGGCGTCGCCGGCCTGGTGATCGCGGCCATCGCCAGGCCGCCAGCGGCGTCCACCCCAACATCAACACCAACGTAAACCAACCTCGGAGTTTCCCATGCACCCGTTCAACGATTACACGCAGGCCATCACCCGCCGCTATTTCTTCAAGCAGGGCTCGCACGCCGTCGGCTGGGCGGCGCTGGCGTCGCTCCTGGGCGAGCGCTCCCTCGGTCAGACGCCGCAAGGCGCGCCGACCGGCATCGGCGCCGCCCTGCCGCGGACGCACCACCTCCCCAAGGCGCGCAATATCATCTACCTGCACATGGTCGGCGGGCCGCCGCAGATGGACATCTACGACTACAAGCCGCAGATGCGCCAGTGGTTCGACCGCGACCTCCCCGATTCGGTGCGCATGGGCCAGCGGCTCACGACCATGACTTCCGGGCAGGCGCGGTTTCCCATCGCGCCGTCGAAGTTCAGGTTCGCCCGCCACGGCCAGTGCGGTATGTGGGTCACCGAGCTGCTGCCCCACACGGCGCGAATGGTCGATGACATGGCCTTCATTCGCTCCATACACACCGAGGCGATCAACCACGAGCCGGCGATCTGCCACATGCAGACCGGCAACCAGGTCACGGGCCGGCCGTGCCTGGGCTCGTGGGCCTCGTACGGCCTGGGCTCGCTCAATCAAAATCTGCCGACGTTCGTGGTGCTGGTTGCCCGGCCGACCAACACCGAGCAGGTGCAGGCGATCTCGGCGCGGCTGTGGTCGGCGGGTTATCTGTCGGGCGAGCATGCCGGCGTCGCCTTCCGCACGGCGGGCGATCCGATCCTGTACATCAACAATCCGCCCGGCGTCCCCGCGGAAGTGCGCCGAACGACGCTCAACGGCTTGCGCCAGTTGAATGAAATCAACCAGCGGCAGACCGGCGATCCGGAGACGCTGACGCGCATCCAGCAGTACGAGCTGGCGTTCCGCATGCAGGCCAGCGTTCCCGACTTGACCGATCTGTCGCAAGAGACCGAATCGACCTTCCGCCTCTACGGCGACCAGGCCCGCAACCCCGGGCATTTCGCCAACACCGCTCTCCTGGCCCGGCGGCTGGTCGAGCGCGGCGTGCGCTTCGTGCAGATCTATCACAACAACTGGGACACGCACGGCAACGTCGCCGGCCGGCTGCCGGATCAGTGCCGCGATGTGGACCAGGCGTGCTGGGGCCTGATTCAAGACTTGAAGCGCAAGGGGCTGTTCGAATCGACGCTGGTGATCTGGGGCGGCGAATTTGGCCGGACGATTTACTCGCAAGGCGGCCTGAGCGCCCAGAACTACGGCCGCGATCATCACCCGCGCTGCTTCACGATGTGGATGGCGGGCGGCGGCATCAAGGGGGGCACGATCTACGGGGCCACCGACGACTTCTCGTACAACATCGTCGAGAACCCGGTCCACGTCCGCGATTTCCACGCGACGATCCTGCACCTGCTCGGCTTCGATCACGACCGCTTCACATACCGGCACCAGGGATTGGATCAGCGGCTGACGGGGGTGGAGCACGCGCAGGTGATCCAGGAATTGCTGGCGTAGGCCGCTTGCGGCTTAGCGTTCGCCGAGAAGAGTCGTGCATATCGATGGTTTTCCGCGAACGCTAAGCGGCAAGCCGCGGCTACGGGAACAGCGGACTACGCGGCCGAGTCTGGCTTATTATCCGGTTCTGGCTGTTTGCGGTAGATGAGTCGGCCTTTGTATTGCTTTTGCAATTCGATGTAGTGCGCTATCAGGCGCGCCGGATCATGGTCGAATCGGGCCGAGATCCGGCGGCGGATTTCGCGGATTTCATCGATCACTGGATCGTTCTGCTCCGGAAGCATGTCTTACTTCCAAGGGCGTTACAATGGCTGCCACGAACAGGCCCAGCATGGCGTTGATGACACGAATGTGGCCGAATTTGTTCGCGTTTTTACGTCATTCTTCCTGCACTACAATACTCCCATGTCGTCCCGCTCCGCGGAACGGCCTTGGCCGGAAAACCTGCGTGACCTGCCGGCCTGGGTGCGCGCCACCGAGGGGTTTGCGCCGCTCTTGAGCGCCCTCGGTGCGCGCCAGGCCGCCACCATCGACGGCGCCTGGCATTCGTCGGCGTCCCTGGCCGCGGCGACGCTCGGCCTCGACGCGCCGCAGACGCTGCTCATCGTCCTGGCCCATCCCCGCGATCTCGACGCCTGGTCCGAAGACCTGGCCAGCTTCACCGGCATCCGCTGCCACGTCTTTCCGGCATGGGACGCGCTGCCGACCGCCGACACCGTGCTCGACGAGATCGGCGGCCAGCGGTTGCGGCTCTTGCGTCAGCTCGAGAACGACACGCCGCCCCGATTCATCCTCACGACAATGCAGGCCCTGCTGCAGCCGGTGCCGGACCGCGCGCAGCTCAACCGGCAACGCAAGCGGTTGCGCGTCGGCCAGGACGCCGGCCTGGAGACGTTGCTCGCCTGGCTGGTCGAGCGGAACTTTCAGCGGATGGAGGCCGTCGAGATTCCGGGCGAGTTCAGCCGCCGCGGCGGCATCGTCGATGTCTATTCGCCGGATGCCGAAGCGCCCTATCGCATCGAATTCCTGGGCGACGCGATCGAGTCCATCCGCCAGTTCTCGCCGGAGTCGCAACGGAGCCTCGGGGATTCGCAGGCCGTCGAGATCACCGCCACGGGGCAGGACCTACGCGCCGAAGGTTTTCGCGGCCATCTGTGCGACTACCTGCCGGCCGGCGCGTGGACGATGATCGTCGAAGCCGGCGATCTCGAAGAGCAGGGCAAGCACTTTCTGGAGCGCGTCCCCGATTTCACCGGGCTGTTCTCGGTCCCCGCGGTGTTCCAGCAGCTCATCGCGTTTCCGAACATCAAGGTCTCGTCCATGCCGGCCGCCAGCATGGAGATCACGTGCCATCTGCGCGTCGAGTCGGTCGAGCGCTTCAGCGGCGACGTGACCAAGGTGCGCGACGAGCTGGACACGGCCGCCGCCGGCGATTTCGTGATGATCGCCTGCCACAATGACGCGGAGAAGAAACGCCTCGGCGACGTGCTGGCGAGCGGGCAACTGGCGCAGAGCGGCCGGTTGCGCCTGACTGTCGGCCATGTTCACGCGGGATTCCGATGGGTGCTTGGCGAGGCCGGCTCCGACATCCATGGCTTGGTGGTCCTCGGCGATCACGAGCTGTTTCACCGCGAGCAAGCCCAGGTGGTGCTGCCGCGGCGCCGGCTCGAATCGCGGGCCATCGACAGCTTTCTCGAATTGCAAGAAGATGATCTCGTCGTCCACCTCGCTCACGGCATCGCCCGCTTTCGCGGCATGCATCTCTTGGAGAAGAACGATCAGACCGAAGAGCACCTGATCCTCGAGTTCGCCGGCGGCACGCGCGTCTACGTGCCGGTGTCGAAGATCGACCTGGTGCAGAAGTACGTCGGCGGCGCCAGGTCGGACCCGGAGCTGTCGAAGTTCGGCGGCACGAGCTGGCAGAAACGCAAGGACCGCGTCGAAGCGGCCGTCATGGACCTGGCCAGCGACATGGTCGAATTGCAAGCCCTCCGTGCCGCCCAGCCCGGCATCGCCTATCCGCCCGACACCGACTGGCAGCGCGAGTTCGAAGCCGCGTTTCCCTACGAAGAAACGCCCGATCAACTCGCCACCATGGTCGAGCTGAAGCGCGACATGGAGCGCTCGCGGCCCATGGACCGGCTGATCTGCGGCGACGTCGGCTACGGCAAGACCGAACTCGCCATCCGGGCCGCGTTCAAGGCCATCGACAACGGCCGGCAGGTCGCGGTGCTGGTGCCGACGACGGTGCTGGCCGAGCAGCACTTTCGCACCTTCTCGCAGCGGCTGGCCGAGTATCCGTTCACCGTCGAGTCGATCAGCCGCTTCCGGACGGGCGGCGAGCAGAAGCGCATCGTCGAGCGGCTGGCGCAAGGCGGCATCGACATCATCATCGGCACGCATCGCCTGGTGTCGAGCGACGTGCAGTTCAAGGACCTGGGGCTGGTCATCATCGACGAGGAGCAGCGCTTCGGGGTCGAGCACAAGGAGCGGCTCAAGAAGCTGCGGCAGACGGTGGACGTGCTGACCATGACGGCGACGCCGATCCCGCGGACACTGCACCTGTCGCTCCTGGGCATTCGCGACATCAGCAACCTGGAAACCCCGCCGATGGGCCGATTGTCGATCGAGACGCGCATCGTCCGCTGGGACAAGCAGCTCATCCGCCACGCGATCCTGCGCGAGCTGAACCGCGAGGGGCAGATCTACTTCGTGCATAACCGCGTCTACAACATTCAGGAGATAGCCGATCGCCTCCAGGAAATCGTGCCGGAGGCGACCATCGCGATCGCGCACGGCCAGATGAACGAGCACCAGCTCGAAGAAGGCATGGTCAAGTTCGTCGACAAGCAAGCCGACATCCTGGTGGCGACGACGATCATCGAAAGCGGCCTCGACATCCCCAACGCCAACACCATCTTCATCAACCAGGCGGACAACTACGGGCTCGCCGACTTGCACCAGTTGCGCGGCCGGGTGGGGCGTTACAAGCACCGCGCCTATGCGTACCTGGTGCTCGACAGCGAGCGGGCCATCACGCCGAGCGCGGCCAAGCGGTTGAAGGCGATCGAGGAGTTCACCGAGCTGGGGGCGGGATTCAAGATCGCCATGCGCGACCTGGAAATACGCGGGGCCGGCAACATCCTGGGGACGCAGCAGTCGGGGCACATCGCGGCGGTCGGCTACGAGCTGTACTGCCAGCTTCTGGAGAACGCGGTGCGGCGGATGAAGAACATGCCGGTCAAGACGCATCTGGAAGTGGCGCTCGATCTGCCCTGGCCGGCGTACTTGCCGCGCGACTACGTGCCGGGGCAGAAGCTGCGGATCGAAGTGTACCGGCGGCTGGCGCGGATTCGCCGCCGCGACCGATTGCAGGACTTCAAGACCGAATTGCGCGATCGCTACGGGCCGTGGTCCGAGCCGGTCGATTGGCTGTTGCGGCTGGCGGAGCTGCGGCTGTTGGCGACGGCGTGGCAGATTGCGTCCGTTCATCTCGAAGGTAAAGGCTGGGACAATCCCGATCTGGGCCCGGCGGATGTGGTGCTGGGTTTTCGGCACCCGCGCAAGATGGAACGGCTGGCGAAGCGGGCCGACGGCCGGCTGCGCGTGGTCGATTCCCAGACCGCCTATTTTCGCACCAGGCCCGACGAACGCGAGCCCTTGCCGCTCTTCGCGGTCATTCAACATCTCTTGCGTAGGCCGGAACGGTCGATATAGTTCGTGCCGCTTGTCATGGTCGGTCCGCATGGAGGGGTGTCATGAGCCAGGGATGGCGCTGGTTGAGCCCGGGGCTGGTGAGCGTTGTGGCGATGGGGGTCGCGGGTTGCTTCCCGATCACTCGCGAGCTGCCCGTGCAGCGGCAGTCGCTGGCGGCCGACCTGGCGCGCGAGGCAACGCCGCGGCTGGCGCGGCTGCAGCAACCGGAAGTCCCCGCCCTCAAGGTCCCGGTGCCGATGCCGCCGCCGACGACCGCGCCGCTCAGGCCGGCCCTGCCGCCGCCAACGCCGCCCGCCGCGAAGTTGCCCGCCGCGAAGTTGCCCGCCACGCCATTGCCGGCCACACAGTTGCCGGCCACACGGTTGCCGGCGGTCCAGCCATCCTTGCCGGCGCCGTCGGCGCCGAAGCTGCCGGCGCCGCCGCCCAGCCCGTCCGGCACGCAGCAGACGAGCCTCAGCTCGCCGCGCGTCAACAAGATCACGGTCCGCGCCTGGGTCAACGGCAGGCCGATCTTCGACGACGAGGTGATGCAGAACATCTCGCCGTCCGCCCTGGTCGCCCTCAACCGGCTGCCGGCGGCGCAGCAGTCCGAGAAGCTGGCGGATTTCTTCAACCAGACGCTGGACCAGCTGATCGAGCAGGAAGTGATCTATCAAGAGGCGGTCCGCAAGCTCGAAAAGGTCAACCCGACCACGCTCGCCAAGCTCCGCTCGCTGGCCGAGCAAGACTTCGAGCAGCAGTTGCGCAAGGTCCGCGACACCAAGAAAGTCTCGGACGAACAGCTCAAGGAATTCGAACGGCAGATGCGCCGGCAGGCCGAGCGCCGCTACATCGCCATGCAGTACATGCAGAGCCGCATCTTCCAGCTGATCAACTCGGGGATCGGCTACCAGGAAATCAAGGACTACTACGACGCCCATCCCAACGAGTTCCAGCGCGTCGAATCGGTGCGCTGGCAGAACGTCTTCCTGGCGGTCGGGCCGAAGCATCCGACCCTGGCCGACGCGCGCCGCTTCGCCGAGGACCTCATCGCCCGGTGCCGGACCGGCGACGACTTCATCAAGCTCGTGCCGTACGACGACGGCCCCAGCAAGTTCAACAACGGCCAGGGGACCGGTTCGCGGCGCGGCGAGATCCAGCCCCCCGAGCTGGAAGCGCACCTGTTCAAGCTCCGCGACGGCCAGATCGGCCCGATCGTCGCGCTCAGCACCGGCGTGCACATGTTCCGCCTGGTGTCGCGCGATCCGGGCGGGCAGACGCCCCTCAACGAGGCCGTCCAGAACCAGATCCGCAACAAGCTCCGCAACCAGCTCGCCGACCGCGAGTACCGCCGCATTGTCCGTGAGCTGAAGAGCCGGGCGGTGATCGAGGTGGAGCGCAGCGCGGGGTAATCGCCAGATTAGGTCAGGCTTTCCCGCCGAAACCAGGTCAGCCTCGACAGGCCGACCTACTCATGCGTTGCAAAGCCCGTGGCGCCCATGGCGTTGGCTAGGCCAGCGCCTGCGCGATCGGTGTGCCGTGGTAGTTGAGCAGGTGAGGCCGTCCATCCGGGCCGCGGTATTCCCGGGTCGCGTCGATGCCGAGCAGCTGATAGATGGTCGCGGCGAAGTCATGCGTGCTGTGCGGCGTGCCGGCGACGCGCTCGCAGCGGCGCTCCGTCTGCCCCACCACCGTTCCCATCCGCACGCCGGCGCCCGACAGATTCACCACGTTCGTGTACGCCCAGTGGTCGCGGCCCGCCTGGCCGTTGACCGTCGGCGTGCGGCCGAACTCGCCCATCCAGATGACCAGCGTGTTGTCGAGCAGGCCGCGCTGATCGAGGTCTTCCAGCAACGCCGAGTAAAACTGATCGAGGTTCGGCAGCCGGCTGTTCTTCAGATCGGTGAAGTTGTTGACGTGGGTGTCCCACCACGACGTTTCGACCGACACGAAACGCACGCCCGCTTCGATCAGCCGCCGCGCCAGGAGCGCCGACTGGCCGTAACGGTGCCGGCCATATCGATCACGGACGCGGGCCGGCTCGTCGTCGATGCGGAAGGCCCGGATCGCGGCCGGCGACGTGATCAGGTCGTACGCCTGCTGATAGAACTGCGAACGCTCGCCGACCGCCTCGGCCACTCGGTCGTGCCGGCGCCGCCACACGTCCAGCTCGTCGAGCATGCGGCGGCGGCGGGCGGTGCGCTCGACGCCGACGGACGTGGGGATCGACACGTCCTCGACGGCGAAATGGGGGGCATTCGGATCGTTGCGGACGAGCAGCGGGTTGTACGCCGAGCCCATGTAGCCCGCGCCGGTGTACGGCGCCAGCTTGCCGGACAGCACGACATAGGGGGGCAGCGAGTTCCGCCAGCCGAGCTCGCGGTTGACCACCGAACCGTAGCACGGGTAGATCACCGAGTTCGCCGGCTGGCCGCTCGGGTCGGGGCGCTGCGGATAGCCGGTGAGCATGTAGTGGACGGCCGCCACGTGATCGCCGCTCTCCCGATGGGCGATCGAACGGATCTGGCAAATCTTGTCGAGGTGCCGCGACATCCGCGGCAGATGCTCGCAGACGTGGACGCCGGGCAAGTTCGTGGCGATCTGCCGGAACTCGCCGCGATACTCGGCCGGGGCGTCGGGTTTCATGTCGAAGGTGTCGATGTTGCTGGCGCCGCCGCCCATCCACAGGAGGATGCAGTTGACGTCGCGCCGCGCCGCCGCGGGCTGCCGCGCCTGAGCGCGGGCCTGGGCCGCCAGCACGCTCGGCAGATTCAGGCCCAACAGCGACAGGCCGCCGACGCGCAGGAGCGCGCGGCGCGAGACGCCGTCGCAGTTCCGGGCCTTCACGGAGCCGAGATTGAACATGTCAGTCCCCCCCCCATCAATGATTGAATACAAACTCGGCGCAATTCAGCAGGGTCCACAGCAAATCTTCGTAACCCCCCCGGCGCGACGGCGCCGCGGCCAGCAGACGCCGCACAGTTTCTTGCTCCTGCGCCGTCGGCGTTCGCGACAAGGTCGCCAGGTACAAATCCTCGATCATGTCGGCGTCGCTCGTCTTGGCGTTCACGAGCCGCGCCAGCCGGCCGTTCGGGTCGGCCAGCTTCTGCTGCAGCTTGTCGCTGTTGACCAGGTGCAGCACCTGGCTGAGGTCGGACCCGTCGCCGCGCTCGCATTCGCAGGTCGTGGTCCGCTTGGGCTTGCCGAAGGTGTCCAGGAAGTACGACGAGATCGACGAATCCGCCAGGCTGATGGCCCGCGTTTCCGGCGGCAGCTTGTCGAACTTCTCCTGCACGCCGGCCGCCTGGTTCACGGCGTCCAGCAGCACTTCGGCGGGCAGGCGCCGCGGCCGGCGATGCGTGAAGAACAGGCCATCCGCGTCGCGCGTCGGCGCCAATTCCGACGCGAGTTTATACGCCCGGCTGTTGCAGATCGTCCGCAACAAGTGCTTCATGTCAAATCCGTGAGCCACGAAGTCCTTGGTCAGCGCTTCGAGCAACTCCGGGTGCGCCGACGGATTGGTGGCCCGCAGGTCATCGATCGGCTCGACCAGTCCGCGGCCCAGCAGGTAGCCCCAGGTGCGGTTGACGAGGTTGCGGGCGAAGTACGGGTTGGAGCCGGAGGTCAGCCAGTCGGCGAGCGGCTGGCGCGGGTCGGGCGTGTCCGGGATCTTCTCGCCGGACTGGCCGAGTGACTGGCCGAGCCAGCGCGGCGCCACGACCTGGCCGGTGCCCGGATGTCTCACCTCGCCCCTGGCGCCCAGGCGGATCGACTGCGCCCCGCCATAACGGCCCTCCTCCTTCGTGTCCTTGCGCTCGATGCGGGCGAAGAACGCCGCCAGGCCGTAGTAATCTTCCTGGCTCCACGCCTCGAACGGATGATGATGGCACTTGGCACACTGCATCCGCACGCCGAGGAAGATCTGGGCGGTGGTCTCGGCGAGGTCTTCCGGCGTCTGATCGACAAAGTAGAACGCCACCGGTCCGTGGGCGTACAGGTTGCCCTGGGCCAGGAGCAGCTCGCGGACGAACTGGTCCATGCCCTTGTTGCCGCGCAGCGAGCTCTTGAGCCACGCGGAAAAGCTCGCCAGGCCTTTTTCACCGAGCGCCCGGCGATGAGCACGCAACAAGTCGCCCCATTTCAACGCCCAGTAGTCGACGTACTCCGAACGGTCCAGCAGATGATCGATCAGCTTGGCGCGTTTATCCGGATCGTTGGATCGGTTGAATGCCCGGATTTCGTCGGGTGTCGGCAAAGTGCCGATCAGATCGAGATGCACACGGCGCACGAACTCGGCGTCCCCGGCGAGGGGCGCTGGACTGAGGCCGAGCTTCGCCCACGTCGCTTGCAAGTGGCCGTCGATGAAGTTGTGCCGCGGACCCGGCGGACCGGCGACCGTGCCATACGGAACGCTGACGTTGACCACCGCGAACTGGCCGAGATAGCGGACCATCACCGCGCTCCGGCCGGGGCCTTTGGCTTCGATGTCGCCGCGCGGCGATACGGCGGCGACGTGCTCTTGCGTGCTGTCGTACACGGCCCAGGCAGTGACATCCTCGGTCACGTTGTCCGACCAATGGGCTTGCACCTTCAACGCCAGCGCCTTGCCGGGCTGGAGTTCCACGTCGCGCGGCGTGATTTCCAGGCGCGTCAGCCGGGGATCGGCGCCGCGCGGGCCGGGAGCGCCGCGCGCGATCCAGTCCTGGAGGCGGCGATAGCCATCGCTGTCGGCCGGCAGCCTGCGGCCGCCGCCGTGGGCCATGAGGCCGGCGGGTTTGCGCAGGATCAGGCTATGCTCCGGCGCGGCGGGGAAGATGCGGCGGCCGCGCGCTTCGGCCACGAGGGCGGCATGGTCGAACTGCGGATCGAAGCCGAGCAGCGACAGGCGAAAGCCGCCGCGGCCCTGGAACGAGCCATGGCAGGCGCCGGCGTTGCAGCCCGACTTGGTCAGCACCGGCAACACATCGCGGACGAAGTGCGGCCCGGCATCCTGGGAGTGCACGCTGCACGGCGCCGCGCACACCAAGGCCAGACTCGCCCAGAACCGGCCGGGAAGCGAAGGCATGTCGGAATCTCGTCAAGGCAACGAGCAAATCGGGGGGGGCAGGCGGGGACGTTTCCGGGAGAAACGCGCGCCCCACACTATCGTGACCGAGGGAGTGCGAGATGGCAAGGGGAAAATGCGGGGCCCGAAGGGACAGTTCATTGCGGCGAGTGCGACTTTGTCTCGGACTCAGCGACTTGCGAGACGACGAACCTGCGCCAACGGCAGATCCAGCATTTCGGCGATTTCCTTCAGCGGTTTGCCCCTGGCGATCAGACGTTGTACCAGCGCCTGATGCGCCTGCGTTCTGCCTGTTTCCATGCCCTTCTCCACGCCCTTCTCCATCCCCTTCTCCATCCCCTTCTCCATCCCCTTCTCCATCCCTTCGGCGCGGCCTTTGGCGACACCTTCCTTGTGGGCCTCTTGCCAGACGCGGCTCTTGCGCAGGTCGTGGAGCTGGAACATGCGGCGAACCTCCTCCCGGTTCAATTGCGTGAAGCGGCGCGGCAGCAACTCTTCCACCAATTCTACGATGATTGGCACGTTCGCTATCCGATTCCCGTCGCGCCCGTTCGAGAAGCTGGGCCACCAACGCCGGCGCCGCGTGCTTGGGCGCCGTCACCAACTGGAGCAAGGTCAACCCGGGCGCGGCCGCGCCGGCTGTGGACAGTTCGTCAAGGTAGATTCGCCGGACGCGCGGCGACGCCAGCAAGTC
>JAKEET010000007.1 GCA_022616435.1 Gemmataceae bacterium
GACTTCTGACCTCTGACTTCTGACCTCTGACTTCTGACCTCTGACTTCTGACCTCTGACTTCTGACCTCTGACTTCTGACCTCTGACTTCTGACCTCTGACCTCTGACCTCTGACTTCTGACCTCTGACTTCTGACCTCTCCGCCGGTGGCGCCCCGGCGACCGGCATGTCCACCATCTTGGTCTGGACTTTCGCGCCGGGCCGAACCCGTTGCAGGCCGCTGATCACGACCCGTTCATCGGCGGTCACGCCTTCTTCAATCACGCGCAGTCCGTCCTGCACCGGGCCGATGTTCACGGGGCGATAGATCGCCTCGTCCTTGTCATTGACGACGTAGACGAACTTCCGCCCCTGGTCGGTGCTCAGGGCCCTTTCCGCCACGAGGGTGGCGGTGTACGGCGCGCCGATCTGGAGCCGGATGCGCACGAACTGTCCGGGCGTGATCATTCCCCTGGGATTGGCGACCGTGCCGCGCAGCCGCAGCGTTCCGGTGGCCGCATCGATGCGGTTGTCCACGAAGTCGATCTTGCCGTGAAAGGGGTAGCCGGGGTCGTCGGCCAGGCCGACCTGGAACGGCACCTGCATTTCGCTGGGCGACGGGAACTTCCCCTCCTCGATCAGCCGGCGGAAGCGCATCATGGTGCGTTCGTCGATGGCGAAGTACACGTACAGCGGATCGAGCGTGACGATGGTCGCCAGCGGCGTCTCGTCGGTCTTGACGAGATTGCCCGGATCGACCAGCCGCCGGCCGATCACGCCGCTGATGGGCGCCGTGACGTTCGTGAAGCTGAGATTCAACTTGGCGAGGTCGCGGTTGGCCTTGGCCCAGCCCACCGTGGCTTTCGCTTCCGCCAGGTCGCCGGCGACCGTGTCGAAATCCTTCTGGCTGCCGGAGTTCCTGTTCCGCAGCAGGTACTCGCGCTGATAATCCTGTTCGAGCCGCTTGACCCGGGCTTCGTTCTGCACGACGGTCTGCTCGGCCCGCGCCAGCTCGGCCTCGTAGGTGCGCGGATCGATCGTGAACAGCGGCTGCCCCTCCTTGACCTCCATGCCTTCGCGGAAGCTCACCTTGGCCAGGTAGCCCGTGGCCCGCGCCCGCACTTCCACCGCCGCCATCGCCTCGGTGCGGCCGCTGAACTCCTCGAAGTCGATGACTTCCTTGCGGATCGGCAGGCTGACGAGCACCTCCGGCGGCTTGGGGGCCATGGGCGGCGGCGGGGATTGCGTGCATCCCGCCGCCGTCGCCAGGAGCACGGCCAGTGTCAGGTTGCGCATGATGGTCTCCCAGAGTATCGCGACTGCCGGGGCTTCGAAGACTCAGCCCCGGCCACGCGGTTTCAGCCCTCTCATCAACTCAGGCGGCGCTGTTCTGTCGGTGCGAGAATGCCGCAAAACATGATGTCGAGGATCGCTTTCGCTTGCTCCTCCGGCGTCCGCTGCCGTCCCGTGAAATAATTGGCGAACATCGTCCCGTACATCAGGTCGCCGAACACGTCGGTGATGCGGTCCACCGGCATCTTGCGGATACGCCCCTCAGACATCAGCGACCGGTACATGGTTCGCCAGCGTTCCAGGTTGGCTTCGCGATGCTCGAAGTAGGTCGGCTTCTTGCGGTCCTTGAAATGGGCACGCTCCTGGATCAGGATCTCCACGAAGCCTGGATTATCCGCGACGAAGCCGAGGTACGCCCGCACCGCCCGGCCGATCTGTTCCAAGGGTTCGTCGATGCCGGCGATGCTGGCGTCGACGGTCACCCGCAGCCGGCGCATGACCCGATCGACCGCGGCCAGGAAGAGCCGTTCCTTGCTGGAGAAATAACGGTACAGGGTGCCCTTGCCGATGCCGAGCTGATCGGCCAGCACCTGGGTGTCGGCGCCGGAGTAACCGTGCTCCGCGAACAACTTCAGCGCGGCGTCGAGAATCTCTTCGCAGCGCCGATCGCGCAGCTCCGGATCGACGGGCCGGCCAGGTTTGCGCGGCGCCACGGTCTTCATGACAACTCCCATTTGAAGACGGACCAGTCAGTCAACTAATTGTAACCGGCGGGCGCACGAGGGGCAATCAGAAATGGACTGTGGAAATGGCGAGCTACTGCAGCCGCGCGTCCGGCCCCGCCTGGAAATCCTTCACCTCGATCTCGGTCGAGCGCATGCCCTGCCATTCGTTGAGCCGCGGCGTGAACGCCAGGCTCACCTGGCCGCCTTCCGACATCAGCTCCTGGACGCGGTCCGCCTTGCCGAAGGCGACGGCCTTCATGGTCCGGCCTTCCTGGCGAACGCGAAACGCCAGGTGCCGCTCGCCGTTGCC
The DNA here is from genome assembly GCA_022616435.1 of Gemmataceae bacterium. Lineage (GTDB taxonomy): Bacteria > Planctomycetota > Planctomycetia > Gemmatales > Gemmataceae > JAKEET01. Next base: position 2,308 of record JAKEET010000007.1, read on the forward strand.
CACCCGCTTCGGCGCGCCGACGACCTGCAAGCGATCCGCGAGCAGCACCGGCGGCGGGTTGCCGGCGCCGTAGGGCGCGAGCTGTTCGAGGGCAAGCATGACGTGCGAGGTCAGAGACGACAGCGGCGCCTCGGCGTCAATGGTCAACCGTTGCGGCCGCGGCTCGGTCCCAAGGTGACGCGCCGCCACGGCGGCAAACCGGTCGCGAAACTCGGCAATCCGCTCCGGCAGGATGCGGAAGCCGGCGGCCGCCGCGTGCCCGCCGTGGCTCACCAAATCCGCCGTGCATTCCTCGAGCGCCTGGTGCAACGGGCAGCCCGGCACGCTGCGCCCCGAACCTTGTCCGTGCGGCCGGCCGTCGCGCAACGCGATCAGCAACGTGGGCCGGTTGAACTGATCCACCAGCCGGCTGGCGACGATGCCGAGCAGACCCGGATGCCATTCCGCGCTCGCCAGCACCAGCGCCGCTTGCTGGTGGAACTGCTCCGCCAGCTCCAGCGCCTGGCTCAGGATGCGGCGCTCGATGGCTTGCCGCTCCTGGTTGTGCCGTTCGAGATCGCCGGCCAGCTCGCCGGCGCGTTGGCCGCTCAGCGTCGTCAAGAGCTCGACGGCCAGCCGGGCGGTGCCCATCCTGCCGGCCGCATTGAGGCGCGGGGCCAGGCCAAAGGCGATGTCCTCGGCGTCGAAGCACGATTTGCCGTCCAGCCTGGCGCAGCGCAAGAGCGCCTGCAGGCCGATGGAGGGTTGGGCGCGCAGCCGGGCCAGGCCGTGGCGCACGAAGATGCGATTCTCCTCGAACAAGGGGACGACGTCGGCCACGGTGCCGAGCGCCGCCAGCGCCACGGCGTCCAGCAGGAACTCACGCAAGCGCGGCGTGACTTTCGGACCGCCCGACGCCCGCTTGCCGAGGGCCCAGGCCAGCTTGAAGGCCACGCCCGATCCCGACAGGCCGCCGAACGGGTATGCCGGCCCATCGCCCGGGACCGGCAGCCGCGGATGAACCAGCACGTCGGCGGCGGGAAGCGTTGTCTTGAACTCGTGATGATCGGTGACAATCAGCTCCAGCCCCAGCCGCCGCGCCTCGTCGGCCTCGTCCAGGCTGGCGATGCCGCAATCCACCGTGACCACCGTCTTGACGCCGCTTTCGGCGAGGCGCCTCAACGCCTCGACATTGAGCCCATAACCATCTTCCAGGCGGTCGGGGACGTGAAACTCCACCTGCGCGCCGAGGATCTTGAGGCACGTGAGCAGCGTGGCCGTGCCGGTGACGCCATCGACGTCGTAGTCGCCGTAGATGCAGATCTTGCGCTGCTCCTGGGCCGCCCGATACAACCGTTCGACGGCCTGCGGCATCCCCGGCAGCATTTCCGGCTCGTGGAGCGCGGACAGCTTCGCCTGCAGGAACCGCTGGGCCTGGCCGGCATCGGTGACCTGGCGGTTGAGGAGAAGATGAGCGATGAGAGGGGCGACGCCAGCGGCCCGGCTGAGCCGGTCGATGGCGCGGGGATCGTGCGGGAGAAGATGCCACACCTTGCGAGAGGTCGCCGGGGCATCCATGCTCGGAGCGGCAGAGGTCATATGCGATCTATTGTACGGCGGCCGCGGGCTGCTCGGCCATCATTCCGCGAAGATGTCGTCGACGGCCATGCGCCAACCGGGAACCGCGGGCCGCAATAGCGGTGGCCAGTTACGACTCCTTGGGGCCGTTTCTGGGGCCTTGCTTGGACACCATCTCGACGACCAAGTCGAGATCGAGTCCCAAGACATCGGCAATCTCCGCGGCCGGCATGTGCCGGGCCGCGAGCTTCGCGACGGCGTCCAATTGCAACTGCTGCATTCGTTGCCGCTCCTTTTCGATGCCTTTTTCGATACCTTTTTCGATGCCTTTTTCGATGCCTTCTTGCAACCCCTCTTGGCGCGCTTCCTGATAAACGCGCGACTCGCGGATGTCATGGATTTGCAACATGGTTTGAATCTCCTCACGATTCAGGCGGGGAAGCTTATAGATGATGACCGTTTCGATCAATTGTACCAGATCGGCACGCAGTGATTCATCCTCGATTTCACTCTTGGCGCGCGCGACCAGTTTTCTGGCGGTTGAGCACGCTTGCTCTTCCGCTTCGGCAATCAGCGACAGGATCGCCAGACCCAGCGGGCCAGGCGCCGTCGCCGGCAATTCGTCCAGGTAAATGCGCCGCAACAATCCTGCCTCGAGCAGCGGCTGATAGGATGGCAGGGATGCCAGGCCGGCCGGCTCCAGATCATGACTGCCGAACATGACGACGGCGCAATACGGCTGCTTGGGGTTGTGCTGCTTGAGGTACGTGTAGGTCTTGGCGAGCACGTCGGCGTAGACGCTGTCCGAACGATAGAATTGCACTTCCAGGAAATACACCGGTAAGTCGGCTTCTTTCGGCGCAAACACTCCATCCGCCCGGTGCGCCGTTTCCTTGAACTCAAGCGCCTCGTATTGATACCGCGCCGCCATCGCGCTCGCGGTATCGGCGGCCATGCCGAGCAGAAGAAAGAATGTCTCCGGGCTGGTCTCGAACAGGCGATAGAAAATCGGGTCCGTGATCATTCTGTTGCCGATACGAGCACATCCGACACCGCCACGAACGGCGTCAGCAACACAGCCACAGGTATCTCCGCCCTCACCGGGCAGCAGTTACCCCACCCGTTCCGGCACCACGAACGGCGCCCGGTACTGGCGGAACAGCATGCGGCTGGCGGCGTCGTTGCCGGTGATCGTTTCCGCGCGGGCGTCGATGGTGAGCCGCGGGCCGACGCGCAGTTGCAGGTTGTTCAGTTGCAATCCGTTGCCGGCCGGCGCGGCGGCGCTCAGATGGGCTTCCATGCGCTCCAGAGCGTCGGTGGCGTCGGCGTTGCCGGCGAACGCGCGCGTCCGCGGGTTGAACGGCACATTCTCGCCAAGGCGGTAGGAGATGTTCGCGAGGTGGCACAGCGCGCTGGAGAAATGGCCCTCGAGAACGTCGGCGTTGAGGTCGGCGCGGCGGCGGCTGCGGACGGCGGCGATGAAGTTGCGGAAGTGCGTTTCGCCGCGCCCGTCGGCAACGGGCCGCTCGGGCAGGTCGCTGTTGAGCCGGGGCAACGGCTGCGCCGTGGTGCTGCCGCGCGGGAAGAACTGACTGTTGCCGACGATGTCCCCCTCCTCGCAATGGAAGATGTTGCCGACCATCTGGCCGCGATAGCTCTCGACGCGGCGATTGGCCGGCAAGTTCGTCAGCAGGCCGCGCACTTCGAAGATCAGCTGCGTCGCGCCGAAGTCGAAAGCCGCGATCTGCGTGTTCGCCGTTTCGCCGTGGTCCTCGACGGTGTCGTAGCGGCCGCCGAGGCTGATGACGCTGCGCGGCAACGTGCCGTTCGGGATGCCCCAGCGGGCAATGTCCATCTGATGGACGCCCTGGTTGCCGAGGTCGCCGTTGCCGAAGTCCCAGTACCAGTGCCAGCGGTAGGGGACCAGGTTCTCGTGGTATTCGCGCAAAGGCGCCGGGCCGCACCAGATATTGAAGTTGAGGTCGGCCGGAACCGGCACGCGCCGGACCGACGGCACCCGCCCCATCGAGTTGTTGCGCGGCTTGTAGCACAGGGCGCGCGCGACTTTGAGCCGGCCGAGCTGGCCCGACCGCGCCAGGGCGGTGGCATGCGCCCAGCGCGCCTCCGACCGGCTCTGCGTGCCGTGCTGGACGATGACGTTGTGACGCCGGGCGATTTCGACGGCGATGCGGCCTTCGTGCACGTTGTGGCTCAGCGGCTTTTCGACGTAGACGTGCTTGCCCGCCTGCGCCGCCCAGATCGTCATCAGGCTGTGCCAGTGATTGGGCGTGGCGATCGAGATGACGTCGAGGTTGCGGTCGTCCAGGGCGCGGCGCACATCCTGCACCGTTTGCGGCACGCCGCCGTTGCCGGCCTGAATCTGTTGCAGCCGGTTGCGGAACGTCCGGGTATCGACGTCGATGAGATAAGTGATCTGCACGTTCTGGATGCCGAGGAAGGCGCTGACGTGCGCTCCGCCGCGGCCGTTGATGCCGGCGACGCCGACGCGGATGGCGTCGTTGGCGCCCACGACGCGGCCGCTCGATTTCGTGCCGGCGATCGTGACCGTCGCGACGGCGGCGAGGGTCTTCTGCATGAACTGGCGGCGACTTTGGCGACTTGGGAGAGCCATGACCGGTCCTTTCCTCGGATAGGGTGTGTTCGGAGCACGGGAGGGCGGGATGATTTCCCTATCTTATACCCGCACCGCGCTGCCGGTGCAACCTTCCGGCCATGACATTCTCAAGCTGGCGATCCGCTATCGCAGCGTCATGAAGTCGGCGCGCTGGGCGGCGAGCCGCATGTCGCGGACGTCGTCGTAGCTCGAATCGCGAACGGGAACGAAGCGCTCGACCAGAGCGCGCGCCAGGATCCCGCGTGCGTCGGCGCCGTCCGCGAGGGTCACCAAGGCGCGGCGCAGCGCGGACTTGAGCCGGGCCGGCAGTCGCCGCGCCGCCACGACGGGCTGGATGGTGGACGGGCCGAGAGAGTGAATGACGCGCACGCGCCGTGACAGCGCCGGGTCGTCGCGCATCATCAGCGCCAGCACGTGGGAATCGATGGCGCTGGCGTCCACCGCCCCGTCGCACACCATCCGCACCGATCGTTCGTGCCAGCCCGCTTCGACAACCCGGCCGAAGTACCCGCGTGTCTCCCCGCAGCGCGCCAGGAAATAGCGCGTGACGCCATAGCCCGATTGCGAATGGGGTTCGTTGTACGCCCAGGACCGGCCGCGCAGGTCCGCGAACGAGCGGCACGGGCTATCCCCGCGAACGATCACGTCGGAAAAGTACACGGCCTTGCCGCCGTAACGGCGGCCTCGCAGCACCGGCGCGGCGATCGGCACGACCGGACAGTTGCCGCGCTCGGCCAGCTCGACGTACGGCAAGCTGCACACGAAGGCGACGTCGGCGCCGGCCAGCTCGTCATACGACGCGCCGACGGCCAACTCCACGGTGCAGCCCAACTTGCCTCCCAGGTAGTGCGCGAGGAACTCGTAGAACCAAAACAAGTTCGGCGCCAGAAAGGTCACGAAACGCAGCGACGCGACCGGAGGGCGCGGTGGACGTCGAAGTGGATGTCGAACGAGTTGGCGCGAACGCAGCTGCGGACTCAGGGCAGTCATGGAACGGAAACCTCGCCGTGGTGGACGGTAAGCTTGAGAAGCGCGGACGGTTAACGGCAGGAGCAGGCAAGGACCGGGCACGCCGTCGTTAGGCCAACGACGTTCAGGTGAAGCCCGGATTCGTGAAGCCCGGATTCGTGAAGCCCGGATTCGCGAGAGACGAGATCGAGCGCCGCCAGAACATGGCGCGAGAGGATGAGTTCAACGATCGCCGCGCGGCTTGCGACATGTTTCTTTTGTAACGGGCGGCGTCGCCCAATGCAAATGAAAAGCTGAAGAAACGGCCGGCGCGGAGGGGCGCCTACTCCGGCGCCGCGAACAGACTCGCCTCCACCTTGTCCTGTCCCTTCACATCGCTGATGTCGATCGCGACCTTGGCCTGATCCACCGTGAACGTCACCCGGCTGGGATGCTTGTGGCCCGCGGCTTCCTTGTAGTCGCTGTACGCGAACTCGAAGGTCACTTCCTTGCCGCGCGGATCGGTGACTTGAATGGTGGATTTGACGGGGAGGCCGTTGTCCTTGTCGAAGTACAGGCCGACGTCCTTGTGGTCCTTGCGCGTGACGGTGACGCCGACGGCAGCGCGGTCGCCGATCTTGACCTCGCCCAGCGGCGACAGCTTGACGTCCTTGTCCAAGAGCGACGACAGCAGGTGCGGCATGCGCATGGCGTACAGCGTGGCGCGGATCAACGGCACGGCCTGCTTGGGCGCGTCTTCCACCCGGTTGCGATCCATGTCCTTGAGCCAGCCCTTGTCGCCGTTGATGACAATCACGGCGTTCTTGGCCATGCCGCCGATATCCGCCGCCATGACCATGCGATACTGATCCAATCCTTGCCAGGTGACCTCGAACGTCGCGGCGATCTGCTGATTGCCGTCTTGAATGTCGGCCTTGACCTTGCAGGCGCCGGCCTTGAGGGCCGCGAGCTTGGCCTGGCCGCCGGACGCCTTGATGGCCTTGGTCACCAGTGCCTTGGCGTGTTCCGCGGCGTCCTTGTCGCCGGCGGCGGCCCGCAGGCCGAATCCGGCGATCGAGATTCCAAGAACCACCAGGCACGGGCAGATGCGCTTGCTCATCGCGGCGACTCCAGAAGGGAAGTGGATGGTGACGTTAGGATAAGGGAAGCGATGCGCATGGGCTACTTCGCCGCCAGCTCCTTGCGCCACTGGCCTTTTCGGCGTCGGTCTTGTTGTCGAGGTTGGCCGACAGAGACGGGATCGCCATGGGCTTTTCGAAGAAGACTTCAGGAACCTGGGTCAAGTCGCGCACGAGCCAGGGCGGGCGGGGCGGCGGCAGGACCGGGGGGGCGGGAAGCAGCTTGTCCACGGGAGTGTTGGGATCGATCTTGAACGTGAAGCGTTGCGGGGCAACGATAACGCCGCTGAAACCGCTGAAACCGCTGCCGCCAAAGCCGCTGCCAACATTGCCGCCAGGACCGACCGGAATGCCGCCGGCGCCGCCGTGAAAAGCCCCCGGCAAGGCCGGCGAGGGATTGGCCGCCGGACTTGCCCTGCCCGGGTTAGCGGCGACCGGATTGGCGGCGCCAGGTTTCGTAACGGGGGTAGGTGTTGCGCCGCCGCTGGGTTTCTGTCCCCAGCTGGCGCTGTGCTGGGCCGCGATCCAGCCGAGTGCCAGAAAGGAGACGCCGATCCGGGCCCGCCAGGTTCTTCGCCAGGATGTGCCGGTGGTCATGATGAGCTCCCGCGTGATGGGACATTGCCATGTTACCATCGAACGCGGGGGTGGTTGCGGCTTGCGCGGGAAAAGTGAGCAGCTACTCGCTCCGCAGCGCCACCACCGTCCGGCCGCCAAGGATCAAGAACCACGCGCAGCCGATGGCGACGAGGACGCTCCAGCCGAGCCCGGCGTCGTACTTGAAGTAGCCGAAGGCCGCGCCGCCGATCAGCCCGCCCATGCCGCCGAGGATGTAATTGCCCAGGGAGCCGTAGCTGGGTTCTTCCATCAGCGCGCCGGTCAGCCAGCCCGAGGCAAGACCCACGCCGATCCAGGCCGCGATGGCCGCCGGGTCGAGGAAAAGGTTTGCAAGAATCATCATCGCAAGTACTCCAGAAGTGCCGGAAGATCGGACGAAATCGGCGCCGGCTGCGTCAGAACCAATCGTTGAGCAGCGCCTGGACCCTGCCGACGTCGATGTCGACGGCGAGTTCGATGTAGTCGACGCCGCTGTAGGCCGGCTCCGGCGGCGACGACCGCACGTTCTTGCTGCGCAAATAGGTGTGCAGCTCGTTGGCCCGTCCCGCCGGAACGCTGATGTAGCGGCGCTTGCCGTCGATCTGAACGCTCAACGGAGCACCTTTCGGCTTCGCCATGGAATCTCCTTGACCGGCTTATTCCGGCTTGCGGTCGTGCCAACACGCGAGCGGTCGTGCCAGCGCGCGCGGCGCGCGCGGCGCGCTCCGGCGTACGGAGCTCCGGCGTAAAAATGGGGACTGGCCTGCGAGGCCGGTGCCTGTCCCCACTTTTTCACAAACTCTCAGGACTGCGCCGGCAACATTAGTAGCGACGGCCGCCGCCATAGCCGCCGCCGCCGCCGCCATAGCCGCCGCTGCCGCCCGACCGCCCGCCGGAACGGCCGCCGCCGCCGCGCCCGCCCTCGGTCTTGGGGCGCGCTTCGTTCACCGTCAACGAGCGGCCGCCCGACTCCTTGCCGTTCAGGGCGGCGATGGCGGCCTGGGCCTCCTGGTCGCTGCCCATCTCGACGAAACCGAACCCCTTGGATCGGCCGGTGTCGCGATCCATGATCACCTGGGCCGATTGCACCGTGCCGTGCGCTTCGAACATTGCCGACAGAGCGCTGTCGGTCACGTCATAGCTGAGATTGCCGACGTACAACTTCTTTCCCATGGGAAACTCCACTCAGAAACAGCCGCCGACCCGATCGGGAATGCAGCTAGTCACACGAAAGGACATGAACATCCAACGCGGAGGCGGGCGCGCCAACAGAGCGTGACCCGCGTGCTGCGGACGGCGTCGATTTCAACGACCGGCAACACGAGCCGTGAGGATTGGATGCGGCCTATGCTGGCGCCAACCAGCGGCGAGCGGCATCACCGTGCATGCGAGGACGAACTTCGTCCTCCTCCGCACTCTTGATGTCCGCCGGATCCGGAGATGGAATCTAGGGACGGGAAGGCATCAGGGATGAAGAGCTATGAGTCAATGTAGCAAATCGGCCTCGCCAAGGCGAGGCCAAAAGCAATTTGCGCTGTTCGGTCACGCTTCACCGGCCAACCTAACTTGGCCCGCTGCGCCCATAACCGCCGCCGGTCGCTTGCATCTTCGCCTTGCGGATGGCGCTTTCCTTGCGGAGCTTCGCACGCCGCCGCGCTTCACACGGCTTCTCGTAATGCTGCCGCTTGCGCAACTCCTTGGTCATGCCGCTCCGTTCCAGCAGTTTCTTGAAACGCCGCAGCGCCAGCGCGATCGGTTCACGGTCATGGACGCGCATTCGTAACGACATACGTTCTCCCAGCGAGTTTCACATCCGGTACGCATCTCGGCAATAGACCATGATAGCGGAACTCCGCCAAAAGACCAGTCATCGTGGCAGCGAGCCGCGGCAAAAATCTCGCCGACAAGCCCTCGACGGCCGGAAATGGCCTAAGATAGCCGAGAACTCCGATGACGAGGAGAGCGACCTCCTCCCACGCGCCCTGGCAGCATCTTCCACAAACCACGCAGCTTCCGGCGCCGGTTCGCGCCACAGCAAAGGAGAATCGCCATGGCCAAGTTCGTTGAACTTGAACGTCCTTCTGGAACGACCTTCTTTGTGAACGCGGACCATGTCGCCGTGGTCGTCAAAGGACAGAGCGAGAAAGAGACCACCGTCCACATGATTGGCGGCAGGCCGTCGGAAACCGTCAAAGGAACCCCGTCCGATATCGCCAAGAAACTGATGTCCTAGGACAAAGCCCGCCCGCAACCCGCTCGGGGCAACGGTCCTTCAGCCACCAGCGGTTGCAAGAACATCCGCCTGGCGCTAGCGCCGCCGATGCTTCTTCCCCTTGCCGCCTGGCCCGTTTGCTGACGGCGCTGACGGCGCCTGGCCGCGCTTCAGGGCCCGCTCCCGCAGGATCTTGCACACCTCGCTGGGATACTCCAGGC
>JAKEET010000073.1 GCA_022616435.1 Gemmataceae bacterium
CCGGGCAGCGCTTCCGCCCCTTCCAGGACCTGGTTGTATCGGCCCTTGGCGATGGTGGCGCTGGCGGCCAGGTCCTTGGCCTTGCTGTGGGCCTCGTTGTCGGTGGGGTCGGCCTTGCGCACCAGCTGCCACAGGGCGATCGCCTGGTTGAAGTTGCCGCGCTTCTCGTACAACCGCGCCAGGAAACGATTGATCTGGATGTGGTTGGCGTCCACCTGCCGGGCTTGTTCCAGCGTCCACACCGCGAGGTCGATCAAACCCAACTCTTGAAACGCCTCGGCCTGGACCACCTGCGTCGCCACGTCCCACGGGTTGCGCAACAGGATGCGCTCGGCGTGTTCCAGTACCTTGAGAGGATTGCCGGCGAGGCTGGCTTTGCGAAGCTGGAATTTCTGGCGGAGGTTGGCGAGACCGGCCAACGCCTGACCGCGGCGGTTGTGCTGATACTTGTCGCGCGTGGCTTTGCGCAGCACCTGGCGATAGATCGGGTTGGCCGGGTCGAGCACGCAACAGTTGAGCAACAGCGGCAAGGCGTAATCGAAGTCCCCCTTGGCCAGGACCTGGTTGGCGCGCTCGAACTGCCCGGCCGCGGCACGGCGCTGCTCCGGGGTCAAACGCGGCAGACGGGAATCGGGTTGACCGGTCATGCCTAGGGGGTTCCAGACGTACGTCAGGGTCGTCCCTTCCAGGGTAACACACAACGGCGGCGGTTCAAGAATCAACTCTCCGCCAGCATCGCGTCGCTGACGTTCAGGTTGGAATAGACGTTCTGCACGTCGTCGTGGTCATCGAGCGCTTCCATCAAGCGCATCACTTTCTGGCCTTGCTCGGTGTCGGCGTCTTGCAGCGTCTTTGGGAGCTTGGTGATTTCCGCGCTGACGAACTTGACGCCCTGTTTCTCAAGGTTTTCCTTGACGCTGCCGAAGCTGGCCGCATCGCAGGTGATCTGGAAGTTCGGTCCTTCAAGCTTCATGTCTTCGGCCCCGGCCTCGAGGACCTTGCCCATGAGGGTGTCTTCATCGGTCGTGGTTGCGTCGACGAGGACGACGCCCTTGCGCTCGAAGAGGAAGGCGACGCAGCCAGGCCCGCCCATGTTGCCGCCGCCGCGCTCGAAGATCTTGCGGACCTCGCCGCTGGTGCGGTTGCGGTTGTCGGTGAGCACATCGACCATGATGGCGATGCCGCCGGCGCCGTAGCCTTCGTAAGTGATTTCTTCGAAGGTGACGCCCTCGGTTTCGCCGGTGCCGCGCTTGATGGCCCGGTTGATGTTGTCGTTGGGCATGGAAACTTCGCGGGCCTTGTCGATCGCGTAGCGAAGCTTCAAGTTCATGGTCGGGTCGCCGCCGCCGTTCTTGGCGGCCACGATGATGGCCCGCGACAGCTTGCTCCACAGCTTGCCGCGCTTGGCGTCGGTGGCCCCTTTCTTGTGCTTGATGGTCGCCCAGTGGCTGTGGCCGGACATGATGGATCTCCTTGCAGGCTATGCCATCTCCATTTTAGGAGGCAAGGGGCAGGAGTCAGGGGACAGGAAGCAGGAGTCAGGGGTGAGTGGCGTGTGGCTTGCCGTTTAGCGCTCGCTCAAGCCGGCGCTACGGAACAAACGGCTCGCTCCAAACGGTCTGTGCCCTCGATGGATCAGTCGTCCAGCAGGTCACGCCGACGCGTTCCACGGGGCCCCGGCGCTCGGGGGGTAAGTCCATACCGGTGTGGACGTCGAACTGTCCGGCGTGGCCGGGCATGATCGTCAATGCCGCCGAACCAGTGCCGCACCAAAAGCCCATGTTGGACTGCCACGCCCCCTGGGGATCGCGAAAGTGCTTGTCGTAGAGCGGATTGATCTTGCCGGGCCGGGGGCGCGGCTCGATAGTCCGTGCCGGGTAGCCGGCGTAATGGATCGGCCGGCGTGTCGGATTGACGAGGGTGAAGACGTTGGGCCCCAGGCGCACGATCACGGGGCCTGGCGCTTGGTCTGCGTCCGGCAGCCTGGCGATCTGCTCAGCGTTGAGCACGCGGCCGATGGGCAGCGTGTTGTTGTCCTGGTCGGTCCAGAGCCTCCAGACCGCCACGCCGCCCAAGACCAGGCCGAGTACGGTCAACCCAACGACGATGCGGGAGAGGAAGGACATAGTCGGTGACTCCGCGAAGCACGCGGATCATTTTACTTGTTTGTCGCCGTCGTTTCTACGTACAATGAAGAAACGAAGAAGGCGACGCAAGGCCGTCGTTAAATTGCCGGATGTGGGTTACTCCTTCGCCACACAAAAAACAAGGATCCCTCCCATGATTGACCTCGTCGAAGAAATCTCCCATCTCAAGAAACAGAAACAGGCCACCATCCTGGCCCACTACTACCAGGAAGGCGAAATCCAGGAGCTCGCCGACTTCACCGGCGACAGCCTCAAGCTGGCCCGCGCCGCCACGCAGGTCGAGACGCCGGTGATCGTCTTCTGCGGCGTCCACTTCATGGCCGAAACCGCCAAGATGCTGAACCCGGAAAAGCAGGTGCTGCTCCCCGATCTGCAAGCGGGCTGCAGCCTGGCCGATAGTTGCCCCGCGAACAAGCTGGCCCGCTTCCAGGAAATGCTCCGCGAGAACGGCCGGAAGCTCCACACCGTGACCTACATCAACAGTTCCGCCGCGGTGAAGGCGCTGTCGGACTGGATCGTCACGTCCGGGAACGCCGAGGAGATCATCCGCCGCGTCCCGGCCGAGTACGAAATCCTGTTCGCCCCCGACCGGCATCTCGGCCAGTACCTGCAGGAAGTCACCGGCCGCAAGATGATCCTGTGGAACGGCTCGTGCATGGTCCACGAGATCTTCAGCGTCGGCGATCTGCTCAAGGTCAAGAAGCAGATGCCCAGGGCGCTGACCATCGCCCATCCGGAATGCCCGGCCAACATCCGCGAGCACAGCGACTTCGTTGGCGGCACCGAGGGGATGCTGAAGTACGTCGGCGGCTTCAAAGAGCCGATGGATTTCCTGGTGGCGACGGAAGCGAACATGATGTGGCAGCTCGAGAGCAAGTTCTCGCGGCACCGCTATCATCCGGTCCCCGGCATCACCTGCGCCTGCAACAAGTGCCCGCACATGGCCCGCAACACCCTGGAAAAGCTGCGCGACTGCCTCGCCGCCGGCCGGCCGGAAATCACCTGGCAGCCGGAGTTCGGCAAGGCGCGGGAGGTGTTGCAGCGGAGCTTGTTGAATTGACGACATTGTTTAGCGCCGGTTCGCGAACCGGGGCGGGGAACACGTACAGCCTGATCTACTTCACAACCCAGATCGGCCGTCCGATGTGCTTATGGCGGCAGGCGCGGGACTACATCACGAATCTCTTGACGAGATACCAGATCCCGACGATCGCGCCGGCGAGAATCCCCAGCCACACCACCAGACCGACGAAGCTGCCCAGGCTGTTGAACCAGCGCTTGAGGCCTTTCCAGCGCTGCTTGCGAGCTTCCTCCTGCTCGATTTGCTCGAGCATGCTCTTGTACTTGTCGGCGCCGCGACCGGCCTTTTTCTCGGCGATCTTGCCGCGAAAATACGTCTCGAACTCGATGTAGGCGCCGACCGCCCGGTAGCCGCCTTCCAGCGTGCGGCTGAGCTGGCCCTTGGCGTCGATGCTGCCGGTCTTGATCAGCGTCAGCACTTCCTCGGTCGTGACCTTCTTGGTCACCTGCCGGCCCTTGGGATCGTTGAATCGCCAGTACCAGATGTTCGGATCGGGCTTGGGGTCCTCAAACGGCGGCGCCTTGGGCTTGAGCGGCACGGTCGCGCCCGCCGAACTGGCGGCTTGGGTCTTGACAGCGCCGGCCGGGGATTTCGTCGCGCCGGCAGATTTGGCCGCCGCCCCGGCGGGCGGCGCACCGGCGTCGGGCGGCGCGGCGGCGCCGGCATCGAGGAAGCTGAGCCGGTCGTTGGCCAGTCCCAGCTCGTCCAGGTCCGCGATCACTTCGGCGCAGGTGGCGTACCGGTGCTTGGCCTCGGCCGCCAGCATCTTGTCAACGATCAAGTCGATCCGTTCGGGGACATCCGGGTTGAAGGTGCGGATCGGTTTGAACTTGCCGACTTCCTTGGCCTCGACCAGATCGACCAGCGTCTCACCCCGGAAGGGCGCCTGGCCGGTCAAGAACGCATACAGCATCACGCCCAGCGCATAGATGTCGCAGCGGGCGTCGACGTGCTTGACGTCGCGGGCCTGTTCGGGCGCCATGTACACCGGCGTGCCCGCTCCGGTCCCGGTGCGCGTCAGGCCGAGGTTGTCGTCGCTCCCCTTGGCCAGGCCGAGGTCGGCCACCTTGATCACGCCCTTCCTGGTCAGCAGGATGTTGTCGGGCTTGATGTCGCGGTGGATCAGGCCTTGCTCGTGGGCATGCTCCAGGGCCCGGGCGATGGTGATGATCGCAAAGAGCGCGTCGCCGAGGTCGAACGTGCCGAGCTTCTTGTACCAGTGATCCAGGCTGCCGCCTTCGACGTACTCGATCGACAGGAAATGGTGTCCCTGCGCTTCGCCGATCTCGAAGCAGCGCAGGATGTTGGGATGGTCGAGCTTGGCCATTACCCGCGCTTCGCGGAGGAAGCGCTGGACAAACCCCGGCTTGCCGGCCAGCTCCTTCGACAGGACCTTGATCGCGACATCGCGATCCAGGCTCATCTGGTGTGCCTTGTAGACCGCCCCCATGCCGCCCTGGCCTAGCTTCTTGAGAAGCTTGTAATCCTTCAGGAAAGTCGCCTTGGGCGCCGCCTTCACCGTGATCGTCTTCTCTTCCACCGGCACCTCGCCGGATTCCACGGTCCTGGTGTCCTCGTGCGGCGACGCCGGCGTGCTCGGCCCGCCGAACATGGCCGTGTCGGCGTCGTTGTCGGCCGCGCCCGCGTTGGCCGTGCGGTTGAAGGACTCGGTCCTATCGTCGGCCGCGACGTCCAGCGCGCCGGCAAGCAGGCCGTCGATCTCGTCGGGCGGCGGTTCTTTCTTGGCGGCCGGCTTGATGGTCGCCGACGTGGCAGCGGCCGGCTTCGCCGCCCCTGGCTTCGCCGACCCCGGCTTGGCGCCGCCTGGCTTGGCGGCGCCCGGTCGGATCGTGGGGTCATTGGGCATAACCGTTCTCCAATCGAGCCTGGAGGGGGCATGAATCCCCTGGGCGAACCGGGCGCTGACCCTGCCCGGTTCACCGAGGCGGGAAAGAGATCGGCATCGCAGAGGGGCAGGCAGATGGTATCGATTATCGTGGCTGATTCCGTGGGACGCAAGCAGGAAAACCAGCCGGCGTGGACTATTTCGGCACGCCCGTTTACAACGAACGTCAATGAGTCAGTGGAGGACATCTCGTGCCCCGTGCGATCATGGCTTTCAACGGCGACCTGGAAGCGCGGCTGGCGCTCCACTGGCTCGTGCATGAGCGCGGGTACGAAGTCATCACCCTATCGATCAATCTCGGCCAGGAAACCTATCTGGAGCCGCTGGGTGAGATCGCCCTGGAGCTCGGGGCGACCGCCGCCCAGGTCGTCGATTGCCGCAAGGCGTTCCTGAGCGACTTCTGCTTTCCGGTGCTGCAGGCCGGGGCAGTGTATCAGCAGAGCTGCTTCCTGGGTTCGGCGCTGGCGCGGTTCCTGATCGCGCAAGAGCTGGTGCGCGTGGCCCACGACGAGGGCTGCGACACGGTGGCCCACGCGGCGGCCAGCAAGGGCAACGACCAGGTCCGCATGGAAACCGCGATCGCCGCCCAGGACCCCAAGCTCCGCGTGCTGGCCCCGGTCCGCGAGTGGAACCTGAAGAACCTGCCCGACAAGCTCAAGTACGCCCGCAATCGCAGCTTGCCGGTCGAGGAGCCCAGCGACGCCCCGCTCAACGTCGATCGCAATCTCTGGGGCGTCAGCCTGTTCCTCAACGAGCTGGCCGATTCCTGGCAAGAGCCCCCTGCCGGCGCCTTCGTGCTCACCCGCCCCGCCGAGCTGGCCCCCAACGAGCCGGCCGTCATCACCATCGGCTTCGACCAGGGCATCCCCACCACCTTGAACGGCGAAGCGTTGGAGCCGCTGGCGCTGGTCCGCGAGCTCAACAAGCTGGGCGGCAAGCACGGCATCGGCCGCAGCGACGTGGTGGAAGATCGGATGTTCGGCATCAAGACCCGCGAGCTGTACGAGGTGCCGGCGCCGACCATCCTGTGGACCGCCCACCGCGACCTCGAAAGCCTGGTGCACAGCAAGGAGATGGTGCAGATTCGCGAGCCGCTGAGCCGGCGTTATGCCGAGCTGGTCTACATGGGCCTGTGGTTCCACGACGCGCGGCGGGCGCTGCACGAGTTCATGGTGGACACGCAACGGCT
The DNA here is from genome assembly GCA_022616435.1 of Gemmataceae bacterium. Taxonomy (GTDB): domain Bacteria; phylum Planctomycetota; class Planctomycetia; order Gemmatales; family Gemmataceae; genus JAKEET01. Next base: position 6,324 of record JAKEET010000073.1, read on the forward strand.
GGTCACCGGCGAGGTGCGGCTCAAGCTGTACAAGGGCGCCTGCACCGTGCTCGGCCGCCGCAGCTCGCACAGCTTGTACGACAGCCGGCTCGCCAATCAGACCAATCTGGAGTTCTTCGACAACCAATGGGCCCAGGGCTTCACCTTGCTGTGGTCGCTCCAGTCCCGGCTGGCGGCGCGGCGGCAGAGTCAGGAGTCAGAGGTCAGAAGTCAGAAATCAGAAGTCAGCGGCCCGTCAGAAGTCGGCGGTCAGAAGTCAGACAGCGACGGTCGGGAAGTCGAGTCCAAGTCTCCTGACTTCTGACCTCTGACCTCTGACCTCCGACTTTTGACCTCCGACAAAGGTTCGCTGCCATGCCCATATCAATTCAATGTCCCAAGTGCGGATTGAAGATGAAGGCGCCGGATACGGCGCTCGGCAAGCGCGTCCGCTGCAAGCGCTGCCATGAGACGCTCACGGTCTCGGGGCCGCCGCCGGCGCCGATGGCGGCTCAGGGGTTGGTGGCGGCCGCGCACTCGGCGCCGCCGAAGAAGGGCGGCGGCATAGTGTGGGCGTTCATCGCGGTCCTGCTGGTCGCGGGATTGGGCATCGGCGGCTATTTCAGCTGGCCCGCGCTGTCGTCGCTGTTCGTGGACGCGAAAGCCAACGACGGGACGCCCGTCGCTCAGGCCAAGGACAAGCAAGCCAAGGACAGGCTGGTCGCCGCCGACAAACAACCAGCATCATCGAGCGGCGACCAGGACAAGAAACCGGAGCCGTCGCCGGCGACCGAGGACAAGTCCAAGCCTGCCAAGAAGGCGCCGAAGGAAAACGAGCCGGCGAAACTCCCGCCGGACAAGGGCAAGGTCGAACAGGTCAAGAAGGACGGCAAGATTCCGGACTTCCCTGATCTCGACCCGTCGACCAAGAAGGAGCCGAACGCCGAGGGGCCAACGAAGACGCCGGACGGCGCGTTGACCGTTCGCATCCATCCGACGAGGAGCCTGCGTTTCCTGGCCGTCAACCCCGACGGCAAGACGCTTTACACCGCGGCCTGGGATGAAGTGCTGCGCTTCTGGGACCTCGACACGCTGATCGAGCAAAGCGCGCTGCCCTTGCCCAAGCCCGACAAGGAACGAAACACGCGTCTGCAGGCCGCCCTGGCGCCCGACGGCAAGCACATCGTCTACAACCATTGGGAAGTCTTGCAGATCGTCGACCTGGAAACGAAGAAGATCGAAGCCTTCACTGACCTGCCGAAGGGAAACCACAACATCCAGCAGGTTCACTTCTCCAGAGACGGCACGCACGTCATCACCCACTGGGGCAACGTGTCGTTCGCCCTGTGGAACGTGCCCAGGCGGAAATTCGTGGCCGAGCTCCGCTACGACGCCGGCGGCCTGGCCCACGGCGACGCCGTCGCCCTGGCCCCCGACGCCACCTACTGGATTCATACCGCCAACAACACCAACGGGGCGCGACTGCTGTCCGTGCCGGATTCCCAGGTGATCGGCGAGTGCTTCGGGACCGAAAAGATCGAGTTCATCGACATGATCGCTTTCGACCCGAGCGTACCGGTCGTGTCGCCCTCCGGCAAATGGCTGGCGTACGCGCAACGGAAGAAGAACAACCTACGCAGCATCCGCGTCTTCGACCTCGCGGCCCGCAAGCTCATCCACGAAATGCCGTTCACCAAGCTCAGCAAGAAGGCCGTCCTCGAGCCGCGCATCGCCAGCATCGCCTTCGCGCCGGACGAGAAAACGCTGCTGGTGCTCGACGACCACCGCGGCGTCCACGGCTACAACCTCGACGACGGCAGCTTCCTCGGCGCCTTCACGATCGACACGCCGAACCGTCTGGGCAACGAGGCGAAAACCGCGGCCTTCACCCCTGATGGCCGGCGCGTGGTTATCGGCTGCGACAACTACGTGAAAGTTTGGGACCGGGCCGCGTTGCCGTTGAAGAAAGAATGACCGCGCGGTAACGCAATGCGCATCCTTCCTGTCATCGATCTGATGAACGGCCAGGTGGTCCGCGGCGTCGCGGGCCGGCGGACGGAGTACAAGCCGATCGTCAGCCGGCTCACCACGTCCACCGACCCTGTCGATGTGGCATTGGCGTTTCGCGAGCACTTCGGCTTTCACGATCTATATATTGCCGACCTGGACGCCATCGCCGGCATGCCGGCGGCGCTGCCGTTCTACCAGAGACTGGCTCGTCACGGGTTTCGGTTGTGGGTCGATGCGGGCTTGCGCCGCGCGGCCGACGCGGGCGCGTTGCTCGAATGCCGGGTGAACACCGTCGTCGCGGGGTTGGAGACGATGGACGGACCCGGCGTCCTGGCTGACCTTGTCGAGCGCGTGACGCCCGCGCGGCTGGTGTTCTCGCTCGATCTCAAGAACGGCCGGCCGCTGAGTGATCGCTCGTGGCGGTCCGGCGAGCCGTTGGACATCGCCGCGGAAGCCGTCGCCCTCGGCGTGCAGCGCCTTCTGGTGCTCGACCTGGCGCAGGTCGGCGTCGGCGCCGGGGTCGGCACCGAAGCGCTGTGCCGGCGATTGCGCGGCGCTCACCCCCACGTGGAACTCACGGCGGGAGGCGGCGTCCGCGGCAGCGCCGATGTGGAGATGATGCGGCGGGCCGGTGTGAGCTGGCTGCTGATCGCGTCGGCGCTGCACGATGCGCGCATCGATCGCGCGGGCATCGCCGCCGTCGCGGCGACCTAGGCCGCCAGGAGTGCATACCATACCTGAGGCGCGTGCGAACGTCTTCGACCTGACGGGCGCCACTCTCCGTCTCCAGCATTGATCAGCGCCCCGTTGATGGTTCGCAGAACCGGGGCGCACCGGGCGCACCGCATTCCACGCCCCAGATCACGGTTTGGCGAACGTGCTGTCGTCCAGCTTTTCGTGGTAGCGGGTCTCGGTGATCTCCAGCTCGACGATCTTCTTGCCGTCGTTGTGCACTTCCATGTGGGCGGGCGTCTGGACGCCCATCACGTCCTTGTAGCCGGTGAAATACTTTTCATTGTTCACTTCGCCCTGCTGCCCGAACGGGTCCTTGCCGCGGAATTCATGCTTGACGAGGAGATGGGTCTTCTTGTCGAACCACAGGTTGACGTCGCGCTTCCCCTCCTTGCTGACGCGAATGCCCACGGCGTCCTTGTCCTTGATCTTCATCTCACCCAGCGCGCCCAGCCTGTATTCCTTGTTGTCCAGGTCCACGAGATTGCCGACCTGCTCGGCGTACATGTTCTCCTTCATATCCTTGATCTTGTCGGCGTCGTCGATGACCTGGCTCATCCCCATGACGTCGATCCACAGCGCCTTGCCGTCGAAGCCTTGCTGGATCTTGATGTTCATGCCGTTGACCTCGACCGCGATGGTGTTCTTCATGCGCTCGGGATAGACGTAGATCTCGCCTTCCACGTCGGCCATGACGCCCATGCTGTCGACCTTTCCCTTGTACTTGACCTGGGCGCCCTGGTATTTCTTCAGCAGCTCCTTGCCGCCGTGGGCCTTCGTGGCTTTCGCCACGAGCGCTCGAAGCTCATCATCCTGAGCGCGGGCCGACGACATCGTCGAGGACGACATCGTCCAGCCGGCCAGGGCCAGCGTAGCCACGATCATGGTGCCGGTGCGCAGCATTGTTCTCTCCCCAAGGTTGGACGTGATTCGAAACCTGCCACGTTATTCTGAGGATCGGCAGGGAGATTTCAAAGAAAATCCGCGGCTGCGTGGGACAGGATCGGAATCCTGTCCTACGAAGCGATGGCCTCGACCTGTCCGGACGCCGCCGACCGGTACGCCGCGTCGAGCAGCATGACCGAGCGCATCGCGGCCGCGCCGGGCGCCCAGTTGACGTTCGTCTTGCCCAACACCAGATCGACGAAGTTGTGCGGCGGGCCCTCGCAACTGTAGGCGCCGGCGTCGGGCTCCAGATCGAGCCTCTCCAGCCGGCCGTCGTGCCGCCGCAACTCGAGCCGGGCGCGTTCGCAGTCGAGCATCAATAAGCCGTCACTGCCGAAGATGCGCAGATCGACCTGATACTGCGCCGTGCCGCGCGGCGGGACGGTCCCCGCGCCGGACACCGTGCCGATGGCGCCCCCCTCGAAGCGGACACTCAGCGCGTCGTACAAATCGACTTTGGCGCCGGCGGTGGTCATGGCGGCGTAGACGGATTGCGGCATCAGTCCGGTCAGCATGAACAGCATTCCGGTGGAATGCGACAGCTGGGCGTGCCCGTAACCGCCGCCGGCGACGGCCGGGTCCGACCAGGTTTTCGGATCGGGCTGGAAGAGGACGCCGCCCGCCTGGCCGCTGACGCGCTCGGCCTGGAAATGGCCGTGGGTGAGCAGGTCGCGGATCGGCGAGGCCATGTGGCAGAGCACGTACTGGATTTGCCCGACGGCGCCGTCGTCGAGCCAGCGTTTGGCTTGCTGGACGAACGGCTTGTAGTGCCAGCCGTAGGGGACGAGCAGGTGCAGGTTGTTCGCCTGGGCGAGCCGCACCAGCTCGCGGGCCTGGTCGCCGCGGGTGCACATCGGCTTCTCGCACATGACGTGCAGGCCCTTTTCGAGGGCGAGCCTGGCGTGCTCGTGGTGCAAGGTGTGCGGCGACGTGACGACGACGGCGTCGAGGCCCGGTTGATTCACCAGCTCTGCGGCGCTCTCCGTGGCGAACCGGAAACCGAACTGGTCCTTGACTTGCTGAAGCTGCGTCTTGCCGAGCCGGCAGACGGCGACGAGCTCGACGTCGTCGCGCTTCTGCAAGAGCGGCATGTGGTTGGCGGTCGCCCACCACCCGGCGCCGATGAAGCCGAGGCGTGCTTTGGTCATGGGTTGCTCTCCCGGGCATGGGATGCGTTCCAGTCATCAACGACTTTACGAAAGGCGGCGATGTAGGCCGGCGTCGTCCCGCAACAGCCGCCGACCATGACGACGCCGGCCTGGAACAGTTCCGGCAACCAGGCCGCCATGCTTTCCGGCGTTTCCGGATAGATCCATTGGCCGTCGATGTTCTTCGGTGTGCCGGCGTTGGGACGGACGAAGAGAGGCAGGTCGGTGACCTGGCGATACGCGGCGAGGATGTCGAGCAGCTCCGGGAGGCGGATGTCCGTGCCGCAGTTGACGCCGAGGGCTCCGAACGCGTTGTGCCGTGCAACCAGGGCACATTCTCGCGGCGTCACTTCGCGTTGGGCATACGTACAGAGCCGGCCGCTGGCATTGCGATGATAGGCAAAGGAAAGCAATGGCGGCTGGGTGGAACCGAACGCCCAATCGCACGTGGAGAAGTCGATGGCCGTCTCGGGGTCGGACCACGTTTCCAGCAACACGGCGTCGATCGTTGCCGCGACCCGCGCCAGTGATATGAACCGTTCATCCGAGTCGGGCGACGTCGGACCGACGGCGGCGACGACAAGGCCATCGTCGGACGCTGCAGCGCGTGCGATACGAGAGGCGTTTTCGTAGATATCGTCGATCTTGTCCCCCAAGCGGTACTCTTTCAGATGAGCCGGATTCGCCTGGAATGTGTTGGTCAGCAGGACATCAGCCCCGGCTTCGGCGTATTCGCGGTGGATGCGTTCCACGAGCCCTGGCCGCGTCAGGTTGACTTCTTCAAGACATGCATCACGCGGCACGCCGGCGCGCAGCAACTCCGTCCCCATGGCGCCGTCCATGAGCAGCACGCGGCCGGAGTGGAGGGCTTTGAGGAAGTCGGCCATGTCGGTATGATAGCACGGGTTGAGGGGTTCCCCATGGCGCGTTGCTGGCTTGTACCTTGGCTTGCTCTCGTCGCCAGCGCAGCGCCGGTTGAAGCCGATGCACCCATCGAAATCCGGCTGACATTTCCCAAGCAGGCGCTGGCAACCCCCTTCACCGGCCGCGTGCTCGTCGTCGTCTCCAAGCCGCCGATCGGCGCCGGGCCGGCGCGCGTCAACTGGTTCAATCCGCAACCGTTCTTCGCGCAGGACGTGAAGGACTGGCGGCCCGACACGCCATGGACATTCCAGCCGGCGCACGCGTTTCCCCAGCCGCTCCACAAGCTGCCGCCGGGCGCGTACCACGTGCAAGCGGTGCTGGACCGCGACCTGGGCGGACAGAACTGCATGACGTCGCCCGGCAACCTGTTCAGCAAGCCGGTGACGGTGGAGCTCGACCCCGCAACGGGCGCGGCGCTCGCGTTGACAATCGATCAAGTGGTGGCGCCGCGCAAGTTTGTCGAGAAGGGGCGCGTCAAGCTCGTGGACATCGACAGCAAGCTCCTCAGCAAGTTCCACGGCAAGCCGATGCGGCTGCGCGCCGGCGTCGCCCTGCCCAGGTCGTTCGCCGAACAGCCCCAGCGCAAGTATCCCGTCATCTACGAAATCCCCGGCTTCGGCGGCGATCATTTCATGGCGCAGCTCATGGAAGCGCGGACCGACGTCGCCGGCACGGACATGATCCACGTCACCCTCGACCCCGCGTGCCGCACCGGGCATCACACGTTCGCCGACTCCGCCAACAACGGGCCCTGCGGCCGGGCGCTGATCGAGGAGCTGATTCCGCACATCGAGAAGACCTGGCGCGGGCTCGGCACGCCGGCGGCGCGGTTCGTGACGGGCCATTCGTCCGGCGGCTGGAGCAGCTTGTGGCTGCAAGTCACGTATCCCGATTTCTTCGGCGGCGTCTGGTCCACGGCGCCCGATCCGGTCGATTTTCGCGATTTCCAGTTGGTCAACATCTACGAACCCGACACGAACATCTTCACCGACGCCGGCGGCCGGCCGCGGCCGCTGGCGCGGCGCGACGGCAAGGCGGCCCTGCACTACAGGCCGTTTTCGGACATGGAGGTGGTGATGGGACGGGGCGGGCAACTGCAATCATTCGAAGCGGTGTTCAGCCCGCGCGGCGCCGACGGCCGGCCGGCGCCTTTGTGGGATCGGGGCTGCGGCGTCATCGATCCCGAGGTGGCCGAGGCGTGGAAGGCCTACGACATCCGCCTGATCCTGGAAGAGAATTGGGTGAAACTCGCCCCGAAGCTGGCGGGTAAGCTTCATGTTTATATGGGCGCCGAGGATACGTTCTACCTCGACGGCGCCACGCGGCTCCTGCAAGACTCGCTCAAGAAGCTCGGCAGCGACGCGGTGATCGAGATCTTCCCGAACCGCCATCACGGCAACTTGCTGGACGCGGCGCTGCGCCGACGGATCGCCGCCGAGATGGCCGAGCGCTTTCGCCGGGGACAATCGTGATTGAGAGTGTAGGACGTTGGATCATCTATTGACCTTCTTAGGGCGCGATGTCGGAGGGTGGCATGCTTTCGCCGATCCCTCGCCACACCTGGATTATCTGGACCATTACGGCGAAAGCATGCTGTCCCCGGCGACACCCGCATGCTTTCGCGGCGGTGATCCAGAATATCTCCGCGTTGCGTGGAGCCGCGAAAGCATGCCACCCAACACACGCGCTTTGGCAACCTGATCGTCAATAAATGACCGTGGACAGAGCCCTCTTGCCGTTGGCGGAGGCCCTCGGCATACTTCCCTAGGTTTCCGACCGCTCGCACTTCCCCCTTCCAAGGAGAGCATCATGTTGCGGCGCGTTGCGGCTTGTCTGGCGGTCATGATCGTCCCGGCGTGCGCCTGCGCCCAGGCCGGGCCGGAGCGGTACTTGCCGCCACGGACCCAGATCTACGTGCACTGGGACGGTTTCGACGCCCATCGCGCGACGTATGAGAAGAGCGCGCTCGGCCAGATGATGAAAGGCGACACGGGCAAGTTCTTCGACGCCGTGTGGGATTGGATCAACGACGCCGCCGAGGTTGCCGGCCAGGCCGATCCGCAGGCGCCCGCCATGATCAAGGACGGCCTGAAGTCGCTGTCCGGCATTTCCAAGCACGGCTTCGCGCTCAGCATCGAAGCCAAGGGGATCGTGCCGCCGCAAGCGCAGTTGACGCTGGTCTTCCCCAAGGCCGCCGGCAAGGGCGGAGTCATGCTGCCGTTGATTCGCAGGGCCGCCGACCAGGCCGGCGCGCCGGTTCAGGACACCAAGGTCGGCAACCGCACGATTCAGCACGTCAGCGTGCCCTTCGTGAACTTCGGCTGGTGGAACGAAGGCGACGACGCCGTCATCATGATCGGCACCGACGACCCGGTCGCCTACGCCAGGCTGATCGACAGCAACGAAACCGGCCTGGCGCAGACACCGCTGTATCGCCAGGTGACCGCCTTCAAGGAATTCCCGATCTGGGCGCGCGGCTACGTCGACATGGCTTCGCTGGCCAAGGTGGGCGGCGATGTCTCTCCCGAAGTGAGCCGGCTCGTCGAGGACCTCGGCCTCAAGAGCCTCAAGAGCATCACGTTCGTGTCCGGGTTCGACGGCCCCGCGGAACGCTCGGTCACGGAGATCGAGATTTCCGGGCCGCGCAAAGGCCTGCTCGCCCTGGCCGGGCAGAAGAAGATCAGCCTCGCCAGGCTGCCGGCCATGCCCGACGACCTCACCAGGTTTACGGCCAGCAACTTCAACGCCGGCAGCTTCTACGACGCCGGCGTGCAAGTCGTCGAAGCCGTGGTCCGCATGTTCGCCCCCGACGTCGCCGACAACATCAAGGAAGGCATCAAGCAGTTCGAAGGCATCCTCGGCGTGCGGCTGGGCGAGGACCTGTTCGGCTCGTTCGACGACATGACGGTGACGTACAGCGCGCCGTCGGAAGGCCTGCCCGTGCTGGGCGGCGTGTATCTGCTGAAGGTGAAGAACGAGAAGAAGCTGCGCGACGCCCTCGATTCGCTGATCCGGGCGATCCCGAACATTCCGGGGGCGAACATCGAGATGAAAAAACGCGACTACCACGGCGTCGAGATCAACGAGCTGCACCTCAACAATCCGGGCAACTTCAACGTCCCGTGCTTCTGCATTCACAAGGGCTGGTTCGCGCTCGCCAACTATCCGCAATCGCTGTACGGCTACATCCTCCGCGCCAAGGGCGAGCTGCCAACGTGGAAAGCCGACCCCAAGCTGGCCAAGGCGCTCCAGGCGTTTCCCTCGGAGTTCACCTCGATCAGCGTCAGCGATCCGCGGCCGACCGTGCAGTTCCTGTTCTCGGTGCTGCCGCCGGCCATCACGCTGGGCAACAGCTTCACGCAGTTCGCGCCGGGACTGCGGCCATTCGACGTCGGCCTGGTCCCGCACGCCCGGTCGGCGACGCGGCATCTGTTCCCCAACATCACGGTGACCACCGACGACGGCAAGAAGATCCGCTCCGAGACGCGGGCGTCGCTGGCGTTGCCGTTCTAAAATGAGCGTGCGTGATCCGCTGCACCAACCCGAAGCGTGAGCGCGGGGAGCAGGCGACATCCCTCGCTGACGCTTCGGGTTGGTGCGGTGGAATTGCGCACGGCCATAGGGTTCCGCGCATGACCACGATCGCCGCCGTGGCCGATTTCCTCAAGCGCTTCGCGCCGCCGCGCTGGGCGGCGTCGTGGGACAATGTCGGGCTGCTCCTGGGCGACGATGCAGGACCGGTCGAGCGCGTGCTGACATGCTTGACCGTGACTCCCGAATCGGCCGCCGAAGCCATTGACGAACGCGCCCAGCTCATCGTGGCCCATCACCCGATCCTGTTTCGGCCCACGCAACGCTTGACAACCGCCACTGCGGAAGGGCGCATGCTGCTGGCGCTGGCCAAGGCCGGCGTCGCCGTCTACAGTCCCCACACCGCGTTCGACAACACATCGGGCGGCATCAATGACGTTCTCGCCGAGCGCCTGCGGCTCACCGGCGTGCGGCCGTTGCGCCATGAGGACGGGCCGCGGCAATGCAAGGTCGCGATCTTCGTTCCCGATGCCGACCTGCAGCGGGTTGCCGACGCCATCTTCGCGGCAGGCGCCGGACACATCGGCCAGTACCGCGAGTGCAGCTTTCGGCTCGCCGGCACCGGCACGTTCTTCGGCGGCGACGCCGCCAATCCCACCGTCGGCCAGAAGGGCCGGCGTGAGGAAGTCAGCGAATGGCGGCTGGAGGCCCTCTGTCCGGAGGCCGACATCGACCGCGTGGTTCAGGCGATGCGCAAGGCGCATTCCTACGAAGAGCCGGCGTACGATGTTTACCCATTGCGGCCGGAGCGCGAGCACGTCGGCGGCGGGCGCATCGGAGTGCTGCCGCAAACGACGACGCTGCGGGAATTCGCACGAACGGTGCAGGGCGCGTTGCACGCCGCCCAGGTGCAGGTCGTCGGCGATGCCGATCGCCAGGCGATGACGATCGCCGTGGCCTGCGGGGCAGGGGGTGAGTTCCTCGCGGACGCGGTGCAGCAAGGCGCGGACGTATTTCTGACGGGCGAAGTCCGCTTCCACGATTGCCTGGCCGCCCAGGCGCAGGGCATCGCCCTGGTCTTGCCGGGCCACTACGCCACGGAACGGTGCGGCGTCGAGGCGCTGGCCGGCGTGCTCGCGCGGCAGTTCCCCAGCTTGACTGTCTGGCCCAGCCGCCGCGAGCGCGAGCCGCTGTGGACGGCGTGATTCGTGCAACATTTGCCGATTTTGTAAAGCCTGCCGGCGGGGCAAGCCTGGCGCCGGGAGGTCTTGACAGACGCCAATCCAGCAAGCGTATTGATGTTGCAACGCGAAACGGCGGCGAACGTGTCACGGCACGTCGATTGCTACGAAGTTCCGGCGAGCGTCGGGGCGTAAGCCCGACGTGGGCGAGAAACAGTCGCCGGCTGTGGGATGTAGACACGGCGGGCTGACGCCGCGCCGCTCGCCGTTGTCTTTCGAAGTGTACACAGGACAAGGAGTGGTCCCGCATGAAGCATGTCTGCATGAAGCGTGTGTTCGCGCCGGTGACGGCGCTGGCGCTGGCTGCGACCGGTTATTCCCTGCAAGCGGCCGGCTGGCTGCAGCCAAGCGTCGTGCCGCCGGGTGCGACCCAGCCACAGACGCACATCCGGCAATCCACGGCCGATGCGTATCAATCCGAGGCGGCGTTCCGGCATCGGACGTGCCAGTCGAATCACTGGCGGTCGCTGCTGCTGGTCAAGTAATCTGCGGCAACCGCGCTCGCCGACTCAGTCTTTCGTGACGGCGAAGCGCACTTCGGAGATCGTGTGCGGCGGGAACAGCTTCCAGCCCGCCGCGACGCGGCCGACGAGGCCGACCAGCACGGCCGGCTGATTGTCGTCAAGCTGCGTCTTGTCAAGCAAGGTGAACTTCTGCTTCTCGCCGCCGAGTTCGGTCACTTCGTAGTCGTGCGCGATGGTTTGCTTCTTGCCGGGGAGCGGAATCTGCCTGAGGAGTGCGAGCTTGCCGAGATCGATCTGCCCGACTTTCTGAAACATCAGTACGCTTGCCAGCTTCTGTCCGGCGCCGGCGCGGTAGAGGGCCGTCAAGCCCTGCACCGGGTGCTCGGTCTTCTCCTTGTCCTGGGCGACGACCACCGCGCCGCGGCCGGCCGGGGCCGGCGCCGGTTTCGCGCCGTGCTGCGCGAAGCCGCGAACCGGGACCTTCATCAGCCCGTCCTGGAACTGCAGCGCGCCGCCGACGCCGAGCGCCGTCTTGTCGGCCGTGCCTTCGAGGCTGAACTTGTTAATACCGATGAAGCGGGTCGCGCCTTGCCGCCAGTCTGCTTGACGCTCACGCGCACCAGTTTCTTGTCGTGGTCGTATTCGATGCGCGCCAGACTGGCGACGGGAACGTAGGTGACGATGCCGTCCTTGTAGGTCGTCGATTTCTCCTCGCGGAATTCGAGGTGCTCCCGGCCGGGGTCCTTCCAGGAGAGCTGCCGCGTGCCGGCGGTGAAGCGGGCGTCCTTCATGCGGAGAGTGACTTGCGGATCGTAGAGGACTTCCCAGCCGTGCTCCGCGGGTTGAGCCATGGCCGACGCGGGATACTGAGTGAGCAAGATGGCGCAAAGCAGCAGTCGGGGCATGATGGATCTCGCTGGACACCGGGCGGGCCACAGACGAACATCATAGGTGGATGCCCGGCAAATTGCGAGCGACCACATGCCGGTTCTTGTGCAAATCGTCTGGCTCTTGATCGCTATCCCGTACATGGTCGCCTGGTGGGCGACGTTGCGCATCCTCTTCGGCCGCTGGTTTCAGCCGCTCGAATGGATTCCCGTGTCGATCCTGGCATTCGGGATTCCGTTTGTCCTCCTGGACACGTTCGCGGCGCGTGGCGAGTCGCTTGGCTATTGGCTGGCGGGGGCGTGGGGCGCAGTGCCGGCGCCCGTCCTGCTTTGGCGCGGATTCCGACGATGGCGGCGCACGACGCAGCCGCCGAAATGTCCTTGAAAATTGAAAGGCTGCCTCCTGATTTTCAAGGATGCCGAGAACTACTGCTTGCGCAGCTCCTTCACATCCAGCCACCCATCCAGCGCCTGCGCCATCGTCGTCAGCCCGGTGCCGTTGAGCTTCATCCCGCCCGCGAACACCCGGAACGTCCGATGCGCCTCGTCGCGCCATTTCTCGTCGCCGGTCAGCTTCCACAGCCGCGCCAGGTTGCGGGCGGCCATGCTGTTGCCCGAGGGCTGGGCGCCGTCGAACTGATCCTTGGCGCGGGCGAAGAGTTTCTCATGGTCGCTGGCGGTCATGTAGAAACCGCCCTTCTTGTCGCCGTGGAACTGGATCATCACGTCGGTGAGCTTCTTCGATGCTTCCAGCCATTGCGCCTCGCCGGTCGTTTCGTGCAAGGTCAGCAGGCCGTGAACGAGGAAGGCGTAATCTTCGAGGTAGCCGTTGACCGCGGCCTTTGGTTGCTGGCCGGGCGCCGCGCCGTAGGTCCGCAGCAGCCGGCCTTGCGGCGTGATCTGATGCTTGAGGACGAACCCCGCCGCCTTCCGGGCGACGTCGAGATGCTGCTTGTCGCCGAGCGACCGTCCCGCTTCGGCGAAGCCGGCGATCATCTGGCCGCTCCAGGCGGTCAGCGCGATCTCGTTGCGGAACGGCTTGTCGCGCTTGGCCCGCTCGACAAACAGCTTCTCCCGGAGCGGGTTCAGGCGGGCGCTCAACTGCTCGTCGGTCAGCTTCATTTCCTTGGCGACCTCGGCGAGCGGCTTGGGCAGCGTCAGGATGTGATACTTGTCCTCGAAGTTCACCTTGTCCAGGCCGTACACCTTGCGGACGAAATCGCGGTCCGCCTTGTCCGGCAGCGCGGCCGCGAGTTCCTCCGGCGTCCACACGTAGAACCGGCCCTCTTCGTGGTGCGTCTCCGCGTCCTGCGAGGAATAGAAGGCGCCCTCGGGCGTCATCATCTCCCGGCGCACGTAGGCCAGCGTGTCCTCGACGACCTGGCGGTAGAGCGGTTTCCCGGTGGCGGCGTAGGCCTTGCTGTACAGCTCGGTGAGCTGGGCGTTGTCGTACAGCATCTTTTCGAAGTGCGGCACGGTCCAGGTGCGTTCGACGGTGTAGCGGTGGAAGCCGCCGCCCAGGTGGTCCCAGATGCCGCCGTGGGCCATCTTGTCAAGGGTCAGCGTCACCATGTTCAAGAGTTCCTTGTTCTTGGTGCGCTGGGCGACCTGCAGGGCCAGCTCCAGGCGCGGCGGCGTGGGGAACTTCGGGCCGCGGAACTTGCGGTTGGGGTTGCCGAAGCCGCCGTACTCCGGATCGAACTCGTCCTTCAGCTCGTCGACGATGCCGTCCACGAACTTGCGGTCGAGGCCGACGATGGCGATGCCCGGCCCGGTGCTCAGGGCCTGCGCCGTGGCCTCGGCCAGCTTCTCCGCTTGTTGTTCGATGGCCTTGGGATCTTCCTTCCAGTGATCGCGGACGATCCGCAAGAGCGACATGAAGCCCAGCATCTTCTCGCCGTCCACCATCTTGTCCTCGCGCGGCCAGTAGGTGCCGCCGACGATGGGCCGGCCGTCGGGGAGCAGGAACATCGACAGCGGCCAGCCGCCGCCGCCGGGGCGTGAGGCGTGCAGGGCGGTCATGTAGATGTGATCGATGTCGGGGCGTTCCTCGCGATCGACCTTGATGCAGATGTACGATTCGTTCAGGAGCTTGGCGCAGGCCTCGTTGTTGAACGATTCGCGCTCCATCACGTGGCACCAGTAGCACGAGCTGTAGCCGATGGACAGGAAGACGAGCTTGTTTTCCTTCTTGGCCTTGGCGAACGCTTCGGGGCCCCACGCGTGCCAATCGGTGGGATTGTGGGCGTGCATGAGCAGGTACGGGCTGGTCTCGCGGGCCAGGCGATTGGTGAACTTCGGCTTGGCCTTGGGAGGCTGGGCGGCGGCGCCCGCGCACAATGCCAGGACAAACAACGCAGGGACTAGTCGCGCGAGCATGTTAGCTCCGAGTTCCAGAGTCAAGGATTCGCGAGAAAGGGGTTTACGAGCGCAAGACTGTCAATCGACCGTGGGGCGCCGATATCCTCGGTGTAGAGAGCACGAACTCCGTTTCGAATGCACGCCGCTATCAACAGCGCATCCCAAAAAGAAATCGAATAGCGTTGTTGCAGATCTCTGGCATCCGCCCAGAGCTGCGTGGTGGGCAACAGGATGCTCGTTGCCATCGCTTGCATGGCATCGAGCGCCAGCCAGGCTTTGGCTTCATCAAACCCATCGGGCGCAAGTTTGCGGCTGCCGGCAATGAACTCGCATCCCACTTGCCAAGGCAGAGCCAAGGGATGCGTTGACGCGATGAGATTCTGTGCCGCGGTCTGCTTGGCGGGATCGCGCACGTCGTGGCTGTAGAGCCAGATATTGGTGTCAATGGCGTTCATGCAAAGCATCACGCGTCGGGTAAGCGCCTTTGGAGCAAAACGTCGAACTTCTCGCTAATGCGAGGAACTGTTGTCTGGCTTGCGCGCGCTTCTCCTCACTGATCCCGTTCGCCGCGGGCGCCAGCACCGAAATCACCGCTTCGACGCGATCGCCCTTTCGAATCGGCAGATGACTCAAGTGCAGCTCGCCATCCGCCTGAATAACCGTTTCGATAGTCGTAGCAGTCATCCTCTTTCTCCGGGCCAGGTGTAGCACCGCCTTGAACTATCATACACGCGTGCCATCGTTGTTGATCTTTGGCTCCACAATTACTCCGCCGCCGCCGGCTTCCGCACGCTCATCCAGATCGGCGGGCTCGAATACGCCACCTTCACCACGAAGTTGATCGACACGTTCGCCACCACGCTGATCGGCACGTCCTCGATCGGCTCGGCGTTGGCCGCGGCCTTGAGCACGATGTGCCCCTTGCTCGCCGTCCCCAGGAGCGTCTTGCTCTTGCCGGTCACGACCGTGACGCCCGGCGGCAGCGGGTTGCCGAACACCCGCCCCAAATGCTGCAGGGTCACGTCGAGCGTCACCCCCTTGTCGTAGTCCGGCCGGCGCTCGACGGTGACGTCGATCTTCACCTCCTGGCCAGGCTTGAGCGAGATCTTGGCGGCGCTCACGTCCACCTTCAAGATGTCCGACGGATTGGTGACGGCCACCGCGTGCGTGTTGACGTTGAAGACGCCGCGGCCGCCGCCGGGGAAGTAGATTTCTTGCTCTGGCTGGTTGTGACGCGTGAGCGTGACTTCCTTGCCGTCGGGCATCTTGGCCGTGCCGGTGCCGACGATCCGCACGAAATTCGCCTGAATCTGTGCCTTCGGATCGGCGGTCAGCACCATCATCCCCTGGGTCATCTTCGGCGGGATCGTCAGCGGGGTGGCGGTGATGTCCTTCGGCAAGTCCTTGATCTCGACCTTCACCGGGCCGGCGAAACCGTTCAGCCGATTGACGTGGACGTACCAGGCGGCGCTCGAACCCGGGCCGATCATCGCCTTGTCCGGATCGCAGCGGAGCGTGAAGTCCGGCACCGCCCAGTCGGCTTCGAGATAGTAGACGAACGTCTCGCCCCCCTTGCTGTTCAAGTCGCGGACACGAATGACGAAGTCGCCGTCCGCCGGCGGCGTGAACACCAGCGCCGCCTCCTGGCCGTGCGTGACCTCGTTCGATGCGATGGTGGCGCCCTTGATGTTCATCACGTCGAGCACGCCGTGGAGGCTCGAATTCAGCAGCGTCCCGAAGCGGCGGGCCTTCAGCTCGAAGCGCACCGGCTTGCCCTTCGTCGCCTTGAAGACGAAGTGATCCATGTCGCGGCGCTTCTCGATGCGGCCGTTGATGCCGGCCGGCAGCGTCACGCGGGTCGCCTTGGCGGGTTCGTCGTTCGCGTCCCGCTCCAGGAACTGCGGCAGCGAACTGACGATGAAGGTGGCGGGATTCATTGTCACGCCGTTGACATCGAGCTGAATTTGCTGGATGCCGGTCTCCTTGGGCACGACGAACGGCGCCTTTGCTTGCACAAGCTTCGCGGACCCGATCGGCTCCACCTCCAACTTCTGCCCAGGATTGCCGGCCACGGGAAAGACGTGGGTCACATATGGCCTGCCGGTCGCGATGATCGCGTAGACCCAGCGTCGATCGCCGTCGTAGGTCGATTCGCGCACCTGCAAGTAGTACGCGCCGGTCCTGGGAATCGTGTAGCTCAAGAGCGGATCGGCGAAGAAGAACGTGTCGTTGGCGGCCAGCTCGCGGCCGCCGGCGTCGTACAGGGTCAGCATCGGCTTGGCGTGCTTTTGGAGGTCGTGGATCTTGTCCTGGATGCGGGCGCAGAACATCTCGAAGGTGAGGGTCTGGCCTTCCTTGGCGTCGAACTTGTAGAAATCGACGTCCTCGACCGCTTCGAGCTTGCCGGCGAGCACGCACGGCAGCGCGATGCTCTGTGCCTGGGCGACGACATTGTTGGCCTTGTCCTCGATGACCACCGGGTCATCGACGATCACGAGCTGGCCGACGCTGGAGATGCCCAGCTCGGTGGCGATGCGAAACTCGCGAACGCCGAGGGCCGCGTCCGGGGCTACTGTGATCTTCAGCTTGGCGTCGCGGACGAGCGGCGGCTGCGGCGGCTTGGGCGGCGGCGCTTTTTGCGGCACGATCTCCGCGGAGGGTCCGGTCCCTTCGAACAGCGTCTTGTAGGCGCCGAAGAAGTTCATCTGGCCTTCGACGAGCACCTCCGTCGTCTTGCCGCGCTCGAGCGCGACCGGGTGGACGTGGGTGATCATCGGGAAAGAGGTTTGCGCGTGAACCGCGGGGGCGGCACTGAGGCAAGCGACGGCGCAAAGCACAACGCGACGCATGAGGGAACTCCGGAATTGCGAGCGGCGGGAAAGAGCTTCACAGGGAGGAAAGTGGGCGCTACTGGATTCGAACCAGTGACCTCAACGATGTCAACGTTGCGCGCTAGCCAACTGCGCCAAGCGCCCGTGTAGTTTGAAGTTAGGCTGGCCGACGGGCTTCGTCAAGATCAAGTGTGCGTGTGCGCTCCTCTCACCTCCAAAATGCGTTGCGCCGCGCTCACTTCGCGGCGCAACGCATTAAGTATCAGTCCGAACATGACTTGCGTCACGCGTGCACGAAATGCGTTGCGCCTCGTGTGTCGTCATCGCGCAACGCATTCGTGATGAGTGGTGCGCCGGGATGGTGGCTCGATTCTTGTGGACCAAGCGCGCAGCCGGATCCGGCTATGCATTTCGCCCCGACGCAGGCAAGCGCCTCTAAGATGATGGCATTCGCCTCGTCGATAGGGAGTGAGCTGCATGCGCGCACTAGCCAACCTGAACGGGCAGATCATGCCCCTGGAAGAAGTCAAAGTCTCGGCCCTCGACCGCGGCTTTCTGTTCGGCGACGCGGTCTATGAGGTGGTGCGCATCTACCAGGGCCGGCCGTGGCTGGAGGACGAACACTTCCAGCGGCTGGCCCGCAGCCTGGAGGCGATCCGCATTCACGGCGTGGACCTGGTGCGGCTGCGGCGGCGGGTGCACGACACCATCGAAGCGGGGCAGTTTCGCGAGGCGATGTTCTACATCCAGATCACGCGCGGCACGTCGATGCCGCGGCGGCACGCGTTTCCCAAGCAGGCGACGCCACTAGAGCTTGTGTGGGTCGAAGATTACGACGATGGCCCGACCGCGGAGTCGCGGCGCAGCGGCGTCGGCGTGATCACCCATCCCGATCTGCGCTGGCATCGCTGCGGCATCAAATCGACGAACCTGCTCGCCAACGTGCTCGCCAACCAGGCCGCTCACGAGGCCGGCTGCGCCGAAGCGCTCTTGTATCTTCCCGACGGCACGCTCACGGAGGCCTCGCACAGCAGCTTCTTCTGGGTCCAGCATGACGCCGTCTGCACCACGCCGGGCCGCGACAACATCCTGCCGGGCATCACCCGCGCGTTGGTCCTCGGCCTGGCGGGCCGGGCGAACGTCACGGTGCGCGAAGGCCATCTGCGCCGCGACGATCTGCCAAGGATCGACGAGCTGTTCCTGACCGGCACCACGTCGGAAGTCCTGCCCGTGGTGCAGATCGACGGCAAGCCGGTCGGCCGCGGCGAGCCGGGACCGGTAACGCGCAAGCTGCAGGAAGTGTACGGCCAGGCGGTGCGGGAGTTCCTGGCACGACCCTGACCAATGCTTGCGTTTAGCGCAACGTGGTCCAGCCAGCGACTCGAACCCCGCCCATTCACTTCGCCAAATCCTCGAACCGCTGATTCAACATCGGATACTGCCGCCAGTCGCGGTAGTCGAAGTGCCACCATTCCATCGGGTAGACGCTGAACCCTTCCGTTTCGAGTGTCTCGCGCAGCAGGTCGCGATGCCAGCGCGCCAGCGACGTGCCGCCGATGTAGTCGGGATAGGAACGATCCGTGAACTCGTCGTGATCGGTCAGCATCTCGACAGGTTGCCCGGTCTTGCGGTCGTAGAGCGTGACGTCCACGGCGCAGCCGCGATTGTGCCGCGAGCCCAGCGTGGGATCGGCGACGAAACCCTTGAACTTCCGCGGCGTCGCGTCCCAGAACATCTTGGTGACGTGCCACGGCCGGTAGGCGTCGAAGATCAACAAGCCATAGCCCTGTTGTTCCAGCTTCTTGTGCGCGCGAACCAGCGCCTCCGCCGCGGGGCGTTGCATGAAGGCCTTCGCGGACGTGTACAGCGGCGCGCCCATGAAATTGTGCTTGGTCGCGTAGCGCACGTCGAGCTTGATCGACGCATCCAGCCCGGTCACCTCCACCAGGTCCGGCTTCTTGAAGAAGACGTTCTTCTCCTCCGGCGGCTGGACGGCCAGCGCGGCCTTGCGCAACTCGCCGATCGGCCGTTCCGGGGTGATGCGAAAGATCTCGCCCGGCTTCGGCAACGGCCGGCGCTTGAAGAGCACGCTGGCCGCATTCGCCGCCGTCGCGTGTCCGGATTGGTCGCGCTCGAACACGATCTTATCGCCGTGGTACAGGCCGTAATCCGGAAACTTGAAGACGTTCTCGGATTCCTCCGTGAGCGGGTACAGGAAGACCCACTCGATGAGGGCGTGCAGTTGACCGTCCTTTTCGAGGATGAACAGCACGTTGAAATCGGGACCGTACTCGCCGATCAGGCCTTGCCACTTCTTCGGGCACGGCGCCGGCCTGGCGACGTCGACGCGCCGGAATTCATCCTTGCCGAGGGTGACCGAATCCTTGCCGATCGTGATCTTCGTGCCCCAGCCGGTGGCGTCGTCCATGACCAGGTCGTCGCCCAGCTTGCGGAGCTCGATCTTCATGCCGCTCTTCGGCGGGAACGCCCAGAGCTTGCCGTCGCGCTGGTACAGCTCCAGCGTCTTCTTGCCGGACTCATACCGGCCGGCGAGCTTTCGCGCCAGCTCCACCGGGACAGCCTCGGTCTTCTCGATGGCCGGCAGCGCCTTGCCGGCACGCACCGCCAGCATCATCTTCAGCGCCGTATCGGCGATGCGGCCGGTGACGGCGTTGGAGACATCTTTCGCGGAGCACACGATGACGCCGAGCTTGTCGTCCGGCAGCGCCGCGAACGTGGTGGCGAACCCGTAGACCGCGCCGCCGTGGCCGATGCGGCGCGTGCCTTCGAACTCCGAGATGAAGAACCCCAGCCCGAAGCCGGCCTTGTCGCCCTTCTTGGCGAACTGGATCGTGTACATCTGGTCGAGCGTTTCCTTCTTCAGCACCTGCCCGCCCGGACCGCGGCCGCCGGCGAACAGGAACTTCAGGAACTTGGCCATGTCGTTGGGGGTGGTGCACAGGTTCGCGGCCGGCGGCATGCCGAAGTCCCACGTCGGCGCCGGAAACTGCCGGCCATGGTACGTCCACATGATCCCCGGCGGCAGTCGTTTCCGCAGCGCCGGCGCCGGGTCGAAATGGCTGTCGGTCATGCCGGCCGGGTCGAGCAGCTTCGTTTGCATCAGCTTGGCGAACGGCTCTTTCTGCGTGCGTTCGAGAAGGTAACCCGCCGTGGCCAGGGCGGCATTCGAGTAGCTGGTTTTCGCCTCGGGGACGTACACCAGCTCCGTCTTGTTGAGGCTCTTGACCGTGGCCGCGAGCGCCGGCTGGCTGTCGTCGAAGTAGTTGCCGACCGGCGATTCGCGCACGAGACCGGAGCGGTGCGACAGGATTTGCCGCAGCGTGATCTTCTTGCCGGTCTTGTTGACCGGCCGGAAATCGGGGAGGTACGTCTGGATCGGCTCGTCGAGATCGATCAGGCCCATCTCGACGAACAACATGATCAAGAGCGCGGTGAACGGCTTGGAGACGCTGGCGACGCGATACGCGGTGTCGGCCGTGGCGTGCATCATGTGGCCTTCGTCCTGCCAGCCGAAGCCGTGCGACCAGACGACGGTTTGATCGTCCACGAGGGCCAGCGACAATGCCGGCAGCTTCTTGGCCGCCGTCTCTTGCTCCAGCCAGCGTTCGAGCGCGGCCACGGCTTGGGCGTAGCGGTCCGGCGGCTTGACGTTGTCGGCGCGAACCGGGAACAAGAGGACAGCAAGACACAAGCAAACGATGATCCAGCGCGGCATGACAGGCTCCTCGTAGGGCAAGCGGCTCGCTTGCCCGTGCAGTCATGAGACGAAAGTTGAGGGTCTTTGGCAACGGCCGCTTGCGGCTTAGCGTTCGGTTGGGATGGGCGAACGCTAAGCCGCAAGCGGCGGTACGCCAAGCCGCTTGCGGCGATGCGTTAGAATGACCCCATGGCCACCGCCTTGTTGTTGATCGCCCATGGCAGCCGGAATCCCGAGGCGAACGCCGACCTCGTTCAGCTCGCCGACGAGGTGCGGCGGCGCGGGGGTTTCGACGTCGTCGAGACGGCGTATCTGGAGCTCGCCGAGCCGACTATCGGGCGGGCCGGCGAACGTTGCGCCGCGCAAGGGGCGCGGCGGGTGGTGCTGCTGCCGTACTTTCTGTCGGCCGGCGTCCACGTGCGCGACGATCTGGGGCGGCATCGCGACGAGCTGGCGGCACGCTATCCGGAAATCACGTTCGTCCTGGCCGAACCGCTCGGGCCGCACCCGCTATTGCTCGACATCGTCATGCAACGCGCGGCGGCGGTGTAGCGATTGTCGCCTTTCGCTCCGCGAAAGAGCGCCCTTTCGCAGAGCGAAAGGCGACGAACGGAGACACTGCCGGTTTTCCGTTGGTTTGTCGCGGCAGACCGGTTACGATGACCGTCGCCATGGAGAGCCCGGAATCGACGCCATCGGTGACCCGCTGGATCGCCGCCTTGAAGCAGGGTGACGACCGGGCGGCGGCCGCGTTGTGGCAGCGGTATTTCGACCGGCTGGTGGCCATGGCGCGGAAGAAGCTCGGGGCAACGCCGCGGCGGGCCGCGGACGAAGAAGACGTGGCCCTGAGCGTGTTTCGCTGCCTGTGCGACGGCGCCGCCCACGGCCGCTTCCCGGTGTTGACCGACCGCGACGACCTGTGGCGGCTGCTGACGACGTTGACCTTGCACAAGGCCATCGACCAGAAGCGCCGCGCCGGCGGCCAGAAACGCGGCGGCGGCCGGGTCCGCGGCGAATCGGTGTTCGCCGCCGGCGCCGCCGGCGCCGCCGGCGGCGACGACGCGGCCGGCCTCGACAACGTGCTGGCCGACGAACCAACGCCCGAGGTGCTCGCCACGCTGGCCGAGGAGCACGCGCGGCTGCTGGGGCTTCTGGACGACGACACGCTGCGGCAAGTGGCCCTCGGCAAGATGGAGGGCTACACCAACGAGGAGCTCGCGGCGAAGCTCGGCCTGACGTGCCGGAGCATCGAGCGCAAACTGAATCGCATCCGCACCCTTTGGCTGCGAGAGTCGCTCCCGCGAGAGTCGCCCCCATGAACCGGGACCCGCTCATTTCTCGAGAAATCGACGCCCGGCTCGATCAGCTCTGCGACGCCTTCGAGCACGCCTGGGGGCACGGCGAGCAACCACGGATCGAGGACTACCTGGCCCAGGCGGAACCGTCGCTGCGCCCGCAACTCTTGCCGGAGCTGCTCTTGTCGGAGGTGGAATGCCGCCGCCGCCGCGGCGAGTCACTGACCGCCAGGGAGTATCGAGCACGCTTTCCCGAACAGGCCGTGCTGATCGACCAACTCTTCAAGCCAGCCACCACGCCGCCGGGGCGGCCGGCGCCGCCGGCCGGCGCGATCGCCCTGACGGTGTCAGAGCTTGTCGAGCAGGTGCGGCGCCTGCAACTGCTGCGCGGCCGACAGCTGGCCGAGCTCTCGGCGCTCGCCGCCCAGCATCCCGAGGCCAAGGACCTGGCCCGCGCTGCCTTGCAGCGCGGCCTGTTCACGGCTTATCAGATCAATCGCTTGCTCCAGGGCCGCTTCCAGGAACTGTCGCTGGGCTCGTACGTGGTGCTCGATCGCGTCGGCGAAGGAGGCATGGGCGCGGTGTACAAGGCCCGCCACAAAGCCATGGGCCGCGCGGTCGCGCTCAAGGTCATTCGCAAGGAGCACCTGACCAACCCGGGGGTGACCAGGCGTTTCGAGCGCGAGATGCAGGCCGTGGCCCAGCTCAATCACCCCAACGTCGTCCGCGCCTTCGACGCCGATCTGCTCGACGGCACCTACGTGCTGGTGATGGAATTCATCGAGGGGGCCGTGGACCTCGGCAAGCTCGTCAAACAGCGCGGCCCGTTGCCAGTCGCCGAGGCGTGCGACTACATCCGCCAGGCCGCCCTCGGCCTGCAGCACGCCCACGAGTGCGGCCTGGTGCACCGCGACATCAAGCCGCACAACTTGCTGGTGAGTAGGTCCCGCGAGCCGAGCGGGACCTTGTCGGGCGGTGGTCCGCAGCGCGAATCCGCGTCCCAAGGTCCCGCTCGGCTCGCGGGACCTACCGTCAAGATCCTCGACATGGGCCTGGCCCGCATCCGCCGCCCAGGGACCGACGCCGGCGAATCGTCGAGCGCTCTGACCCGCGAAGGGATGGTGATGGGGACGCTCGATTACATCGCCCCGGAGCAAGCCACCGATTCGCACACGGTGGACATCCGCGCCGATCTCTATTCTCTCGGATGCACCTTCTATCACCTGTTGACCGGCCGGCCGCCGTTCCCCGGCGGCGAAGCCCTCGTCAAGCTGATGAAGCACAAGACCGAGGCAGCACGGCCGGTCGAGCAGCTGCGGCCGGAGGTCTCGCCGCCGGTCGCTGACATCCTTCGCCGCCTGATGGCCAAGAACCCCGACGACCGCTTTCAAACGCCGGCTGAGCTGGTCGAAGCCCTGGACCAGGCGCTCGGTCTCGTCACCGACGAGTTTTCGGCCGGCGGCGGCGATAGCGCCACGGAACATGCTACGCCGCCGGAAGCGACGCCAGAAGAAGCAACGCCGCCAGAAGTCAGTCCGCCCGATGGCGGGACGGACGAAGACATCGCGGCGGCGCCTGCGCCAGCGGCGGCAACTCCAGCCCTGGCGCGCCCGGTGGCGGCGAGCACGGCGCCCGCCAATCCCGCGCCGGCGGCCACCGCCTGGTCCGAAATTGTCCAATCGCCATCAGCGACCGAGTTGCTGGTGAAGCCGCCCAGTCCAACGGCGCCGGCGCGCCGATGGCCGTGGCCGTGGATCGGCGGGATCGCGGTGGTCGCCGCGTTGCTGCTGATCGTGCTGGTCTGGCAGCCGGGGCGCGGGCCCGCGACGAAGAAAGAAGATGCGGATTCGTTCGTGTTGCCGCCCAGGCCGAGGCCGCGCCCGGTGGTCGACAAGTCGGAACTCCAAGCACGGGAAGCGTTGGCCCCCCTGGCCGCGCGCACCAATGACCCGAAGGCCGATCTCCCAACGCTCCGCGACGAGCTACGCGCTTTCTTGCGGAAGCACTCCGGCACGGAATCGGCCACCAAGGCATGCGGCGTGCTCGGCAGCGTGCTGGCCCGAATGCCATCCCCGCTGGACAACCTTTCGCACAAGAACATCCCCGCCGAGTGCATCGAGCACTGGAAGACCTGGCAGCGTGCCTGCGGCGACAAGTACGCCGCGGGGCCGCCGCCGGAGCTGGTCGCGGTGATCGGCGAGCACCGCCAGCGGCACTGGGACGCGGCGGTTTCCCTGGCCCTCAGCCCCGACGCCAAGCTGCTGGCGTCGATCGGTATGCGCGACAACGCCGTCTGCCTCTGGGATGCCGAGAAGATGGAGCTCTTGCAGTACATTCACTTTGGTTGGAATGGGGGGAATGTCGCCTTCGCGCCGGACGGCAAGTCGCTGGCCGCCTCGCACAACGACGCCATCTGTGTCTTTGACGTCGTGAACCGGCGCCTGATCGAAGCGGCTCGCGTTGAATGTCCCTACAGCTACCACCTTGCCTGGTCGCCCGACGGCACGCGTCTGGCGACCGTCAGCGGCGACCACTTCATCCGCCTCTGGGACTACCGCGACAAGAAGCTCAAGCCGGCCTGGAAATCGAACAGGCAGGACGGCATTCCGGAGGCAGTCGTGTTCGCCCGCGAAGGCACGCGTCTGGTGACCGGCAGCTCGGCGGGGAAGTCCGCCGATGGCAAGGACGTCGAGCCGTCGTTGCGCCTGTGGGACCTCAGCAGCGATCCGCCGACGTTGCTGCAGTCGCTCAACGTCAAGCGCGGGCTGTCGCGCGGCCTGGCGCTCTCCGCCGACAGCCAGTACCTCGCCTGGGCGGGGGAACATCTGCAGGTCTGGCGCCTCACGGACAAGGAACTTCAGACGGTCCTCGGTGGCGACGTGGACCAACTGAAGTCTAACCACGGAATCTGCTGGCTGGGCACAGAGCCGGTTCTCCTTGTCCGTTACTCCCGCACACTGGCGGTGCTCGATCTCGCGGATGGCAAGGCGCGCTTGCGACGACCCGAATTGGACGTGCCGCCTCTGTATACGCCGTGCCTGACGACCTCGGTGGACGGCAAGGTCCTGGCCGGAGCGCCGACCGAGGACGGCGGGGTTCGTGTGTGGGACGTCGTGAAGAAGCAGGTCGAAGTTCCCGACCCCGACGACGCCAAGCCGCTGCGAACGGTTCGCCGTCCCAGCGGATTGAAAGAGCGCCGTCCTCCCGACGCGCGCTTCACCGGCGTCGCCGCGCTGTGCTTCTTGCCGGAAGGCGACCTGGCCGTCGGCGGGCCCGACGGCGCCGTACACCTCTGGGACCTCAGTGGCCAGACGAAGGAAACATGGTTCCCGACAGGAGAGGCCGCACGGGCCGCGCCGCGGTATCTGGGAACCGGCGGCGTCCCGGCAATCCCGAACCGCGTGTTCGGCATAGCGTTCTTGCCCGGCGGCAACAGGTTTGCGGTCGCGGTCGGTCACCACGTCGAGATCTGGGATCGCGGCGCCGAGAAGGCGAGAATTTTTGGCGACCCGCCCAAGATGGGCCAGTCGCTGGCGGTCAGCCCGGATGGCGCGACGCTTGTCAGCGCTTTTGGCGAAGGACCGCTGCGGTTCTATGACGTCGCCGAGCCGGGCCGGGAGCACCGCGTGCATGAAGAAGTCCTCGGCAAGCGCACGCCGACCTGGGCGGCCTTTTCCCCCGACGGCGCCCGGCTGGCCGTCGCCTGTCAAAACGAAAATGCCGTGCAGCTCTGGCGCATGCCCGCCCAGGACGCCCAGGTCATCTGCGACTTGACAACGCATAGTCCCGTGTGGACCGCCTTCACTCCCGACGGCCGCACGCTTCTGGCGGCCGGTCAAGATAACCGGCTCACGTTCTGGGACGCGACCCGGACGCCCCCGACGGAGATCGACAAACTGCTGCTGTTCAACCAGGCGCAGTTCTTCAAGTCGCTCGACATCTCACCCGACGGCCGCTGGCTGGCCGCCATGCGCTGCGACGGGGGCGTACCGTTTTCCTACCACGTCGTCGTGTGGGACCTGGTCGAACAGCGCGTCGAGCGCGAGTGGCCGTGGCCCGGCAACATCGTTCACCTGCGCTTCGCCCCCGACGGCCGGCACCTCGCGGTGGGCAACAGCAACGGCACGGTGTACGTGCTCCGGTTCACGCCCGACAAGCTGCGTCCGTGGCGCGACAAGGTCGCCGAGCTGCCGGTGAAGGACCAAGTCGCGGCGGTGCTGCGCAAGCTCAAGGAACACAATCCCGACTTCGACGACGAGGCAGATCAAAGGAAACACTACGACGACGAGGGCAAGCTGCTCCATTTCAATCTGTACTCGGATCACATCACCGACCTGACGCCGGTGCGGGCTTTTCCGCATCTCGTCGCGGTTGAGTGCATCGGTCGCGGCTTCGAGAAGGGAAAGCGGGGCACGGGAAAGCTCAAGGATCTATCCGCGTTCCGCGGCTTGAGGCTCACCGGCTTCAATTGCAGCACCAATCCGCACGTCTCGGACCTGGCGCCCCTGGCGAAGATGCCGCTCAGCACGCTGGCGCTGCCGTACACGGCAGTCAGCGACCTGAGTCCGCTAGGCGGCATGTCGCTGGCCACGTTGAATTGCAAGGGCTGCCCCGTCAGCGACCTGGCGCCGCTGCGCGAGATGCCGTTGCTTTGGCTGGACCTCGGCGAAACCAACGTCAAGGACCTGAGTGCCCTGAAGGACATGCCGCTGAAGACGCTCTACCTGGAAGACACCCAGGTGACGGACTTGGGGCCGCTCGCGACACTCGGCAAGCTGGAAATCCTGTGGGTGCAAAAGACCAAAGTTGTCGATCTGTCGCCTCTGGAGAAGACGGCTCTGGTCGAGATCCATCTCGACGACCCGGTCCGCCACCGCGCCGCGCTGCGGAAGATCAAAACCCTGAAAACGATCAACGGCGTGCCGGCGGACAAGGCGCTGAAGTAGCGCAGACCATCTCGAACTCCTTCATGCGGCTTCCGCGTAACAAGTGGCGAGCGTCGCGGCGTAAGCGCGACGTGGCCTGGGCGTGGGTTCGCTCCCGCGGCAGCGCGTCGATCGCCAGGTTGCGGGCGGTGCGGTAAAGCCAGGCGACCGGGGTCTTCGGGCACGCCGCGCCGAGACCTCTTTCCCGAATGTGGGACATTTGCTTACTTGAATCTTGGCGGAACTCAAGCCAGATTCCTCGTATTTCGCTTGCGAAATGTGTTCAACGCGTTCTGAAGGATATCGA
>JAKEET010000074.1 GCA_022616435.1 Gemmataceae bacterium
AGAGTACGCGCAGCCGCAGGGAAACCATGCCGATCAGCAGGCCGACGGCGCCGCCCACGAACGCCGCGCCGGCGACCGCCACCAGGAACGGAACGCCGTACGCCCGCTCCAGCAGGCCGGCGGTGAAGGCGCCAATGCCGAGG
The DNA here is from genome assembly GCA_022616435.1 of Gemmataceae bacterium. Taxonomy (GTDB): domain Bacteria; phylum Planctomycetota; class Planctomycetia; order Gemmatales; family Gemmataceae; genus JAKEET01. The sequence continues at coordinate 144 of JAKEET010000074.1, forward strand.
AACGCCGCCTGGCCCAGCGACACGAGTCGCGCGTTCCCGGTCAGAATGTTGAGGGCGACCGCCCCGATCACCGCCAGCAAGCAGATATTGGTGAGATGCACCCAGAACGTGGGAATGACGTTGGGCAGCGCGAGCAGCGCGGCCAGCCACAGGACCACGGTCGCCCATTGCGCGCGGCCGCGCCGCAAGGCGAAGGTGCGCGCCGCGCTGGTCGGCAGCGACGAGGGAACGCGGGCGCTGGATCGCAACATCATACCCGTCTGAATTCCTCGACCGTGCCGAACAATCCCCACGGCCGGACGCTCAGGATGACGAACAGGAACAGGACCGGTGCGAGCAGGACGTAGCGCGGGTCAACGTACAGGGCGGTGAGATTCTCGCTCGCGGCAACGATAAACGCTCCCACCACCACGCCCTTGAGGCTGTCCATGCCGCCGATCAGACAGGCGATCAAGGCGCTGATTCCGATCACCGACGCGGACAGCGCCACGAACGCCCGCTCGCCGTGCAGAATGCCGGCATAGCCGGCCGCAAACACCCCGATCACCCAGCTCAGCGCCACGGTCCGCTCCACGTCCAGGCCGCGCTGGGCGCTGAGCATGACCTTCTCGGCCACGGCCCGCATTTGCAGGCCGAGATTGGTCACGTGATAGACGATGGCGATCGCGGCAATCCCGAGCCAGGCGCCGACGGCCGCCACCACGTCCGGCGTCGGCAGTCGCAGCGAGCCGATTTGCGTGAAGCCGGGCAGTCCGGTCGGAACCGCGGCCATGCCGCCGCCGAACAGCACCACCATGAACCCGTTGAGCATGGTCGCGAGACCGACCGTCACCATCAACCCGATGTGCGGCGGCTCGCCCATAACGCGCCGGAGCATGAGCCAGAAGACGACGAAGCCGAGCGCCATGGCGGTGACAAGGCCGGCGGGCAACGCAAGTACGAACGGGTAACCGTTCAGGATGAGCGTCGCCGCTACGTAGCCGACAAACATCGCCAGCTGTCCGCCGGCGATGTTGAGAATGCGGCTCGTGCGGTAGATCAGCACGATCCCCATGCCGAGCAGGGCGTAGATGCCCCAGGTCGTGACGACGGTCAGCGCAAAATTGACCACCGATGGACTCCGCTCGCTCGGACCTGGGGCTCACGCCTACTGCTTGCGCAGGGTCGGCGTCGACGAAGCCTCCAGCCAGTCTGAGACTGGCCGGAATTTCTGGGACTTTTCGTCGTACTCGTACACGCGCCACCAGGTGGTGCCGTAGTGGTCGTTGGGCTTGAGCTGAATCGGCCCGCCCAACAGCGATCCCATCTCGACCTTCAGGTTCTGCAGAACTCGGTCGAGCTGCTCGCCGGAGCACGGATAGCCGCACTGGCGCAGCGAGGCTTCCATTACCCCGCCCAACACCCATCCCATGATCGACGTGGTCGAGATCGGCTCCCGCTTGCCGTATTTCTTGGCCGCGGCCCGCAGCTCGTCCAGTTCCTTGCCCGAGTCGTCGGGCGACGCGAACCGGCTCACGATCTGCAGCCGGCCGAATTCGCCGATGCCGGCCAGCGCCTTGATAAGGGGCGTCTCGTTGAGACCGTGCGAGCCCATCAGAATCGGGCCATCGTATCCGGCGCCGCGCACCGCGCGAATGAGCGCGATGTTCTGGCCCGAGCCGGCATGGACCACGAGGATGGTCGGCTTCATTCCGATCATTCGCTGGGCAATGGCGCCGAATTCCGTGAGCGGCGGCGGGAACAGCACCGTGTCCGAATCCAGGCCGCCAGCGCGCGCCGCGCCCTCTGTGAACTGGCAGACCGCAACCCCGCCGGGCGCCTCGATGCTGGCGCACACGGCCTTGCCCTTGCCCTTCATGATCTGCGCGGCGAGCTTGCCCGACACCTCACCCGCCACTTCGAACACGTGGCCAGCCGAATAGGCGTAGGGCAGCGGGTTCGGCGGCAGAATCTCCTTGATGCCGCTGAACATGGCGATCGCCGGCACGCGATGGCGCTGCGCCATCTGGTACACAGGGATGTGCGTGCGCGTCATGCTCATCCCCCAGATGCTGTTGACCTGTTCCGACGTGGCAAGCTCAACGACGTGCGACGCGGCGCGGGTCGCGTCAAGCTGGTCGTCGCGCATCGACAGCCGCACCTGTGCGCCGTTGATGCCGCCGCGGGCATTCAGTTCCTTGACGTACCACTCCAGGGCTTCGCCGATGGGATGGTAATTGTCCTGCATAGGTCCGGACATGTCGCCGATCCATCCCACCCGGTGCACCTTCTCCTGTCCGAGAGCGACCGTGCCGAGGCCCATTCCCAGGGCCGCTATGATCGCGATTGCGGATATGCTTGGTCTCATGATCCTGTTTCTCCGTTGTAGGCCTTTCCTCCTTGAGCGGAATGCCGTCGGTCAGGCGTTGACCGCCTCGGACAGTTTCAGGTCCTCGGCGTACATTTCCTCGACAAGGTGACCGAACAGCTTGTAGGCGTGGGTGCGCTTCACCTTGCGCGTGGGTGTCGTATCCCCGTCCTCGGGAATGAGCTCCTTGGGGAGAATCCGGAATTTCTTCACTTGCTCGACGCGCGCGAGGCGTTTGTTGAGCTCTTCGATCTCGCGGGCGATCAGGCGGATGACTTCTTCGTTCTGCGACAGGCTGAGATGGCCGGTATAGGGAATCTGCCGCTGCCGGGCCCACTGCGCTACGTTCTCGAAATCGATCTCGATCAGCGCGGTGACGTATTTGCGCTGGTCTCCGAACACGATGACTTCGCTGATGTAGGGGCTGCAGCGCAGTGCGTTCTCCACGGTGGCGGGTGCGATGTTCTTGCCGCCACTCGTGATCAGAATGTCCTTCTTGCGGTCGACGATGCGGAACTCGCCCTTGTCGTTGCATTCCGCGATGTCGCCAGAATGGACGAACCCTGCGTCGTCGAGCAGGCCGCGGGTGGCCGCGGGATCGTTCCAGTAGCCGGTAACGTTGCCGGGACTTTTCAGCAGCAGCTCGCCGTCCACGCCGCGCAGCACCGTGCAGGCAGCCATGGGCCGGATCGGCGCGTCCGGCGCGGGCCAAGCGCCAGCCTGGGCGCCGATGCCGCCGGTCTCGGTCATGCCGAACATGTCGTGCAGTGGAATGCCCCAGGCCTCGATGGTCTCGTGCACGGCCGGCGGCAACGGCGCGCCGCCGGAGCAGGCGCCGACAGTGTAGGTCAATCCGATCTTGTGCAGGGCGGGCCAGAGCACCGCGACCCACAGCGGCCAGTAGGCGGCCTCCAGATACCAAGGTGCGGCGCCTTTCTGCCAGATTGCGCGCACCCGCT
>JAKEET010000075.1 GCA_022616435.1 Gemmataceae bacterium
CCACCAGATTGCCTGTGAGGAACCGCGCCCGCCGCGCGCGCTGGCCCACCACTTGCCGGTCGAGCTGGAAACCATCATCTTGAAGGCGGCGGCCAAGCATCCGGCCGATCGCTACGGTTCGGCCCAGGCGCTGGCGGCGGACCTGCAGCGTTTCCTGGACGACAAACCAATCCTGTCCGGAACACCGGCCCGATGGCGCCCGAGGTGCGCCGACAGAAGTTCTATGAGCTCGCCAAGAGTCAGGAGGCAGGCTTGAGCGAGGTCTTGCAGCCTGGGCAACTTCAGCGCCTCCGCCAGATCGAGCTGCAGCTTCAGGGGCCGCGGGCCTTCCACGACTCGCATGGCGCCGACGCCCTCAAGCTCACGGCGGACCAGAAGCGCCAGATCCGCGACATCAGGGAAGAGATGATCGCGACCCAACCCCCAGGTCCGCCGGGCAAGGGCGGCGGCGGTTTCGGAAAAACGTTCGAGCTGTACGAAAAGCGCATGAAGCTCGAAGTCGAGCGCATCCTCGCCGTGTTGACCGCCGACCAGCGGGCCGCGTGGCAAGAACTGGTCGGCGCCCCCTTCGAAGGGAGGGTGCGACCCGGTTTCGGGATGATCGGTTCGCGGCCGCCGTTCGGCGGCGGCGGGCCCGGCAATCTGCCGGGCAATCCCAAAGGCGAGCCGCGCTCGAAACCGCGGAAGCTGCCGGATTGAGACGCTGCGGCCTCTGACCCATGATTCCAGCATGGACCCGACCAAGAAAACAGCGCGGAACGACGAAGCCGAACGCCGCTTTCATGTGCTGCGCCGCAAACGCCGCGTGAGTCAGTTCGTGCGCGACATCCAGGTCGCGGCGGCGGCGCTGGGCCAGCAACTCGAGCACTGGGAACAACCTCTGCCGGAAGCCGCGCTCGATCATCTCTCCACCGCTTCGGTCGCGCTGACGGCGTGTTTGCGCGCCCTATCCCGGACGCCCCGGCCACCCACCCGCTGACTCGTGTCGCGGCGTCCGGCGGGGCCTTGGGCATCAGGACCGCCACATCGCTCTCATTCATTTCTCACCAAAAGAACGTGGCGGTTTTGCCGGCGGACCGTGACTAGCCGCTTGGAGCGATACCCATCGCTCACCAACGTTGCCGCGGTGTCGTCGGGAGGATCGCCATGCGCCGGATCGCGATATTGGGGCTGCTCGGCTGCACCTTCATGGTGCTGAGCCACTGGATCATGGACATCGCCGAGGGCTGCGTGGCCGATCTGGTCCCGGGGCTGGGCGCCCAGGCCGCGGCCATCGATGAGTCCTGCGCGCGTCGCGCCAGTTTCCTGCCGCGTTTGCACGAGATCCTCGACGACCTGGCGCACGGCCGGCAGTCGCTCCGCCAGGCCAGCGCGGCCGTGGAGGAAGCAGCGGCGGCGCTTCATCCAAAATATCTGGAGTTCGTGGCGACCGTTCCACGTGGTTCCACGCCGCGGACCCAGCTGGCCGCGCAATTGCTGCTTCACCTGGAAACGAGTCGCGACGGCGATCCGCTGCGGATCAACGCCAAGCGGCGCCTCGAGTTGCAAAGCGAGCTCCGGGAGATGGCAGCTGTGGAGGGCGCCGGGTCCATTCCGTGAGTTGTTCGCAACCCCGGCGGCGGCAACGTCTTCAACATCGACTCAGCATGGGGGAGTTGTCATGGCCCTGTTGGCATTCCTGGTCGCGGCCGCGATTCTCTGCGGCTTCGGCTATCGACTGTTGCGGGTTCGGTCCGGCCACGAGGCCGCGTTCCACGTCATGCGTTGTTCGGCGTGCAGCCAGAAGGTCCGCTACGCGCCTGACCGCGCCGGGTCGACCGGTCTGTGTCCGCGCTGCTTGCGGCGTCTGTTCCTGCCCGAGACGCCGCCGCCGTTGAGCAAGCCGATCCTTCCGTGCCGGGTCGGAGAACGACTGTCGCGCAAGTCGGCGTGAACCGAAGCCGGAGCGTCGACGCTGCTGACCATTTCGTGTCGACCCACATCGCTTCCTCGATCTCGACAACCTGCGGGCACTGCAAGACCGTTCGCGAGACGATTCGAACATTCTGCAACAGGGACGCTGGCAGCGGCCGCCGGGCCACGTTATAATCAGCCGACCCACGCGGATTCACTGCCCAGAGCCCTTTCATGGCCCTTGCCACGGCCGCCGAGCTGCTTCAGTCGCTTGAGCAACTGGCGCTCGTCGAGCCAGGTCGCTGCAACGAGCTCGACCCCGGGCTGCGGGCGCCAACCGGCGATCCGGCGCCGCTCGCCCAGGCCCTGGTGGGCCGCGGCTGGCTCACACCGTTCCAGGCCGACCTGCTCCTTCAGGGCCGCGGCCACGAGCTCACGCTGGGACCGTATGTGCTGCTTGCCCACCTCGGCAAAGGCGGCATGGGCGAGGTCTACAAGGCCCGGCAAGAGCGGCTCGGCCGCGTCGTGGCCGTCAAGGTGATCCGCGGCGATTTTCTGAGCCATCCAGACTCGCTGCCGCGCTTCCAGCGTGAAGCCCTCGCCGCCGCGCGGTTGCAGCACCCCAACATCGTCACCATCCACGATTGCGACCAGGCCGGCGGCCGGTTCTTCATTGTCATGGAGCTTGTCGACGGCACGGACCTCGGCCGCCGCATCAAGGAAGATGGACCGCTGCCGGTGGCGGTGGCGTGCGACTTCATCCGCCAAGCGGCGCTGGGCTTGCAGCACGCGCACGAGCATGGCCTGGTCCACCGCGACATCAAACCATCCAACCTCATGGTGACCCGGCAGGGCACTCCCGCGGGAAGTGCCGGGCTGCTGAAGATCCTCGACTTCGGCCTGGCCCGCATCGCCAGCGAGCTGCCCGACCAGGAAGTGTTGACCCCCACCGATCAATGGCTCGGCACGCCGGACTTCGTCGCCCCCGAGCAAGCGCGGAGCAGCAAGGACGTGGACATCCGCGCCGACATCTTCAGCCTGGGCTGCGCGCTGTACTACCTGCTCACGGGCAAGGCGGCGTTCGCCGGCAGCAATCGCATGGAAAAACTGCTGGCCCGGCTCGAAAGCGACGCCACGCCGATCAGCCGCTTCCGTCCGCAGGTGCCGCGGCCGCTCGAGGCGGTGCTGGCGCGCATGCTGGCTCGGTCTCCGGCTCAACGTTACCAAACCCCGCTCGAAGTCGCCCAGGCCCTGGAAGCGTTTGCCCGCGATGATACGCCGGTGGACGTGCCGGTCCCCGCGAGCGCTCCGCCGGCCGAGGGAAGCGACCAGGCGACCGTGACGGAAGGCAGAAGATCGAGTGAGCAGACCGAACGCCCTCTGGACGTGAGAGAAGACTCCGGCCCCACGCCGCGCGTGATCCCGCGGCCGCCGGGCGCGCAGCCAGTCGGCGCGCCGGCCGCGATCCACCCGAAGCGCGGGCACCACCTGTTGTGGGGCACGGCCGCGCTGATCGCGGCCGGGCTGGTGGTTCCCTTGCTGTTGCCCGAGCGTGTGCCGCCGCCACCGCCGCCCGGGCAGGAATTCTTCATCAATTCCGTGGGGATGAAGATGATGCGCATCCCCGCCGGCAAGTTCCTGATGGGCGCGGCGGCCGGCGAGCCCGAGCACGGCGAGGACGAGGTCCCGCAGCATCCCGTGGAGATCGACAACCCCTTCTTTCTGTCGGCCCACGAAGTTTCGCAGGCGGAGTTTCAGGCGGTCATGGGCTTCAATCCGAGTCATTTTCAGCCCTTGGGGGCGGGCGCCGCCCGCCTCGACGGCATCGCCGACACCGGCAAGTACCCTGTGGAGTCGCTTACCTGGGATGAAGTCCAGGATTTTTGCCGCCAGTTGACCGAACGCGAACAGCCCACCGGCCGCAAGTATCGCCTGCCGAGCGAAGCGGAATGGGAATACGCATGCCGCGCGAACACGACCGGGCCGTTCCATGTGGGCGACAAGCTGTCGGCCGCCGACGCCAACATCGACGGACGGCGGCCGTACGGCGGCGCGCCGCGCGGGGCCGCCCATGAGAAGACGCTCCCCGTCGGTTCGTTTCGAGCCAACGCCTTCGGTCTGTTTGACATGCACGGCAACGTCTGGGAATGGTGCCAGGACCGGTATGTCGACTACGCTCACAAGGTTCAACCCGGCGGTCCGGCGCAGCCGGGCTCCGGCCGGGTGCAGCGCGGCGGCGGCTGGCTGTTCAGCGCTGCCGATAGCCGTTCGGCCAGGCGCAAGCTGGACGACCAGGATTCCCGCAGCCAATACGTTGGGTTTCGCGTGGCTTGCGAGCCCTGATCCCGGCACGGCCGCCCTGTTGTTCCCCTTTTCGCGAAAGAGGTCCCGCCATGCCTCAGCCTCCCACGATGGATCCGATCCCGCCGAAGACGGCCCACCCGAACCAGCTGCTGGCCTTCCCGGTCACAGCCACCGACCCGGACGGCGATCCGATCACGTTCTCGCTGATCAACAACCCGCCCGCCGGCGCCGCCATGGACGGCCAAGGCAACTTCACTTGGACGCCGACCTGGGCCCAGCTCGGCGCCTACACCTTGACCGCACGCGTGGTGGACAGCACCGGGCTGGCCGACACCAAGTCGTTCACGGTCACGGTCGGCAATCAGCCGCCGGTCATCAATCCGATTCCGCCGCAACCCCCCGCACACCCTGGTCGGCTGGTGAGCTTCCCGGTCATGGCCTTCGATCCGGACATGGACCCCGTGACGTTCTCGCTGGTGAGCGCGCCGGCCGGGGCCGCCATCGACGATCAGGGCAACTTCACCTGGACACCGACGTGGGCGCAGCTCGGCGCGTACACGATCACGGTGCGCGTCACCGACCCCGGCGGCCTGTTCGACACGCGCTCCGTCACTATCACGGTCGCCAACCAGCCGCCGACCATCGGGCCCATCTCGGCCCAGCCCCCCGCCCACCCTGGCCGGTTGGTGAGCTTCTCCGTCATGGCCTTCGATCCGGACATGGACCCCGTGACGTTCTCGCTGACGAGCGCGCCGGCCGGGGCCGCGATCGACGACCAGGGCAACTTCACCTGGACGCCGTCGTGGGGCCAGCTGGGCGCGCACACCATCACGATCCGCGCCACCGATCCGGGCGCCGCCAGCAGCACGCGCTCGACCACGATCACCGTCAACAACCAGCCCCCGGCGATCGGCCCGATTCCGCCGCCGCCGGCCGCCCATCCCGACCGGATGCTGATGTTCTCCGTGATGGCCGCCGATCCCGATCTCGACCCGTTGACGTACGCGCTGGTCAACCCGCCGGCGGGCGCGGTCATCGACGGCATGGGCAACGTCACGTGGACGCCGACCTGGGCGCAGCTCGGCGCCAAGACCATCACCGTGCGCGTGACCGATCCGGCCGGCCTCAGCGACACTCGCTCCGTGACGGTGAACGTCGCCAACCAGGCGCCGGTGATGAGCCCTCTGCAGGACCTGAACGCCACGGTCGGCATGCCGGTCAGCTTCACGGCCACGGCGACCGACCCGGACCTCGATCCGTTGACGTTTTCTCTGGTCAACCCGCCCAACGGGGCCTCGATCGACGCGATGGGGAATTTCATGTGGATCCCGGACACGGCGGGCGCGTACACGATCACGGTCCGCGTCATCGATCCGGGAAGCTTGTCGGACACGCGGTCGTGCACCATCACGGTGACGTGAGGCCGCGGTGACGTGAGGCCGCGGTGACCTGCAGGCACGGAGGCGCGACGACGCTTGGAGCGAAGGTGGATGTATCAGCGCCATCCACGTTCGGCCCGCGCGCCGCAATGTTGCACCTCAAATACCGCGGCGGCATCGTCGCGAAGGCCGACGCGAAGATCGTCGACGCGCCGGAACGAATCCCATCGGCGGTTTCCCTCTTGGACGGAGCCTTTGGTCGGTCGTCGTTCATCCGTTGCGCGCGACCTATCGGATTGATGGCAACCAAGTGACCGTTGTCGAATATCAGGACTCGCTGCCGTAGCAGGTTTCGCTTAGCAGGTTTCGTTTGACGTTCGCGCGGATTCGGTTATTGTCAGAGACACCAACTGTTCCCCAAACAACGGAGAAGAACCGTGGCTCAGCTTTCCTTGTGCTGGTCGGTCGTTGTTGGATTGTTCGTATGGGTGGCGCCGCTCGCCGCTCAACCCACGCCTGCCCCCAAGCCCCCGCCCAACGTCGTCATCATCTTCGCCGACGACCTCGGCTACGCCGATCTCGGCTGCTTCGGCGCCCCGAAAATCAAGACCCCGAACCTCGACCGCATGGCCCGGCAAGGCGTCCGCTTCACCAGCTTCTACGTGGCGCAGGCGGTCTGCTCCGCGTCGCGGGCCGCGCTGTTGACCGGCCGGTACTCGAACCGCGTCGGCATCTTGAGCGCCTTGGGCCCCACGGCCAAGCACGGCCTGGCCCCGCACGAGCGCACCATCGCCGACCTGCTCAGGGCCCTCGGCTACGCCACCGGCATGGTCGGCAAGTGGCACCTCGGGCACCTCGCCGAGCACCTGCCCAAACGCCACGGCTTCGACACATACTACGGCCTGCCCTACTCGAACGACATGTGGCCCAAGCACCCGACCGCCAAGTTCCCCGATTTGCCGCTGATCGACGAGGACAAGATCATCGCCTACAATCCGGATCAAACGAGGCTGACGACTGACTACACCGATCGGGCCGTGAAGTTCATCGCACGCAACAAGGATCGGCCGTTCTTCCTGTACGTGGCCCACGCGATGCCGCACGTGCCGCTGTTCGTGTCGGAGCGGTTCAAGGGGAAATCGGAGCAAGGGCTCTACGGCGACGTGATCATGGAGATCGACTGGTCGGTCGGCCAGATCCTGGAGGCGCTCCGGAAGCACGGCCTCGACGAGAACACGCTCGTCATCTTCACGTCGGACAACGGTCCGTGGCTGTCGTACGGCAACCACGCCGGTTCCGCGGGCCGGCTGCGCGAAGGCAAGGGGACGGCGTGGGAGGGGGGCGTGCGCGTGCCGTTCATCGCTCGCTGGCCCGGCAGGCTCCCCGCCGGCAAGACGAACCCCGAGCCGGCCATGACGATCGACGTGCTGCCGACGATCGCCAAGTTCACCGGCGCCAAGCTGCCGGGGCACAAGCTCGACGGCAAGGACATCAGCCCGCTGCTCCTGTGCAAGGAAGGCGCGAAGAGTCCGCACGACGCCTACTACTTCTACTGGGGCCGGGAGCTGCACGCCGTCCGCAGCGGCCCGTGGAAGCTGTATTTCCCGCACAGTTACCGCACGCTGGCCGGCAGCACACCTGGGCAGGACGGGCGGCCGGGGCCATACAAGACGGCGACGACCGACCTGGTGCTGTACAACCTGGACGACGATCTGAGCGAGACGACGAGCGTGCTGGATCGACATCCAGAGGTTGTGCGGCGGCTGCAGGCGCTGGCGGACGGGATGCGGGCGGATTTGGGGGATGGGTTGAGGAAGAAGAAGTGATAGGGGTGTTCCTGCCTGTTTGACGTTCTCGCAAGGCGCCAGCGATTGAAGAGTTTGGCACTCGCTGCTACCATGAACCGACTCGATCAGTCTGGAGGGCATGCCATGTCAAACACCGACAGCGCCAACACGACCGCAGCGAATCACACAACATTTGACGTGGAGCAGTTTCGCACATCATTGCGCCAGGCCACCGCCGACCAGAAGCAGCTTGTGCTGTACTGGCTGCTGCGCGATCTGTGCGGGCCGCGGATGGAACAAGAATACGGCGTGTATGACCCGGATGAGTTTCTGTACGCTCACGTCATCTCCCCTGGACAGCGCGAGGGCTATCGACTGCTGGAGAATCCCGCGCTCGCAGAGGAGTTGCGGCGGGAGACGACCGAACCTGGCGTGCCAATCCGTGATGTCTTGAAGGGGCTGGGCGTTCAACTCTAGGAGCGCCACATGGCTTCCTTGTACACGGTGACGGCGAGCAAGCGCGCACGCGATCAATTGGCCGATTTGCACATCGCTTTTCGTCAACGTGGGCATTTCAGCCGCATCGCGTTTGCTGACTACAAGATCGTGACTGCCCTGGAAAAGAATCCGCAAGGAGGTCAGCCGATCAGCGGCACCAATTTCTGGTCGGTCACTGTCCGCCCGATTCGAGCAACGTATGAAATCCTGGGAAATGAGCGCGCGCGACAGTTTGGCGGCTCTTCATCTTAAGTACCGGGGCCGAGGATTGGGGAGCATTGTGGCACGGCCGACCACAAGATCACGAAAGCGTTGAGCAAGAACCCGCAAGGTGGTTCGCCCGTTCCCGGCACCCAGTTGCTGACCGTCAAAGTTCGGCCCTTGCTTGCAACGTATGAAATCGTTGGTCAGGAAGTGAGAATCCTCCGCTACGACGAGTGGCCGTAAACCTCAGGGATGCCGCCCATGGAAGGTCGGCGACCGTGTCTTGGCGTCCGGTACATCGATTCGCGAATCTGGGGTTCAGCCCCCTAGCAACCGCCCTCATCTTCGTTTACATTCTAGATGGCCCAAGTCGCCGCCGGAGCCAGTCGAGCCATGTCGTTCATCAAGACGCGTTGCCCCGCTTGCCAACTGAAGCTGGTCATGCCCAAGGCCTCTGGCCACGTCCGCTGTCCCAAGTGCGACCATCGCTTTACCGTCAACGGCGCCGCGCCCATCCTCATGAGTCGCCCCGTCAGTCCGCCGCAAGCCTCGGTGTCGGGCGGCGCGGCGGCGACACCACTCGCCGCCGCCCCGGTCGCGACGGCTGCACCGCTCGCCGAGCCGGCCATGCCGGAACCAACGCCGGCGCCCAAGTCTTCCGTCTTCCGCCGCGTGCTCGGCGTTGTCCTCGGCGCGGCGGTGTTCCTGGCCGTGGGGATCGGGTTGTTGATGTTCTGCTTGCGCAATTCGCAGCCACGGGAAACCGCGGAGGAGCCGGTCATCGACGTGCCGTTTGGAGCGGCCGGTCCGCAGTCGAGTTCGTCGCCGGCGGGGCCGACGGCGTCGTCTTTGCAAGTGGTGCTGGCAGCGGCGAAGACTCAACTGAAACCGCCCATCGCTCCTGTCAAGGCGGGACCGTTGCCGGGTGCCGTCAAACCGATCGCCCTGCCGCCGCGCCCCGGCGTCGATCAGGCGAAGATCGATCGCGCCATCGACCGCGGCGCCGCTTACCTGGCCAAGACGGCGCCGACCACCGGACGCCTTGGCTATCCGGCCCTCACCGGGTTGACATTGCTGCATTGCGGCCGAACGGCCGATGATCCGATCGTGCAATCGCTGGCCCGCGTGGTGCGGCAGCGGGCGCCGTCGGAAACGCTGACCTACGATTTGTCCCTCTCGATCATGTTCCTCGATCGCCTGGGCGACCCGAAAGACTGGCCGTTGATCCAAGCCATCGCCCTGCAGCTCATCGCCGGACAAGGATCGATGGGGGGCTGGAACTACACCTGCGCCAAGCTGAGCCCCGAGCGCGGGAAGCAACTGCTGACGGCGCTTCAGTCGCGGCAATCGGCGAACGTCCCCGTGCGACCCACCGGCCGATTGTACATGGCCTCCGGCGACCCGAACGATCTCCCCGCGTTCCAGCACCGTCCCGGCGAGACACTGCCCTTCAAGCCCCATGGTCACGAAGACAACAGCAACACCCAGTTCGCCGTGCTGGCGCTGTGGGCGGCGCAGAAGCACGGCATTCCCGCGGAGCATTGTCTGGGGCTGGTCGAGGCCCGGTTCCGCGCCAGCCAGGCGAACGACGGCAGCTGGAGCTACACGTGGACGTCGCCCCTCAATCGCGTGCGTCCCGATTCGATGACCTGTGCCGGCCTGATCGGCCTGGCCGTCGGCCGCGGCAACGTCGCCATCGCCAACTTGAAAGACGGCGATCCGGCGATTGAGAACGCGCTGCGCTTTGTGAGCCGGAAAATCGGCGCCAAAGGACTGCCGCCGCGGCCGCGCGGCAAACTAGTCCAGGCCGACTCCAGCAGCGATCTCTATTACTTGTGGACGCTGGAACGGGCCGCGGTGGTGTTCGACCTGCAAACGATCGGCGGCAAGGACTGGTACGCGTGGGGCGCCCCGATCATCGTCGCTCACCAGGGCGCCGACGGCAGCTGGAACGAGTCCCCCAGTCTGATCGCCGACACCTGCTTCGCGCTGCTGTTCTTGAAGCGCGCCAATGTGGCCCAGGACCTGACGGTCCGCTTGCAGCACCTCGCCATCTCCAAGCACATCGGGGAACGCAGCGGAGATCTCGACCGGCAGCCGCGGCCGGACGCCGACCCGTTCGGCCGGCGCTCGAGCCTGACGGCGAGCCAGCGAGAAGCGGCGGGGTATTCGCGGGGACGGGGGGATTAAGAGCGGGACCGCGCCTTCCGGCCGACTTGCGACACCTACGACGCCCGCACCACCACGATCGTCGCGTTATCCGTGGCCCCGCGCAGGTTGACAAGGTTCAGCAGACGCCGGGCCGCTTCTTCGGCGGAATTATTGGTCTCGCGCGTCAGCATCTTCTCCAGCTCCTGGTTCGAGATGTGGTTGCTCAGGCCGTCGGAGCAGACCAGCACCCAGTCGCCGCGCGTCAGCTTGGCGCTGTAGGATCCCGGCGTGACATCGGGCTGGCCGCCGATGGCTTGCTGCAGCTCGTTCTTGCGCGGGTGGTTCTCGGCTTCCTCGGCGGTGAGCTGGCCCAGCTCGACCAGGCGGTTGACGAGGGTCTGGTCGCGCGTCAGTTGCTGGAGCCGGCCGCGACGCAGATGGTACGTCCGGCTGTCGCCGACGTGGCCGACGATGACGTTGCGGCTGTCCACATAGACCACTTCCGCGGTGCAGCCCATGCCGCGCTTGCCGCGCCCCGGCGTGCGGCCGGCGGTGTGGACTTCCTTGTTGGCGTGCTTGAGGGCCGCTTCGAGCGCTTGCTTCGTCGCTTCGACGTCCACCGGACCAGGCGCCGGGCCCTTGCCGGCCAGGGCCGCGAACATCGGCTGCCGCAAGAGGAACTCGCGCACTTCCGAGATGGCCAGCGCCGCCGCCACTTCGCCGGCCTCGTAACCGCCCATGCCGTCGCACAGGATGATCAGGGCGTATTCGTGCAGGTCGTCCTGCCGCGATTCGACGCCGTGCAAGAACGCCATGGCGTCCTCGTTGCCGGTGCGGACCATGCCGGTCGTGGTCCACGCGGCCATGTCGAAGCGGACCTTGTCGAACGACTGCCGGCAGATCTTGAGGGTGTCGATCAGCTCGGTCATGCCGGTCGGGTCCTTCTTGCCCGCCTCGTCGGTGGGAAAGCGGGTGTGGACGTCGCGGCAGAACGTCTTGTTGATCAGCCGCAAGAACAGCGGATGCACGTCCGGGAAACGCTCGGTGATCTGGTTGGGCACGAACTGGCGCTCGAAGTCCTTCTCCTCGAGCGCGTGGTGCAGGTATTCCAGCGAGTACAGCATGGCGCCGACGCTGTAGAGGTCCGACCGGGCGTCGGCGTTCAACGGATCGAGGATCAGCTCGGGCGCGGTGTACAACGTCGCGCGAATCGGCGGGCCGGGCGGGAGCGGCACGGGCAAGAGGTCGGACAGATCGGCGAGGACGGCCTGGCCCGACGGCGTCACCGCCACGAGGTCGGGCCGCACCCCCTCGAGCACCGCGCCGGCCGCGTGCAGCGCCTGCAAACCTTCGCACACCTGCTGCATCCAGCCGTAGCGGATGTCGGCGGTCGTCTCCGGATCGTCCCAGGCGTCCCACAGCACGCGGCCTTCGGGGATCTGCTCGACCAGGTATTCGATGTTGTCCTCGACGAAATAGTCGAGCACCGCCGGCAGGGCCGGGTGGACCGCCTTGCCGAGCAGGTCCTTTTCCCAGGCGACGCTCGGCCAGGGAGCGGCGCCGGCGGGAATCACCTCGGAGAGCTCGGCGACGGGGACGTCGTCGTCGAAGCCGGGGATGATGGCGTCCTCATCGGCGAACTCCACCATGGTCGCTTCGTCGTCCAGCAGCACTTCCGCGACGGGAGCGAGGACGGCGGCGACGATCGTCACGGGCTTGGGCGCGCCGTTGCCGTGGTCGACGCCGCGATAGCGGTTGATGCCGGCGCGTTCGTTCACGAGCGTGCCGAGTTCGTAGCGCCCTTGGAGACGAACCGTGGAAGTAGCGGGCATGGGATTGGCTCGAGAAGCGGTAATGGATGGAGCGGAGGACGACGGCAACGCGAGTCCGGCGTCGGGTGCGAACATCCAGCCGCAGTCGTCACAGAACTTGCTGCCGGCTTTGCACACGCTGGAGCAGCTCGGACAGAGGAGCGGCCCGGCGGGCGGCGCCGCGACTTCGGGGGGGTTGGCGGGCGGGGCCGGTGGCCGCTTCAAGGGGAGTGTCTTGGGCGCTGGAGCCGCGGGAGGCATCGGCGCGGCCGGCACGGCTTCCCAGGTCGCGGCGCTCTCGGCCGACTTTGCGGGCGCCGCGGGTGATTCCGCGGATTCCTTCGGCAACGACTCCCAGTCCAGATCCGGCACGGTGGGCGGGACCTCAACCTCGGCGTTCGCGCTCGGCACTGCATCTGGCGACGCCGACTCGCCGGCGGACGGCGCGGGCTCGGGCGGCGAGGACTCCGGTGGCGACGATTCGGCCGGCGCCGGCGTCTCCGGCGCCGGTGTCTCGGGCTGGCTGTTGGCCGTATCGTTGTCCGCGTTGACGTGGAACAGCCGCGCCCACAAACCGCCGGCCCTTGGATTCTGCGGATCGTTCATTCACTACCTCAATCGATTCCCACAATGGATACAGAATCGGCTGCCCATCCGGTTGAACTTGCCGCAACTTGCACATGGCGCCGCCGAATCGGTCAACGGCTCAGCGCACTTGACGCAATAGGGGGTTCGCACCTTGTTCGCGGCCTTGCACTTTGGACAGGGCAACTCCTTGGTCACCCGCTGCCGCTCCAGGTCGGCCTTGATCTCGCGAGCGGAAAAGTAACGGTCGTTCATGTCCTCGGCCAGGTTGATGCGAATCAGCTCGTAGAACCAGCGGTACGGCGCCGGCAGCGGCGAGTTCGGATCGGCCAGTTGCGTCTCCAGCTCCTTGGCCGTGTAGAACCCCTCGGGCGCCTTGCCCGTGGCCAGGTGATACAGCGTCGCCGCCAGCGCGAACAGATCGCTCCGCGCCTCCGGCTTGCCGACGATCTGCTCCGGCGGGGCATACCCCTCCGTGTACACGCGCGTCTTGCCGGCCATGCGCTCCTTCACGGTGCGGCCCAGGTCGCGGGCCGTGCCGAAGTCGATCATCTTGATCGATTTCTGATCGTCGAGCAGCATGATGTTGTCCGGCTTCAAATCGCGATGGATGACCGGCGGCGACTGATTGTGCATGGTGTGCAGCACGTCGCACACGCTCTTGCCCCACTCGACCACCAACTGGATCGGGAACGGCTTGTTGCCGGTGGCGTCCATGATGTCGAGGAGGTCCTTACCCTTGATGAACTCCATCACCAGGTGAGCGGTCTGTCCCTGGTGGATGAAATCATACACTCGCGGCACGATCGGCACGCTCTCGAGCGAGCGCAGGATCTCGGCCTCGCGGCGGAAGAAGTTGAGGCGGATCGCGAATTCCTGCGGATCGTTGCCGATCATGTCCTTGATGGCGACCGGGCGATTGCTGACCTTGGTGTCCACCGCCATGTAGACGGCGCCGAAGCCGCCCATCTTGAGGAGCTTTTCGAGGCGATAGCGGCCGGCCAACAGCGTGCCGCCCGCGATCGGCAGCGGATTGCCGCAGCGCTGGCAGTTGCGCTCGCCCGGGGGATTGGCGACGCCGCAGGCGGGGTTGGCGCACAGGTTCGGCGGCCCCTCCGCCTCGGCCGGCGCGGCTTCGTTCTGGATCATGAAGCCGCAATCCATGCACGCCACCGCCCCTTCCAGCAACGGCGCGTTGCAGGAGGGGCACTTGCTCGGCGTTGGAAACGTGCCGCTCGACCGGGCGCCGTTGCCCTCGGCCGGCTTCGGCGCCATGGCCGGCATCGACACGGTGGATGACGCGCCGGCCGTCGCCGCCGCCGGCACTGCCGCGGGCGCCGCGCCCGGCACCATGAACGGCTTCTTGCACGACGGACACTGCAGCCGCTTGCCGGCGACGTTGTCCGGCGCTTGCATCGTTCGTTGACAGTGCGGACAGCGAATGATCTGAGGCATGGGTATCGATTGCTCCCGCTGGCGGCGCTTATCTTCGTTTCGTTCGTTCGTAGAACCGCAGCACGCTCTTGCCTATTTGAATCCGATCGCCCGAGCTCAGGGGCGTGCGGCCGTTCACCCGTTGATCGTTCAGGAACGTGCCGCCGGGCGTGGCGTTGTCCTCCAGGTAGTACCGGCCGTTGTCGAGGACAATGTGGGCGTGCAGCTTTTCCACGCCGCTGTCGCCGAACAGGGCGACGTCGGACCCTTCGGCCCGGCCGACCGAGATCTTGTCCTTGGCCAGGAGCATCTCGCGCCCCGCGCGAAAGCCTGACTCCACTTTAACCCATGCCTCCTTCAAAATCACCTGGGCCAGGCCGACGAGCAGGCCGATGCACGCGCCCAGGGCGACGAAGCCCATGGCTGTCGGCGCCAGGATGAACCGCCCGGAGAACCCGGTGCGGCACAACAGCGCCAGACCGCCGCCGACGATGCCGCCCATGGCGCCGCCGATCAGGCACTTGAGCACCTTGGCCCGGCCGGCCTTCTGGTTCTTCTGGTGGATCACGCCTGCGAGCAAATCAAAACTGCCGACCGAGGCGCCGCACAACAGACCGACGATCATCCAGCCGACCATCAGCAGGGCGTCGATTTGCAGGAAGTCGTAAAGCACGTGCCCGATCATGCCGCCGACCAGCCCGCCAACCGCGCCGATGACGACCGCGATCATGACGCGCAGCAGGATCTGGCCGAAGCGTTGCCAGGGTAGGATCCAGAGTGCATCGACCAGGCCGAGCCCCGTGGCGATCATGAGGCCCAGGAACATGCCGATGATGCCGTTGCGTCCCAGATCGGCCTGACCCGGTGAGCCCGGGGCGAACAGCACCCCCAGGAGCCAACCCACCAACGCCGCCCACCCGCCGCACAGGGCGCTGTAGTAGACGAACAGCCGGAACGACATGCGCCGCGGTCCCCAATCGTCGAGAGTTTCATCCTATTAGAAGGAGCGCGCCCGTGCCAAGTCCAGCAAAAAGCTTCGTCACCCGATCACCTTGTCACCCACTCCCCCCGCCTCCGGCGCCTCCAGCGTCCCGTTCGGGTTCTTCAGCTCGCTCAGCTTCTTGTGCAACGTGTTGCGGTTGATGCCCAGCCGGGCCGCCGCCTTCACCAGCACGTTGTCGCACAACGGCAGCACCTGCTCCAGCAGCTCCCGCTCCACGCCGCGGACCAGCCGCTCGTGCAGCCGGCCGTCGTCCGACGGCAGCTTGGCCAGGGCGAGACGCACCAGGTTCTGGATCATGCCGTCCAGGTCCCCCGACTTGCCGTGCGCCGCCCGCATTCGCTGCTCCTGGCCGGGGACCATCAGCTCGAAGTTCACCGGCTGCCCGTGCGCCAGCACCACGGCCCGCTCCACGCAATTCTCCAGCTCGCGGACGTTCCCCGGCCACTCGTACTGCTGCATGCGCTCGAGGATCGCCGCCGGCACCTCGGGCGGATCGCGGCGATTCTCCTCGCAGTACCGCTCCAGGAAGTAGCGGACCAGGGCCGGGATGTCCTCGCGGCGCTGATAAAGCGGCGGCAGAAAGATCGGCACCACGTTGAGCCGGTAATACAGGTCCTCGCGAAAACGCCCAGCCTCGATCTCATTTTCCAGAAACTGGTTGGTCGCCCCGATCACCCGGGCATCGACGCGGATGGTCCGGCTCTCGCCGACGCGCTCGAACTCGCGCTCCTGCAGCACGCGCAGCAGCTTCACTTGCAGCTTGGGCGTCATGCTGTTGATTTCATCGAGAAAGATGGTGCCGCCGTGGGCCGCCTCGAATCGCCCCGTCTTGTTGTCCACGGCCCCGGTGAAAGCCCCCTTGATGTGCCCGAACAGCTCGCTCTCCAGCAGACTCTCGCTGAGGGCCCCGCAATTGACGCGAACGTACGGCCCATCCGCCCGCGGCGACAGCCGATGGATGTTGCGGGCGATGACTTCCTTGCCGGTGCCGGTGGCGCCGACGAGCAGGACGCTGGCGCGCGACGCGGCGACGAGGCGAGTCAGCCGGTACACAGCACGCATGGCCGCGCTGGTGCCGACGACGCCGGGCAATGGCGCGTCCAGAGGTTCCTTGGGTGGTGGCATCGTAAAGGTTATTATGGCAACTGAGGCTGCGGGGTGCGATGGGGAAATGGCGGCGCGGGCTGTGCCCAACCCGCTGGACTTGTTGGACAAGTGGGCCGGGCCGATGCCAGACTGCCAACAGTGCCAAGAGTGCCAAGACTTGCTCGTCGCCGCCCGGGCGTTGTCGAAACCGTTGAGCCGCCACCGCGTGGGTCCGCGCATTTGAGCCGCTGTGTTGACGGGCGTTACTTCTGGATTCCCATGGAACATCGCGGCGAGTTCTTCGAATTGAGCATGCGCGTTATCGGATTGAGACGGGCGCCAGCAATGCTGCCAGAACACGTCGAGGCGGCGATTAAAGAAGCGGTCGTCCTGTCACCCCAGAATATCAGTGACGACGAGATCAAGCCAAAGCAATACGTGGAAATCCGACTCCGTCTTGCTGAAACCATCCGGAATGACACCGGTACTTTCACCGTTGAGGTCGGCGGAGTGGCTTATCCCTTTCCGATGACTCCGAACACCAAGGTGCCGCTTGGCGGTGAAATCGACACGCTAGACTTTTCGTATCGCTTCGGCTCCGGAGAGGCGCAGCTGCCCCTGAAGCCACACGATCTTGCCCGACGCTTGACAGATAAATCGGTAAGAATTGTCTCGGCCCGAAACCGTCCGGCTCCTCCAACCCGGGATGAACTGCTTCAGGATATTCGCAATCAGCTCAACCTAATTCGCCTCGATGCCATACGGCGGCGTTGATGTTTCCAAGAACAAGGGGAGAATCCGATGGCCGTCGCTCAAAAGCAGGCGAAGTGCCTTCAGCTGACAATTTGGCTTGGCAATACCCAGACCTTCCATGTCGTCGCCGATGAACGATACGTGAATCGCGACCCCTGTCGGGATGAAATGAACTATTCGAAGAAGGACGCGGTCGAAAAGCCCGCGATGCAGAAGCTGATCGACCAACTGCTGCGCGACCTGGATTCCGCACTCAAAGGCGGTGCCCCATCCATCTCAATCGCTGTGGAGGGAAACGAAATCGTACCAAGGCAAGTTTAATCAAGCAGCGCGCGCGTTCAGCCGCCAAGTCCGGGTCCAACGACACCACGTCGACGGCGTCGTGCAAATTGTCCCAGCGTGGTGCCAACTCGGCAAGCGCGGCCCGGCGCGAAGAGGAAAGAAAAATCCAAACAAGAAAGCGGCGTCAATCCGCCGCACTCCAAGCTGTTCACGCCGCCGGGATCGCCATCCCGTGCTTCGCCATGAGCTGCGCCAGATGATCCACCGACAGCCGCGGGTCGTCCAGCAGCAGGTGCTGCATTTCCGTGCGGACGAACTCGGACAGGTTGTCGCCGGTCCAGCCTTCGCTCACCAGCCGGCGGTTGAGGCGCTCCAGGCATTGCTCGCGAAGTTGGTCGGTGCGGCGCGACAAGGTGCCTTCGTGGACGCGCAGGAGGTTCGCCACCTCGCGCTGGCTGAGCCGGTGCCGCAGGCGCAGGCCGAGCAGCAAGATTTCGTTGTCGTCGAGCCCGGTCAGCCACTCGCGCGTCGCCTGGGCGAACACGTCGCGCCAGCGGTCGTCGGCGGCGTTGTTGGCCGGCAGCGGCAGGGCCAGGTCGTCCTCGGGAAGGGCCTGGACCCCCGCGTTCTTGCGGAGCTGGGAGATGTGCCAGTTCTGGAAGACGCGGATCAGCCACGGCACCAGCGGGCGTTGGCCGTCAAACCGGCCGAGCACCGGCAGGCTGCCGGGGCGTTCGGGTGCGAACAGGTGGCTCCAGAACTCGTTGACGGCGCTGTCCTGACGTTCTTCGTCGCGGGGATAGAGTCGGGAGGCGCGGGCCCGCAGGGCGTCCAGGAGCAGGCAATCGCTGCGGCCGGCGCGGGCGGCGAACAGGACGTCCCAGGCCCGGGCGTCGCCGTCGAGACACGCCGCGGCGATGAACCAGTCTAGCGGATAGAGGTTGTCGAGGTAGGCGTCCCACGTCGCCTTGGGATCGATCTTGGCGCGGTACAGCTCGAAGGTGCGCTGCAAATGCCGGGCGCAGGTCGCGGGCGGCATGGTCACCGACGGGAGCTGCAATCGGCAGAAATGGTAGAGCAGCTCGGCGCGCGGTCCGGCAGGCGGTGGCGATCCGTCGGTCATGTCTGAGTCCTTGCGCCGGCGGGGAATGTCGCAGGTTAGACTCCGATTCGGTCGCGCCGACGGACAGAATCGGAGTTCTATCCCACGAGAAGGCGGCGTCACCGTTTTTATACCAGATGCCCGCGGCGCAGCCTACGCAAGCCGCTCGCTTCGCCGGATTGGTGAGCCGGCTCGCTTCGAAAGAAGGAACGAAGCGGGCCGCTTCGTCTACGGGGTGGCGCTTCGCCTAAGGGCGGCGCTTTTGCCTTCGATTCTTCACGGCCGCCGTGTAACATGTGGGTGAGCCATGAAGCTTCACGTCGGCGAACGGCTGCACGGCACCGGTCCAGCGCATCAACCAGGCGGCTACCTGGTGACCGACATCGTCCGTGAAACGCCGTGGTACGGCCTCTATGCCGGCAAGAAGGTCCTGTACAACTTCGACTTCGCCGGCAAACGGGTGCGCGAGACCGAAGATAAGGAATGGCTCGACGTTTACCTGCGCACCTTGCACTATCCGCGGCTCGACGATCCGGCCGATGTGGCCCAGCGCCGCCGGCTCGCTCGGACCGAGGTCGGCATCCTCGGCAACCGGGCCAGCAACTTGTGGCCCGAGCCGATCGATCTGCTCGAACTGGAAAACACGCGCGACGCATTCACCTTTCCGCCGCCCGACGACGACCGCGAACCGATTGTCGTGTTTGCCCGGCCCCACGGTCAGCCGCTGGGCGACTGGCAGCAGACGGCCGTGCCGGTGGCGTCCTTGCTGTCGGTGCTGGCGGAGCTGCTGGAGTTCGTCCGGCAAGCGCATTCCGAAGGGCTGGTGCTGCAGGGGCTCGGTCCCGCCGCCATCTTGATCGACCGCTCCGACCGGGTTCATTACATCGGCAGCGACATGGTGGCCGAGCTGAAGGCATTGGCCGGGGTGCGCGGATTGATTCCGCAAGAGCGCTACCCGCGCGGCTTCGCGGCGCCGGAGCTGTTCGACCCGGCCGGCGCCGTGTCGGCGCGCAGCGACCTGTACGCCTGGGGGACGCTCGCCTATTTCCTGTTCACGGGGCACATGCCCTGGCAAATCGCCCTGGAGCAAGGCCGGCCGTGGGCGCAGTTCGAGGATGCCCACTTCCAGCGGCTCGACCGCTCGCTGCGGCAGATTCCGCCGGCCCACGTCCACGCCTGGGCCGAGCAACTGGGCCTGGCCGGCGCCCTGCTGCTCGAAAACTGGCCCGCGAACTTCGGGGCCATGATGCGCTGGCTTTTGCATCCGGACCCGTGGCGGCGGCCCGCCAGCGCCGACGAAGTCCGCATCTGGATGATCGCCCTGCCCCCCGCGCAGGTGAACGCGGTCGTGGCCCTCGATGTGGGGGGCGGCGAGACGCGCGTGTACCTCGATGCCCAGCCCCTGGAAGCCGGCGTGGACATCGAAATCCGCCGCGCCGTGGGCCAGGCGCCGGTCAGGCCGGATCAAGGCGAGCTGGCGTACGCCGGCCAGCCGCAGGCGTTCGTCGTGGACAACCAGGCGCCGCTGGCGGAGGCGCCCTGCTTCTACACCGTGTTCACGCGCCGGCCGGCATCGGGCCGGCAGGTCTACTCCGCCGGCGTCACGGCCCAGTCGATCGAGCCGCGCCCCGAACCGCTGCTGGCGCTGGCGGACGCCGAAGCCGCCGCCACCGCGACCGAGGCGCTGCCGCCGCGCATCGCCCTGGTCTTCCGGGCGATGGAACCGGTCAGCCTGGCGGAGATTTTCAGCAAAGCGCGGCGGCCCCTGGTGCGCCTGTGGGCCGTGAACCGGCTGGACGCGGCGCTCGCGCAAGACCCGCGGCCGGAAGCGCTGACGGTGCTGCGCCGCTTCCTTCACGACGCCGACGATCGCGTTCGCCGCCGCGCCGCGGAACGACTCTGGCAGCTCACTCCGGAGCGCAGCGACGAAGCCTTGCTGGTCCTCATTCAGGAAATGGGGCGCGGACAGCTCGAGGAATCGATCGAAGCGGCGCACGCATTCGCCGGCGGCGCGTTTGCCGGCGCGCAGATTCACCGTGTCATCGAACGCCTCGAAGGCGAGCGGCCGACGACGTGCCCGTTGTGCGAGATCCCGTTGCCGCGCCGCGAGCGCATCGCCCACTTGCGCGACGCGCATGATTACGTGGAAGTGGACGGCGCCATGCTGCCGCGGCCGCAGGCCGAGGCGCGTCTCTGGGAACGGGTCTTTGCCGCCGGCGACGCGGCGGCGCATGGGCAGCTTCTCCATCTGTACGGCGGCGCCGACGCGGCCCACGACGCGTACTTCCGGGCGCTCGAAGGGGAACTGCTGCGCCGCGAGGAGCTGGATGGAACCGCCGGCGCCCTGCGCAAGCGCCCGGACACGCTGAAACGCTGGGAGCCGTGGCTGGCCTGCGTCCGGCAAGCGGCGGCGCGCCGGCCGGTCCTGTCCGGGCTGCTGCATTCCGAATCCGAACGCGTCCGCGCCGTCGGCCGGGCGCTGGTGCTGCCGCAGCTCGGCGCTCGGCTGCAAGGCGATCGGGTCGAGGCGGACGAGGTGCGCCGCGCCCTCGAAGAGGCGGCGCCGGGGCGGGAATTGCTGCGCGAGCGCATGCGGCTGTGCGAACAGCTGCCGCAGGTCGGCGTCGATCCGGTCAAGGCCAGCGCCTGCCAGGTCGCGCTGCTGGAGGAATTGCCGACGCCCTGTCCGGAATGCCGCGCCCAGGTGCGGGCCGCCGATCTTGAAATCCATCTGCGCCGCGCCCACGGCATCTTCCAGTTCCGCGGCGTGCGGCGTTCGTTGAACGAGACCCGCGACTTCCTGCTCACCTGCGTGTGCGGCGCCCGGCCCGACGTACCGGCGTGGAAGACGCTCGTCGACCTGGCTCAGGACCGCCACGGCGCCGAAGCCGACGACCGTCTGGCGGCCTGGCTGTGCCGCACGATCAAAGGCTGGGACCGCGCCGAGCGCAATCGCGTGGTCACGGTCGCCGCCGACGCCGCGGCCCGCACCGACGCCGGCCGCAGGCTGATCCCGGCCCTGCTCGGCGACAACGTGGATCCCGCCTGGAAGAACGCGGCCCGCCAGCTCGCGCTGGAGATCGTCGCCCGGATTGAAGAGCCGTTGCCCGATGAGGTGCTCGCCAAGGTCCGGCCGTACCTGGCGGCCAAGGACATTCCCGGCGAAAGCCGGCAGAACGCCGTGGCCGGGCTGGTGAAGTCCTTCGGCCTGGCCGGCCCGCGGATGATCGAGGTCTTGCAGTCGTACGTCAGCGCCACCAGCAAGAACCGTGCGGTCGAGCGCCTGCGAGAGGTCGAGCAGCGCGTCGGCCAATCGCCGGCGCTGGAAGAGTTCATCACCGCGCTGGAGGACCGCATTCGCATGACGTGCCCGCGCTGCCAGTCGCAGCTCGAACGGGCCGACATGGTCAAGCACCTGTGGGACAAGCATCGCATGCTGCTCGAGGGCACACGGGTCCGCGAACCGTGGCGCGTGCTGGCCGACTGGGTGGTCGATTACGGGCTGGAAAAAGACCCGGCGCTTTTGGAACGCTGCCGCGACCTGGCCCGCAAGACCGATCCGCAGGAAGGCCCGTCCCGCCTGCAACGCCTGCTGCTGCGGCAAGGCATCGAGGATCGCGAGGCGTGGAGCGCGCTCGTGGCCAACGCGCGGCAACGCGGCGCCAGCCTGTGCCCGCACTGCTTCGCCCAGGTCCCGGTCGCGCCCGCCGTCCCGCCGTTGCCGTTGACCGAGGCCGACGGTCTGGCAGGGCACGGCTATGCCATCCACGTCAGCAGCGGCGGCCTGCGGCCGCGCCTGCGGATCGAGGGCCCGGACGGCCTGCTGTATGACGACCACGAGCCCGGCGCGTCGTTGACGCGGCTGGGGGCGCTCTTGGCGTTTGCGGTCCCCATCGTGCTTGCCGCCTTCGGGCTGCTTTACAGCCTGTTCGGGCGGACGATGCCGCCGCCGCTGCTGCTTCTCCTGGCGGCGGGCCTGAGCCTGTTTGTCGGCGGCCTCATCTACATGCTCTGGCCGCAGCGGCCCCTGCGGCGTCGCCGGCTGGATGCCGCGTGGCACGTCCTGACGCCCGAGTTGATCGCGCAGCCGCTGACCGACGCCAGCCGCGCCTTCATCGGCAGCCTGGCGGCGACCACCGCCCGCTTCACCCCGGAAGAGGACGTGCTGGAACAGACGCTGGATGCGTTCCAGCGGCAAGCGCCCGGCGATCCGGCCCTGGTGGCGTTATGGCGCCTGCAAGCGGCGATCCTGGAAGAGCGCGGCGAGGACGCGACGCCGTTCCTGGTCGACCGCCTGGCGCAGACGTTGGCGGGGGCGATTCCTGTTCGGCTGGCGGGCGCCCTGTTCGCCGAGCTGGGCGCCCAATGGCCGAAGGGGCGCTTGGTGCGACTTCAGGCGCTGGCCTGCATCCGGTTAGCCGAGGCTGGGTTCGAAGACGCGGACCTGGCCGACATGCTGCGCGTGCAGCCGGGACTGCGTTCGGTGCTGGGCGGAGCCGACGGCGAACACCTGGCGCAGCTCCGCTTGTTCTGGTCGCAGCGGGGGCGCTGGCCGGCGTGGATCAAGGATGCGGACAGCATTTTCGATCTCGCCGCCGATCCCGGCGCCGAGGAAGCTCTGGCGACGCGCCCCGATCTGTTGCTCTGGCCGCGCACCGGCCCCTTCTACATCGGCACGCGCGGCGTCTGGCTCAGGGATGTCTGCATCACGCAGCTTCCGGATCAGGTGGACGTGGTGGAAAGCCGCTCGCAGCACGGCGTCGGCTATGAGATCGTCATCGGCGTGCAGCGGGTCTGGTTCCCGTCCAACCCGAACGCCATCGCCGACGAGCTGGAACGCTGGCTGCGCTTCTATTTTGTCGATTTCCTGCCGCAGCTCAACAAGCCGCGGCCGCCGCACCCCGCCATCGCCCCGCGCTTCTGGCGGGCCAACGCGGTGCTGTGCCCCGAGTGCCATCGGCCGGTCGTGTCGATCGCCGGCGACGTCGGCCTGCGCGTGCCCGACGCCGGTGACCAAGGGGACGCAGCGCTGCGTCCCCTTCTTTCGCTTCTTCCAAGCGCACGCTGACACAAGGGGCGGGACCGCCATAGTGCGCAAACGGAATATGGGACACGATTCGGGGGGCGTGAGCGAAGCTGGCCGCTTCGTCTACGGGCCGGCTCATCTTTTTTTCATTTTCTTCCGGAACTTTGCGCGGGGACCGGGGTCTAATCCGGTGAGCGCTCGCGGCGGGGTAGCCGTGCGCACTCAGCCTGCCTAAGATTGCCTTGGCCTCGGTAATCTCTCCAGTTTGCCAGGGTGGGTTCCGAAGACTCCACCCACCCTACGAAGATTTCGCCGGTTACCGATTGCAAGGTCCAGATTCCCACGGTAGGATCGACACGGGACCCAATCCGGGTCCAAATTCAAGGGGGGGATGACATGTTGACGTTTTGGGGTTCGAAACAGGACTTCTGCGACGGCATCAGCCGCCGCAACTTTCTCCAGATCGGCGCCTTCGGCGCCGGCGTCACGCTCGCCGACATGCTGCGCTCGAAGGCCCAGGCGGCCGCTCCCGGGCGCGCCCAGGCCACGCGCCTGAAATCGGCCGTCATGATCTACCTGCCGGGCGGGCCGTCGCACATGGACATGTACGACCTCAAGCCCGACGCCCCGCGCGAGTTCAAGGGCGAATTCAACCCGATTGACACCAACGTCCCCGGCGTGCGGATCTGCGAGCACTTTCCGCTGCAAGCCCGCATGTGGGACAAACTCGCCTGCATCCGCTCCATCGTCTCCGTCGATGAACACAGCGACTCGCTCGTGCTCACCGGCAAGAGCCAGCGCGAGAACATGACCGCCAACCATCCGTCGTTCGGCTCGGTCGTGTCCCGCGTCCGCGGCAACACCACCGACGTGCCCCCCTTCGTCAGCCTCCGCGGCATGTCGCGCGGCACCGAGCCCGGCTTCCTCGGCATCAACCATCGCCCGTTCACGCCGAACGGCCCGGGCGTCGACAACCTCCGCCCGCAGACCGCCGTCAACACCGAACGCCTCGGCGATCGCCGCAACATGCTCGAAGCGTTCGACGGCGTCCGCCGCGACATCGACAACAACGTCGCCGGCTACGACGCCTTCACGCAACGCGCCTTCGACATGATCTCCGCCGGCGTGGTCCGCAATGCCCTCGACCTCAACCGCGAGCCGCAGGAATCGCGGCGCCGCTACGAGCGCGTCGAGCAATTCCTGACCGCCCGCCGCCTCGTCGAAGCCGGCGTCGGCTGCGTCACCCTGTCGATCGGCGGCTGGGACACGCACGGCCGGAACTTCGACACACTGCGCCGCCAGTTGCCGCAGGTGGACAAGGGCGTGTCGCTGCTGGTCAACGACCTGCACGATCGCGGGTTGCTCAACGACACTGTCGTCGTCATGTGGGGCGAGTTCGGCCGCACGCCGCGCGTCAACAACAACGCCGGCCGCGACCACTGGGCCCCGGTCATGTCGGCCATGGTCGCCGGCGGCGGCATGCGGATGGGCCAGGCCATCGGCGCCTCGACCGCCCGCGGCGAACGTCCGCAGGACCGCCGCTACACCGTGCCCCAGGTGCTGTCCACGCTGTACCGCGCCATGGGCATCGACCCGAGCCAGACGTTCCTCAACGGCGCCGGCCGCCCGATCCACATCGTGGACGACCGCGAACCGGTCCGCGAGTTGATTTAACGAGGCATTCACGCCCCAGGATGAGCGCAGCGATTCCTGGGGGTTGTCCAAAGGATCGGGAATGTGGGGAACGGGACCTCGTCCTGACCCGTTTCCCGATCCTTTTTTGTTGTCGAACGACCGGCCCCGTTAGCCCCGGTTCGAAGAACCGGGGCGGACCCGACGCCGCATCCGAATTGATCTCACCGCCCCTGTTCAGACCAAGCCGCCGACCAAACGGACATCCTTCCATGAAATACACGATTCCTCAAATCGGGCTCGCACTCGTGATCGCGGTTGGCGTCAGCCGCGCCGACGAACCCGCCCCCCAAACCACCCCCGCGATCAAGCTGCCGGCCCCGGCCGCCATCAAGCAGCTCCAGGTCGAGCCGGCCGCCGTGAAGCTCATCGGCGCCGACGATTCGCGCCAGCTCATCGTCACCGGCATCGTGCAGACCGGCAGCTTGCATGACCTCACCGGCGACGTGAAGTACGAAACGACCAACGCCAACGTCGTCAGCATCACGCCCGCCGGCCGCGTGCTGCCGCTGGCCAACGGCAGCGCCACGATCACCGCCCGCTACGGCGACAAGGCGATCACCGTCCAGGTGACCGCGGAATCGCAAGACGTCGACCTGCCCATCAATTTCGCCAACCACGTGGTGCCGATCTTCACCAAGCTCGGCTGCAACGGCGGCGGCTGCCACGGCAAGTCGGGCGGCCAGAACGGCTTCGCCCTGTCGCTGCTCGGCTTCGTTCCCGAGTTCGATTACCAGACGCTCGTGAAGGAGAACCGCGGCCGGCGTTTGTTCCCCGCGTCGCCGGACCACAGCCTGCTGCTCTTGAAGGCGAGCGGCACTGTTGCCCACGCCGGCGGCAAGCGCATGGACGTCGGCTCCGATGAATACAAGATGGTCCGCCGCTGGATCGCGTCCGGCACGCCGGTCGGCAGCGCCAGCGACCCCACCATCCAGAAGATCACGATCTTCCCGGACCATCGCATCATCACCCGCAACAACCGCCAGCAGTTCGCCGTCCACGCCCACTACTCCGACGGCAGCGTGGTCGATGTGACCCAGCGGGCCCAGTACGAGAGCAACGACCCCGACATCGCCGTGGTGGACGGCACCGGCCTGGTCCGCACGTTGGAAATGTCCGGCGAGGCGGCCATCATGGCCCGCTACCAGGCCCAGGTCGCCACCTTCCGCGCCACCGTGCCGCTCGGCGAAAAGCTGCCCGGTTATGAATTCCAGCCGAAGACCGTCGTCGATCGCTTCACGCACAAGAAGTGGCAAGAGCTGGGCATCATGCCCTCGGAGCTGTGCAGCGACGAGACCTTCGTCCGCCGCGTCTACCACGACATCACCGGCACCTTGCCCACGCCGCAACAGGTCAACGCGTTTCGCTCGGACAAGAACCCGAACAAGCGCGAAGCCCTGGTCGATGCCCTGCTCGACACGCCGGAATACAGCTTCCTGTTCGCCAACAAATGGGCCGACGTGCTCCGCGTCAAGCGCGGCAACCAGCAGAACCAGACGCGTGCGTTCGGCACGTTCGCCTTCCACAACTGGATTCGCGAGTCGATCGCCCGCGACAAGCCGTACGATCAGTTCGTTCGCGAGATCATCGGCGCCATCGGCGACGAGACCAAAAGCCCGCCGACCATGTGGTTCCGCGACCTGCAAAAGCCCGAGCAGTTCGTGGACGACGCCTGCCAGCTCTTCCTCGGCGTCCGCATGGCCTGCGCCCAGTGCCACCACCACCCCTACGAAAAATGGAGCCAGGATGACTACTGGGGCATGGCCGCGTTCTTCGCCCAGATCGGCCGCAAGAACGTCCCAACCCCCGGCGTCAGCGTGCAGAACCGGAATCAGCAGCGCCAGGTGATCTTCAACCGCGGGACCGGAAGCGTCAGGAACACGCGCACGCAGCAAAACGCGGTCATGAAAGCCCTCGACGCCGACGAGGTCAAGCTGGCGCCCGGCGAGGACCCGCGCCATCGCCTGGTCGATTGGATGGTCGAGCCGAAGAACCCGTTCTTCGCCAAGGCGGTGGCCAACCGCTATTTCGCCCACTTCTTCGGCAAGGGCCTGGTCGATCCGGTGGACGACATGCGCGTCACCAACCCGCCGAGCAACCCCGAATTGCTCGACGCCCTGGCGAAGGAGCTGATCGACAACCAGTTCAGCCTCAAGCACCTGATCAAGGTGCTGTGCAAGAGCCGCACCTACCAGTTGAGCGCCGTGCCCAACGAGTTCAACAAGAACGACAAGAAGGCCTTCGCCCGCTACTACCCGCGGCGGATGGCGGCCGAGGTGCTCTACGACGCGGTCTCGCAAGTGACCGGCAGCCCGGCCCAGTTCGCGGGCCTGCCGACCGACAAGTTCGCCCCCAACCGCGCCCTCATGCTGCCCGACGAATCGTTCTCGTCGTACTTCCTCGACGTCTTCGGCCGCCCGCAGCGGATCAGCGCCTGTGAATGCGAGCGGGTGGCCGAGGCCAACCTGGCCCAGGCGCTCCACCTGCTCAACTCGGCCGAGATCCAGAACAAGCTGGCGCGCGGCAACGGCCGGGCCGACCAGCTCGCCAAGGACCCGCGTCCGGACGCCGAGAAGGTCGAAGAGCTGTTCCTGTGGGCCTTCGCCCGCCGGCCCTCGGAAGCGCAAATGCGCGTGGCGCTGGACAACATCCAGCGGAACATGTCGAACAAGCGGATTGCCTACGAGAATATCTTGTGGGCGCTGGTTAACACCAAGGAGTTCATCCTGGTGCAGTAGGACTGCGACGGACTGAAACCGAGAATCCCCGGCCGGGCGCTTCCGGCTGGGGATTTTTGTTGCGCCGAGGCATTTCCCACTTTCGTTTGCCTTCAGTGTTCTTTTGAAGTAGTACGAGAAACGAGCGTATCGACTGACGCCTGAAGGCAAGAAACGCCACGCTGAATCGCTGGCTTTCTACCAGAGCAGAAGTTCGCGTGTCGATCACGAATAAGAGGAGGACCGTGGCTACCTTGACAGATTCTCAATCGAATAGCCATCCTTGGCCAGTTGACGTGACTGGTCGCCGAAAACGTGACGCGTCGAGTGGTTCGTGCTTGTTGTCGAGTTCGTACCGTCGAGCAAACACTTTGAATGTTCGGCGAATTTGCTCCGCGATCTCGCCGCGTCCCTTCATGCGGACGCCGAATTGGCCTTCGTACAGCTTTCCTCCGCGAGTGGAGCGAATGCGGGACTCGATCTTCGACTTCTTCTCTGGTTGCGTTCGCTCAAGCCATTCAAGAAAAACAGGCTCTACCGTCAGCGGTAGTCGCAGAAGGATGTACCCGGCTGACGAGGCCCCCGCCTCTTTCGCGGCCTTGAGGATCGCTGGAATCTCGTGGTCCGTCAGACCTGGTATGACCGGTGCGATCAGGACATGTGTCTGAACACCGACTTTGGCCAACTGTTCAATGGTGCGGAGCTTCGCGGCTGGGCTACTTGTCCGCGACTCCATCACTTTGACAAGAGACTGGTCGAGAGTCGTCACACTAACCGCGACACTCACGACCCGGAGCTTGGCCATTTCCTGCAAGATGTCCATATCGCGAGTGACGAGGGCGTTTTTTGTGACCATTGCGATTGGCTGTCTCGCTTCCAGTGCAACCTCCAGGCAACGACGGGTCAGGCCCAGCTTTCGCTCAATTGGCTGGTAACAGTCAGTCACACCAGAGATCGTGATGGTCTCCGGTTCGTAGCGATCCCTGGCCAACCAGTCGCGGAAAAGCTCTGGTGCCCTCTCCTTGACGAAGATTTTCGTCTCGAAGTCCAGACCGGCACTCAGATCGAGGTACTCGTGCGTTGGCCGAGCAAAACAATAGCTGCAACCGTGGGAGCAACCTCTGTAGACGTTCAGGCTGTAGCGGAAGGGGATGTCAGGGCTGTCGTTCTCGCTGATGACTGATTTGGCGTTGTCGGTAAAATACTCGGTGCGAACTGTACGGCGGGCCTCGCGAGCTTCCTCGTCGTATTCGAGGAATTCTGGGTCGTCCTCGAACTCGATTCGAGTGAACCGATTGGGCGGGTTGATTTGCGATCCCCGTCCCGTTGCCAGTGGCCTACTCGCGTCGTTCATTGTGCCATTTTACCGGTTCGTCGGACGGCTCGACAATGTACGTTGATTGTGTGCGTCCGGCCAACACCGTTCTTGACGGCCATGGTCTAATCTCCGCCAAAGGAGGTGGGCTATGTCCACACGCAAAGAGCGGAGTGCGATCAAG
>JAKEET010000076.1 GCA_022616435.1 Gemmataceae bacterium
CGACCAGTTGTCGCCGCCGTCGGGCGAGCAGTACACCTGGCCGCCGGTGGTGCCGAAGTAGACGCCGCACTGGTCGAGCGTATCGACGGCCATGGCGTCGCGGAGGACGTTGACGTAGCAGTTCTCCTGCGGCAAGCCCTTGGTGAGCGGCTGCCACTCGTTGCCGCCCTTCTTGCTGCGGTAGACGCGCAGCTTGCCCTCCATGACGTAATGCAGCGAATCGCTGGTGATCGGCACCACGTAGACGGTGTCCGGCTCATGGGCGTGCACCTGGATCGGGAAGCCGAAATCGGTCGGCAGGTTGCCGCTGACTTCGCGCCACTCGTCGCCGGCGTTGTCGGTCCGCATGACGTCCCAGTGGAGCTGCATGAACACAGTGTTGGGCCGTGACTTGTGCAAGGACATGTTGTGCACGCAGAAGCCGACCTGGGCGTTGGGGTCGGGGATGTAGTTGGACTTCAGGCCCTTGGTGACGACCTTCCAGGTCTTGCCGCCGTCGTCGGTGCGGAACGCGCCGGCCGACGAGATGGCGATGTAGATGCGCCGGGGATTGGTCGAGTCGAGCAGGATGGTGTGCAGTCCCATGCCGCCGGCGCCCGGGGCCCACTTCTCGCCTTGGACGGCGCGCAGGCCCGCCAGTTCGTGCCAGGTCGTGCCGCCGTCGGTGGAGCGGAACAGGGCGGCGTCCTCGACGCCGGCGTAGACCGTGTTCGGATCGGTCAGCGACGGCTCCAGGTGCCAGACGCGCTTGAACACCCACGGCTTCTGCGTGCCGTCGTAGTGCTGGTGGGTCGTCAGCGGCTGCCCCGTTTGCGGCGACGTGTCGTAGACGAACTTGTTGCTCTCCCCCATCGGAAAGCCTTCGGGGGATTTCGGCGTCTCGCCCGACGGCGTGCCCGGCATTTTCCAGGTCTTGCCGCCGTCATCGGAGCGCTGGATGATCTGTCCGAACCAGCCGCTGGTCTGCGAGGCGTAGATCCGGTTCGGATCGGCGGGCGAGCCCTTGAGATGGTACATCTCCCAGCCGGCGAACAGCGGGCCGCTGACGTCCCACTTCTGGCGCTTGCCGTCGGCGGTGAGGATGAAGGCGCCCTTGCGGGTGCCGACCAGGACGCGGATGGTAGACATGGAATGCTCCTTTCAGGTCAGGACATTGAAGGTTTGGCGGCAACGCATCCGTTTCCGACGAACTGTACACGGTGCCGTTCGCACAATACGATGTATTGGCCGAGGAGCCTTGAGGAAACACGATGCCCGTCATCAAGCTCAATCGATTCGGCGATCCCTCGGGCGCGGTTTTCGATCCGGCGGCCGTCGTCGAAAAGGCGCGCCAAACCTTCCCGGACGTTCAAGTGTCGCCAGGCGACGCGTTGGCGGCTGGTGCCGACCGCGCTGGCGCTGCCGGCGCCCCCGAGCACAGCGTTCGCACGCTGCGGCGGAACCAGCAGGACTATGGACCCGCCGATGGATTCGAGATCGGCATCGACGGCGGTGAAACGATCCAGGGCCGCGCCCGCCGCTACGATGTTCCTATTCACCGATCCCTTGCCCCTGTCATCGCGCCAGCGCTTGATTGACTTTGTGCATGGCTTCTCAGCGCCTTCCACCTATGTGGCGCCCACCCGCCATCACCCCCTCAACCCACCCGGCCATCGCAACCAGCATGTCAACCCGCACCTCAGCGTCCTTGCGACCCGTGCGCGCCGGCACGTGAAACGAATGGTCGGCATCCTGAAACAGCTTCAGGGTCGCGCGTTCGCCCAGCCGTTCGGCGAGCGCTTGCATCAGTTCCAGCTTCGCCAGCTCGTCGCGCGTGCCCTGCAAGAACAGCATCGGCACGCGCACGTCGAACAGGTGCTGGCCGCGCTCGTCCGCCGGCCGGCCGGCGGCGTGCAGCGGAAAGCCGAGGAAGACGAGGCCGCGAACCCCGGGCAACGGCGCGGCGGCCTGCGCTTGCGACGTCATCCGGCCGCCGAACGACTTGCCGCCGGCGAACAGCTCAACCTCAGGAAGCCGGCGCGCTGCCTCGGCGACGGCCGCGCGGACGGCGGCCTGGGCGACTTTCGGCGTGTCCGGCCTTTTTGAGCCCCGCTCCATGTACGGAAACTGGTAGCGCAGGCTGGCGATGCCGCGCTCGGCCAGTCCGCCGGCGACGGCTTCCAGGAACGGGTGCGTCATGCCGGCCCCGGCGCCGTGCGCCAGCACGTAGCAGGCCCGCGCCGACCGCGGCGTCTGCAGCAAGCCGGAGACGCGTGTTGCGTCGTCCAGGGCGATGGTGACCGGTTGTGGGCTCGCGGCCGTCATCGATGCGGTCTCGAATCAAGGAGGCAGTGGCAATCGCCGCGTTCTTTTTGCTCTGACCGCTGACTAATGACTCACCCCCGGCTCGCAAAACGCCTTGGCCATGCGTTCCTGAATCTGCTCGGGTGTCAGGTCTTCCTTGTGGTGGCCGATCGACCAGTGATGGCCGCTGGGGTCCTTGACGATGCCGTAACGATCGCCCCAGAACTGGTCGGCGATGGGCATCACCACCTCGGCGCCGGCGGCCAGGGCTTGCTGGTATTGCTTGTCGGCGTCCTCCACGGACAGGTGCAGCGTCACCGGCGTGGACTTGCCGGAGAGCGGAGAAAAAGCGCCCATGTCGGGGAACTCGTCGTTCAAGAAAACAATTGAGTCGCCGATCTGCACGGCGGCGTGCATGATCGTCTTGCCGTCGGGCCCCGGCGCCCGGTTCTTCTCGACGGCGCCGAAAGCCTTCTTGTAGAACTCGATCATCGCCGGGGCATTGCGGACCGTCAGGTGCGGCGTCACGCGGTGGTACCCGTCGGGGATTCGTTTCACGGCCATGGCTCGATCTCCTTGTTGAGGAAGTTATGGTGTGCGAACGCATGTTCAGAACCCCGATTCGCAGAACCGGGGCACGCAGGATCCACTCTGCGAAACCTCCGCCCCGTTTCTTCGAAACGGGCTAAACAACGATCATTTCTTCCGCCGGTAGTGGGCCGTCATGAAGCGGTTCCACTGGCCGTCGTCGCCCCGCGTCTGGGAGCTCAAGGTCCGGTAGTCGTCGGTCTGGAACTCGACGATGTCCTGGTACTCGATCATCTTCCCCGGGTCGGTGAAGCTCGGGCCCAGGGTGTCGAGGGTCAACACCTTCGCCGCGGCGTCCAGTCCGCCTTCGTAAATCCACAGGTGGGTCATCATCGAGCCGATGAAGGAGCCGATGTATTTCTTCTTCACCGGGTCGTAGCCGAGGGTCATCAGCGTGGTGGCCATGCCGCCGCCGGGCATCTCGCCTTTGCCCTCACACAAGACCCAGAGGCCGCCCAGCGAGCGCACGGTTTCCATGCCGGCGAATTTTCCCGGCGGCTGATCCGGCCCCATCGAGCATTCGGACTCGAAGGTCCAGTCGCCGACGAGCTTGTCCAGCCAGTGGTGTTCCTTCTGCGGTTCGGCGTGCATGGTCGTCTCCCTGGTTCTGACGAAACCCCTCACCCCCAGCCCCTCTCCCCCTGTTCGATGGGGAGAGGGGGGTTGATCACGTCCGCAACGGCAGCAGGGCACGCAGCCGGGAATCGCGCAGATACAGCCCGAGCCAGAGCGCCACGCCCAGCCCCGCCTGGACGAAGAACGGATCGCCGACGCGGACGTGGGTGGCGATGGCGCCGCCCATGTAGCCTGTCAGCAAGATCGCGCCGAGCACGGCCGTGTGCGGAATCAGATAGATGATCGTGCAGGCGATCTCGAGGATTCCCAGTGCCACCAGGAGCCTCGCTTCCCAGCCGATGTGGTCCAGGCTTTCGACGAGCTCAGGCGTCGTCGGCACGAACTTCATGGAACCGCTCATGAGCAGCATCAGCGCCGGCAGGACGCTGATGATCCACCCGGTCCACACCATCCACCTCGCGCCCGGCGCCGCTTGCGTGTCCGTGTCCATGATTGTCCCCTTCCCCTCGATGGCCCGTGATCTTTATACGCCTGCCAGGCAGCGGAATTCTGGCGAATTCCGCTGCCTGGTGCGCTGTCGAACTGGTCAAGGCGTCTTGAGTTTCTCCGCCGCGGCCAGGATGCGTTTCTCTTGTTCCCGGAGCTCGGGCGTGAACGCCTCGCCGCACTCGCCCATCTCAAACACGGGACGGATCTCGATGTCGCCCTCCGTGTCGTCCGGATTGGGACAGCGCTTGACCCAGGCGATCGCCTCGTCCATGGACTTCACCTGCCACAGCCAGTAGCCGGCCAGCAGCTCTTTCGTCTCGGCGAACGGGCCGTCCACGACCGTCAGCTTCCCGCCCTTGGCATAGCTGACGCGCACCCCCTTCGAGCTGGGGTGCAGCCCCTCGGCGGCCAGCAGCACGCCTGCCTTGACCAGCTCTTCGTTGAATTGCATCATCTCGGTGATCAGCTGCTGGCTGGGCATGGCGCCCGCCTCGGATTCCTTGTTGGCCTTGATCATGACCAGAACTTTCATCGGATACGTCTCCCAGAAAAAAAGGCAGGTTGGACATCGTCAACGCGGCGCGTTTTCGAACGCTAAACGGCAAGCCGCACGCTCGGGACCGCGATGACAGGATTCGTCAATCGTCCGGCAGGCCCGGAATCTCCAGGACAGGCCGGATTTCGACGGTTCCCTGCCGCGCCCCAGGATGCCGGGCGGCGATGCCGATGGCGTCGTCAAGATTCTCAGCCTGGATCAGGTAAAAGCCGCCGAGGTGCTCGCGCGTCTCCGCGAACGGACCATCGGTGACCAGCCGTTTACCGTCACGCACCCGGACGCTGGTCGCCGTCGAGGTCGCGTGCAGCGGGGCGGCCAGGATATACTGCCCCTTGGCGTTCAGGTCGTGGGTGAGCCGAACCGCCTCGTCGAGCGCTTGCTGGAGCGCGACTTCACCCAGCTGTTCCCACGCTCGACCGTCGTCGTAGCAAAGCAACATGTATTTCATCACGAATGCCCTCGGTCACGTCGGGCTGATGTCACGTCGGTTGACCTGCGTCGTGGTCACGTCGGGCTAACGCCGCGACGCTCACCCAGAGATACGTCGAACGGCGAAGGCCCGGATCGACAATCTTCCGGAATTTTTTCCGGCGGCGACCGCTCGCGGCCGGGCGCCCCCTTCCGATGCCTGAATACGTTGAGCGGACTCATGGTTCACCTCTAGTTGGAAACATACTGAACAGGTCCTGTCAACTACGAATTCGGCAGTCCGGGAATCTCCATCACCGGCCGGACTTCGATGGTGCCCTTCCGCGCCCCGGGAATCCGGGCGGCGATGTCGATCGCCTCGTCGAGATCCTTGGCCTCGACGAGAAAATAGCCGCCGAGATGCTCGCGGGTTTCCGCGAACGGGCCGTCGGTCACGACCGGCTGGCCGTCGCGCACCCGCACGCTGGTCGCCGTCGACACCGGGTGTAGCGGTCCGGCGCCCAGGTAGCGCCCGCTCGCGGCCAGGTCACGCGTCAGCTGGGCCGACTCCACATAGCAGCTCTGCCGCTCGGCGTCGGTCATCGCATTTTCGGCCATGTATACCAGCAACATGTATCGCATTGTTGTCCCTCCGTCACGTCGGGCTCACGCCTCGACGCTCGCCAGGTCGGGCTCACGCCTCGACGCTCGCCACATTCATGTCGAACGGCCCGCGGCCGCCTCGACACTTGTCCGTGAGATTTTTTACAATCTCAGTATGCTCGTGGAAGCGAATTCGGCGATCGACGCGGTCTACCGGTCGGATTGGGGCCGGATCGTCGCCGTGCTGATTCGGCTGGTCGGCGACTTCGACGTGGCCGAGGAAGCGGCCCAGGAAGCGTTTGCCGCGGCCGTGGACCAGTGGCCGGCCATGGGTGTCCCGAAATCGCCGCGCGCCTGGATCATTCAGATCGCCCGCAACAAGGCCATCGACCGGATCCGCCGCCAGACCCGGTTCGACGAGAAAGTCAAGCGGCACGCCGCCGTCGCGGCGGTGCAGACGGCCGACGAGCCGGACTACGATGCGAGCACGATCCCCGACGAGCGGCTGCGGCTGATCTTCACCTGCTGCCACCCGGCGCTGGCGCCGGAGTCGCAGGTCGCGCTCACCTTGCGGATGCTGGGCGGCCTCGAAACCGACGAGATCGCCCGCGCGTTTCTGGTCCCGGAGCCGACGATGGCCCAGCGGCTGGTGCGTGCCAAGCGCAAGATTCGCGACGCCGGCATTCCCTACGCCGTCCCCGAAGTGGCCGACATGCCCGCGCGGCTCGATGCCGTGCTGACGGTGCTCTATCTGATCTTCAATGAAGGCTATTCGGCCACTCGCGGCAAGTCGCTGGTCCGGACCGATCTGTGCGCCGAGGCCATCCGCCTGGGCCGCCTGGTGCGGACGCTGACGGCGCCGAACCCGCCGGTCGAAGCGACCGGGCTGGTCGCGCTGATGCTGCTGCAGGACTCCCGGCGCGCCGCCCGCGTCGATGAGGCCGGCGACATCGTGCTTCTCGAAGAGCAGGATCGCCGCCGCTGGGACCGTGAGCAGATCGCCGAGGCCCTGCCGCTGGTCGAGGAAGCGTTTCGCGGCGAGGTCGGCCCGTTCGCGGTGCAGGCGGCCATCGCGGCCATGCACTGCCAGGCGGCGCGGCCCGAGGACACCGACTGGTCTCAGATCTTGCGGATGTACGATCTTCTCGAGCGCGTGCAGCCGTCGCCGATCGTGGCGCTCAACCGGGCCGTCGCGGTGGCGATGCTGAACGGCCCGCAAGCGGGGCTCACGCTGATCGAGGCGCTCGCCGCCGACGGTCAGCTCGACGGCTATCACCTGCTGCACGCGGCGCGGGCCGATCTGCTGCGCCGGCTTGGCTCGAACGCCGAAGCGGCACACAGCTACGAACGCGCACTGGCACTGGCCACGAACGACAGCGAGCGGCGGTTTCTCGAACGGCGGCTGCGGCAGGTGCAGGCGCAACCGCGGGAAACGCAGCAGTGACCTCTTGTCACTTCTCGTCCTTCTTCGCCTCGCCCGAATCTTCTTCCAGGATCTTGCCGTCGGGGGCCACGGTGATTTCCACTTCCTTGTTGGCGGCGGTCTGCAGGACGATCTCGTAGCCCTCCAGCTTCGCCTGCTTGCCCTTCATCTCGGTGATCTCCATGATCTCCTTGAGCTTGGCCTTGGGATACTTCTGCTCGACGGTCTTCACCACGGCGGCGGGAAGGTCTTTGACGGCGACCTCTTTCTCATAGTTCATGATCGAGCCGTCTTCCTTGATGTCGGCTTCCCACTTGCGGCCCTTGACGGTGAATTCGATGTCGTAGATGACGTCGCCGCCTTCCTTTTCCTTGGTCCACTTGCGGATCTCGTGCTTGGGGAACTTGGCGTTCAACGTGTCTTTCACGGCCTTCGGAATCTTGTCGAGGTCCTTGACCTTGTCTTGGGCGCCGGCGCTCGCCGACAGAACCAAGCCGGCAAGGAAGGCCATGACCAGCCCGCCACCCACCGCACTCCGACGATGCACGCTCATGGGAGCCTCCGCAGCAATTGAGGGACCGACGCCGCGACGACCGGTCCGGTTCTCGGGCACGCGTCGCCGCCGTGACGGCAGCCATTGTACTCCGGTTGCCGTCCAGAACCATTGTTCCGCTTCGTTCCCCGAAATCCGCGAGACCCCATTCCCTTTCCGCGCCCGGTGGAGTATGCTCACGGTACATTCTCTGGCTCGCAACCGGTTCACCGCCAGTCACCGCGCCCCATTCTTGGTTCAGGAGGAATCGCGATGAGCGCACTCGTCGAATCGTCGATGCGTTTCGATGCCAACACCCTGGAGCCTTTCCTGGTGCGCGTCTCGGACTTGATCCCAGGCGGTTTCGGCGAACGGGAGATTGCCCAGGTGGTGGGGACGGCCGAGCGCCTGAAGCGGCACGAGGAGGACGAGTTGACCTTCTACATCGAGCACGCCGGGGAGCCGTCGCGCTTCCGCATCCAGATTCGCATGGAAGGCGCGGACGCGCCGGCGCTGCGGTTCTTCGCGCCGCGGAAGGTGGCGGAGTTGATTGACGCGGAGATCAAGCGGATGGAGGAGGTTGGGCAGACGTGAGTGGAGCCGTAACCGCTGCGGTTACAGGCCCAGATCTTCCCGCGTCAAACTCTGGCGAGCGCTGTGAAGAATCCGCAGATGCGCACTGTTTCTCCACGCACGACAAAGTCGCACTCTTGGAACTCGGAACGATTTGAAGTGTAGCAGATCTGCGCCATCGCTCCAAGTGTAGGGCCGTCGCTCAGCCGAACAACATCCCCAGCCGCTCCCCCTCCACCAGCGTGAACGGCCGGTGTTGCAGGTCGTGGATCGTCGTGTGCGGATCGACGCCGAGCTGCTGGTAGAGCGTCACGGTGAGATCCTGCGGCGACACGGGAGACGTGGTTGGATAGGCGCCCGTGCGGTCGGAGCTGCCGTGGACCTGGCCGCCGCGGACGCCGCCGCCGGCGACCACAACGCTGAAGCAGTTCGGCCAGTGATCGCGGCCGCCGGCGCTGTTGAAGCGCGGCGTACGGCCAAACTCGCCCATCATGATGACCATGGTCTCGTCGAGCAGGCCGCGCTCGGACAAGTCTTCGACGAGCGAGGCGAAGGCGGCGTCGGTGGGGGGCAAGAGCTCGGTGCGGGACCAGTTGAGGTGATCGCGGTGGCTGTCGTAACCCTGGCCGCCGGGGCCGTTGTCGTGCCGCACCCAGTTCACCTGCACCAGGCGAACGCCGGCTTCGACCAGGCGGCGGGCGAGCAGCGTCGACTGCCCGAAGATGTGCATGCCGTAGCGCTCGCGGACGCGGGCCGGCTCGGCGGCGATGTCGAAGGCGCGCTGCGCCGCCGGCGCCGAAATCAAATCGAAGGCCCTTGCGTAATACGGATCGACCGTCTGCGCCGCCGCCGTCTGCTCCAGATGCCGGGCCTGGGCGCTCACCCGAGCCAAGAGCGAACGCCGATCGCCCAGCCGGGGCGACGGGATGTCGTCCTGCGGCCGCAAAGCGCCGGGAGTGTACGTGTCGCGGCTGGGGTCGCTGTTGACGCGGTAGGGATCGTAGGCGGCGCCGAGGAAGCCGGCGTGCTGGCCGGGACGTCCCGGGCCGACCGGCGAAATCGCTTCGGGGACCATGACGAACGGCGGCACGCTCGGGTTGTTGGGCAGCAGCTTCGCCAGGGCCGAGCCGGGGTGGGGCCGGTCCTCGCGGCTCATCGAGATGGCTTGCGGGGCGGAGCGGGCGAGCATGCTGCCGGTCATCATCAAGTAAGCGCCGGTCGGGTGGTTGCCGGTCGCGTGTCGCATGGAACGGATGATCGCGAACTTGTCGGCGACCTGGGCCATGCGCGGCAGGTGTTCGCTGATGCGCATGCCGGGCGCGCGGGTGTCGACGGGCCGGAACGTGCCGCGGATTTCTTCGGGGGCCTCGGGCTTGAGATCGAACATGTCGAGGTGCGACGGCCCGCCGGACAGGAAGAGGATGATGGCGGACCTGGCGCGGGCGGGGCGGCGCGACGCGGTGTCGGCATGGAGCAGGTTCGGCAGGCCCAAGCCGCCGACGCCGAGGGCGCCGATGCGGAGCCAGTCGCGACGAGAGAGGCCGTCGCAATGGCGCGGTCCGTGAGCGGTCCGGAAGCTGAGCATGGGTTGCCCCCCAAAGGCAGGACTGCGATGGTATCATCGTATCTTGAACGACGATGCTTGCAAGCAATTTGTCGGTGCATCGTTGCATCCGGAAGGAACAAGTAGCTTGTTCCCGGTAGTGAGCGCCGTGTAAGATGTTGGCCATGAACAAGTCCAAGGGAAAGCGACTGATCGGCGAAGCGAGAAGAATCGCCAATGACCTCATCA
Source organism: Gemmataceae bacterium (assembly GCA_022616435.1). Classification (GTDB taxonomy): domain Bacteria; phylum Planctomycetota; class Planctomycetia; order Gemmatales; family Gemmataceae; genus JAKEET01. Next base: position 9,824 of record JAKEET010000076.1, read on the forward strand.
ATCAACTACTCGAGCACCATCCTCGCTTCCGCAAGCTGCTCCGCCAGCGCCTCAAGGAAAAGACCGTGTCGGTTGCAGAGGCGTTGAAACAGATCTGATGTCGCTGCCAATCCGCCATCCAAAGGAGATGGATCGATGTCTTGCCGAATTGCCAGCGCCGCCCTGCTGTTGTTCGTCGCATCTAGCGCCCGAGCCGACTGGCCCCAATTCCGCGGTCCCGGCGGCCTCGGCATCGCGACCGACAAGAGCCTCCCGACCGCCTGGAGCGACAACAAGAATCTCGTCTGGAAGACCGAGCTCCCCGGCCCCGGCTCGTCCAGCCCCATCGTCGTCGGCGACAAGATCATCATCACCTGCTACTCCGGCTACGGCGTGGACGCCAATGATCCGGGCAAGCTCAAGAACCTGAAACGTCATCTGCTGTGCCTCGACAAGCAAGGCAAGGTCCTGTGGACGCGCGATGTGGCCGCCGAGGCCGCGGATTATCCCTTCCGCAGCTTCAACTCGCTGCACGGGTATGCTTCGAGCACGCCGACGTCCGACGGCAAGAACGTTTACTGCTTCTTCGGCGTCGCCGGCGTGGTCGCGTTCGACCTGGCCGGCAAGCAGCTCTGGCAGACCAGCGTCGGTACGGGAACGAACGATTGGGGCACCGGCACCTCGCCGGTGCTGGCCGGCGATCACGTCATCGTCAACGCCGCCGTCGAGAACGAGGCCGTGGTCGCGCTCGACAAGAAGACCGGCAAGATCGCCTGGTCGCAGAAAGGCATTGAATACTCGTGGACGACGCCGCTGGTGCTCGACGTGAACGGCCGGCAGGAAGTCGTCGTCAGCATGTACCAGAAAATCAAGGCCTACAATCCGAAGACCGGCGCCGAGCTGTGGACGTGCGACGGACTGGAAGATTACGTCTGCCCCAGCCTGGTCGCCGCCGACGGCGTGGTGTTCGTGATCGGCGCTCGCCAGGGGACGGCGATGGCGGTGAAGGCGGGCGGCGCGGGCGATGTCAGCGACAAGAACATCGTGTGGAAGATCAGACGCGGCTCCAACGTGTCGTCGCCGCTGGTTTACGAAGGACATCTCTACTGGGCCCACGAAGGCCGCGGCATGGTGTACTGTGTGGACGCGAAGAACGGCGAGATCAAGTACGAAGAGAACCTGGAGCCGGATGCCGACAAGATCTACGCGTCGGCGTTTCTCGCCGGCGGCAAGATCTATTATGTGAGCCGCACGCAGGGAACCTACGTGGTCGACGCCGGGCCGAAGTTCAAGCTCGTGCAGCACAACCGCTTCGTCGGCGACGACAGCGTCTTCGACGGCAGCCCGGCGCCCTTGGATGGTAGGCTGCTGCTGCGGTCGAATCGATACGTCTACTGCATTGGGGCCAGATGAGCGACCGGCGCTTCGACGCATTCGCCGCGATTCATGGCCTGGAGCGACCGACCGACAGCTTCATCTTGGCCGAGGAGGATCCCGTTATGGACGTTCGGCACGCCGAATTCAACGCCATGGTGGATGCGTTCCTGGGCGTAAACTTCGATCCAGTGAAGCGACAGCAGGTCGAATCATTCCAGATTGATTTCCATCGCAAACACGCGGAGTTAACGTTGGAGCACGATCAAGGCAAGATCAGTGCTGAGCAATTCGTCGATGCTGCCAACGGCCTGATGGAAGATACGTTGCGGCGCTGCGAGAGCGTGCTTGGGCAAGACGATTTCCGGAAGCTGTTCCGCATAAAGTCGCCTGCGTCGGGAAGAATGATCGACCGGGCCGTTTTCCTGGAGAGAACGTCGGGGCAACGTCCGCGTCCTGTGCGGGCAGAACAACGGCACGCGCGGCGGCGTCGAGTTCGAAGGCTCGCGCGGCAAGCTTTACGTGACGCGCGGCCGCATCGAATCCGATCCGCCGGAGCTGCTCAAGCAGGCCCTGACCGACAAAGACACGCGGCTGCCGGTCAGCACGAATCATCACGCCAACTGGCTGGCCGCGATCCGCAACGGCCGGCTGCCCATCTGCGACGCCGAGATCGGCCATCGCTCGGCGACCGTGTGCCACCTGGGCGCGATCGCGCTGCGCACCGGCCGCCGGGTGCGCTGGGACTCGTCGAAGGAGATCATCCTTGGCGATGAGCAGCAAGCGGCGATGATGCAGCGGACGTACCGGGCGCCGTGGCGGTTACCGGAAGTGTAAACTACCACCGAAACTTCCCTCGCACCTCCGCATTCACCACCTTCTCGGCCGGCCATTCGCCGCGGCTGAACGAGATGATCGCCTGGGCCGCCGACAGCGCCATGTCGTCGCGCGATTGCAGATCGACGCCGGCGGCGTGCGGCGTCACCACCACGTTGTCCAGGTGAAACAGCGGGTGATCGCCGGGCGGCTCCAATTCAAACACGTCGATGGCGGCGCCGGCGATGGTCTTGTTCTGGAGCGCTTCCACCAGATCGCCTTCATTCACCAGCGCGCCGCGGGCGGTGTTCACGAAGTACGCCGTCGGCTTCATCCTGGCCAAGGTGGCGCGGTTGATGATGTGCCGCGCCTCGGCGGTCGCCGGCATGTGCAGCGTCAGGAAGTCCGAATCCGTCAGGAGACGTTCGAAGGGAACCAACTCGATGCCGTACTGCTGGATGAACGCATGGTCCGGATACGGTTCGTAGGCAAAGAGCTTCATGCCGAAGCACTGGCCGCGGATGGCGACCGCCTTGCCGATCCGGCCCAGCCCGGCGATGCCCAGCGTCCGGCCGCGCAACGGCAGCGTCGCCCTGCGCGGCCATTGGCCGGCGATTGTGCCCAGGTGCTGCGGGATGACGCTCTTGGCGATCGCCAGGATGAGAGCGAAGGTGTGCTCGGCGACGGCATCCTGATTGGTGTTCGGAGTGATGGTGACGGCGATGCCGCGCTCGCTGGCGGCGGCGACATCGACGGCGTCGTAGCCCACGCCGGCGCGGGCGATCACCCGAAGCTGCGGATGCGCGTCGAGCACCTTCCGCGTGTACGGCTCGGACCCGGCGACCACGGCCTTGATGCCCTGGAGCTGCTCGAGCAATTCCGCTTCGAGCAGTTGCAAGCGCCGCTTGGGATAGATCAGCTCGAAGCCGGCGTTCCGCAAGGCCGGCACAAACGACGCGTCGAGACCCGCGAGCGGGGCGGGGGCGATGAGGATTTTGTCCATGATTCAATCATCGTATGGCTGCCTGGTGCATTGTTTAGTCCCGTTGAACATGACCTGGTTCGCAGAACCGGGGCGGCCGGCGTCCCGAACACATACAACATCCCCATCGTGACAGCGCTGCGATAGAGCGGGTGGCTTGCCGTTTCGCGCTCGCAGGGTCGGGCGGGCGCGAAACGGCCAGCCCCCACCGTCATTCCAACCAAGTTCGAAGTGCGATCGAACCCAAGGACCACCCCCCCCACGCCCATCTCGAATCCGCCGCGGCGCTGAACGGGCCGCACGTGCCGCCGACGCCGCAGTATGTCTGGCCGCTCTTGAGTCAGCGCGCCGGTTGCACCGTCTGGGTCAAACACGAAAACCACACGCCGATTGGCGCCTTCAAGGTGCGCGGCGGACTCGTCTATCTCGCGGACCTGAAGAATCGCGAACCCTTGCCGCGGCGTCATCGCCGCCACGCGCGGCAATCATGGGCAATCGGTCGCCTTCGCAGCGCGGCCATACGGTCTGCAGGCCCTGATCGTCGTGCCGCACGGCAACAGCGTCGAGAAGAACGCGGCCATGCGCGCCCTGGGCGGCGAGTTGATCGAACACGGCCATGATTTTCAAGCGGCGCTCGAATACGCGCAGCAGCGTGCGCAGGCCGACGGGCTGCACATGCTGCCCTCGTTTCATCGCCTGCTGGTTCAGGGTGTGGGAACCTACGGACTGGAACTGTTTCGCGCCGCGCCTGAGCTGGACACGGTCTACGTGCCGATCGGCCTCGGCTCCGGCATTTGCGGCGCGATCGCGGCCCGCGATGCGTTGGGATTGCGAACCAGGATCGTCGGCGTCGTCGCCGCGCGGGCGCCGTGTTATGCCCTGTCGGTTGCCGCCGGCCGGTCGGTGTCCACGGCGTCGGCCGACACGATTGCCGACGGCATGGCCTGCCGCGTGCCCGTTCCGGAGGCGGTCGAGATCATCCGTCGCGGCGCCGAGCGTATCGTGCCAGTAACGGAGGACGAAATCACCGCGGCCATGCGCATCTACTTCACGGACACGCACCAGCTCGCCGAGGGGGCCGGGGCCGGTCCGTTGGCGGCGCTCCTCAAGGAAAGGGAACGCATGCAAGACCGGCACATCGCCTTGATCCTCAGCGGCGGCAACGTCGATGTGGACGTGTTCCGCCGCACACTCATTTAGCCGGCGAGCTTGCTCGCCGTGGAGTGCACCATGCCCGTGGTCTGGATCCCTGCGTCGCTGCGAGCATTGACGGATCAGCGCGAAACCATTCGCGTGGACGGCACAACGGTTCGCGAAGTGATCGAGCAGCTCGAGGCGCGCTTCCCCGGCATCAAGGCGCGGCTGTGCGAGGGCGACAGCCTGCGCCGCGGTCTGGCGGTGGCGATCGACGCGGAAGTGTCGCGAACAGGATTGGATCAAACCGTCCCGGAGAACAGCGAAGTGCACTTCTTGCCCGCCATCGGCGGCGGCTAGTGTGGCTTGCCGTTTCGCGCTCGCAACGAAGCGCCGCCGACCGCGTCACACCTTCAGCATGCCCACCTTCTTCGCATACGGGAACACGCCGCCGGCGTCGATGATCGGCGCCACTTCGCCGAGCGGCTTCAACTGCCATTGCTCGCCGGTCGTCAGGTTGTGGAGCAGGTTGTTCTCGACGTCAATCTTCACGTCGTCCCCCGTGCAGATGCGGTCGCACAGCCGATTGACGGATTCGAACGGCACCAGATAGCCGCCGTTGACCGCGTTGCGGAAGAAAATGCGCGCGTAGAACTCGGCGACCACCGCTTCGATGCCGGCGGCGTCGAGGGCGATCGGCGCATGCTCGCGCGACGAGCCGCAGCCAAAATTCTTGCCGCCGACGATGATCCTGTAATCGGAGACGAACTCATCCTTCGTATGAAACGGCACATGACCCTTCGGCAGCCCCGCTTGCGACGCCGGCACGCTCGACAGCGCGAACTTGCCGAACATCTGGTACTCTTCCGGCACCGCCGGATTGAACGTCAGATACTGCGCGGGGATGATCTGATCGGTGTCGATGTTGTCGCCCAGGACGTAGGCTTTGCCGGTGATGGTGGATTGCATGAGTCTTTCCGTCAGCGTTTGGTTTTCGCACTCGGGTTTCGTTTCTTGGTCGCGGCCGGCAGCGGCCGGTACTTCGGCGCTGGAATCGTTAGTCCCTCCATCGTTTCATGGGCTTTCGTCGTCGGATGGATTCTTACTGCAAACAATCCCGCGGATCGGCGATCACGCCGGTCAACGCGCTGGCCGCGACCGTCAGCGGGCTGGCCAGAAACACCTTCGCCTCCTTGTGTCCCATCCGGCCCGGGAAATTCCGGTTCGTCGTGCTGATGCAACTGATCGGCCCGTTCAGCCGGCCGAAGGTGTCGCTCGGCCCGCCCAAACACGCCGCGCATGACGGTTGCCCGATCTTCGCCCCCGCGCTCAGGAACACGTCTTCCAGCGATTGCCCATTCAGCTTTTCCGATTTCAAACCGGCCGCGATCTCGCTCGTCGCCGGCACCACGAACGTGTCGATCTTCACGCTGCGGCCCTTGAGGATGCCGGCGGCGGCGCGGAAGTCGGTCATCTTGCCGCCGGTGCACGAGCCGATGTACGCCCGGTCCAGCTTGGTGCCACGGACCTCGGAAACATACGCCCGGTTGTCCGGACTGTGCGGCTTGGCGATCACCGGCTCCAGCTTGGTCACGTCGTAGACCCGCTCGTAGCAGAATGTGGCACCCTGGTCGGTGGTGACGACGTCGTACTTCTTGCCGCTCGCGTTGCGGGCGTTGACGTAGTCGAGCGTGACCTGATCGGGAGCGATGACGCCGTTCTTGCCGCCGGCCTCGATGACCATGTTGCACAAGGTCATGCGCTCTTCGATGTTGAGCGCGTACACGCCGTCGCCGTCGAACTCCATCGCCTTGTACGTCGCCCCGTCGCAGCCGATGTCGCCGATCACCGCGAGGATCAGGTCCTTGGCCATCAGGTACGGCGGCAGATTGCCATGGAACACGAACCGCATGGTCGGCGGCACTTTCACCCAGAGCTTGCCGGTGCCCATGACGAAACCGGCGTCGGTGTTGCCGATGCCCGTCGCGAACTCGCCGAACGCGCCGGCCGTGCAGGTGTGGCTGTCGGTGCCGAACAGGACTTCGCCGGGCCGCGTGTGGCCTTCTTCGGGCAGGGCGATGTGGCACACGCCTTTGTACCTGGGCGTGCCGACGTCGTAGAAGTACTTGATGTTCTGCTCGGCCACGAACTTCCGCAGCGTATCGACGTTGCGGTTGGCCATGGCGTCGGCGGTGAAGATGTAGTGATCGGGGATGATGACGACCTTCTCGCGATCCCAGACCTTGGCGTTCTTGCCGAAGTGCTGATGGAACACGCCGATGGTGCCCGGCCCGCACACGTCATGCGTCATGAGGATGTCGGCGTCCACCCAGATGTTGTCGCCGGGCTGAACGCTGTCCCGGCCGGCGTGTCGGCCCAGGATTTTCTCGGTCATGGTCATGGCTGGCATGGAGGCGGCTCCAGGTGAGGGGATTCTAGAAGTATATGCCGCGCTCGCAGCCGAATAAAGGGCGTCGCTTGCCGTTTCGCGCTCGCGGCAGAACGTCGCACGGAGCGGGATGATCGTTTGACTTTTTCGAAGACCTCGAACTCCGGAACCGCTATAGTAGGGCGCGCCCACATCGAATGAGGTCGATCATGCGTGCTCAACGATCCTTCTCAATCTGCGTCGTCATCGGTTTCGCCCTGCTGGCGGCGCCGTCGCTCGCCCAGGCGCAAGAAAGCAAACCCAAGCGCAAGCTCCCCAACATCGTCTGGATCACCAGCGAGGACCACGGCCCGCACCTGGGCTGTTACGGCGACAAGCTGGCCCGGACGCCGAACCTCGACAAGCTGGCCGCGAAGGGCATGCGCTACCGCATGTGCTGGTCGAACGCCCCGGTGTGCGCGCCGGCGCGAACCACGATCATCTCGGGCCTTTACCCCACGTCCACCGGCGCTGAGCACATGCGCAGCATGACGTCGCTGCCGAAGCACATGCAGATGTTCCCCGCACTGTTGCGTGCTCTGGGCTACTACTGCTCGAACCGCGTCAAGGAAGATTACAACCTCAGGAAAGACGGCAAGGTCTGGGACGATTCGTCGAACAAGGCCCACTGGCGCAACCGGCCCAACGGCATCCCGTTCTTCGCGGTGTTCAACTCGACCAAGAGCCATGAAAGCCAACTGCGCGGCTACAAGAAGGTCATCACCGATCCGGCCAAGGTCCGCGTGCCGGCGTATCATCCCGACACGGAGGAAGTCCGGCGCGATTGGGCCAGGTATTACGACATTGTCGCGCTGGTCGATGCCGACGCGGCGGCCGTCATCCGCGAGCTGGAGGAAGCTGGGCTGCTCGAAGACACGATCATCTTCTACTTCGCCGATCACGGCTCCGGCATGCCGCGCTCGAAACGCATGCCGCTCAACAGCGGCTTGCAGGTGCCTTTCATCGTGTGGTTCCCGGACAACTGGAAGCACCTCGCCCCGCCGGAGTATCGCCCCGGCGCGGTGTCGAACCGGCTGATCAGCTTCGTCGACCTGGCGCCGACGATGCTGAGCCTGGCAGATTCCGCGGCCCCGAAGTGGATGCAAGGCCGGGCCTTCGCCGGCAAGCACATCCAGCCGGCGCCGGAGTTCCTGCACGGCTTCCGCGGCCGGATGGACGAGCGCTACGACCTGCAGCGCAGCGTGACCGACGGCCGGTACGTGTACCTCCGCAACTACATGCCGCACCTGCCGGCGGGGCAGCATCTGGAGTATCAGATGCAGACGCGGACGACGGCGGTGTGGAAGAAGCTTTTTGACGAGGGGAAGCTGAACGAGGCGCAAAGTCAGTTCTGGAAGGCGCCGCGGGCGCCGGAGGAGCTGTATGATTTGCAGAATGATCCGGATGAGGTTCGGAATCTGGCGGCGTCGGCGCACTCACGCGACTTGCTCACAAAACTGCGCAACGCTCATCGAACACATGCTTTGACCATTCGCGACGTCGGTTTCCTGCCTGAAGGTGAAATCCATTCACGCTGTGCAGACTACACTCCATATCACTTGGCGAATGATCCTGGCATCGCCGGCGATCCGAAAGTCGAAGCCTATCGATTGACCAAAACGTTGGACATGGCGATGCTGGCTTCGTCGTTGGACAACAACGCCTTACCGAACATCTACGAGGGACTGCGGGACAAAGACAGCGCGGTTCGATATTGGGCAACCATCGGTCTCGTGTCGCGCGGCAAGGAAATCATCACGGGGAAACTCGCTCCGCTGCGGCACGTCAGCATGCTCGATCCTTCTCCGTACCCACGAGTGCTCGCCGCGGAAGCGCTGGTCCGATACGGCGAGAAAGAAGATTACGAGCGATCATTGAACACTCTCATCGAGTTCGCTCAGCCGAAGCACAAGTCCGTCTACGTCCGCCTCGCTGCCCTCAATGCCCTCGACCGCCTCGGCGACAAGGTGCGCCCGGCCCTGGCAACCATCAAGGGCTGGCCGACCGACGCGCCCAAGGGCGACCGGGCGTCCTACGGCATCCGCCTGATCAACAAGATCGTGAAGCAATTGGAGAACTGACTGGCGAGCGTCGATGTGTGACCTTCATTCGAGGAGCCTCCCGATCAGATTGTTGGCCGTGTCCAGATCATCGAGCCCCTCAAGCGGGAGCCGGCGTGAAGAAACAGCAAGGCCCGCCAATCCGCCGCGGGCGCCGTTCGTCTTTTCCGGTGACTTCCCGCGTCACGGAGCCGGTTCATGCGAACGTCGATGTTCCTCGCGATCTTCCTGCTCTGCCCCGGCCATGTCCCGGCTGAGCCGCAGTCCGCGAAACAGCGCTTCCTCGCCCTCAATCCCGACTACAAGGCTGGAGTCACCCAGTTCTATGCACAGGAGTATTTGCCCGGTACGGTCCGCTCGATGACCGGGGCGATCCGCTCGCCCGGTTTCCGCGACGCCGACGCCGACCGAGTGCTGCGCGTCCTGATCGGCAACTTCCTGGACCAGTGGATCGAGGGGGGCGGACAGGTCAGCGAAGGCGTCCGCGAAGAAGTGGTCGCGCCCATGGACGTCGAGGTGAAAAGACTGGTCAGGGACGAGGATGCATACCGCCGCTACCTGGCCTGGCGGCACATCCGCAACAGCGCGAGCAACCCCCTCGCTTTCTTGATGCCCTTGCACGATTCCGGTCCGCCGGATGCGCACGGCAGGGGAGAGCCGCCGATCCGCGTGCTGGTGGGCGATGTCGCGGCCAGCGACGGCGCCGCCGCCAAGCGGCTCCGCGGGCTCAAGTTTGTCGTGGTCGACGCCCCTTGGGACAAGGTCGATCCGGATCGCGCGGAAGACATCGACGTGATCTTCCTGGCCACGTCCTGGGGCGACCAGCTCGCCCTGGCGGCGCTCGATGCGAAAAAGGACGCCTTCCACCGCTTCATCCGGCGCGGCGGCGGCCTGGTCGCCTCGCAGCCGAACCCGGCCGCCTTCCAAACCTGCACGCCGGCGCTGCTCCCCTACCCGATCACGTTCCACTACATGTACGACCAGAAGGACACGACGCGCCTCAACCTGGCCCACGACCATTTCATCACCGAGGATCTGGCCGGCCACGAGATGCCCTTCCCGGCCGACCCGATGCTCAAGGTCGATCCGCGCTATCGCGTGCTCGCCAAGCAGAAAAGCACCGGCTTTCCCTCGCTGGTCGCGGCGTCTTCGGGCGATGGCCGCGTCGTCGTGCAGACCGCCAACGAAAGTTACGCCTCCACCATCCCCATCGGCGACGAGATCCTGCGGCGGATGATCGTGTGGGCGGCGGGACGCGAGCCGACGGGACGATGATGGGCCGCGCCTGCGGAAATTCTCAGGCCTGCACCCGTATCCGGGCATCCACGATCCGGCAGCCCTGGCCGGGCGGCAACGCGAACATCGGGTTGAAATCGAGCTCGCTGATCTCCGGCAGCTCCTCGACCAGGCGCGAGACGCGCAGCAAGACTTCTTCGATGGCGTCGATGTCGGCCGGCGGGTGGCCGCGATAGCCCTGCAACAACCGGTAGCCCTTGATCGAACGGACCATCTCGGCTGCGTCGCGGTCGGTGAGCGGCGTCACGCGGAAACAGATGTCGCCCAGGATCTCGACATGGATGCCGCCCAGCCCGAAGGCGATCACCGGGCCGAACAGCGGGTCCTGCATCATGCCGACCATCACCTCGACGCCGCCGGACAGCATCGGCTGAACCAGCACGCCGTCCATCGCGTCGAGTTGCATGGTTTGCTCCAGACGGGCACGGATGTCGTCGAAGGCGCGGCCGACGGCGGCGGCGTCGGTGAGGCCCAGCTGAACGCCGCCGACTTCGGTCTTGTGGACGAGCTGCCGCGATGCCAGCTTCAGGGCCACGGGGAAGCCGACCCGCCGCGCCAGCTCGACGGCTTCCTCCTTGCTCCTGGCGATGCCGCCGGGCAGCACCGGCAAGCGCACCGCCTTCAGCACCGCCGCGACATCGTCGGCCGACAGCCAGCATGGACCGGGCGTCGCGGACGGCGAATGCTTTTGGCCGCGCATCGCCAGGGCGCACGCTTCGCGTGCCGCGGACAAATCCAGATCATCGAAATCGGGAATGACGCCGCCGGGCTGACGGCGCCAGTCGGCGTAGGCGGCCGCCTTGCTCAAGGCCCGCGCGGCGGCTTCCGGAAACGAGAACAACGGAACCGATTCGGTCTTCAAGTCCAGCTTGCCGCGGCCGTGCTCGTCCATCAGGCACACGAACACCGGGCGCGACGCCGCGCCGCCGGCCCGCGCGCCGCCGACCGCCTCGCTCACCGCCGCCGCGATCGCGTCGGTGTCGGCCAGGCCCACGGGAATGTAGATCACGATCAGGGCATCGACTTCGCCCGAGCCGAGCACGGTTTCGACGGCGTGCCGGTAGTGGCCGGGCGGCGCCGACGCGACCATGTCGACCGGGTTGCCGAGGCTGGCCGCGGCGGGTAGGACCGCCGCCAACCGCGCCCTGGTCTCGGCTAAAAGTTCCGGCAGCGTCAGACCGCCGGCCTCGCAGGCGTCGGCGCAGAGGATGCCCGGCCCGCCTGCGTTGGTGACGATGCCGACGCGGCGTCCGCCCGGCAGCGGTTGGTTGCCCAGGACCAGCGCCAGATCGAACATCTCCTCCAGCGTGGCGGCGCGGATGACTCCGGTTTGCTGAAACAGCGCCTCGACCGTGACATCGCTCGTCGCCAGCGCGGCGGTGTGCGAGCCGGCCGCCCGGCCGCCGGCGGTTGTTCGCCCGCTCTTGAGCACGACGATCGGCTTCCGCTGGCTGACGCGCCGGGCGATCCGCGCGAAGCGCCGCGGGTTGCCGAGGGATTCCAGGTAGAGCAGGATCACGTCGGTGGCGTTGTCCTCTTCCCAATACTGCAAGAGGTCGTTGCCGGAGACGTCGCCCTTGTTGCCGACGCTGACAAAGGTGGACAGGCCGAGCTGGAATCGTTGGGCGGCCCCCAGGATGGCCAGGCCGAGGGCGCCGCTCTGCGACGACATGGCGACGCGGCCGTGGGGCGGGAAGGTCGGCGCAAACGAAGCGTTGAGCCGCACCGCCGGATCGGTGTTGAGCAAGCCCATGCAATTGGGCCCGACCATGCGCATGCCGTGGCCGCGGACCTTGTCCACGAGGCGGCGTTGCAGCTCGCGTCCGTCGGCGCCGACCTCGGCGAACCCGGCGGTAATCACCACCAGCCCGCGCACACCCCGGGCGGCGCATTCGTCCACGACGCCCAGCACGGCGTCGCGCGGGACGGCGATGACGGCCAGGTCCACGGGCGGCGGCAAGTCGCGCACGGAAGGGTAGGCGCGGACCCCGTGAATCTCGTGGGCCTTGGGATTCACCGGATAGATCGGTCCCTGGAACTGGTTCGAGACCAGGGCGGCGACAACGCGGTAGCCGATGCTCGACGGGTCGCGCGACGCGCCGACCACGGCCACCGAGCGCGGATGAAAAAAGGGGCGGATCGACGCCGTGGTGGCGATGCGGTCGCGCAGCTCCAGCCGGGCGACGCTGTCCGCGTTGGGGAGGACCGACAGATCGACTTCCAGATCGCCCCTGTCCCACTTCTCGTGGATTTCAAAGCCCGATTCGCGGAACACGTCCTGCATCGCCCGGTTGTCGGTGTGGGTCACGGCCCAGAAACGCGTGAAGCCGTGCTGCACCGCCAGGAGCGACAAGCGTTCCAATAGCAGTGTGCCGAGCCCTTTGCCTTGAAAGGCATCGTCCACGGCAAAAGCGACCTCGGCGGTCTTGTCATCCTTGGCGCTGTACGAGCCCGTGGCGATGATCCGCGTTTCGCCGTCGTGGATGCGGGTGACGAGGAGCGCCAGCGCCTGGCGCGGATTCGAGCTGTCGCAAAGGGAAGCGATCAGCTCCGGTTGCGGGACCGAAACGGACGAGAACCGGCGGCGCCGCGATTCCGGGGAAAGTCGCTCGAAGAAAGCGCTCAGGGCCGGCCGGTCTTCGGGCTGGGCGAGGCGGATGGCCGCGGTGGATCCGTCGCGCAGGATAAGCCGTCCCGCGTGGGGGGAATCCTGGTAGGGCGCCGCCACGTAACGCGGCCGAATGGGAGATTGCATCGGTGTCCTCTCTACCTGTGCGGACTCCGCACACCAACAAATCACACTCGACATAGGCCGCTGCCGCGGGAAAGCAATACCGGCCGTTGCGCCGCGCCGGTTGCACCGCTTCAGTTGTGCCGCGCGATACTTTTCAGCCCATTGGCACAGACTCTGCAAGATCGACCATTGTCCACAAACATACCCATCACAAGGAGTCTTCCATGCTTCCCCTTCGCGTCATTCTGCATCCGACCGACTTCTCCGCGCGCTCGGAATCCGCTTTCCAGGTGGCGTACGCGCTGGCCCGCGATCATCGGGCTCGCTTGATCGTCCTGCACGTGCGCGAAATCCCGGTGGCCGCCTACGGGGAGTTCGGCCAGCTGCCCGTCGAGCCCGAACAGCCCGAAGCGATTCGAGCCGCACTGGACAAACTGATCGGCGAACGAGCCGATGTCGCCATCGAACCTTGCGTCAAGTCCGGCGACCCCACGGCGGAAATCCTGACGACCGCTCAGGAAACTCACAGCGACATGATCGTGATGGGCACGCACGGCCGCACCGGTTTGGGCCGTCTGTTGATGGGCAGCGTCGCCGAGCAAGTCTTGCGCAAGGCGCCGTGTCCGGTGCTGACCGTCAAGGCGCCGATGGAATGCGGTAGTCAGTGGTCAGTAGTCAGTAGTCAGTAGTCAGTAGTCACTACTGACTACTGACTCACTTCCGGTTTCGCAGATAGACAAACCAGTAAACCAGGCCGACCAGCCCCACGCCGCCGATGATGTTGCCCAGCGTGACCGGGACCAGGTTGCCGACGATGGCGTTCGACCAGGTCAGGTCGCGGTAGTCGGCCGGCGACTTGCCGATCGCGGTCCAGAATGAATCGTCGGCGCCGGCGCGGACGAACAGGGCCAACGGCAGGAAATACATGTTCGCGATGCTGTGTTCGAAGCCGGCGGCGACGAACGCGGCGATCGGTGGGACGATGGCCACGATCTTGTCGGTCGTCGAACGGCCGCCGTAGCTGAGCCAGACGGCCAGGCAGACCAGGCCGTTGCACAGGATTCCCAGGGCGACGCCTTCGAGGAAACTGAACTGTACCTTGGCGTCGCCGATCGCCAGGGCGGCGTTGCCGACGGCGCCGCCGCCGAACTTGTACTGGCCGCCGGCGAATACCAGCGCGGCGGTCGCCGTCGCGCCTGCGAGGTTCCCCAGGTAGACCAGGGCCCAGTTGCGCAGCAAGCGCACGCCGCTCACCCGGCCGTTGGCCCAGGCCATGACGATCAGGTTGTTGCCGGTGAACAGCTCGGCGCCGCCGACCACCACCAGGATCAGGCCGAGGGAGAACACCAGTCCCGCCAGCAGCCGGGTCACGCCGAACGGCAGGTAACCGGCGGCGCCGGCGCTGACCGTGGTGGCGAAGACGCCGCCCAGCGCGATGAATGCCCCGGCGAGGACCGCCAGCACCAGCGTATTCATGGCGCCGAGGTTCGCCTTCTTGACGCCGATGTCCTCGGCCTTCCGGGCGATCTCGGCCGGCAAGAGGGCGTCGAGCGCCGGCGCATCGAGCCTCGGTTCGGATGGCTGGTTCATGACTTGTGCCGATGCTCGTGCGCTTCGATGAACTTCCCGGCGCGGTCGGCGTCCGCGATCGGCACTTGAATCTTGATCTCCAGCGCCGCCACACCCGTTTCGCCGGCCTGGTTCTCGCCGTCGAGAAAACAGCGGATGCCTTCGGCGTGCAGGGCATTCTGGATGATCTCGGCCTGCACCGGATCGGCGACCGTGTAGACCGTCACGAGCTGATGGATGTCCAGCTCCGGTTCGGCCCGCAACGACATTCGCGAGGCGTTCTGTGAGCGCGACATGGCGATCTCCATTCAAGGGAACGTTGAACAATCAACACCTGTCGGAATTACTCGTCGTCCTCTATCAGCCCGTTGAAAAAGGGGTCTGACCCCCTGAAGAGCTTCCCAGATGTACGTGTTTGCCTGACGTCTTGAAGCTTCCACAAGGGGTCAGACCCCTTTTTCAACGGGCTGCTATGCCGCGTAGTGGCGTGAGATCAGATCATTCTGCAGCCACAGCAGCTTGTTGACGGCGCGCACCCCCTTGGCCTTCATCGCGGGATCCAGGTCCAGGCCAAGGATCGTGGCCAGGAGCGCGTCGGACACGAAACCCATGAGGGCGTTCATCTGCACGAGCGGCACCACAATGTCCGGACTGCCGGCCTTGGCGGTGTGCATCTTGCCGACCAGGTCCAGGTAACCCACCATCTTGTCGTCATAGGCCGCGGTGACGAGCTTCTTCAGGTAGTTCGCCAGATGGGCCTTGCGGAACTTGATCTGCTCGTGGTCCAGTTGGAGCGCGGCCACGTCCTGGGGTAAGGCGCCGTCGTACCCGGACTGGCGCGGCACGAAATGGCGTTTGGTCGCATCGTACCGGAACAGCTTGACGTAGACGGCGTCCACCAGCGCGGGCACCAGCGGCGCCAGGTGCTCTGCCAGCGCGTGGATCGTTTTGACGTCGTTGTCGTCGAAGCCCATGAATTCGCCGACGTACCCAAATCGATAGGCCAGGTCGTTCTCGAGCCGGCGCTCGTCGATGTGGCGCATCGGCGATGGGGCCGATCGATTGGCAAGTTGCTCCGAACCATGAGAGCGGGTTGCTGCGGACACAAGAATCTCCTTCTGGTGAGTTGAAGAAACACGGCGGGGCAAACCGGCAGTTGGTTGCTCTTAAGCAAACCTCATGCCGAGGCAGCCAGGCTCCACGGGCAGCGAGCTGGGCGCGTCAAAACAAGCACATGGGCGTTGCCCGCCGAACCCGAGCCATGGAGCGGCCGCTGCCAGGATGTGCGAATTGGTTTCTTCACATGTGCGTATTTGGCGCAGGCTGTCGCCAGGATGACGCCGCGAGGC
>JAKEET010000077.1 GCA_022616435.1 Gemmataceae bacterium
CGCGTCTTGTACGATGATGACAAGACGGAGTTCATCGTCCCGTCGCCCACCCCGTCGCCGGCCCCGCCGAAGGACGCCGGCTCGGAACAATTTCGGGCGGCGAACGACGACATCACCATCCAGACGCCCAAGCCGCCGCACGACGTGGGATAGAACTCCGATTCTGTCCTGCACAACAAGTTGGAACAGCATGGACAGAAGCGGAGTTCTATCCCACGGCACGCGGCCCGCGGTCTTTCTCGACCGTGACGGCACGCTCGTCGAAGACGTTCCGTATCTCGCCGACCCGGCGCGGGTGCGGTTGCTCCCCGGCACCGCCGAGGCAGTGCGGCTGCTTCGCGAGGCCGGGTTCGCGTGTGTCGTGGCGACGAACCAGTCCGCGGTCGGCCGCGGCATCATCACGCTCGAACAGCTCGCCCTCATCCATCAAGAAATGGAACGGCAGCTCGCCGAGGCCGGGACGGCGCTCGACGGCATCTATTCCTGTGCGCATCTGCCGGCGCTCGATGATCCAACCGTCATCGAGCACGTCGATCGCAAGCCGGGCCCGGGGATGCTGCTGCGGGCGGCGCGCGACCTGAATCTGGACTTGGCGGCGTCGTGGATCGTCGGCGATCGGCTCAGCGACATGCTTGCCGGCAAGAACGCGGGCTGCCGGGGCGGCGTCCTGGTGCGCAGGGGACTGGATACGACCGACGCGCTGGAAATCCTTGGCGCCGATTGGCCCGTCGCCGACGATCTGTCGGCGGCGGCGACACTGATCATCAACCGGTTGCACTCAGCGCGGCCCGGCGCAGGTGCGGCACCGTGACCCGATGATCGCCCTGCACGTAGAAGCTCTCGCCGCCGTCGGCGACGGTGCGGACCAGGATCGTCTTCCACGGCCGATAGTAATAGCGCGGGTCGCTCTTCGGCGCTTGCTTGCGGTAGTCGTCGCCGATCTCGATCAAATCGAACACGCCCGTCGTGAACTGGCGAATCGTGCGGCCTTCCTGGTGGGCGACGTTGCGGGCCATCGACAGGGCCTTCAAGTACACCTCCGGCCCCATCACCGCGGAGCCCAAGCTCAGCAGCACGCCGCCTTCGAGGTTGGTCACGCTCTGGGTGAAGATCAAGAAATCCTGGTAGCTCGTCTGTCCGAGCGCGGCGCCGTCGCAGTTGGGATGTTCGTGGATGATGTCATAGCCGATGCCGACGTGAACCGTGACCGGCACGCCGAGCCGGACCGCCGCGGCCAGCACGCTGACGTCCTTGTGCGGAAAATCACCGTCGAGAACGGCTCGGCCAATCGCCTCGCCCAGGCCCAGCCCGGCGGCCGCGCCTTGGCGGATGGCGTCGTTGATGCGGCCGGTTTCGCGCCACAGGCCGAACTCGCCGGTCTGGATGTAGCGGGCGACGCTTTCGGTGGTGGCGCCGATAAGGGCGAGCTCCCAATCGTGGATCGGCCCGGCGCCGTTCATGGCAAGGTGCGACAGGAGGCCGCGTTCCATCATGTCGATCAGGTGGCGCGACACGCCGGCGCGAAGCACGTGAGCGCCCATGAGGGCGATGCGGGCGGCGCCGCGCTGCTTGGCGGCGGCGAGCCGTTGGCCGAGAATCGGGATCGCGGGATGATCGAAGATGGGAATCTGGGCGTCGAGCGCCAGCAGGTCCGACAGCTCGAGATCGTGGTCGCGCTCGGCGAGCGGCTTGATGATCAGGCGGGAACGATCGAATCGTGGAAACGGCATGGTCTTGATTGTAGGGGTCAGACTCGGGAACGTTCACCACGGATTCCGAGCGAATCGGTCCGCGTCGGGTTCACACCCTGGGCAAGTCGGCGGACGTCGATAAAATGGGCAAATAAGGATAATTGCCAGCCCGGCCGGAGGCCATGGGAATGGATGCACTCGCGGAACTCCTCCAGGAACTCAAGCAAAGCGGCCTGACGAAAGGGCATTTCCTGGGTTTCTTGCACGTCGTGATCGGCCGCCGCATCGCCAAGAAAGACGGCACGCAGATTTGCGCCGGCATCACCTGGCGCGAGCTGGCGGCGCAGCTGAAGAAGCTGCGCTGGAACACCGACGCCGTCGAAGAATTAAATCTGAACCCGGACGACCTGCCGCCGCGCGACCGCGAGCGCTTCTGGTACTCGGCGATCGTGCGTGCTCGCGTGGATTCCGCGGAAGCGGCGACGGCCGGCGACAAGTTCGCGGCGGCGCTCAAGAAGAAAGGGTATGACGTGGGGCGGGCGCCGGGGGCTGGGTAACCAAACCTCCCCCATCGAACAGGGGAGAGGGTTACTTCTGATTACGCAGGAAGTCCGCGAAGGCCGCTATGTTGTTGATGCGCCCTTCCGGGTAGACGCTCAGCACTTGAATACTGCCATCGACCTGCGGCTCGAGAAGCGCGTACAACGGCAATTGTTCGGTGTTGAACACCTTTCGTTGAAAGCGCAAATTCGTGAAGGCATCGGCCTCTTGACGCGCCGAGGTCTTGCCGAGTTCCGACTGGAGCGACGCCGTGTAGTATTCCCGCGGCACGGTGTCGCTGTAGAGCTTCACCATCAAGTAAGGCTCGAACAGCTTCTTGATCTCCGGCTTGGTAAACACGTCCCGTTCGTTGATGCTGCAATTCGTGCAGGTCACGCCCGTGAAGTCAACGAAGAGGTGTTTGGGTTGACCAGTTTTCTGGTAATGCTCAATGGCTTCGGCGACCGCGGCCGGGAGATTGGCGGTATGCGCGCCTTCGCTCTGCCGATTCGTATCGGGCAACAGGAAGGAGTCGACCCAGGCGTACAGCGTTCCGGAAGGGCGCTGCGGTTCGCCGGCCGGACCGTGCTTGAACAGGGCCGGCATGAAGTAGACGCCCAGCGCGAGGAACAGGCCGGCAAACAGCATGCGGACCACGCCGAGATGCTCCTCGGGCGTGTCGTGGGGCAGCCGGTAAACTCCCAGGAGATAGAGGCCGCACAGGATGCACAAGGTGACGTAGATGCCCATGACGAAATCGAACGTGAACAGCCAGGGGCTGGCGCCGGTGAGCACGAGCTCGGCACTGCGGAAGAACTTGAAGGCGGCGGCGAGCTCGAGAAAACCCATGACGACTTTGACGCTGTTGAGCCAGTTGCCGCTCTTGGGCATCTTGCGGAGCATCGTCGGGAACAGCGCGAGCACGAAGAATGGGGCCGCGAAGGTCACGGAGAAGGCCAGGCCGCCCAGGATATTGTGCCACCACGGGCGCGCGGTCCCGGCGGCCGTCCCGCCGAAGCCGCCCAGGAACGGGGCGACGCACGCGAAGCTGATGATGGTGAACGTGAGGGCCATGAACACGGTGCCGATGATCCCGCCCTGGCCTTCACGCTGCGACGTGAACCGCGCCAGGCCGCTGGGGAGTTCGATGTCGTACATGCCGAACAGGCTGAGGGCGAAGAACACGAACAGCAGCCCGAGTCCATAGTTCATGATCGGGTTGACGCTGAGCCAGCGGAACACCGACAGCAAAAACGCCGCGGCCAGGGTCAGCACGATCACGATGGTCGCTGAATAGACCAGCGCCATGGTGACCGGCTCGTGATGTTCTTTTTCCGACTGCTTGAGGAAGAAGCTCACCGTGATGGGAATCATCGGGAACACGCAGGGCGTGATCAGCGACACCGCGCCCCAGAAGATGCCGGCCAGGATGAAGCTCCAGAGATCGGCGGTCGTGCCGGTGGCCGCCATGCCGTTCTTCGGCGCCGCGATCTGACCGGCGAGCGCTTCCATGGCGGCCTGATACTCTTCCGGCGTCCGATCCAGCGGGCTGAAGATCGCCGTCTTTTCGTGTCCTCCGCCGCGATCGCTTGGGGCGGCGCCCGGCACAGCGGGCGCCGCGATTTCGGGCGGCGGCTCCTGGCCCTTGATGATCACGACCGACGGATTGGGCTTGGCCGCGGTGAGCCGCGCCGCCACGGCCGGGTCCACGGCGACCGGCTCCTCGGGCGAAACGTCGAACGTCGCCTTGAGGATGTAGTCCTTGCGGTTGCAATTCTTCTCATCGCACACCTGGCCGAACAGCTTGATCGGCAACACGATCATGCCGGGCTTGGCCTCGGGGAGCACGAGCACATCCTGTATCCAGGTGAAGTCGTGCTTGTGCTCCAGCACCGTGATCTTTCGTTTCAACTTGCTGAGCAGGTCATCGACGTCCAGTTGGGTCGGTTCCGTCTCCACGACCGGCCACAACGGCGCCAGACCGGGCGTCTCCGCCGGCGTGTATTTCCACAGTTCCACCGGACTCTGCAGACCAGTCCGCTTCGTCAACGGATACGTGTAGTATCCCGGCTTCAACCTTCCTTCAATCACCACCCGGGCCGCCTGGCCGCGTCGAACCTTCATCGGCGCCGACGCGGCGCCGCGCTGATGGGCAAGGTCGAATGGATCGGCGGGCACGACGTTCACGTCAAACGTGATCGGTGCGTCGTCCTGGGGCGCTTGCGCGCTCGCGGCGCCGTTGGCCGCAATCAACAAACTCACCATCAACAGCCAGCAGCGAAACATGGCAAGCCCACAGATTCGTTTATAATGGCCCCGTTTCGCGGAAACGGGGCGGACGTGTCCAACCAGCCCGATCGTCACAGCGCCGCCTGCCTGCGCCCCGGTTCTCCGAACCGGGGCTAAACGCAATGGTATCGCTTGCAACACCTCACTTGCCCGGCGCCTGCGCCTTCATCTTCTCCCGCTTCGGCGGCTCCACCCCCTCCAGGTTCAACGTCGTCACGTACTTCGTGTTCATGTCGACGACCCGGATGCGGTGGTTGTTCGTGTCGGCCACGTACATCTTCGAGCCGGCGATGCTGATGCCGCCCGGCTCGTTGAACATCTTGGCCTTGAGCCAGCCCGGCGGGTCGCCGAGGAACGTCCGGCACTCGGTGTTGTCCGGATCGGCCAGATCCGGCGTCAGCACCTTGATCTTGCTGTTGTACGTGTCGGCCACGTAGATCTTGCCGTCCTTGACCGCCACGCCCAACGCGTGTTGGAGGCGGACCATCTTGCCCTTGCCGTCGACGTCGCCGAACTCGAACAGGTCTTCGCCCACCAGCGTTTTCACGTTGCCCTTGCCGTCGATCGGCACCGCGCGGATCGACGACGTTTCGCAGTCGGCCACGTACAGATATTGCCCGTCGGTCGCCAGGCCGCTCGGCTGCGCGAACGCCGATTGCGGCAGCGGGCCGTCTTCCAGGGTTTCCCGGCCGCTGCCGGCGAACGGATCGACGCGCTTCTTGGCGGGCTCGAAGGTCCAGATCTGGTGATGGCCGGCCATGGCGACGAAGATCTTGCCGTTGTGCAGGAGGAGGTCCCAGGGACTGTTGAGGCCGACTTCGAGCGCGGGGCCGCCGCCGAAGCGCGACTCGCGGTCTTGCTCGCCGACGCCGGCCACGGTCTTCACCGTCTGCTTTTTCAAATCGAGAGCGCGGATCAGGTGGTTCTTGCGGTCGGCGAGGTAGAGCGTGTCGCCGTCGAGCGTCATCCCCTGCGGATCGGAGAAGCGCGCTTGGTCGAACGAGCCGTCCTTGTTCCCCTCGGCGCTGCCGCCGGCGATGGCGATCTTCTTGCCGTCGAGCGTGGTGATGACGACGCGGTGATTCGTGCTGTCTGCGATGAACAGCCGGTTCGACGCCGTGTCGGCCAGGACCTTGCCGGGGAAGTAGAGTTGCGTCGGCTTGGCTTCCTTGACCAGGGCGAAGTTGATCGGCTCTTCCTTGAGCGCCTTCTTGGCGCGGTACTCTTTCACGAGTTTGCCGATGTGCTGATCGAGCACCTCGTAGGCCCCTTCGCCGGAAATCTGGCCGTAGTAGTTGCCGTCCGGATCGATCAGCACCAGCGTGGGCCAGGAGCGGACGCCGTAGCGGCGCCAGATGCGCATGTCGGCGTCGTTGACGACCGGGTGCTTGATCTCGTAGCGCAGGATCGCCTTGCGGATGCTCGACGTGAGTTTTTCATTCTCGAACTTGGGCGTGTGGATGCCGAGGACGACGAGAATGCCGGGGTACTTGGCTTCGAGCTTGGCGAGGTCCGGCAGCGTGTGGATGCAGTTGATGCAGCACAGCGTCCAGAAATCGAGCAGCACGACCCGGCCGCGCAGGTCTTCAAGCGTCAGCGGCCCGGCGACGTTGAGCCAATCGGTCGCGCCCTGAAGGCCGGGCGCGGGGACCTTCTTCTTGGCGGGCTGTTCGCCGGCCACGGCGACTTCTTGCAAGGGGGGCGCCTCGGCGCCGCAGCCCAGCAGCATGCCAACCAGCAGAAGAACCAGCAAGGTGGAGCCAAGCCAACCGGCCAGGGCGTCACGGAGATACGCGGCGAGCGGGACAAGGCGACGCGACATGCCGATCCTCCTGTTGGGGAATGTTGACGATGGAAGACTCCGGAAGTCCTGGGGGACTTCGGGAGTCTGGGGGGTCAGAATATTGTACCGGCGCCGCGAAACTCGGGAAACCCGAAATGACGCGCGGCGCCCACATGAATAGACGATTTGCGCAGCGGCAAGTTTCACTTTTCTCGCGACGCGGGTTCGACGCGGCGGCAAGAAAACGCGGCTTGCCGTTTAGCGCACCCAGGATCCTGCGAGCGCTAAACGGCAAGCCACATGCTGATGATCGATCGAACTATCCGCGCACCAGCCGGCACGCTTCCTCGTACCCCGGCGCCGGTTGGCCGTAGGCGCTGGCGGTGACGCGGGCCAGCGCGACCACGTGCCGCCAGCGGAAGGCGGCGCGGGTCACCTGGAAGTCCTCGGCCGCCGTGCGGTAATACTTTTCGGCGTGCAGCGCGCCGTCCTCGCTGACTGCGTACTTGAGGAGCAGGTCGAAGGCGGCGCGCGCCGGCTGGCCGGTTTCGCCGTAGCGGTGGATGGCCGCCGCCGCCCGGGCCTGATCGCGGTTGCGGATGGCGTCCTCGGCCTCGCGCAAGAGGGCGGCCGGTTCGCGGGCGGTCATGCGTTCGAGCGCCTCGGCGCGCGGATACGGCTGCCACGTGGCGAAGTTGCCGCCGCGGTCGCCGCGATCCTTGGCCACTTGATAGCCGGCCAGGATCAAGCAGGCCGCCTTGTTGCGATTGTTGGCGACGCGAGCCATGCCGCGCCAGGCGTTGGCGGAATCCGACGCATGGACGCCGATGCTGTCGCCGTGGACGCTGCCGATGCCGCGATTGGGTTGGGCCTGATTCGCGGGCCGGCCATCGTCGCGCAGCACCAGCTGATTGGCCGCCAGCGAAATCGCTTCGCCGATGGCGTCGGGCGCCATCCCTTCGGCCAGGGCCGCGGCCACGGCGTCGGCCGCCTGGTCCGCGGTGGACGTGAACAGCGTGGTGCTGAATTGCTGCACCCAGGCGTCGTCCGGGGCGCGATTGCCGGGAGCGCGGCTCGCCAGGCGATGCTGATCCAGTAGCCGCGGCAACAAGGCTCGCACCGGCGCGAGCTGTTCCACGTAGCGTCGCTGATTCTCGGCGCGAACGCAGTAGCGCAGCGAGTTCCGCAACAGCGTCAGGGCCTGTTCGCGGCCGATGATGCCGACCAGGTCCCAGGCACGATGGGCCAGCACGGTGCGATGGACTTCGGCGGCGTCTTGGACGGTATGGAGCAGGCTGTTGAAGGCCTCGTCGGCGTCGCTGGCCGCGATCGCGGCCAGCGACCGTTCCGCCTGGTCGATGTTGCGGCCGCGGGCGTGTTCGCGCAGCACCTCGGCCGAGGTGCGTCCTTCCGGCAGCGTGCCGGCGGCCACCGGCCGGAGCACTTCATTGGCCCGGCCGCCGCGTTCCTGGATGCGATGAGTGTTGCGGTACAGGACCTTGAACACCGGCAAGGCGCGCTGGGCCTCCGCCATTTCGCCGCTCATCGCCAGGGCGGGCGGCATGGCCATCAGCGTGTGGAAGCCGATGTAATCCTCGCCGCCGAAGGCCCGGCTGTTGGCGAGGGCCGCGGCGGCGACCAGATCGCGGATCGACGTGCCCTGCCGCAGGCGTTCGGACAGGGCGGGGAGAATGCGGGCCGCCGGCGTCTCCTGCATGAGCGCCACCAGCGGTTCGAGCCGGCCGAAGGAGAGGCTCTCGGGGCCGTCGGCCGCGAAGGCCGTCGAGAAGCCCAGTTCGTCGGCCAGTTGCGAGCCGACGCTGGCGGCCACCATGCCGGCGCCGATTTGCCGGAAGAAATCGCGACGCGAGTTCTGCGTGAAAGACCGTTGAGTCAGGGACTGCTGAGTCATGATCCAACCCCCGTAACAAGTGGAGAAAGCCCGGGCATGACCATGCCTGGCGGGCCGGTTGCGGGCGCCGACGTGGATGCCGTTAAGGTACCGCGCCGGGGCGACCGACACAACGGTTAAAACGGAGGAGTGTTACACACCGACTCACTCAGCGCTGCGCCTGGAGGACCGCACGTGCATTGTCAACCAGGTTCTCGAATCGGCTTATTTCAACCTTGAAGCATCGAGCAGTCGGGATACGCCATCCGCCGCGAAGACCACATGGCCGCCATCGGGTAAGCGTGCTACGAAAAGGTGGGCCTCATTGCGAACGCCATCGGGGTGACTGACCGCCATTTGATTGCCGCTGTTGAACTCGATCAAGAAAGTCCGGAACGGACGACGTCGGCAGAATGCTCGACAGGCAGTGTTCAATTGTTCGCTGGTCATGCCACCGCCTCGCCTTTCCGAACGCGAATGTCGCGGACGGTGTTGAATTCGAAATCCACCAGGCCGCCGTCCGGTCCAAAGAATACCGCGCCCCCGCCGTTGATCGCCAACCTTGGGTGCGGCACTTCCAACGAGCTGCCGTCGGTCATGTCAACAACAAACGGCACAAATGGCTCGCGATGGATCAACTCGATCACTTTCTCTTCCACTTGTTCGGGTGTCATGCTCAACTCCTCTCAAACAGTACCTGATGACATTCTACCTCGGCTGATGTCGGCCGCAATGCGGGACTCGACACGACTACATCCCCTTCTTCGGCGCCGGCCGCGCCTTGATCACCATCGCCACCGCCGCGCTCACCCGGCGATCGATCTCGTCCCACGTCAACGGCTCTGCCCCGGGCTTCACCGCTGATTCGATATTGATGCCCGCCAGGAATCCCAGCACCTCCTTGCCCGGCACGGCCATGCCGTACGAATCGGGGGCGCCGAGGAACTGGCTGCGGGCCGTGACGATGCCGATGACGTTGCCCTTGGCGTCGCACAGCGGGCTGCCGCTGTTGCCGGGGTTGATGCGCAGGTCGAGCAAGAGCATGTTGCGCGTGCCGGGCTCGGGAAGGGCGCTGATCACGCCCTTGGTCAACTTGAGGCCGTGCCCGAAGGTGGTGCCGAGCGGATAGCCCCAGGCGGCCACTTCCTCGCCGCGGCGCGGCACGTGGTCGCCGGCGATGGGGAGCGGCCGGATCGAGCCGCCCTTGATCGAGGCCCCCTTGGGCGCCGCGATCTTCAAGAGGGCCAGGTCGAGGTCCAGTTTTTCGGCGACGACCTGGGCCGGGGTCAGTTGCTTCTGGCCGGGGAGCTGCAGGAACACCTTGCCGGGGCCGCCCGCGACGTGGGCGTTGGTCAGGAAATGGCCGGCCGCGCTGACGGCGAACGCGGTGCCGGTGCCCAGGCCGAGAGCGAGCGGGCCGTTCTGCAACTGCTGGCGCGTGCGCGGGTCCTTGGGCTGGAGCTTGAGCCCCTCGTCGAGGCACATGAAGGCGCCCTGGTAGTCCTCGAGCTCGGTTTTTCCCTTGGCCAGCTCCATCCACAGAAACGCGGCCCGTTCCTTGTCCTTGAACTCGCCGTGCCGTTTGCGCCAGTCCACGACTTCGTTCAGCACCGCGGGCAACTGCGCGGGAGTCGCTTGCTGGAAACGGTAGAACCAGTCGAACTCGAAGAACTGCTCCAGGTAGCCGTCGCGGTTGTCCGGATCGAGCCGCTGGGCCAGCTCCAACCACACCGGGGCCTGCCGCTTCAACGTGGGGACAAGGTTGCGCTGCATCAGGAACTGCATGGCCTGCTTGGCGGCCGCAAGTTTCGCGGCCCCCTCCTGCTTGTCCACCTCGGCAAGGACCTTGTCGCGCTCGACGCGGACTTCGCACAGTTTTTCCATGCCGGCGACGAAAAGCCCGGCCCCGCCTTCGAAGAACCCATTGAAGCCGCCGAACACATCTCCCTGGGAATCGGTGAGCACGACCGCAGGGAAACCGCCGATGCCGAACTGTTGTTGCAGCCGTTCGTTGGCGGCGGCATCGTGGACGCGCGTCTTGGCCGGCTCGTCGCGCGGGAAATCGATCTTGACCAGCACGAACCGCGTGGGCGCCTTGTCACGGAACTCTGGAGTATTGAAGATTTCCTGCTCCATGCGCTGGCACCAGATGCACCAGTCGGACCCTTCGAAGGACAGCAGGATATCCTTCTGTTCGCGGGCGGCCTTCTCCTTGGCGGCGGCGAAGTCCTGCAGCCACAGGTCGCTGCCCGGCTTGACGCCGCCAACGGGAGGCGCCGGCTTCTTCGGCGCATCGGCCTTGGCGGAATCGCCAAAAAACCCGGACACCAGCACCCAGTAGATGCCGCCGCCGGCGGCCACGATGACCAGCGCGGCGGCGAGCGTGATAACCAGGAAGCGTTTTCGCAGTCTCGGTTCCGTGGACATGATTCGCGCCTCAACAGCGTCGGGGGACGTTCGCTTCTGCATTATAGCGGCACGGGCCATGAGGCGGCGACGACAGCACCAAACACCACTCACGATTTCCCCAGCCGACGCGCTTCTTCCTCAAGCAGCGGACTGATCGCGACCGGATACGGCGACACCTGGTCCAGACCCAGCAGCCCCGGCGGCAAGCGTTGCCATTGTTGTTTGACGCGCTCGCGGCACGCCTCCAGTGAATCCAGCGGCCGGACCAGCTCACCGTGCTTCATGACCGGAACGAGCAGCGGCTCGCCGGGAAGCGACTCGGTGACGCGGCCGATGACGTCGCCGGTGAAACGGCCGTCCGGCCCGGTTTGCCGGAACACCTGCTTGGCGAACGGGTAGGTCTTCTTCTCCGCCGCCAGCTTGAGGCGGCCGGCGACGCCGGCCGGCGTTTCCTGTTCGACCAGCTTGTAGACCGTGCTCAAGGTCGGCTCGTCGCGGCTCGTCACCAGCTCGGTGCCGACGCCGAAGGAGTCGATCGGAGCGCCTGCGGCCAGGAGGTCGGCGATCTTGTATTCGTTGAGGTCGCCGCTGGCGACGATCTGCACGTCGCGACGGCCGGCCTGATCGAGGATGGCCCGAGCGCCGCGGCTCAGTTCCAGCAGGTCGCCGCTGTCGAGGCGGATGCCGGCAAACGGGGCGCCGCACGCCAGCGCCTTGCGGACGCCGTGCAAGGTGTCGTAGGTGTCAACCAGCAGCGTCGCGTTGGGAAAGACCTGGGCGAAGCGGCGGAAGGCTTCGGTTTCGTCGTCGAACGCCATGATCCAGGCGTGGGCCTGCGTGCCGACCGCGGCGACGCCCAGCAGGCGGGCGGCTTCGGCGTTGCTGGTGCCGACGCAACCCGCCAGGCACGCGGCCCGCGCCGCCAGCAGCCCGGCTTGCGGACCGTGGGCGCGGCGCGATCCGAAATCGACCACGGGCCTGCCTTGGGCCGCGGTCACCACCCGCGCCGCCTTGGACGCCACCAGGGTCTGCACCGTCATGGTGGCGATCAGGTAGGTTTCGACGATCTGCGCCGTCATCAAAGGCGCGGTCACCCGCAGCACCGGCTCGCCGGCGAAGAAGACCGTGCCTTCGGGCAGCGCCCAGACGTCGCCGTCGAAGCGCAGCGTCCGCAGCCGTTCGAACCATTCCGGCGGCGCGTGCGCGAATGCCGGCAGCCCCCGCAAGTAAGCGATCTGGTCGTCGGCAAAGTTCAGCCGTTGCAGGTAGTGGATTGCCTGTTCGAGCCCGGCGGCGATTAGGTAGTTGCGGCACGTGGGCACGCGCCGCATCCATAGCTCGAAGGTGGCGCGCTGCCCGGCCAGGCCATGGGCGAAATAGCCCACCGCCATGGTCAATTCGTAGAGATCGGTCAGAAGCCCGAGCCGTCGTTCGTCGGGAAAGAGCGATTGCGCCATGGACCTTGTCCTCTGCTGGATTGGTGGATTGGGTGGCACCGGTGGCATGCTATCGCGGCTCCCGCGCTCCACAAGTACTCTCTGGACCAACACCACGAAAGCATGCGGGGCGAGCCAGGGACGCATGCTTTCGCCGTGATGGTCCAGATAATCCACGTCTGGCGAGGGATCGGCGAAAGCATGCCACCCAACCTCATTCTTCATTCTTCATTCTTCATTCCTCGTTCTTCATTCCTCGTTCCTCATTCGTCGTTCTTGCCAGCCATCCGCTTGCATACTCCGGGGGCAGCCTTCTATACTCAAGTCGTTCCTTCGTGGGCCCGCCCATCGGGTACACCATATGAAAACGATCAAGCCATGCTTCGTTGGCGCGCTGGGTGCGATGCTCCTCTTCTTGTCATTGCTGCCAGCCCAGGAAGCGCGGCTGCCGACGGCGGACGATGTCAAGGCTTTGCAAGCCAAGTTTCAGGCCGAGCGCGCCGCGGTGGTTCAAAGCGGCATCGCCAAACGCTTCCCGTCGATCATGGTGGACAAGGCCGACG
Source organism: Gemmataceae bacterium (assembly GCA_022616435.1). Taxonomy (GTDB): domain Bacteria; phylum Planctomycetota; class Planctomycetia; order Gemmatales; family Gemmataceae; genus JAKEET01. Next base: position 12,603 of record JAKEET010000077.1, read on the forward strand.
AGATGGCCAAGCGGGGCGCGGCGGCCCTGGCCGGCGGCCGCTGGCTGCAGGCCAGCGAGGCGTTCCGGCAGGCGCGCTGGCAGTTGCCGTATCAAGCGCCGCAAGTGCCGAAGGACCACGTGGCCCGCGTGATTGGCAACCTGCGGATGCGGCACGGCGCCGAGATCACCTCCTTGTCGTTCAGTCCCGACGGCCAGCGCCTGGCGACGGCAAGCCGGGACCGGACCGTCAAGATCTGGGACCTGGGCAACGGCCATGAGATCCTCGCGTACCGCGGCCACACCGACCACGTCAACGCGGCCGCCTACAGCCCCGACGGCCAGCGCATCGCCTCGGCCGGCGCCGACAAGGAGGTCCGGATCTGGGACGCGGCCACCGGCAAGGACGTGCACGTTCTCAAGGGCCCGGGGACTTATTCGAAGTCGCTCGCCTGGTCGCGCGACGGCAAGCACCTGGTCGTGAGCCAGGCCGGCGCCCAGGGGTCCAACCCGGGCATCGTTTGCATCTTCGACGCCGCGACCGGCGCCTTGAAGCGCGCGCTCACGGATTTTCGCCTGCTCGTCCATCACGTGACGTTCAACGGCGACGGCACGATCATGTCGACCGGCGGCAGCGACGGGCAGATGCGCCACTGGGAGTATCCCAAGGTGGTCGACAACCCGAATCAGCCGGAGTACTGGGCCCAGCAAGACCCCAGCGGGACCGCTTACCACATCGCCTTCAGCCCGGACAACCGCAGCCTGGCCCGCACTGGGGCCGACGGCGTCAAGATCTACAACGTCAATCTGCCGGGGCAGCCGTTCTCGGTCAGCGCCCCGCGTCGCATCCTGCCCCCGCCGGCGCCCGGCATCCGCTACACGTGCTCGCTGTACAGCAAGGACAACAAGACCCTGTTCGTGGGCGCCACCGACGGCCAGGTTCGCCTGTTCGATCCCGACACCGGCCAGGTCGTCGGCACGTTCAAGGGCCATCATGCTGAGGTTCGCGCCATCGCGTTCGATCCGGCGGGCGGCCGGCTCGCCTCCGCCGGCGCCGATCACACGGTGCGGCTGTGGGACTTCGACGTGGTCATGCAGGCGCGCGATTTCGCCGGCCATGACGCTCCCGTGTGGTCGGCGGCGCTCAGCCCCGACGGCCAGTCGCTGGTTTCGGCCAGCGCCGATCGCACCGTCAAGGTGTGGGACGTCGCTTCGGGCAAGGCGCTCCACACGCTGACCGGCCACGACGCTCCCGTCACGGCGGCGCTGTTCGGCCCGAGCGGTGACTGGATCGTGTCCGGCAGCGGCGACTCATCATTGAAAGTGTGGGATGCCAAGTCCGGCAAGCCGCTGCGCGACCTGACCGGCCACAAGGGGACCGTGACGGCCCTCGACGTCGGCGCCAATGGCAGGATCGTCTCCGGCAGCGTGGACCGGAAGGTGAAGGTGTGGGACGCGGCGGGGAAGGAGTTGTTGACCATCGACACCGACGCGATGGTCGCGGCCGTCGCGATGCGGCCCGACGGCAAGCAGATCGCCGTGGGGTGCATCGACCAGTCGCTGCGGCTCTACGACGCCGCCGGGAAACTGGAGCAGCGCTGGACGGCTCACGGCCACGCGGTGTCCGGGGTGGCTTACAGTCCGGACGGGCACTGGCTGGCGTCGTGCGGGGCGGATCACCTGGTGCGGGTGTGGACGGTGGCCAATCCCGGCGCCGACCCGATCACGCTGTCGGGCCACGGCGGGCCGCTGACCAGCGTGGCCTTCCGCAAGGACAATCAGCACCTGGTCTCGTGCGGCAGCGACACGATCGTGCGGCTGTGGAAGCTGGAGGGGAACACCGGCAAGGAAGTGCAAGCCTATCGCGGCCATCGCGAGTGGGTCGCGTCGGTCGGCTTCAGCAAGGACGGCTTCTACATCGTCTCCGCCGGCGTCGACAAGCTGGTCAAGCTCTGGGAAATCACCCACAAGGACATCCCGCTCCTGGCGGAACATTCGGGAGCGGTCGAATGCGTCGCCTTCAGCCCGGACGGCACGAAGGTTGCTTCCGGCGCGTCGGACCGGACCATCAAGATCTGGGACCGGGCGACCGGGGCAGAGCTGGCGACGCTGGCCGGCCATGCCGACGCGGTGATCAGCATCGTCTTTTCCCCGGACAGCAAGACGCTGGTCAGCAGCAGCGCCGACCGCAGCATTCGCCTGTGGGACGTGGCGTCGGGAAGGCAGCTGTCGCGCTCGCCGAGCCAGCAGCAAAGCTTCACCGGGCTGGTCAATCCGTCGCCGTACATCACGCTCGCGCCGGATGGCAAGAAGCTGCTGGCCTGGCTGCCGGGCAATGAACGCCGCACGTCGATCCACGTGGTCGACCTGGCGAGCGGGGCCGAGCTGACGGTGGTGAACGACCAGGGCCGGCAGGTGTACGCGTTGGCCTTCAGCGCCGGCGGCAAGACCTCGGCTACCGCCGGCAAGGACGGCAGCGTCCGCGTGTGGGACCTCGAGAAGCGCGGCCAGCTGCTGCCCGGCGGCGACTGGTTCCTGTTCGACAAGGGCATCGGCGTCGGCGACATCGCCCTGACGCCCGACGGTAAGACACTGATCGCGACCAGCGACAAGGGCGACGTGAAGATTTGCACGATCGCCGCCAAGCAAGTGGTCCGCAGCTTCAAGGCCCACGCCGAGCGCATCATCGGCTGCCAGGTCAGCCTCGACGGCAAACGGTTCGCCACCATGTCGGGCGACAACGTCGTCAAGCTCTGGGACCTGGCCACGGGGCAAGAATTGCGGTCGTGGGACATGAACACGCCGGCCGTCGAGCGCGGCGCCTTCCTGACGAGCTTCGTGTTCGCCGCCGACGGCAAGCATCTGGTCACGGGCAACGCCAGCAGCACGCTTTTCCTGCTGGAATTGCCGTGAAACAGCTGCAAGAATGGAGGGAATCGTGCGCGAAACGGCAAGCCACCGTGTCCCATACGGTGAACAATCGAGGAATCACAAATGAACCGTGGTTATGGTGCGGCGCTGCTGGTGGGAATCGTCCTCTTCCTTCCGAACCTGAGCGCCCCGGACCTGAACGCCGGCGGCAAGGCGCAGGAATCGAGGGAAGCCTTGCAGGCGCTGCAAGACTTGTTTATCGGCGGCTGGAAAGGCGCCGGCACGAACAAGAAGACCAACGACATCTGGCGCGAGTCGATCGACTGGAGCTGGCGCTTCAAGGGGGACGACGCCTGGCTCACGGTCCGGTTCACCGGCAGCAAGCTCTACAAGAACGGCGAGGTCCGCTGGCTCCCCGCGCAGAAGAAGTATCAATTGACGCTCGTGGACAAGCAGGACAAGAAAGCGGTGTTCCTGGGCCAACTGAAGAAAAGTTCCCTGGAATTCGAGCGCGTGAACCCGGACACCAAGGACACCGAGCTGCTGAAGATCAAGACCGCCGCCCAGGGCGTGCGCGCGGTCTACGATTTCTCGGTCCGCGGCGAAGGCCGGACCCTGGCGTTCCCGTCATTCCAGCTGGCGTACACGAAGGAAGGCGAATCCTTCGGCACGGACAGCAACAAGAAGCCCGAGTGCGTCGTCACGGGCGGGCTGGGAACGATGGCGGTGTCGTACAACGGCGTGACCTACTACGTGTGCTGCTCCGGCTGCCGCGACGCGTTCAACGAAAACCCCGCGAAAATCGTGGCCCAGTATCTGGCGAAGAAGAAGGCGGGCAAGTGAGTTTGCGAAGCGGAGGGGGAGGGATTCGAACCCTCGGACGACTTGCGCCGTCTCCGGTTTTCAAGACCGGTGCAATCGGCCGCTCTGCCACCCCTCCGGTCCATTCATTGTATCTGGGTGACAGAGCGACCCGGAAAGGTTCGCCGAAAAATGCATCGAACTCTTGTGAGTTCCGCTTCACTCGCCCGGCTCGAACTCAAGACTCACCTGCACCCTGCGGCCGTTTTCCACGTCGTTCAAGAGTTGCCGGGCGGTTTCGAGGCGGGGGTTGGCGGCGACGGCCTGGCGCAGGTGCTGGACGGCTTGGTCGGTGCGCTGGAGGTGGAGCAGCATCCGGCCCACGTTGTAGTGGGCGCTGGCCAGGCCCATGGCGCGGGTCAAGACGGCGAGGCTTTCCTCGTTCCGTCCGGTGCGTGCCAGGGTGAAGCCCAGCGTGGTCAGGTACAGGGGATTCTCAGGGCTCATGTCGAGGGCCTTGTTCAGGCACGTGATCGCGTGGGCGAAGTCCTTGCGGCGGTTGTGCATCTGGCCCAGCTCGTACCAGAAGATGGATTCCTTCGGGAACTGCTCCTGCGCCTTGATGAAGGTCTCCCGAGCGCGCTCGAAGTCGCCCAGGTCCACGTAGACACGGCCCAGGCCGCGGTGGGCCTCGATGTTCGTCGGGTCTCCTTTGATGGCGTCGCGGTACAGGTCGCGGGCCTGGAAGCGGATCTTGTATTGCTTTTCGGGCTCGCGATCCAGCGTCCTGGCTTCGGCCTCCTTGAACTTGGCCAGCGCGACGACCAGCCGCGGTCCGGTCTTGGGATCCTTCTTGGCTTCGGTGGCGACCGTGGGAGGCGCCTGGGGCACATGGGGGGCGGCGGCTGGGGCCGCCGGCGAAATGGATTGCGGCGCCTTGTGGGCGTTGTTAGTGACGCAGCCCGCGCACAGCAAGAAACTGGATGCCCAGGCGAGCGCTTTGCGACCTTCCATGATCGACCTCGTCGGTTTCGCAGCCCGCGCGTTTCGCGGGACTCAGCTATCTTGTCGCGGAGCACGAGGGCTGCGTGTCTTGCCTATTAGAACTCGTTGATGAAGCTCTGCGCCGATTCCACGATCAGTTCGCGCGTCAGGTGCACGGGTTGTCTTCGGAATCGGCAAATCGATTGGACGATCTCCAGCAAATCGCGGGCGTCGCTGGCGCGCGGATTGCGGCCCTGATCGTAGTAGCGCTCGTACAAGAAGTCGATCGCCTCGGGGCACGGGTTCATGCCGAGCCGTTTGACCATGTTGTTGAAGATGCGCTCGTAGATGTCGCGCGGCGGCGCGTCAATGCCCACCTTGTGGCGAATACGCCGCAGGAACGCGTCGTCCACCAGGTCCCTGGGGTCGAGGTTCGTCGAGAAGATGATGAGCTGCTCGAACGGGACCTCGAATTTCTTGCCCGAGGCCAGCGACAGGAAGTCGTGGCGATCTTCCAGGGGCAAGATCCAGCGATTGAGCAGTTCCTTGGGGCTGCACAGTTGGCGCCCGAAGTCGTCGATCAGGAAGACGCCGCCGTTGGCCTTGATGTGCAAGGGGGCCTGGTAGAAGTTGGCGTCGCTGTTGAAGCGCAGGTCGAGCATGCCCAGGTTGAGCTCGCCGCCGGTGATGATCACGGGGCGGCGGATGCGCACCCAGCGGGCGTCAATGGTGCCGGTGTTGAGCAGGCGGCGGATGGTGGCCTCGTTGTCCTCGAGGCGCTCGTGGGCGTCGCCGTCCACGCGCTGGTGCACTGCCTGATCGAACAGGGTGATGATGCTGTTCTCGGCGAGGAAGCAGTAGGGCACGTAGATTTCGCCGCCGGCGTTGTTCATGAAGTCGCCGATTGACCGGGCGATCGAGGTTTTGCCGTTGCCGGGGGGGCCGTAGATGAACACCGACCGCCCGCTGACGATCGCCGGGCCGATGGCGTTGAACATATCCTCCTTGATGACCAGGTGCGAGAACACGGCCCGCAGGGGCTCGGGGCTGCAGCCGATGCCGGTCACGGCCTGGCGGTAGGTTTGCTCGATGTAGTCGTCGAGCGGCACGGGGGCGGGGCCGACGTAGGTGCACAGCTTCATCGATTCCTGGGCGCGCTTGCGGCCCAGCTCGGTCAGGTTGAAGCGGTAGCTGACCCGGCCGATGAGGTCGCCGCCGGCGACTTCGATGCACTTTTCGTCCTTGAGGAACTTCAAGGATTCCTCGATGACCTTGAAGGGCAGGCACAGGAAGCGGGCCAGGTCCAGGCCGAGCATGCTGCCGTTGACGTACAGCATCCTCAGCACCAGGTCGTTGAGAAACGACAGGGTCAAGCCGGCTTCCTTGAGGCTGTCGGGGGCGGTCGGCGCTTCGGGCAGTCCGGCGCCGTCCCATTCCGCGAGCCCGTTCTTTTGCTGCGTGGCGATCATGGCAGGTTCCTCAACCGAGTGCTGTGCCTCGTGTCCGACGGTTCATGCAACAACCGTCTTGGGTTTGGAGTGATGTCGGCGCGAACGGTCTTGCAAGACCATCCGACGGGGCGGCTGCGCAGCCCGGACGCCACGGTCCGCGGCGCGTCGCGGCTAGACAACCATACGTCATTTTTTCCACAGAATGAAAATTCCGACGATGATGAACAGGAACGACGCCTGGATCAGCCGGGTGCGATTGCCGATCACGTCTTGCAGCCAGCTGGCAAAGAGGGGGCCGGTCGGGTCGGCCGAAGCGTCGGCCCAAAGGACGGGACCATCGGCGGCCGCCAGAGACGTGCCGCCGGGGGCGATCAGCACAACAACCAGGGCCAGCAGCAGGCACAAGAGGCCGCGGCCGGCGCCGGCAAGCAGGAACGTGGAACTCATGGTGCAACTCGTGTTGGGGAATCAAACGGGCGTCGCGGGCCGGCTGTGCCGGACCGCGACGCCGATCCATCGCGCAGGACGGCCCTGGAGCGCCGTCCCCAATCTCCATCAGCTACTGGGGCTGCGCGGAGCTGCCGCTCGCGGTCGTCGCGGTAGAGCCCTGCGTCGAGCCCGTGGAGCCCGTGACAGCGATGCCGGCCGAAGAGATGCCCTGACCCTTGTCAGGCGGTTCGTACAAGCTCGGCAGCCGACGCGACTTCCGCAGGCAATTCTCGGAAAACAGCACCAGCTCCACCTGGTAGCCCACGGCCGGGTTGGTCGCCTGGGCGAGCAGGCCAAGCTGCTTCTCCACGGCGGCCTTGCGGCCAAAGTCCAGCATCGCGTCGCCGGTCTTCTGCACGTACACGCGCGGATCGGGGACCGGCTTGCGGAGCGCGATGTACCGCAGACGTTCGCGGCCGCGATCGTTCAGCTCGGTCGCGTTGCGCAAGTCGAAGTACTCGGTCCAGATGGTCTGATCGAACACGTGGCCGTTGGCGGCCTGGGCGTTGAACGTGTCGCGGACCGATTGCCGCGCCAGATGGTTGTAGCGTTCCGGCCAGCAAGGATCGACCAGCTCGCGATAGGCCGGCACGCAACCGGCGAGGCTGACCACACTCGCGCCCAGGCACGTGCCCAGGGCAGCTCGGCGGATGAATCCGTTCATCGGCACACTCTCCTTAGAACAAGGCCGGGCACGTTGGCTCGACCCGGGGTCCTTCCCGTGACACTGTTTGCCCCGTTTCACGGATACGGGGGTGAAGCGCTGCCCGGTTCGGCGAACCGGAGCTCAACGTCGCTCAATGGTCTTCGAGGCGGCCGCGGCATTCGCAGGGATTCCGGTATCGGAAGGCTTGCGAGTTCACGACGCGCTTACGTCTTCAGCAGGGTCTCCATGATGTTGATCGCCGCCGGTCCCACCAGCACCACGAAAATGCCGGGGAAAATGAACAAGATCAGCGGGAACAGGAGCTGCACCGCCGTCTTGGCCGCCTTTTCCTCGGCGTATTGCTTGCGGCGCGTGCGCATCGAGTCCGATTGCACGCGCAAGGCCTGGGCGATGGACGAACCGAAGCGGTCGGCCTGGATCAAGATCGCCGCCAGGGACCGGACGTCGTCGACGCCGGTCCGGACGCCCAGGTCGTGGAGCACTTCGCGGCGCGGCCGGCCCATCTGGAGCTGGAAGTTCGCCAGCGAGAACTCTTCGGAGATGATCTTCGCGTGGGTCCCCAGCTCTTCGCACACTTTCCGCATGGCGGCGTCGAGTCCCAGACCGCTTTCGACGCAGACCACCAGGAGGTCGAGGGCGTCGGGCAGCGACAGGAAGATTTCTTCCTGGCGTTTGCGCTTGATCCACCACAGGACCATGTTGGGGGTGTAGAAGCCCAACCCGGTGAAGATCACGACATACTGGAGCGTGCGCCAACCCAGGGGCCGCCCCGGGATGAAGACGGCGGCCGAGACGACGAACGCGACCATCAAGCACGCCAGCCGCAGCCCCGAATACACCATGGGGGCCGCGTCGCTGCGGAAGCCGGCATTGGCCAGCTTCTGCTTGAGCTTGTTCTGCTCCAGCTCGGTCTGCGGCATCAACGGCGAGGACAGCGCCTTGGCCGTCTCCATCAAGCCCGCCAGCCGCTCGGACTTCTGACCGCCGTCGTCCAGCTCGCCCGACGCCTGCCGTCGGCTCAACCGAGCCAGGCGATCGAGGGCCCTGCTGTTGCGATTGGAGATCATCGACAGCACCGCCCAGATGAGGGCGACGATGCCGCCAAAAACCAGCAGCGGAATCAAATCCTGAATGTAGACAAACCCCGCGATCATGGTCGTTTCCTCAACGTTGACAGTCCCAGGTGCGGAGTCGTCGTTTCCATCCTTATCTTCGTCATTTTCCGCACAGGTTCTTTACTTGTTAGCACTGTTGGTCCTGATCACTCCATGAGTCCTATCCACCGCTACACCTTGATGTTCACGATCTTCCTGATCACCACGGCGCCCAGCAATTGCATGATCAGCGCGAACACGCTCATCTTGATGCCCAGCTCGTGCGTCCACAGCTTCTCCACATAGTCCGGCTTGATGTGCAGCATGATCAAAAACAAGCCGAACGGCAGAGCGATCAGGATGACCCCGGACAGCCGGCCTTCGGCCGTGAGGGCCTTGACCTGTCCCAGAATGCGGAAGCGCTCGCGGATCACATAGCCGATCTTGTCGAGGATTTCCGCCAGGTCGCCGCCGGTGGTCCGCTGGATCAACACGCTGGTCACGAAGAAACGCAGGTCGAGATTGGGGACCCGGTCGCACATGCTCTTGAGCGCGTCGTCGACCGGGATGCCCAGGTTCTGCTCCTCGTAGACCCGCAGAAACTCGTCGGCGATCGGCGACGGCATTTCCTCGGCGACCACGTGCATGCCGGCCGCCAGGCTGTGTCCGGCCCGCAGCGCCCGCGCGACCAGCTCCAGCGCGTCGGGCAGTTGCGAGGCGAAGGTCCGCAGCCGCAGCGCCCGCTTGGTCAGCAGCCACACGAACGGCACCAGCAGCATGACGATGCCCAAGAGCGGCGCCAGGTACAGCTTGACGCCGGCCAGCCAGCTAATCGAGGCGCCGATGACGCCGAGCACGGCGCCGATGCCGAACAGCGTGCTGGGGCGAATGTGCACGTCGGCCTGCACGATCAGCTTCTGCAAGCTCGGCAGGTTCGGCGTCAGCATCTCCAGCAGCGATTTCTTGTCGCGATCGAACGCCGTCTTCTTGAGGATCGTGGTCGACTCGTCGTCTTTCTTCCTCCGGCCGGTGAACAGGTCGAGCCGATCCGCTGTCTTGTTGGCATTGGTGGTCATGACAAACGCCAGCCAGCCAACAAGCACGGTCACCGCGCCGAACACCAGCATCGATAGCAGCAAAGGGGACATGGCTAGTTAGTCCTTAGTCAGTAGTCAGTAGTCAGTAGTCAGTAGTCAGTAGTCAGTAGTCAGTAGTCAGTAGTCAGTAGTCAGTAGTCAGTAGTCAGTAGTCAGTAGTCAGTA
>JAKEET010000008.1 GCA_022616435.1 Gemmataceae bacterium
ACAAGCAACCCGCATCCAAGCTCAGCAAACGCGTTAACTCGAACCGCAAGAACAAATAACGCCAACTCGCCAGCAAAGCTTAGTGCCATTGGGCTTGCCCCAGCGGGGCGATGACTGAGGAGCTACTGGCAGCAAACGATGAAGAGGTCTTTGATCTTTTCTTCTTTGTCGCTGGCTGCGGCCGCGGCCGCAGCCAGCGACAAAGAAGAAAAGGGAGTCGCTAGGTTGGCGGGCACGGTAGCTGGCCAGTCATGCTTCCGCTGGGACAAGCCCAGCGGTGAATTCGTTACGCCCAACCTCGCGCCATTAGAGCCGACGCGGCCGCGTCGGAGTGCACACGTGGCAGAGCATCAACACGACAGCGAATCGCGTGGATGGCCCCGCTGGTGGCGGCTGGTCGTGATCGGCGTCTCGACGCTCGTGCTCTGCTCGTGCAGCGCAGTGGATGCGCCGCCGCCGGATACCGTCGCTGGTCCAACGCCCGACGGGCGAGCGGGGGGCGTCACCCCCCTGATGGCATCCGCGCATGCTCCAGCGTATCAGGGGGCTGACGCCCCCCGCTCGCCGTACGCGCCGCTGCCGTACGGCCCGCATGCGATGGCGCTGCCGCCAACGGGGCCGTTCGCTGATCCAGCGGTCGTGCCCGTTGCGGCCTATTTCCCGCCGGTGCCCGAACAGGTCATTGCTCCGCCCGAGCCGGCCTTCGTGGGCATGGCGCCGCCGGGGCCGGAGTGCATCTTCGACGGCGGCGACCGCGACTTGCCGGCCCGCGTGTCGTCCGAATGGATCGTGCAGGGCCTGGAGCCGGAAGACACGATCGGCCATGCCGACCGGCTCGACGGCTCGGTGATCGTGACCCCATCCAACCGCATCAAGTTGTATGCGCCGCGGTTCGCCTCGGTGCGCAGCGTCACCGACCTACAACAAGGCGCGCACGTCGATGCCGTCGTGCACCACGATCAGGGTCTCGGCCCGCAGCCACTGGCCGAATCGCTCCGCCTGGGGACGCACTTGCAGGGGATCGAAGCTCGCGGCGAAATCGCCGACAAGCGCCTCCAGGGGATCGCCTCACAGACGCGGCCCACCGCTGATCTGAGCGTGCAGTTGGTGCAGAGCTTCGACAACGGTTTCCTGCCCTACGAGGACATTGCAGTCATCCGCCGCGGCATGCTGGAGAACTCCGACAAGCCGCGGCTGGCCCTGGGCCGACAGGCCGCCAATACCTGGTCGCACGACCTGGGCGTGCAGGCCGTCATCAACGGGCAACAAGCCGCCGAGGTCAGCGCCGACCAACGGCTCCAGACGATCCTGATGTTCGAGGACAAGAGCGGCCCGGCGAAGCTGCGGGTGATCAAGGTGGCTTCGACGAGCGCGGCAAACGTCGGCGACATCATCGACTTCACGATTCGCTACGACAACGTCGGCGACCAGGTGATCGGCAACGTGACGATCATCGACAACCTCACGACGCGGCTGGAATACGTCGAAGGCAGCACGCAAGCCAGCCGGGCGGCCAACTTCTCGACCAAGGTCAACGAGGCCGGCTCGCTGGTCCTCCGCTGGGAGATCATCGACCCGCTGCCCAAGGGCGAAGGCGGCCTGGTCCGCTTCAAATGCCGCGTAAGGTAGGTGCCGCGAGCCGAGCGGCACCAGGCCGTAGAACGGAATTCATTCCGTTCGAGACCTGCTACTTCCAAGGATCCGGGAGCCTGCGAACGGAATGAATTCCGTTCTACGGCACACGGAGTGTGCCTGCTACGTTCGCGCGGCCTTCGCCTTCGCGGCGCCTTTCTTCTTCTTCACCGGCTCCGGATCGCTAAACGGCGCCCGGTCAAACGTGCCGCCGTCGCCCGTCACGCGCGGGTCCCCGGCATCGGTCAGCACCTTCATGAGCTGCCGCGACAGTCTCTCCTTCTCCTCTGCATACGCCGGATCGGCGGCGACGTTCTTCACCTGGTCGGCGTCCTTTCGCAGGTCGTACAGCTCTTCGGCAGGCCGCTTGCCGAAAGCGTAGTCGTAGTGCCATTTCCACTGCGGATCGTGGCGGTGGGCGACTAGCCAGGCCTTCGTCGGGCTGGCGTCCATGTCGGCAAATGCTACCCGCGTGTTGCTCTCCAGCTCGGCGGCCATAGGGGCTGCCGTGTCGGTTACGGCATAGGGCGCGCCCATCGGCCAGCGATCCGGCTTGTAGTTGCGGATATAGAGGAAGTCCTTTGTCCGCAGGGCGCGGTGCGGATACGGCAGGTTCCCCTCGCGGGCCGACCCGACGTGCCGCTCGCGGCCGGTGACGACCCACGTCCGCTCGGGGTCAATCTGCCCTGAGCGGTCGGCCTTGAGCAGGCTGATGATGCTCCGGCCATTCATGCCGGGCGGCGGCTTCGCGCCGCCGACTTCCAGGAATGTTGGTGCCAGGTCCATCAGGTTGACGAAGTCCTCCAGGACAACATGCGGTCGCGCCTCGGCACGTGGCCGCGCTTCACGTGGCCGCGTCTCTCCGAGACGCGACGAGTCTCGGAGAGACTCGCCCACGTGCCGGGGCCAGCGCGCGGCGAGTGTCACCCGCACGCCGAAGTCATAGAGATTGCACTTGCCGCCGGGAAAGCCGGGCGGTCCGTGATCGCCGCTGACCACGATCAGCGTGCGCTCCAGCTCGCCGATCGCCTCTAGCTTCTTCAGCAGCTCGCCGACCGCAGCATCGAAGGCCTGGACTTCGCCCAGGTAGTCGGCAAAATCCTCCCGCACCTCCGGCACGTCCGGCAAGAACTTCGGCAACTTGCCGCGGAGCGAGTCCGGATCGATCCCCCATAGGGCCTTGCCGGAGCCCTTGACCCACAGCCGATGGACGTTCGTCGGCCCGAACCAATAGAGGAACGGCTGCCCCTCGCGGCGGTCGGCCAGGAAAGCCTCGAAGTTGCCTCGCACCTCGGCCAACAGGCTCTTCTTGGCCTCGGCGAGCGGCGTGCCGGCGGCGACCGCGCGGGTGACATTCTCCGAGAAGTTGTTGAACTGATTGCCGGCCTTCTCGTAGGCGTGTTTGCCGGCGCCGAAGGGGGCGTCGTTCGGCGTGCCGGGGCTCCATACCTTCCACGTCTCGCCGATATGGTAGCCGGCGTCCTTCAAGAGCAGCGGAAAGCTGGGGATCGCCGAGTCCCAGACGGCCCCCTGCAAGATCGCCGCCCGGCCCGTGTTGAAGAAGTATCGCCCGGACAGCAGCGCGCTGCGGCAGGGCGTGCACGAAGGCGCATTGACGAAAGCGTGGCGGAACAGCACGCCTTCGCGGGCAATGCGATCAATGTTGGGCGTCTTCACCACCTGACTGGGTGATGGCTGCTTCTCGATCGTCGCATACGCGCTGGCATATCGGCCCCAGTCGTCGGCGAAGCAGAAAAGGATGTTGGGCCGCGGAGAGTCGGCGGCAAGCAATTGTCCCACAACGCAAGTCCAGGCAAAAAGCAGGAGCAACCAGCGCTTGAACACGTTTCACCTCCGGATCGATCCTCGGTCCCACGCTCCGCGTGGGAACGGGAGCTCTGCCGCTCCACGGCGAGTGGCGTCGCCGATGGGGATGCTCGCCACATTTCGCCGCAGAGCGGCGACGCTTGTGTTCCCACGCAGAGCGTGGGAACAAGCGCTTGGGCTACAAACCAGTTCCACCGTCACGGCAGCTCAAGCTGAGGCGGCAGGCGGACCTCTTCCACAGCCTGAGACTGTCGCAGCAAGTCGGCATATTGCCCCACGTCGGCCCCCGGCGGCAGGATGACCTGCACCTGACGGGCGAGGTAACGCTCCTCGTCGGACAGCTCGTCCGGTTCGGCGTCGGCCAGCGCCGGCGTCATCGGGACGACGCGCGCTCTAGGCGGCAAGACTCCCTTGAAGGATTGCGATTTGCCTTCCGGCGCAGCGAACGAACGCTTCTTGGGTAACAGCCGCCAGCCCTCCTTCAGCACGACCTGCAAGGTGGGCTTCACGCCGCGTGGCGTGTGCTGACGTTGCCGCTGAAAGGGATGCATGCTCTCGCCCCCGATGGCCCGCCGACGGCCTCAAACCAGATTAGCAGCCAGCGCGCGCACGAGGTTCGGTTGCGGGCCGATCTTCTGGCCGACGGGCGCACGCGGCGCATCGTCGGCCTGAGGCGTGCCGGTGTTAATCAGGATATCGCGGACACGGGCGGGCGTCAAAACGGTCCCGAGCTTGGCTTTCGCGTAACTCTGCAGACAGGCAAC
>JAKEET010000078.1 GCA_022616435.1 Gemmataceae bacterium
ACGGGGTTGCCGTTGCGGACGAGGCGGTAGCCGTCGCCGTCGGTTTCCCATTTGCCTTGGACGTACTTGGAGGCGGCCAGCATCTCCATGACTTGCCAGGCTGGGTTGCCGTTGAAGCTGTAGCTGCCGGCCACGTAATACTTGTTTTGAATGTCGTCGGCGCGCGTGAGCGTGACGCCGGTGGCTTTGCGCAATACGTCCAGCACTTCTTCCGCCAAGGGCGAGGCGAAGTTGGCCTTCACTTTGGCACGGAGGACCAGGCAGGGGTCGACCGACGGCGTCACGTTCAATGCCGTTGGGGTTGAAAAACTTCAGTGGGCAACTCCTTGCCGACGATCAAATGGTCGCACCATTCGGCGATGAAGTCAACTCAAATCCGAGTTATGATACTCCGGCGCTCGCCGCGATCGGCAGCAATGCGCCGGCCTCCTTCTTGACAGCGCGACGTGCTGCTTGAGCTACGGCGGCCCGTCAGCGGCAAGCCCGTGCATCGAGCAGAGCAAGGTGGGACGCAAGGCGGCGCTTTGATGTCAATTCGACGTGTGATCGTGGATGATCCGCCAGCCTTCCGGCATTTTCTTCATGACAAGCGTGAACAGGCCGCCGATGGAGTCCTTGGTCAGGGTCAGATGCCAGCGGCCGCGGACCAAGGCGCGGTCGGCGCCGATCATGTCGATGGCGATTTCCTTGAACGCCAGCTTGCCCATCTCCTTGCCCTCGCCCTGGTACTTCTTCTTGTAGCGATCGAGCGTCGCCTGCCAGCCGGCGGTCTTCGTGCCGCCGGAATAGAAACTCAGCTCCGGCGACTTCCAGTAGCCGGCCATGAAGCCCTCCAGGTCGCGCCGGTTCCAGGCGACGACCTGGTCATCGAGGACTTTTTGGACGGCATCCTTGGCGTTCGGCGTTGGGTGCAGAGGGGGCAGCAGTGCGGGCAACAGCGCCAGGCCACAGGCCGCGAGATGAAGCGCCATAAAAGGGACTCACTTGACGATTTCGTGGACGATCTGGCGGGCGATCTTGTAGGCGGAGCGGATGGTGGTGGCGCGGGCCTCCATCTGGCCTTCGTTGAAGTGCTTGCCGGTTTCGCAATCGGGGAGGCCGGCCACCGCCAGGGTCAGCGGCAAGAGGCTCATGAACTCGCGCACCTTCTGTTGCTGCCGTTCGGCGGAGGATTCAGTGCTCATGGCAAACTCCCAGGGGTCTGTCCCCCGTTCGGAAGCCTCTTTACTGGGTGCTGAACAGTGGGGCGAGGTTGATGCCGTTGAGGGTGAGCTCCTGGACGCCGCGCCACGAACGGGTCACGTGCCAGGGGTTCTGGGGATCCTCGGTGCGGCGGCACTCCATGACAAACTCGAGGTTGCGGCTGAGCATGGAATTGCCCCGGCGCGGCTGCGGCGGCCAGCCCAAGGCCGGGCCCGGCATCGGTCCAATCCCCGGCATTTGGGCGCCTCCCGGGCCGGGCATCATCGGGGCCATGCCGCCCCCGCCCCCCGACTCGCCCTTGGCGAAGTGCTTGCCGCGGCGCAGCTTGGTGGTCAGTTCCGGGCACAAATCGTTGGACCGGACGGTAAAGCTCTGGTTGGCCCGCTTGGCTTCCTCGGCCTTGTCCTCCACCATCTTGACGGCGAGGCGGCGCAGGCGGTTGAGCGTCAGGGCGCAGCGGGTGTCGAGCGATTCGAACTGGCCTTTGAGCGTGACCGTTTCCAATTCCACGATCGCCAGCGCCGTGATCTTCTTGTCCGCCTCCGTAAACAGGTTGTTCATGATCTTGGCGTGGCGCGCGTCAACCGCATCCTCCTGGGGCATGATCCGATTCTCGTAGTCTTCGTTGAACCGCTTGGCCGATTCCTCGTCGACGATTTGCATCATGTCGTCGAGCGCCTCATGCTGGACGTTGCAATAGTCGCGCGTGACCGCCTGAATGCTGTCGCCGCAGCCGGCGGCCAGGAACAAGAACGCCGGCCAGAAACCACGCAGAGTGCGTCTCATGGTTCGCCTCATGGTGACTCTTTGAGTTCGTGACAACCGGGGAGCGTCCTCGTTTGTTCACGAACTCTTACTTCTGAATCTTCACTTCCTGCAAGAACTTCGCGCCCTGGGGCAACGCCTGGACGCGCTTGACTTCGGCCTGCAGCTTGGCGACGACGGCGCTCATCTTGTCCTTCTCGTCGTCGAGCCGTTTCAGGATGTCCGGACCCGGCTTGGGGAGGTTCTTGGAACGATGCACGATCAACTCGCAGTGATCGTGGCATTCGAGCAGCTTTTCCTTGGCCGCCTCCATCGACTCCGCATCGGTGACGCCGGCGAGGATGGCCGTCACCTGCTCCATGGCCGAGCGCTGCGCGGTGGCTGCCTTCAGATACGGCTCCGCCTTGTCGGTGCAGCCCAGCGTCAGCGCGACCAGCGCCGACATTCCGAACAGCATCCATGCCTGGCGCTTCCCTACCGGGCGCTTCCATGCCTGGCACATCGTCGTTCCTCCATGAACGGACTTCTCGTCATTATTTCATCTGTTTGACGAGCACGCTACGGATTTCTTGCAGCGCTTCGGGTCCGCCGGGGATATTCTTCACCCGGATCACTTCGCCGGCCAGCTTCTTCTGGGCGGCTTCGAGCTTGCCCTTGAACTCTTTCTCGAGCTTCTCTTTCTGCTCGCGCGACGGCGGCGGCAGCTTCTCGGCCTGGGCCCGCGTCGCCAGCCAGTCCTTGGCCGACTTTTGCAGTTCCGGCTTGGCGGCGTCGGCGCTTTCTCGATTGGTGATCGACGCCAGCTTGGTGGTGATCTTGTCCAGCGTGGCCAGCATCCGCTTGATCACGTCGTCGTGCGTCGGCGCCCCGCCCGCCGCGGCCAGGCCGACCAAGGCAAACACCACGGCGATGGAGGGAAGAGCCTTCATGCTTCGGATGTCGAGTTTGTTTCGGATCCTGTCGGTGGCCGGGGCTTCGAAGACTCAGCGCCGGCCACGTTGCGGATTTCCGGGTGCTTACCGCGGCCGCGCCAGCATGACGAAGCTGCCTTCGGCCTCGCTCAACTTCGAGCGCAGCTCGCGCAGCGCCTCCGGTTCAATGGCTTCGGCTTCGAGCATCGTCTTTTCCAGGGCGCGGCGTTCTTCGTCGATGCTGGCCATGGCGGCGGTCAGCTTGCCGCGAAACTGCTGGGCCAGCTCCTCGCGGCGATCCTGCGGGGTCGCCCCGGCCAGGCTCTCGATGTCCTGCTTCACCTTCTGCATTTCCTTGGCCAGGTTCCGGAGGCTCTCCACGGCGGTGACCGCTTCCTTCAAGGGCGCCGAGGCCAGCTTCTTGTTGTCCGCCTTCTTGATCGAATCGGCGACGTTCTCCTTGATTTGCCGGATATCGCTGGCCGCCCGCTCGAGAAAGCCGATGGCCGAATTGATCCGCGCCTCGCGCGGATCGTTCGCACAGCCCACCAGGGCCAACGGCAACAACAACACCAGCCAACGGACCTGCCGACGCATGTTCCATTTCTCCCAACCGGAAAGCCGGACGGAACGAGCTCCGCTCCACCTGCAAAGTATACCGAAACACGCCGATCAAGGCGAGACGAGGTGACGCCGAGGGCGCCTACCGGCATTGGACCGCCGCTGTTGGTTTTCTCGTGTCAATGAGTCCGTCAATGGCAGCACGACCCGCCGGCCGTCTGCTTCGGCGACGGCGGCACGTCCAGGGCCGGATTCATCGCGAAGAAGCCAACCGGTTTGAGGACGAAACCGATGTAGGCCGTCGGCATCACCGGGTAATCCTCCGGCCGGGGCACGTGGACGTGGCTGAAGGTGTACCACAAGACCACGTCGGTGTTGTCGATCTTGCGGTCTTGTTCAGTCCAGCGGACCAGGCCGTCGCCGCCGTGGCTCTGGTTGGGGTAATCGCCGGCGCCGTACTTCTCGTCTTCGCGGTAGGGCGTCACCCAGACATGGTAGTTGACGAACCCCGCCCGTTTCCGCCACCACGCTCCCGGCGCGGCGAACGGAAACGCGTTGTCGCCGGGGATGAATTTGTAGGCGACCGGTTCGCCGATCGCGTTTTTCACGTTGGGGTTGACGATTCTCCAGGTGCGCGCGGTCTGCAGATCGAGGTGGGCCCGCGCCTGCCGCTCGGTCTTGAGCAGCGTGGGCCGGGCGTAGAAGGCGTTGGCGAACGGGTTGACGTCGCCCGATTCTTCCGGTACGACATCGACCTGGTAGACCGAGTTGGCGACGCCGTCGAGGTCGAAATCCAGGCGCACGTTGAAGAAGTGCTGGTGATTGGGCGCGTAGACCTGCGGCGCCACGAGAGCGCCGTACTTGGGCTGCTCGCCCGGTTTGGCCGCCCCCAGCGACAGGATGCCCGTCAGTTTGATTTCGAGCTGGATCGTGCCGTCCTGGTAGAGATACCAGAAGAAGCCGTATTCGTAGTTCTCGACGGTGGAGACCGACGAGATCACCAGCCGCCGCGAACGACGCACCTCGGGTTTGTCCGGCAAGCGGCGATCGGTGTGTTTCCAGAGGATGCCGTAATCCTCTTCGTGCATGCAGATGGCGTTCTTGATGGTGAGCGGCGCGCCTCGGCTGGTCACCAGGTCGGAGTCGAAGTAGTGGATCAGTCCGAGGCAGTCGCAGCCCAGCTCCAGGCTGTTGGCGCAGGCGCCCATGCCGTACTCGCCGACGTCGAAGGCGTTCTTGCGCACCTGCGTTGGCCCGGGGTCGCCGTAGGGCACCACCATCTCGGTCAAGGAGGCGCGATACAGCACCGAGCGATCCTTTCCCTGGTCGTGGTAGCGCAGGTGGTGCAGCGTCAGCCCTTCCCGCGCGTTGAAGCCGACCACGAATTTCCACTTCTGCCAGCTCACCTGCCGGCCGTCCACCTGGAAGCTGGGCCCTTCTCGCTGCTTGATGTCGAGCGGCTTGATGTCCTGGCGAAACTCCTTGACGCGGTCGGCGGCGTAGTTGCACTCGCCGGGCGGCAGCGGCCAGTGGCCGTACTCTTCAACCCGGATGACCTTCATCGTGTTCAGATCGACCACCGGCCGGAGCCCTTCGATCGGCTTGACGTAGCCGTTGTCGGTGGGGTCCTTGCGGACGAAGCACAGCGGCCGGGCCAGGCGCCGCGTGCGATCTTCCTCGGAACCGTAGTTGCCGGCGCTCCAGATATCGACCATGACCAGGCTGGTGTCGTCGAGGCCATGGTGTTTCTTGAGGGCCGCTTTGAATTCCGGGCTCGCCAGGACGGCCTGCTCGCATTCGACTTGCTCGTCGATGGTCATGGTCGGCTGCACGCCGGTGCGCGACTGGAACGACAGCAGCTCGCGGTTGGCGAGGGAGAGCGTCGCTTCATGGGCGGTGTTCGTGCCGTTGTCGAAGAGCATGACGAAGGCCTCGCGCGTGGCCGCGCCGTTGCCGTTGTGGACGAACTCTTTGGGCGGCTCCTTCAAGCTGACCGAGACGAAGCGCGTGGTCGGCGTGACTTTTCCCTTGGCCTTGAGCAGCTCGACGGCTTGCTGCACCTCGGCGGCAGTCAGGGGCTCCAATGGATGACGAATGCTCGTAGTCATGGCTGATTCCCTCGCCGTGATGAGACGGTGTGCAGAGAGTTAGGATAGGCGTGGGCGCGCGGAAATGCAATCGTGAGCCCGCAGCGCACGCGAGGACTCACAAAGAAATGGGCCGCGCCGGAACGGCGCGGCCCATCGACTCTCTCCCAACAACACGCGGCCTAGAATTCCCAGATCGCGTCAATGCCGAGCGTGGTCATGAAGCGGTCGGTGCGGTCGTTGAACGGGGCGCCGGCGCCGGCCGGGCCGTCGAACCAGTCGAAGCGAACTTCCGGCCGGAGCCGCAGGTTCTGGTAGGGCTTGTAGGTGAAGCCCAGCGTCCATTCAAAGTAGTTGCCAGCCGAGCCCGGACGAGTGGCGTCCAGAGCCTGATCATTGAAGAAGGTCACGCGGACGCCGTCGTCGTCGCGGAACCATTCGCCACGGGTGCCCAAGATCAGCTTCGGATTGACCGTGTACAGGACGTAGCCGCTGACGCCGTACCATTCGGCTGCGCCGACACGGTCGGCCTGGACGACATCTTCTTCCCAACCGACGTGTGAGCCGACGGTGAACTGCCATTCGTTGTAGCAACCGGCCTTGCGCGTCGCATTGACCGAAATCACCTGGCGCCAGTTGTCGTTGTTCTGGATCTGTTCGGGGCTGGTGATCCAGGACAGGATGACGTTCGTACGCTTGTCGCAGGAATTCCACACCAAGGCGCCGGTGTAACCCCAGGCGTCGTTGATGTCGTGGAAGCTCACTTCCCAGCCGCGCACGAAGGCGTTCTGGAAGTCGACCGTATCGCCGATGTGGACCGTGGCCATGGCGCCGAAAATGGTGAATGGCACGGCGTACGGATACTCATAGCTATGCGAGTAGAACGGCGTTTGCGTCGCCGGCGACAGCTCGTAGCCGCACAGTTCGAAGAACCGGCCAAGGCGAATATCGACGCCGCGGTCCGTTAACACGGGCAAGTGTGCTTCCACGTACATCTGCGGCATGTCCAGGCCGAGTTCATGGGTGCGCGGGGTTTGCAGGCGGCTGCCGGTGAAGTTCTCGAACAGGCCCAGACCAAAGTTTGCCCAGTGCGGCGCGTTATGGCCAAACGTCGTGTCCAATCGGTAACCGACGTGGAACTGGTCTTTTTTCTTATCGAGGTCCAGCGGCCTTTCGATGACGATGTAGGGAATGTCGTTCCAGCTGAAATCGTTGGAGCGGTTGTTGAAGTTCGGGCCGAGGTTGAGGCGATCGTTCGGGCTGTCGAGGTTCACGGTGTAGCCGAACTGCACCCAGCCGTAGATCTTCGTGCCGGTGCACTCCATGCGGTCGAACAGGACCGGGAACCGGCACTTGATGGCCTGCATCAACGGCGTCAGGTCGTCCTCTTCTTCCGCTTCTTCGCCGTTGCCATTGCCGTCCTTCTTTTCTTCGGCGCCGTTCTTCTTCTCGCCGTTGCCATTGCCATTGCAGTTGCCATTGCCGTTCTCTTCTTCCGGCGGGCAAAACAGCAAGCCATGCAAGAAGCCGCCGCAGCAGCGCGGCTTGCACTCGACCGGCTCCATTTTCAGGTCGTCGCAGGTCCACGGCTTGAGCCAGGTGACGTTGCAGCAGCGGTCGTGGCCGCACGACGTCGGGCAGCAGCTGACGCCGCAACTGTCGCCGCAGGCGCCGACCAGAGCGCCGTGGATTGGCTGGACGATGAGGTTGCCATGGGGCATCGACACGGCCGTCACCGTAACCGGGCCGTGATGGACCGCGGGCTGGCCGATCACGACACGGCCGTCAACAGGGGCCAGAAGACGGGCCTGCGGCGCGCTGGGGGCGTCGGTTTGACCGAGCATCAGCGCGGCGCTAAACATCAGGGTCTTCAACATGGACGTCTCCTCGGGATCAAACCAGGCAACCACCGGGTAAGCCGCGGCACGCCGTGTCCCCTGCCTGGGGATAGGACGTTCCAATCCGATCGTGCAACATCAAGGTGTGCGACAACGGACGCGCGCTGCGGAGCACTGCCGCCGCGGAGAGGGCCGCCGGCGGACCGCGCCGGCGGCTGAAGCAGGGCTGTTGGTAAACAACATCGGAAGGATCGGAGAATGCCGTGCATGCGGGCGCACGGCGACGTGCGGAATTTGTGAAGCGGGGCGCGGCATTTCGCGATTATCTTGCGAGGCCTGCCTGGATTCCGGCAGGACGGGGGTCGGCTTTTCGCCGCTTGCCGGGTGGACCGGCTCTACCGGGGCCGCGTTCGGAACATGAGAGAGGACGCTTGAACAGGCACCGGCCTCATCTCCCCGACGGAAAAGAAATGAGAAGCCATTCGTGCGAACTGACACCTTGCTCTGCCGGCTGTGGCAGCGTACATTCAATCTTGACCCACCCACGAGTGATGTCACGATGCGGCAGACATGTTGCGCACTCGCTGTGTTCTTGATCGTCGCGGGAGCGGTGCGGCTCGCCGCCGACGACACCGTTCTCACGCCGCAGAAGAAGGCGCACTGGGCATGGAAAGCGCCGCGGCGGCCCGACATCCCGGCCGTCACGAACGCCGCCTGGGTGCACAACCCGATCGACGCCTTCATCCTCGCGAAACTGGAAGAACAAGGACTGGCGCCGGCGCCGCTCGCCGATCCGGTCACGCTGGTGCGGCGTCTGTACCTGGACCTCATCGGCCTGCCGCCGACTCCGCGGCAAGTGGATGATTTTGTCGCTGCGTGCGCTCTTGCGAACGCTAAACGGCAAGCCGCAGTTGCCAATCCGATCTCGCAATCCGCAGTCGAGGGCGTCATCGATCAGCTGCTCGCGTCGCCGCACTACGGCGAGCGCTGGGGCCGGCACTGGCTCGACCTGGCCCGCTTCGCCGAGAGCAACGGCTTCGAGCACGATGAACTTCGGCCCGATGCCTGGCGCTACCGCGACTACGTGATCCGCGCCGTCAACGCCGACAAGCCCTACGACCGCTTCCTGCTCGAACAGCTTGCCGGCGACGAATTGTTTCCCGAGGACAGCGACGCCCGCATCGCCACCGGCTTCAACTTGCTCGGCCCGGACATGGTCGATTCGTCCAATCAGGCCCAGCGCCGGCAGAACACGCTTGATGACATTACCGACACGGCCGGCCTCGTTTTCATGGGGCTGACGATCGGCTGCGCCCGCTGCCACGACCACAAGTTCGAGCCGATCTTGCAGGCCGATTTCTACCGCGTCCAGGCGTTCTTCGCGCCGGCGGTGTTTCGCAAGGACGTGCCGGTCGCGTCCAGGGAACAGCTTCGCCGCCACGCCGACGCCGAGAAGCGTTACCAGGCGCTGATCCAGCCCACGGTCGATGCGCTCGCCCAGTTCGAAACGCCCTACCGCGCCAAGGTGCTGGACAAGAAGCTCGCCAACATCGCCGAGGAAGCCCGCGACGCCCACCGCACGCCGGCAGCCCAGCGGACGCCGCGGCAACGGCAACTGGTCAATCAAACCGCCCGGCTCATCGCCTTTTCCACGAAGGACGTGCTGGCCGTCATGTCGGTCGAGGATCGCGCCCGGCACACGCAACTGCAAAAGTCGCTGAAGAAGTTCGACGACCGCAAGCCGACGCCGCTGCCGGTCGGCGTCGGCCTGGAGGACACGCGCGGTCCGGTCGCCAAGACGTATCTGCTCGAGCGCGGCGAGCTGAACCAGCGCGGCCCGGAAATCCAGCCGGCCTGGCCGCTGATCCTGTCGCCCGCGCACCAGGAAACCACGCCGCGCTTCGAGGCGCTGCCGCAATCGACCGGCCGCCGCACCGCCCTGGCCCGCTGGCTCGCCGATCCGCGGCATCCGCTGACGGCCCGCGTCATGGTCAACCGGCTGTGGCAGCATCATTTCGGCCGCGGCATCGTCGCCACGCCCAGCGATTTCGGCGTCCGCGGCCAGCCGCCCACGCACCCGCAACTGCTCGACTGGCTCGCCACCGAGTTCGTCGCCCGCGGCTGGAGCGTGAAGAAGATGCACAAGCTGATGCTGCTTTCCGCGACGTATCAGCAATCGACGCAGGCAACCAAGGCAACACTCGCCAAGGACCCGGACAACGCCTGGTTCAGCCGCATGAACCGCCAGCGCCTGGAGGCCGAGATCATCCGCGACAGCCTGCTCGCGGTGAGCGGCCGGCTGAACAAGAAGATGGGCGGCCAGGGCGTGTTCGCGCCGTTGCCGGCGGAGGTGAAGGTCACCGCCAAGGAATGGCCGACAACGGCGAACGCCGACGAGCACCGCCGCCGCAGCGTCTACCTGTTCGCGCGGCGGAACCTGCGGACGCCGTTCCTGGAGACGTTCGATCTGCCCGACAGCAACCATAGCTGCGCCGAGCGGCAGCAGAGCACGACCGGGCCGCAGGCGCTGGCGCTCTTCAATAGCGCCGATGTCACCGTGGCGGCCAAGGCCATGGCCCAGCGTTTGGAAAAGACGGGCGGCACGTCGGACGAGCAGATCGTGGCGGCGTTTCGCCTGGCCTTCGCCCGCCGGCCGAGCGCCGACGAACTGGACGGCGCCCGCGAGTTTTTGCGCGAATCGCCGCTGGACGAATTGTGCCGGGCGCTGTTGAATGCGAATGAGTTCGTGTATGTGGATTGACCCCCGGTTGAAGGTTCGGGAGACTCGGCCCGAATGGAACGATCGGCCTTTTCACTACGATTTTCGCTTGTCCTGGGCGGGTAGGCCGCTTTATATTGAAACCGTTTTCGTCGATGATGATCCGTCGGATCCTTATCTGCGCATTGTGAGAATCAAAGATGCCTGACTTGCCCGTAAATGGAAGCCCAATGCCGCAGGGTCGACCGTATCCATGGTTTTGCCCGAAGTGCCGCCAACAAGAAGTCCGGCCGGCGACGATTGCCTACCAGACGGAACGGTTGCACGAAGGCCGACTCGTGACTGTCGCGATCCCCAATCTTGAAGTTCCACGGTGTGCCCATTGCGGCGAATTGGTGTTCAACTACACTGCCGACGAGCAAATCCGCACCGCCATAGCGTCTCAAGCTCGGGTCATGCAGACGGCGACCTGAGCCACTCGGCGGATTCGCGGACGGCTATCGATGGATGCCGCTGATGACCATGACGCCTAATTCTCGACGTGATTTCCTTCGCAACGCCGGCGGCGGCTTCGGCATGCTGGCGCTGGCCGCGATGCTGGCCGAGGACGGCCTGCTCGCCGACGACCCCGAGCGCGCCCGCAACCCGCTGGCCCCGCGCCGCGGCCATCATCGCGCCCCGGCGAAGAACGTCATCTTCCTGTTCATGTCGGGCGGGCCCAGCCATCTCGAAACCTTCGATCCCAAGCCGGAACTCACCCGCCTGGCCGGCCAGCCGCTGCCGGCGTCGTTCGGCCACGTGATGACCCGCCGCGCCGTGGAACGCAATCGCCTGCTGGCCTCGCCGTTTCGCTTTCGGCCGCACGGCCAGTCCGGCATCGAAGTGTCGGAACTCTTGCCGCACACCGCCACGTGCGTGGACGACCTGTGCGTGCTCCGCGGCTGCCACGGCGGCACGGTCACGCACCCCGAGTCGGTCTACATGATGAACACCGGCTCGATCCTGATGGGCCGGCCAAGCCTGGGGTCCTGGGTCGCCTACGGCCTGGGCAGCGAAAATCAGAACATGCCCGCGTTCGTCGTGCTCCCCGATCCGAACGGCTGGGTCAAGGGCGGCGCTCCCGCCTGGGGGAACGGATTCCTTCCGTCGGCGTTTCAGGGAACGCTCCTGCACGGCGGCGCCAACCCGATCATGCACCTGCAGAACCCGCCCGGCGTCGGCAGCCCGCAACAGCGGCGCACGCTCGACTTCGTCCAGCAGCTCAATCGCCGCCATCTCGAAACGCGATCCGAGGATTCGGAACTGTCCGCCCGCATCGCCGCCTACGAGCTGGCCTTTCGCATGCAGGCCCACGCTCCCGAGGTGGTGGACATCGCCTCCGAAACCGCCGCCACGCGCCGTCTCTACGGTCTCGATCAGAATGCCACGTCCGAGTTCGGCCTGCGCTGCCTGCTCGCCCGCCGCATGGTCGAGCGCGGCGTCCGCTTCGTCCAGATCTACTGTGGCGACACCAACGGCTGGGACGCCCACTCCGATCTCGTCGGCAACCACACCCGCCTGTGCCGGCAAAGCGATCAACCCATTGCCGCGCTCCTCAAGGACCTGAAAGCCCGCGGCCTGTTCGAATCGACGCTGGTCATCTGGGGCGGCGAGTTCGGCCGCACGCCGATGACCGAAGGGACCAACGGCCGCGACCACAACCCGCACGGCTTCTGCATGTGGCTGGCCGGCGGCGGCATACGGGGCGGGCAAGCCATCGGCAGCACCGACGCGGTCGGCCTGCGCGCGGCTGAAGATAAGACTCACGTCCACGACCTGCACGCCACCATCCTGCACCTGCTCGGCATCAACCATCGCCGCCTGACCTTCTACCACAATGGCCGCAACGAACGCTTGACCGACAACGCGGGGGAAGTGGTCGAGGCGGCTCTCGCCTGAGCCGGCGCGACACAGAATAGGTAGAACATCCTATGTTTTTGGATTCGTTGCGCCGCGCTCACTTCGCGGCGCAACGAATTAACATGCTTGCCTGAATACATTTACGTTGAATTCTAATAATATTCGTTGCGCATCGGGTGTCGACATGGCGCAACGAATGTGCTTATTCGCATTTCTTCTTGGATGAGGATTTCATGTTTTCCCTCAACCATCGCGTCGCCCTCGTCACCGGCGCCGGCCGCGGCATCGGCCGCGCCATCGCCGAGGCCCTGGCTCAAGCCGGCGCCAGGGTCGCCGTCACGGCCCGCACCACGCGCGAGCTGGACGACGTCGTTGCCGGCATCCACCAGGCCGGCGGCCACGCCGTCGAGCTCGCCGCCGACCTGTCGCAGCCGGACGTTCCCTACCAGGTCGCGAAGCAAGTCGCGTCACAGCTCGGCCCGATCGACATCCTCGTCAACAACGCCGGCATCGGCTCGAGCAGCAATCCCAAGCCGGTGATCGATTTCGACGATGACTTCTGGGAACTGTCGCTGACGCTGAACCTGACCGCCCCGTACAAGCTGTCGAAGGCGGTCCTGCCCGCGATGATCGAGCGGAAGCGCGGCCGCATCATCAACGTGGCCTCGATCAACGGCAAGCTGCCGAGCCTGCACGGCGCCGCCTACTCGGCCAGCAAGCACGGCCTGCTCGGCCTGACGAAGACGCTGGCCCTGGAAACCGCGAGCCAGGGCGTCACCGTGAACGCGATCTGCCCCGGCCCGGTCCACACGCTCATGAACGACAAGCGGCTGGAGTACGACGCCCAGCGCAAGGGAACGACCGTCGCCGACATCGAGAAATCGCTGACCCCGATCGGCGGCCGGCTGGAGCCTATCGACATCGCCCCGCTCGCCGTCTACCTGGCCAGCGACGAAGCCCGCGCCGTCACCGGCCAGTCGTGGAACATCGACGGCGGCATCTGCATGGCGGGGTGATCTTTCGCCGGAGTGTTCATCGTGGATTCTCTTGACGAAATCATCTCGAACCTGGAGCATGGTCTACAAGAGGTCAGTCCGCGGTTCGTTTTCGGAGACAGCTGTGCCATATCGGGCCAAGGTCATCAAGGTCATGATTGCTTCCCCGAGCGATGTTCGCGCCGAGCGACAGATCGTTCGCCATGTCATCGAGGAGTGGAATAACACCCATTCCGAAGACAAGAACCTTGTTTTGATGCCGGTCGGGTGGGAATCGCATTCGGCGCCCGCCATCGGAGGGAGGCCGCAAGCGATCATCAACAAGCAGGTGCTGGCCGATTGCGACTTGCTGATCGCTGTCTTCTGGACGAAAGTGGGGACGCCTACTGGCAAGGCAGTGAGCGGAACCGTGGAGGAGATTGAGGAACACGTCAAAGCGAAGAAACCGGCGATGGTCTATTTCTCATCGGTTCCAGTCGCGCCCGGTTTGGTGGACTTCGACCAGATGAAAGCGCTGCAAGAATTCAAGAGCAAGCTGCGCGCGAGGGGATTGTACGATGAATTCGAATCGCCAGAGGCCTTTCGCGAAAAGCTGACGCGGCAACTTGCACAGACCGTGATCCGTCATTTCGTCTCAAAAAAAAACGGTTCCCACGTCGCTGACGAGCCCGTTATCCCTCCCGAGCTGCCGCCGCTTTCCCAACCGGCGAAAACTCTGCTGATGGAAGCGGCCCAGGATGCCGAGGGCGTCGTCCTGCGGCTGCATGCGGACGCCGGCGTTGCGATACTCACCAACGACAAGAACCTGTCGGAACATCAGGACGCCAGGACCGCTGCGCGCTGGGAAGGAGCGTTGCGGGAATTGCACGACAAGGGACTCATTCGCGATCGCGGCGACCGCGGCAATGGCTACACCGTAATTTTTGGCGTCACCGATGAAGGTTACCGCGTCGCCGAATTGCTGAAAGAACAGCACCTGGTTCCACAATAGGGACTTGCCCTTCTCGATTGCCTTCACTTTTTCCTTGAACCTGCCGCCCTTTGTCAGTCAAATGCGCTCCGGGAACATCCTCACTCGGAACCGCGTCCGATCCATGCTCGCCAAGCTCAACACCTTTGCCCTCGTCGGCATCGACGCGGTCCCCGTCGAGATCGAAGTCGATGCCTCGACCGGCTTGCCCAAGACGCTGCTCGTCGGCCTCCCCGAACAAGCGGTCCGCGAGAGCATCCATCGCATCGAACGGGCCCTGGCGAACCTCGGCTATGAACGGCATCCGGGTCGGACGGTCATCAATCTCGCCCCGGCCGATCTCAAGAAAGACGCGGGCGCCTTCGATCTGCCCATCGCCATGGGCATGCTGGTCGCCACGCGGCAGCTTCTCCCGGAGCAACTCAAGGACTACGCCATCGCCGGCGAGCTCGCCCTCGACGGCAGCGTCCGGCCGATCAAGGGCGCCCTGTCGGTCGCCATGGCCGCGTCGCAGCGCAGCATCCCCAAGCTGCTCGTCCCCGCCGCCAATGCCCGCGAAGCCGCCGTCGTCGATGCCATTCAAGTATTCGGCGTGTCCACGCTGGCCGAGGCGGTCGGCATCCTCTCCGAGCAGCTTCCGGCCGATCCGGTGACGTGCGATCTTGACGAGCTGTTCGCCCGGCTGAGCATCTACGATCTGGATTTCAGCGACGTCCGCGGCCAGGAGTTCGCCAAGCGGGCGCTGGTGGTCGCCGCCAGCGGCGGACATAATGTGCTGATGATCGGCTCCCCGGGCACCGGCAAGACGATGCTGGCCCAGCGGCTGCCGACGATCCTGCCGCCGTTGACGCTGGCCGAAAGCCTGGAGACGACGCGCATCTACAGCGCCCTGGGCCGGCTGCCGGCGGAGCAGCCGCTCCTGGCGACGCGGCCGTTCCGGTCGCCGCACCACACGATCAGCAACGCCGGCATGGTCGGCGGCGGCAGCACGCCGGCGCCGGGCGAGATCAGCCTGGCCCATCACGGCATCCTGTTCCTCGACGAGCTGCCCGAGTTCAATCGCGGCAGCCTCGAAGTGCTCCGCCAGCCGCTCGAAGGCGGCACCGTGACGATCTCGCGGGCCCTCACCTCGACCACCTTCCCCGCCAGCTTCATGCTCGTGGCGGCGATGAACCCGTGTCCATGCGGCTATCTCGGCGACGCCCGCCACACCTGCAAGTGCAACCCGATGCTCATCGAACGCTACATGGGCCGCATCAGCGGGCCCTTGCTCGACCGCATCGATCTCCATATCGAAGTCCCGGCCGTGCCGTTCCAGGAGCTGTCGGCGGCCGCCGACGGCACGTCGAGCCAGTCGATGCGCGAGCAGGTGCTGAGCGCCCGGCACCGGCAGCGCGAACGTTTCGGCCCCGGCAGCACGCGGCTCAACGCCCGCATGAACAGCCGGCTCTTGCGGAAGTTCTGCGCCCTCGACGAGGCCGGCAAGGAGCTGCTCAAGTCCGCCGTCGACAACCTCGGCCTGTCGGCCCGCGCCCACGACCGCATCCTGCGCATGGCCCGGACGATCGCCGACCTCGACGCCAGCGCGGAGATTTTGCAGCAGCACGTTTCGGAAGCGATCAACTACCGGAGCTTGGACCGGAAGTTGTGGAAGCGGTGAGTGAGTGTGATGACGTCCAAGTCACCCAACCAGCAACGATAGAAGGGGTCGCCTCGTGTTGCTTTCCATCGGTCTGATCGTCCTCGGTCTGCTCCTGCTGGTCGCCGGCGGCGAAGCGATCCTGCGCGGCGCCGTCGGCCTCGCCACCTTGCTGCGGCTGACCCCCGCCGTGATCGGCCTCACCGTCGTCGCCGCGGGCACGTCGATCCCCGAGCTCGCGGTCAGCGGCGTGGCCGCGTATCAAGAGAGCCCGGACATCGCCGTCGCCAACGTGGTCGGCTCCAACATCTTCAACATCGCCGTCATCGTCGGGTTGTGCGCCCTCGTCCGTCCGCTCCCCATCACCGGCAACACCATCCAGCTCGAATACCCGGTCCTGGCCCTCGTGACGCTCCTGTGCCTGGTGATCGCCCAGGACGGCACCATCAACCGCCTGGACGCGGCGCTGTGCCTGGCGGTTCACGTTTGTTTCACGGTGTACCTGGTCAGGCTGGTCCGCCAGCAAGTGACGGCCGGCGAAGCCCGCGGACTGAAGGCCGAGGTCCAGGAACTCACGCCGGCCGCGGACCGGCCGCGGACCTGGGTGTGCCTCGCGCTGGTCGCGGCCGGCGTGCTGCTGCTCGCCGGCGGCGCCCACGCCACCGTCACGGGCGCCGTCGACCTGGCGCGGTTGCTCGGCTGGTCGGAGCGGGTCATCGGGCTGACGATCGTATCCGCCGGCACCGGCCTACCGGAGGTCGTGGCGTCCCTGGTGTCGAGCGTCCGCGGCCGCAGCGACGTGGCCCTGGGCAACGTCATCGGCTCGAACCTGTTCAACATCCTTGGCATCCTGGGCATCAGCGCGCTGGTGACGCCATTGCCGGTGCAAGCGGCGCTGATGGACAGCGACTGCTGGTGGATGCTGGGGTTGACGCTGCTGCTGTTCCCCATCATGTTCACCGGCATGCGCGTCAGCCGGTGGGAAGGGGCCGTGCTGCTGGCGGTATATGGGACGTACCTGTGGTTGCTGCTGAGTCAGCAGCCAGTAGTCAGTAGTCGGTAGCAAGAACGCGAGCCCCGTATTGCCACTGACTACTGACTACTGACTACTAACGATTGACTCGCGACGCGCCGTGGTCAGAAGCGTCCCTACCTGGTAACGTAGTCCTGCCAGCGTGATCCGTTTCAGCCCCATTGAGGCGTCATGCAGATTGCTTGCCCTTCGTGCCGGAAACAGCTGCGCGTCCCCGATACGGCCGCCGGCAAGACCGTGAAGTGTCCGGCGTGCGCCAAGACGTTCCAGGCCATCGAAATGGTCGAGGAGCAAGTCCAGGCGCCGCCGCCGCGTGCGCCCAAGGCCGCCCCGCCGGCCGCCCCGCCGGCCGCCCCGCCGGCCGCCCCGCCGCCGGTGCGCGACGAGATCGAGGAGGAGCCGCGCCGCCGCCGCATCCGCGATGACGACGACGACGACCGGCCGCGGCGCCGCGACCGGGACGATGACGACTACGACCGCCCGCGCGGCCGCCGCCGGCGCGACGATGACTACGACGACGACGATATCGACACCTACAAGCGCGACAAGAAGGAAGCCCGCCGCAGCGCCGGCGCCGCCTCGATCTGGTTCCTGCTCGCCGGCATCATCAGCCTGGTCATCGTGGCCTTCAGCGTGATTTCGTCGCTGTTCTTGGATGTGAACCTGGGCAGGGGCAACCCGGCGTTCCAGGCCGGCCGCATCGCCGGGATCATCGGCTGCGGCGCGGTCGGAGCGATCGGCGCGGTGTGCCATTTCATGGCGGCCAGCGGCGTGAAGTCGTTCAGCAACAAGGGCATGGTCATCACCGCCATCGTGTTCGGCTTCATCTTCGGTTTGCTGTTCGGCGGCGTCGCCATCTTCGGCCTCATCGGCCTCGCGGCCGTGGGCCGAATCCTCGGCGGCGGCATGATGGTGCTGCTCGTCCTGGAAGTCGTGCTGCGCACCGGCGGCGCCTTCGTCAACCTGTTCGCGGCGATCAAGGGGATCACGACGCTGAACAATCGCGCGGTATCGCGCCAGTATGATCGATGATGTCATTCGCGAAGGTCGAATGACT
This sequence comes from Gemmataceae bacterium, assembly GCA_022616435.1. Lineage (GTDB taxonomy): Bacteria > Planctomycetota > Planctomycetia > Gemmatales > Gemmataceae > JAKEET01. Next base: position 17,678 of record JAKEET010000078.1, read on the forward strand.
GGCGTGGCTGACATCTTGGTGAGCTTCCTCAACCCAGGCCAACCCATCATGCTCCGCATTTGCCTTCTCCCCGCATTCCTGGGATTCGTCGTGGAGGCCGCGTCACCGCGGGCGACTGCTTCACCGCCTCCCCAGGACAAGAAAGCCGCGACCGCCTCCGTCCCGAAGCCCAAACCCAAATTCACCATCGGCAAGGACACCACCTACGTCGCCGGCCCGCTCGACAAGGACGGCTTCATCGATTACGCCGCCGCCCTCAACGAACGCTTGCGCCAGGGCGTCACGCCGGCGACCAACGCGAACGTGCTGATCTGGAAGGCCATCGGCCCGCGGCCCGAAGGCGTCCCGCTGCCGGCCGACTTCTTCCAGTGGCTCCAGATCGACCCGCCGCCCGAGCAGGACGAGTACTTCATCGGCCTGGAACGCTTCATCAAGGAACATCTGAAGATCAACGACCCGGAGCAAGCCGACGCGATCCGCAACCAGCAGACCAGGGCCAGCCAGCGCCCGTGGACCGCGAAGAAGTATCCGCACATCGCCGCCTGGCTGAAGATCAACGCCAAGCCGCTTGCCGTGGTGATCGACGGCACGAAGCGCCCGCACTATTTCGCGCCGCTCGTTCCCGACAAGGACGACAAAGGCTCGAAGGGCATCTTGCTGACAGCCAACCTTTCCGGCGTGCAGAAGAGTCGCGAATTGACCGCCGCCCTGGCCGCGCGGGCGCTGCTGCGCGTGGCCGAGGGACGCCGCGCGGAAGCCTGGCAAGACTTGCTCGCCTGTCATCGCCTCGGCCGGCACGTGGGCAAGGGGGCCACGCTGATCGAGGGCCTCGTCGGCCTCGCCATCGATCACATTGCCAGCGCGGCCGACGTCGCCTTCCTGGAGAGCGCCAAGCTCGACGCCAAGCAGGTCCGGGCGTGCCTTCGCGATCTCCAGCAATTGCCGCCGCTGCCGGCGATGGCCGACATGATCGACACCGGCGAGCGGTTCTTCTTCCTCGACGGTGTCATGCTGGTCGCCCGCGGCGGCGTCGATGTGCTCGAAGGACTGGCCGGCAAAGGCGGCAAGGCCCGCGACAAGGCCGCCAGCCCCATTGGGGAGCGCTTCCTGCAGAGCGTGGACTGGGACCCCGCCCTGCGCAACGGCAACCAATGGTACGACCGCCTCGCCGCCGCCATGCGCCTGCCGGATCGGCCGGCGCGCGAGAAACTGCTGCGACAGATCACCGATGACATCCGGGAGATGCACAGCAAGAACGTCAGCGCGGCCAACGCGGCACGGATGATCCTCGGCACCTCGCAAGCCAAGGGCAAAGCGCTCGGCGACATCCTGTCAGCGCTGCTGCTGCCGGCCTTTCATCGCATCCAGCACGCCGCCGACCGCAACGAGCAGGTCCAGCGCAACCTCCACCTCGCCTTTGCCCTGGCCGCCCACCGGCACGATCACGGCCGCTATCCCGCGCAGCTCGACGACCTGGCCCCCAAGTACCTGCCGAAGGTCGAGCCCGACCTGTTCACCGGCAAGCCGCTCGTCTATCGCCCCATGGACAACGGCTACCTGCTCTACAGCTTCGGCATCGATGGCCGCGACAATGACGCCCGCGGCCAGGACGACGACCCGCCCGGCGACGACCTGGCGGTGCGCATGCCGCTGCCCAGGTTGCGTGAACCGTAACTGAGTCAAGTGTCCCCGAAACGGCCAGCCGGGGGCACTTGACTCGCTCGCTGCATGTTTTTGATCCACTTCAAGTGTCCCTCTTATTCTGGGGGACCGACATAGGGTTTCCCCCTGCCCGGGCTGCTCAATCGCCGCGCCAGGCCGCGCTGAGAATCCAGGTGAAGTTGGTGTCTAGCTCAGCGCCGTCGGGTTGCGTCGCAGCCGGCGGGTCGTTGTACTTGGGCACCGTGATCTTGAACTCGCTGAAGGTCGGTTCGGCGCCCAATTTGTCGGTCATCCGTACGACCAGGAGATGATTGCCGGGATTGATCTGTAGCGTTTCCACGAAGTACATGGGGTCGCCGGCCGTGGCGCCGTGCATGATGGCCGGTTGCATCGTGATGTGCGGCCATTTGCGCTGCGTGGTGTAGTAGGTGATGGTCGTGCTGTCGCCGTCCAGCAAAGAGGCCTTTTCGATGGTGGTCAACTCGACGAAGCCGTTGCCGCTCTTGAATACGCCCATGTTGGCGGAAAGATAGATGGCATCGGCATCCCAGCCTAGCTGCGGGAAGTCAGCGAAGTTTTCGCCGTTGTGGCTCACGTCGATCGCGTGCATCTCCCAGGCGCCGTTGGGGTCGGCGTCGTCAGACACCGCGATGAGCAGGTGGGCCGTCCGCGCCGCCGGATTCACTTCCCGGCCCGTGACGATGAACCGCCCGGCCAGCTCGTCGTAGCTTACCTTCGGGTCGTTGATATTGGTGCTGACCCCAGTCGCAGCAAAGAAATCGGCGTCGCGCTGGGCAAAGACCTTCGCCCCGGTCTGCTTGTCAAAGAACGCAATGCCCCCGATGACCACTTCCACGACATGGTGCGGGCCGACCGCCAGGCTCGCGTTGGGCGGGAACCGCGGCACGTTCGGGTCGAACGCGAGACCGGCGAAGTCGTTGTGCACCTCGACGGTGGCCATCATACTGTTGGGTTCCACCTCGGAGACGAGCCCGAGGGTCATGCCGCCGAGGTCGCCGATGCGGACGTCGACCGCGCCGAGCGACGAAGCATCCACGCCGGCGGCCTGCCCGTGGACGACGTCGTCCAGGACTGGTTGCACCTGAGCGGCGCTGATGGTTTCGTTCACCGGATGAGCAGCCATGGATACCGCCGTCAGATCCTCAGCCTCTTCGACCATCGTGATCACGGAGTTGATGAAGTCCAGCGACGGCGCGATGTCCAGGCGGTAGGTGACACCCGTGGCGACCAGGTTCGGGTCGCCGCGCGAAGTCAGGGAGACCAGCATCTCTTGACCGGTGGCCGGATCGACCCAGAAGGTCGGGCCGCCGGAGTCGTTGAAGCCGGTGCCGCCCAGGTCGGCGGCAAAGTTCTGCGCGAGGAAGAGCCAGTCCTGCGACAACGACCGGAACGCGGATTGGGCCACTCGGCGCAGGCCGTCCGGCGGAACGATCTCCGGCGGCGGCACGTCTAGCTGGGCGCCGTAGCCAACCACGGTGAACTTCGTCGCATCGGGTCCGGTCCGGAGCTGGCCGGCGTCCTTCAGGGCATCGAGAAATCCCAACGGGGCCAGTGTCGCGGGCGTAAGCCCTGTGACCGGATGTTTCAGGATCAGCACGCCGATGTCGTTGACCGGCACGGCGCCCCCGCCGGCTGGGGGATCGCGATATCCTGGATGCGTGATAATATCGGCGACGTCCAGCCAGGTGATTGGATCAAAGGCGTCCTGACCGAAGCTGACCCGGCGGTGATCATCGAGCGTAATCGTGCCGTTGGCAAGCCGTTCCTCGAGCGGCTTGGTGCAATGCCCCGCGGTCAGGAACACTTGCGGATGGATCAGCGTGCCCGAGCAACCGACCAGCGGCACTTCCAGATCCGGGAGATCGGTCGGCGGGCGAATGAGCAAGCTTGCTCCGACATGGGGATGCCCAATGCCATCCGGCACTCCGTTGGTGATCGGCACAATGCGATCTTCCAGCGGTTCGACCGCGAGACGCGTTCGGGCACGGGACGCCGGCTTCGCCGGGGTACGGCGGCATTGCAGGTTGATCAGGTTCATGGCAAGTCCTCTCGCGCAGGCGTTCGGTCCGCGATAGAATAAAAACGCCATCGCTCCGGGCGCGCAGACCAGCCGTCCGGAAGATGCCGGGCCGGTGCGGGCTTTGCTTGGCGGCGAGAACGCACCGGCCGCTTTGTCCCTGTTAGGGCCTTTTTTCCTGCCGTTCGGGCAACGGTCTGTCTTTGATTCCCAGGACTTCCTCCGCCTCGCGACAGAGCAGTTGGAGCGTCAGCTTGCGGTTCCAGACCAGCGAAGCGGCGTCCTTGTCCTGCAGTATTAACTCCATCTTGTGCCGCGCCTTCTCGAGCCATGGTTGCGCCTCTGAAGTTTTTCCGAGGCGATGATGCACCAAGGCCAGAAAGAAGCCGTTGTAGGTGATGGTCCCAGATTTCTCGTCTTCAGGCTTGTACGCGGCATTGGCTTCCCGCAAACGTTGAGCGGCCTCCTCCAAGCGCCCGGCCCGATAAAGGGCAGCTCCCAGCGCGTTCAGGTAGCGATAGCCTTTTGGCGTCGTGGCCACGGCTTGTTCGGCCAGCTCAAGCACGGGCTGCCAGTCCGTCACCGCGTCCGGCGCGAGGGCACAGGTCCAGACCAGCCAGTGAGTGTGGTCGACTTGGTTTGACTTGCCGAAGCGTTTGACCAGGTCTTCACATACTTGGCGATACTTTTCGCGGTCTTTCAAAGCGATATGCAGGAGGGCTTGGCCAACAGCATCGAAATGAACATACAAGGAAGAGACGGTCTACGTCATGAAGAACTCCGATGCCGAGGAGCACGCCGCCAAGCGGTTCCCGCACAAGCGGCTGGGGCACGTCGGCAACAGCCTGCGGCCCAGCAGCATCAAGGTCTTCCTCGCGGGCGCGGCGCACGTCTTCCAGGCGGGCAAGTCGGCCGGCCTGGACGCCACCTTCCACTTCACCTTCACCCCCTCTTTTTCTCCCCCTTTCGAAGGGGGAGACAAAGAGGGGGTCGAACCGCGGCGGGCGACGATCGTGATCCGGGACCGGAAGCTGACCGTGGCGGACGGGCACGTCGGCCAGGCGGATTTGCACGTCA
>JAKEET010000079.1 GCA_022616435.1 Gemmataceae bacterium
TCGGCGGCGCTCTCGTCGCCTTCGCTTGGGAAGCCGGCTACGTGCTGCTGGGGCCGAACTTTCATTGCGTCACGCCGGACGACGCCTATCGGAGCGGACAACCCAACGCCGCCTGGCTCGGCCGCACCATCGACCGGCACGGCATCCGCAGCGTCATCAACCTGCGCGGCGACGGCCACGCGTCGGCCTGGTACGTCAACGAGCGCCGGGTGGCGGACGAACGCGATCTCTTTTTCGACAACGTGATGCTGTCCGCGGCGTTCGCGCCCCATGAACGCGACCTGCGCCGACTGGTCCGGACCCTCGATGCCGCGCCGCGGCCGGTGCTGTTCCATTGCCGCAGCGGCGGCGACCGCTCGGGGCTCGTGGCCGCCATCTATTTGCTCCTCTACACTGACACGCCGATGGACGCAGCGCGCGGCCAGTTGTGCTGGCGCTACGGCCACAATCGCTACGGCCGCAGCGCCTGCCTGCACGGCGTGCTCGACCAGTACGAGGCTTGGCTGACGAGTCAACCGACGGAGCATCGGCCCGAGCACCTGCGTCACTGGATCGCCAAGGTGTATCGCAAGGCCACATGAACGGTAGACATCTCGTGATACCTTCAATGACGGTCAGCGGCGCTCGTGCCAGTCCGACCGACCGTATTTTTCGCCCTTGAGCTTGTCGACCAACGCTTCCGGCCAGCTGGACGCGACGGAGTTTGCTTGCCAGGCCTTGGCGAGCCGCCGTTGGACCTCGGCAAGCGGCACATTCACGTTGGCGACGAAGTCGAGATGGGAGCGCTGCCGCCGGTAGTCGGGTTCGCGCGGCGGATGGGCCAGGTAGCGCGGGATCAGGTTCACGTCGAATGAACACAAGAGCGTGCCATGGTGCAGCAGGTGGGTGCGCTTGCGCTGCTGGGCATTGCCGGCGCACTTGCGGCCGCCGGCCGCGAGGTCGCTGATGCCCGCGCAGCCGATGCCGGGGACGAGCGGCGCGAGCGCGTCGGCGAGCTTGCCCAGGATGAAGCAGTACGACGCGTGCAGGTCGCCGAGCGCGGGATCGCGGTCGTAGGCGAGAACGAGACTGTAGTTCAAGCAGCCGCTGCCGAGCACGACCGCGCCGCCGCCGCTGGAACGCCGCACGATCGGCACGCCGTCGCGCTCACACATGTCGGCATGGGTCTCGTCGGCCCGCTTGCCCCCGGCGCCGAGGATCACCGCGGGGCGCGGCCATTCCCAGAAGCGCAGCGTTTCCGGCCCGCCCGCCTCGGCGTCAAGCAACAAGGCCTCGTCGAGCGCCAGGTTGTCGGCCAGGGCGGGAAGCGTCAGCTCGAGGAGGTTCATGGTCAATCGAACTCGGCCCGGTTGTGCGAGTTCAGGAGCACGATGAACACGAAGATCGTGTAGGCGACATAGAGCAGCGCGCTGATGCAGAAGACGACGGCCTGGACGATGCGATCTTCGGGGTCGTTGTTGCCGAACAGCCCGCCGCCGTCGGAGACGCCGATCAGGATGGCAACGATGAACTGGACGCCGCCGAGCGCGCCGACGATGCCGGCGAGGATCAGGGTCATGACCCGGCCCCAGTTGCGGCGCTGCAGGGTGACAATGCCGGCCATCAGCATGCCGACGGCCAGGAGCAGATGGAACAGCGACCAGCCGAGCATGATGCCGCCCAACCGCTCGAACAACTGGGGCGGCAGGAAGCCCCCTTGTTGCCGGGCGGCCGCGCCCGCGCTGGTGCAAAACAGGCCGCACACGCCGAGGCCGCCGCCGCACAACAGGAACAGCACGCTCACGACGATGGTGACGACGCCGGCGCCGGTGACGGCGCCGCTCTGCTCCGGTCTCCCGTCGCGGACGTCGAACGGATCGCGCCGGCGGCGGCGCGGTTGCGGCTCGTCATCGTCCCAGTCGTCCCAGCCCATGGACGCTCCGCTGTTCGGTGATGGAGGTGCAGTCAGATTAGAGGGGGGCGCGGCGGGCTGCAAGCAGAGAATCGGGCGCCGTCAGCCAGGCGGTACGAGCCGGGAGCGTCGTTGGCAGAGCTACCGCGTGCGGGACTTGGACCACAGCTTGTCCGGATCGAACTCGTCGTCGCGATATCGGCCCGGGAATTCAAAGCGATCGTGACAGTAGTATTCCACCTCGCGTTCCAGGTTGTCGTGGGTGACGATCAGCACCGGCAGTCCGTGCTCGGGGTCGAAGCACCACAGCCGCTGGCCGCCGCTGGGCAAGAGCGGCTCCCAGCCCGGCGCGATCGCGTGCACGACGACTTCCACCTTGGTCTCGAATTCCTTGCGCTTGAGCTGGCCGAGGTACTTCGCCGAACCGGCGCGCGGGTCGCCGCGCTCCAGCGCCTGGGCCAGTTCGCCGAAGCGGTCGATCAGCGCGCCGACTCCCGCTTCCGTGATGGGATAGCGGCTCTTGTTCTTGACGAGCAGGTTGTCAGGGGCGATCTTGAAGCGCGTGCCCCCCGGCATCAGGAAGATGTCGCCCGGCGCGGTCAGCGTGTGAATCAGGTTGCCGTGCTGGCCCTGGACGTAGACCACTTCGCGCCCCTTCGCCTCGGGCCCAAGCCACTCGAAGAAAACGCTGAACGGCTCTTTGCGGAACTTGGCGGCGATGATCTCCTCCGGCCTGGGCTGACCGGCGATGGCTTCGCGACGGCGGATGCGGCAGCCGTAGGCGTCGAGTTGGCTCCACTTCAACGCCGCCCGGGCGTGCAGCGCGCGCAACGGGTTGTCGGACGCCGCCGGCTCGCTCGGCGTCAACGGCGGCAAGACGATCGTGGTGTCGGCGACCGGGGGCGGCGCCAGCGGCAACGTCAGGACGTCGTCGGACTTGGATCCGTCCGATGGGGAAGCGCCGGACTTGGACGCTTTGGATTTGAACGCGTCGGACTTGGCAAGGTCCGATGTGGACGCGTCCGATTTGGCGGCGGCGGACCGGGAGACGCTCCGCGCGGGCGCCGGGCCGGGGATATACAGTGCGGGTGCATAGTCCGGCGGCGTCGTGGTGGCAGGCAGTGTGGCGCTCGTTGCCGTGATTCTGACGTCCGCGGACGCCGACTTCCAACCACGAAACCAGCGCAGCCCCGAGCAGCCGGCCAGCGTCCCCGCCAGCAGTGCCGCCACGCAAGCGCTCCGTGCTACCGACATGACAGAATCCATTCCGTCCACACCGCCATCGGGAATATTCTGGGTCGCGGACCATAGCGAGGATGTAGGGGAAATGATAGACGACTTTTTCGCCGGTTGTTGACCGTGGCACGCCGGCCGTTCATACTATCCTGCGTCGCTTGCCCAGTTCCGCGCCGGAGGCTTCCATGACTCGCCGCCTCGCACTGATCGCATTGGCCGCGCTCGTTCCGAATCCGCTCTGCGCCGGCGAAGCCAAGCGCCCGCCGAACATCCTCTTCATCCTGGCCGACGACCTCGGCTACGGCGACCTCGGCTGCTACGGCCAGAAGGCGATCAAGACGCCGCGGCTCGACCAGCTCGCCAAGCAGGGCATGCGCTTTCGCCAGTTCTACGCCGGCAGCACGGTCTGCGCCCCGAGCCGCTGCGCGCTGATGACCGGGCTCCACACTGGCCATTGCCGCGTCCGCGGCAACGCCCTGGTTCCGCTCGCGCCGGAGGATGTGACCGTGGCCACGCTGCTCAAGCGCGCCGGCTACGTCACCGGCCTCATCGGCAAATGGGGCCTCGGCGAACCCGGCACCAGCGGCGTCCCCGGACTGCACGGGTTCGACTACTTCTTCGGCTACCTGAACCAGCATCACGCCCACAACTACTGGCCCGACTATCTCTGGCGCAACGACACGAAGGTCCCCCTGCCGGACAACGTGCAGGCGAAACCGAACATCGCCGCCAAGAAAGCCGTGTACTCCCACGACCTGTTCACCGAGGAAGCGCTCAAATTCCTCGATCAGAACAAGGGTCGGCCGTTCTTCCTGTACCTGGCCTACACATTGCCGCACGCCAACAACGAGCGCGGCAAGGCCGAGGGCAACGGCATGGAGATCCCCAGCGACGAGCCGTATGCGAAGATGCCGTGGCCGCCAGCCCAGAAGAACCACGCCGCGATGATCACCCGGCTGGACCGCGACGTGGGCCGCATCCTCGACCGGCTGCGCGAGCTGGGGCTGGACGACAACACGGTGGTGATCTTCACGAGCGACAACGGCCCGCATCGCGAAGGGGGCGCCGACCCGGCATTCTTCAACAGCTCCGGCGGCCTGCGCGGGTTCAAGCGCTCGCTGCACGAAGGCGGCATCCGCGTGCCGATGGTCGTGCGCTGGACCGGGAAGGTCCCGCCCGATTCCACCAGCGACCACGTCGGCGCCTTCTGGGACTTTCTGCCGACGGCGTGCGACCTGGCCGGCGTGAAGAGCCCGGCAGGCCTCGACGGCGTTTCGTTCCTGCCGCCCATGCTCGGAAAGGACAACAGGAAGCAGCGCGAGTTCTTGTACTGGGAGTTCCACGAAGGGGGCTTCGCGCAAGGCGTGCGCATGGGCGACTGGAAGGCCGTGCGGAAGAAAGTCGGCGCTCCGCTGGAAGTGTACGATCTGCGCACGGACCGGGCCGAGGAGCACGACATCGCCGGCCGCGTTCCGGAAGTCGTGGCCCGCATCGAGGAGTACCTGCGGACGGCGCGGACGGAATCGCAGCATTTCCCGATCAAGGCGGGGAAGAAGGGGAAGAAGTGAGCGGCATATAATAGTGGATTCGCCCCGCTCCCGAAGGAAAGGCCGCGCATGCCCATCGATTGGACGCCGTTTGTCGAGCTGGTTCGCCGCAGTCAGCGGTTTCTCTTGACCACCCACGTGCGGCCCGATCCGGACGGCCTCGGCTCGCAGCTCGGCCTGGCGGACGCGCTGGAGGGGATGGGCAAGCAGGTGCGAATGGTCATCGCCAGCGCCTGGCCGCCGCGCTACGATTTTCTCGATCCGGACAAGCGCATCCAGCGCTTTCAGCCGCCGGGGAATCAGTACCGGGACGTTGACGCGGTGGTGATCCTGGACACCGCGACCTGGAACCAGCTCGGCGATTTCGGACCGTTCCTGAAGACGTTGACCTGCGCCAAGGCGGTGATCGATCATCACCTGTCATGGGACGACTTGAGCGCGCTGCGGTTCGTCGATACGGCCTCGGAATCGACGGGCCGGCTTGTCTATGAGGCAATCCAGGCGCTGGACGGGCCCTTGTCGACGAAGGCAGCCAATTTCCTGTTTGCGGCGATGGCCACGGATACGGGTTGGTTTCGGCATCAGAACACCGTCCCGGCGACGTTCGCTCTCGCGGAGAAGCTGGTCGCCGCCGGCGCGAAACCGACATGGCTGTACGAGCAGATCTACGAGCGCAATCCGCCGGCCAAGCTCAAGCTGATGGGCACGGTGTTGCTGCGCCTTCGGGTTGTCGAAGACGGCAAGGTGGCCCTCTCGGATATCCGCGTGGAGGACTACGCCGCCACCGGCGCGATCCCGCAAGATAGCGAGGACCTGGTCAACTATTGCCGCAGCGTGGACGGCGTTGACGTCGGCCTGCTGTTCATGGAGCAACCCGCCGGCGGCGTCAAAGTCAGCTTCCGATCGCGAGAGAACGTCGACGTCGCCAAGATCGCGGAGCAGTTCGGCGGCGGCGGACACCGGCTGGCCTCCGGCGCGACGTTGCAGACCACGCTGGCCGACGCGGAACGTCGCGTGCTGGCGGCGGTTGGGGCGGCGCTGGGTTAATTTGGTGTTTGCGACGACGGAGTTGGCGGATTACATTTGAGCTAACAATTGGTCGTACTCCGCGTGATGGCCTATGGCCTATCCAGTACCAAATCATCTCAAACCGGCTTCATGTTCCCGCAGAGCTTCCTCAGCTAACCGTTTGAGTTGACTTGTGATTTAGCGAACAAACTCTCCCAGCGCTGCTCATCGGCCAATTCCGCAAGCAAGCGGTTGGCGAGGATGTCTTGATCCTCGGGGGGCAGCTTCGAGGCTTCCTGAAACGCGCGCTCCAGCAAAGCGGTCATGTCGGCGCTCCTTTGATCCGATGCCTCTCATGTTCGCTCAGGTAGGATGTGTCAACCGCCATTGCCCTGGACTCCATCCTCCCAACCCGTTACAACAGCGAACCCACCGCGACGCCGCGCTTCAAGACGTCCGAAGTCTTGAAGTCGTCGGCAGTCTAGGCAGGAACGGAGGCCACCCATGATTCGCCGGTTTGGCGCGCTTCTCATGCTCGGAGTCGTCGGCTTCGTTTGCCAGGATCTCCTGTTCTCTCAGGATTTGCCGGTCATCTCGACCACCGGCGCGGAACCCGCCGGGGAAACGCCGGAGCCGCCCAAGGGGGTCGAGGTCCAGGCCCGCGGCCCGATTCACGAGGCCTTCGCCACACCGACCGCCGAGGCCAAGCCGACCTACGGCGTTCCCAAGAAGCCGCCGGAGCCGATCGAGGAAATGCCCCCCGACGAAAAGCCGGAGGGCGACGTCGTCTGGATCGGCGGCTACTGGGCGTGGGACGACGACCGGGCCGACTACCTGTGGGTCTCGGGCTGCTGGCGCGTTACGCCGCCAGGCAAGGACTGGGTGCCCGGCTACTGGCGCGAGGTCAGCGGCCAGCATCAATGGGTCCCCGGCTTCTGGCGGACCGCCGACGAGGAACAAGCGGCGGACGTGACCTACTATCCCGAACCGCCCCCGCCGCCGCAGGTGGCCCCGCCGCCGCCCGCCACGGACCCGGACATGTTCTACGTCCCCGGCTACTGGATGTGGGTGGGCGATCATTATGTCTGGCGCGCCGGCTACTACACGCGCGCCAGGCCGGGTTACGTCTACGTGGCGTCGCACTACCGCTGGGCGCCCTCGGGTTTCGTGTTCGTGGCGGGTTACTGGGACTATGACATCCCGCGGCGCGGCGTCCTGTACGCGCCGGTGGTCGTGGACACGGTCGTCGTCGGCCCGCGCTTCGTCTACACGCCCTACTACGCCGTCTCCGACACGATCCTGGTCGATGCCTACTTTGTCCGTCCCGGCTTTTGCCACTACTACTACGGCGACTACTACGGCCCGCGCTACGTCAGCATCGGCTTCGAGTGCGGCTATCACTACAGCCGGCGGCACTACGACGCGATCGTGGTCTACAACCGCTGGGAGCATCGCCACACGCCGGGCTGGTACGACGCCCGGATCAGCGTCACGGTGGCGCGCAGCAGCGGGCGCGCCCCGTTGCCGCCGCGGACGCTGGTGCAGCAGAACAACATCACGGTGATCAACAAGACGACCAACGTCTACAACACCAAGGTGATCGCCCCCACCAAGACCGTGGTGGCCAAGCGCGGGGCCAAGACAGTGGCCCTCGACAGCCGTGCACGGATGCAGGTGAAGCAGTCCGCGAATACATTCCAGAAGGCAGCCGTGACCCAGCGTGCCAAGGTGGAGGCGGCGCACCGGATCGCCCCCGGCGCCCAACCGCGGAAGGCGGCGTTGAACCTGCCGGACAATCAGAAACCGGCCAAGGGCGCGGCCCATCAGGGTTTGCCGAAGAATCCACATCCAGGGGCGGCGCCGAATCTGCCGAAGAAGCACGATTTCAAGGGCGTACCGGCGAAGAAGGATTTCAAAGGTCCGCCGATCCCGCACAAGGCGCCGGGCGTCAACGTGCCGCCCAAGGCCAAGGCCAAGGATCCCGACGGTCCGGGCCCGAGGCCGGGAATCGTGCGGCCCGGCGGCAATCCACCCAACGTGAAACGACCGCCCGATCGGCCGCCGCCCAATCGGCCGCCGCCGTCGAAGCGGCCTGCCGACGACAATAAGAAGAAGGGAAGATAGCCGCAGAATGCCAGAATGCCGGCTTGCCGCGATATGTGCGCCGGGGTCGAGCGTGCTTTCCGCTCAACCCTCAGGGCAGCAACGACTTCAGCGCTTTTTCGGCTTCGGAGCGAACCTTTCGAAATGACGGGTCTTGAGTCCGGCGCTGAACACCGACTCCCGGCGTTATTGTCGCAAATAAGTGTACCGTCTTTGGTTGTGTCGAAAGCCCGCAGATGCTCGCCTTCGATGCTTGCTGTCCGAGTTGCCAAAGTGCCACGCTTGCCACTCGTGTCAGAAAGCGGTCAGACCCCACGTTTCGCCGAATGCAGGTAGTGGCCCCTTTCCGGATAGCCTCTCAGTCATCAACTCATTGCCGGTGCCCGTCTTCTCCTCTTGAATCAAGACCCCAGTTCCCGCCGGATTCGGCGTGCACCGCCGATTCCGTAACCGCGCATTCCTCAGGTTGATTGCAGCTTGTGCAGGCTGCCAAGTCCGCGTGCCCGGTCCAAGGCGCGGCGACGGCATTTTCTCGGCCGGTTTTCCCACTTTCTTGAGCGTTGCGATTTCTCCATTTCGCCCACATTGGGCATAGTTGAATGTTTTCACCCAGTGTCGATCCAACCCCCAGCGGGTGTGTCCGTGGGAAAACGGATCGGCGTGTAACCGCATCTAAGGAGAAGGCATGGTTCGCCAACCCGTCCGTCTCGCTCTGCTCCTTGGCGCCATCACTGCCTTGGCGGTCTCACCCGCTCGGGCTGATCATTGTTCGGCGCCCTGTCCAACCACCACTCGCACCATCAAGGTCACCGAGTGCGTCCCCGAGACCTACACCGTCAAGCGCACGGTGTACAAGGTCGAATGCCGTCAGGAAACCGTCGACGGCTTCCGCTGTGAAACGGTCCAGGTTCCCAAGGAACGGACCGTCACCTGCGTGAAGCGCGTCCCGTGCTACAAGGATGAAGTCCGCAAGGTCTGCCACAAAGTGACCGTGTACGAAGACCGCGAGGTCTGCAAGAAGGTGTGGCGGACTTGCGAAGAGACCGTCATGCAGAAACGGCTGAAATGCCTGGGTCACTGGGAATGCCGTGAAGTCTGCGGCGGCGGCCTCTTCGGCGGCCACGGCCGCAACAACTCGTGCGACCCGTGCTCCGACCCCTGCCCGCGCACGCGCAACGTCTGGGTGTTCTGCCCCGAGTACGAGTGCTGCCCGGTGAAGGTCTGCAAGCGCGTCCGCGTCGACGAGAAGTGCATCGTCAAGGTTCCGGTGTGCCGGACCGAGTGGCGTGAAGAGAAGGTCAAGGTCTGCACCTACCAGTGCGTCACCGAGCAGAAGGTCGAGCGCTACACCGTGTGCGAAACCCGCAAGGTTCCGTGCAAGATCACGCGCACCGTCCGCGTCTGCGTGCCGCACGAGGAAACCGTGACCTGCACCCGCATGGTGGCTCGCACCGTCGAGCGCCAGGTCGAGTGCCCGGTCCCGTGCTGCGACCCCTGCGCCCGTCCGTCGCTGTGCGACCGCCTCCGCGACGCCTTCAGCAGCCGTTGCAACGCCGGTTGCGACCGCGGCTGTCACTAAACCGACCCAACAGCCCCCCTCTCCCATCCATGGCGAGAGGGGCAGGGGAAGGGGATGAATTGAGAAGCCCCGCCACGGATGTGGCGGGGCTTCTTGTTGTTGGGGAACCCCCGTGCCGTTGTTCGGCGACTTCGACGGCGCCGCCGCGTTTTTGCCGGCCCTTGCGACGTGCGGTCTCGACCAGGATCCGCCGCATGGCAGGTCATTCTGACCAGTGTACCGCGCTGGAATTGGCTCGTCTCTCTCGGCGGCAACCGAAATCTTGCGCGCGTCGATCCATCGAAGGAGGCCACGAACGACCGCAGGTTCGATCGAAGCCCTGCCTGGCCCGCAGTCTCTTGAACCCCGCCTCCTCCTCGTTTACCATCGACACCCATGCTCACCATCGACGCCAAAGTCCTCGGCAAGAAGAAACCGCTGTTCAGCGATTGGTCCATCCCGTTGCCCCCGGATTCGGGCGGCGGCGGCGACCCGTGGACGTTGCGCAGGCTCATCACGCGCATCGTCCGCGAAGAAGTCGCGGCTTTTCGCGAACGCCAGGAAGAGCGCAAGGTCATCAAGGTCCTGACGGCGGCGCAGATCGACGAAGGCGTCGCCAAGGGCAAGGTGGACATGGGCGGCCGCGATCTCCAGCAGAAAGTCGATCCCGAGGCGGCGGTCGCGGCAGCGCTGCAAGCCTTCGAAGACGGCATCTACCTCGTCGTCCTCGACGGCGCGGAACAGCGCGATCTGGACAAAGAAATCCATGTGCAGCCGGACAGCCGCGTCACGTTGGTCCGGCTCGCACTGCTGTCGGGTGGATGATCCGGAGATGTCACCACGGATTTCACGGATAACACGGATAGGCTTGGTTCGCTTTCTCATCCGTGAAATCCGTGGAATCGGTGGTTGATCGGTCCTTGTGAACCATGGAGGTTGATCGATGCTCAAGCCTGAAGAAGCCCAAAAGGAGCTGGCCAAGCTGCAGCAGGCGGATTGGGTCGAGGTCCGGCTGCGCGGCCTGGGCAAGCTGCCGGCGACCGCGCGGACGCTGGGCCACGCCGTCCTCGGCCACGACGAAGACGGCGCCGCGCGCAACTGGCAGCAGCAACGCAAGGAGCGGCGGCGGGCGGCGCTGCGGCTCGAGAAGGAAACGCCGGCGGTGCGCCGCAAGCTCTTTGCCGCGCTCTTTCCGAAGCTGGAAGACAGCGTCGAGGCGGCCTGGCAGTTTCTGGATCGGCTCCCCTATCAGGTCGGCTATGCCCGCAAGGCGTTTCGCGCGCCCGGCCGGCGGCAGTATCAGGCGAATCGAGCGGCCGCCTTGCTCGAGGGGCTTTCCGGCGGCGTCGGCGGGTTCGAGCAGGACATCGCGTGGTGGGCGGCCTGGGCGGGGCATCATACGCACTACGGTGTCGCCGACACCATGGGACTCCTCCTTGCCGCGACCATTGATGCCGGCGGCAAGGCGGGCGACGAAGTGTTCGACATCCTGTGCGCCTCGTGCAAGAACGAGCACGACATCGGCTGCATGGGGCGCCATGTCACGCGCGGCCTGCTGGCGTCCGGCCGGGCCGAGGGTTGGGAGCTGATGGAGAAGACGCTGCTCGCCGCCCAGCGGCAGGAGGGTTTGCGGCAAACGATCCTGGAAAGCGTCGACGAAGCGCACCCCGACGCGTTCCGCCGCATGCTGCGCGTGATCCTGGAGCAGGACCTGGCCCGCTTCAGTGCCGTGGTTCGGGCCGTGGACGTGTGGTTCGGCTTCCAGTGGGACTCGGTCAGCAGCGGCGTCGTCACCAAGGCGATCGAGCAGGCCCTCAACTTTCTCGACGACGACGCGGCCCGGGACAAGGCGATTCAGAAGGGCGACGGCGATGATTTGTACCTTGCCCTCTGGGCCGTCGGCTTCGAGGACGCCGAGCGCGCCGTCGCCGCGGCGGCGCCGCTGTTGACAGATAAGAACGTCAAGCGCCGCTTCATCGCCGCCCATTTGCTGACGCAGCTCGTGCTGCCGCCGGCGCAGGACAAGCTGGCGTCGGCGCTCGGCGACGACGACCTGCGCGTGGCCTGGATGGCGCTTGGCGGGATGCACGACGTAGGCTACGATGACGACGATGACGAGCCGAAAGCGCCCCGGACGAAAGACCTGTTCGAGCGGCTGGAAAAGCTGCTCGAACGGGTCCCGCCCAAGGGGACGCCGCTCAAGGCCCTCGTGTGGCCGTGGATGGCGCAGACTGCCAAGCCGGACGACGTGCTGCGTCACCTGGCGCCGAGCCTGGGCGAGCGGCCGCCGACCCGGCTGATCCCGCACCTCAAACAGATGAACGGCTGGGCCAAGAACCACGTCATCGACCTGCTGGCCAAGCAGAAGAAGTGGGACGCCCAGACGCGCGCGACGCTGTTCGCGCTGGTGGGGGATTCCAGCGCCGTCACCCGCGAACGGGCCGTCAAGGCGCTCGCGAATTGCAAGATCGAGGAGGATGAGGCGCAAGGCCTCGAAGCGCTGCTGAGCCGCAAGGCGCAGGACTTGCGCCGCGGCGTGCTGTCGCTCTTGCTTCAACAGAAGGATGCGGCCGCGCTCACGAGCGCCGAACGGTTGTTGACGTCGAACGATCAGGGTCAACGTCTCGCCGGGCTGGAGATGCTGCGCGAGCTGGTCGTCGCGAGACGGCAAGGCGCCAAGTGCCGCGCCCGTGCCGAGCAATTCCGGCACGAGCGGGCGCGTCTGAGCGTCGAAGAAGACAAAGCGCTGGCCGCCGTCGCCGAGGCCGGGGAGGACAAGCCGACGCTCGACAACGCCCTGGGCCTGCTCGATCCGGCCGAACTCACCAAGCCGGTCGCGCCCAAGAAGCGTTGCGACGCCCGGTTCACGCCGGCGGCCGTCGCCTTCCTCGAATCGCTCGACGCCCTCATCCACGAGCATCGCGAGGATCAGGTGGTGCTGGTCCCGCGTCCCCGGGAGCAAGACGACGATGAGACTTACAATCCGTATGCGCACGAGCCGGAGTTGCCGGAGACGCCGGCCGAGCCGAAGCCGGTGCTGCTGGGCCAATTGAACTACGGCTTTCCCTGGCCCGAGGCGAAGCTGCCCGCGGACGAGGACTTGACATACCTGCCGCTCGCCGACGTGTGGCAGAAGTGGTGGACCGAAAGGCCCCAGGAGACCCGCGACAAGGACGGCTTCGAGGTGCTGCGCGCCCGGGCGATGCTGATGCACGAACGCTATGGCGCCTACGGCCCGCAACCGTCGGCCGCGGAGAGGGCCGCTGGCTCCAGCCTTTGTGGCGATGCGCGGATTAAGAAGGTGGATTACAAGCACATTGTCGAGATCGTGGTCGCATGGCTCATGCGCCTGCATCCACCCAAGGGCGCCGCCGACTTCCTGCTCGACGCCGTCGAGACGTCGTTCGCCGCAGTGCCGCCCGAGGAACTGGCCAGGGTGCGGTCCGCAGACCAGCAGAACCGCTGGGCCGAAGGTTACGTCCGCGACTGGCGCGACGGTGATCGCGGCCCGTTCGTGCTGTGGTGCCAAGTCGCCCAGAACCAGCGCACCTACGGTCCGCACGATTGGACCCCGCAGCACCGCGTCCGGATGTTTCGCCTTCAGAATTGGAAGGACTGGTCGGTGCCGGGCATCGGACGTTCTCGTCCACAATTCGATGAAATCATGGACGCCTATCGAGCGGGCGGCGCGACCAAGGCCGACGTGCTCGATGCGATCCTCGGGCCGCCGGACGCCGGGGCGTATTCGAGCCGCGAGTTCATCCACCTGACGGAATTGACGGCGCGGCGACGGACGGCCTGGATGCAGGATTGGGTGAAGGATTACCCCGAGCTGCGCGACTTGGCCGACGCCTGCCGCCACCGCATCCTTGAGATCGAACTGGCCCGCGCTGACACCGAAACGGCCGCCTCCGGCCCGGCGCTCGCTCTCGGCTCGGTCTGGGGCATCGACACGCTCGTCCGCATCTTGCAGGCTCTCGGCAAGGAGCGCTTCCATCGCGGCTATTCGTATCGCAATAATCTCGGCAAGGGCTGCGTGCTGACCCACCTCGCTTCGGTCTGTTACCCCAAGGAAGGCGAAACCGCCGAAGAGTTCGCGACGAACCTGCGCGCCGCCGGCGTGCCGGACGACCGGCTCATCGAGCTGGCGTTCAAGGCGCCGCAATGGGTTGAGTTCGTCGAGCACACGCTCGGCTGGGAAGGCTTTTCCGAGGGCGTCTGGTGGTTCCTGGCCCACACGCGCGATTCGGGGCAGCCGTTCGACAAGCAATGGATGGCCCGGCTGGCGGAGCGGACAGCCCTCACGCCGCGCGATTTGCTGCACGGCGCCGTCGACGTGGCCTGGTTCCATCGCGCCTACGCGGCGGTCGGCGCCAAGCGCTGGCCGGCGCTCGACGAGGCGGCCAAGTTCGCCTCGATGGGCGGCGGCTATCGCCGGGCCCAGTTCCTCGCCTCGGTGTTGCTCGGCAAGGCCAAGCGGAACGCGCTCATCTCCGACATCAAGAAGAAGCATCTCAAGGAAACGGTCCGGGCGCTGGGTCTATTGCCGTTGTCAGCGGGCGCCGGCCGCGACAAGGACCTGGCCGAACGCTACAAGGTCCTCCAGGATTACCACCGCTACGCCCGCGGCCTGAGCGCCATGTCGCGCGAGGACGCGGTGCGCTCCGCCGAGGTCGGCATCGCCAACCTGTCGCGCACCGCCGGCTATCCCGACCCGATCCGCTTCCAGTGGTCCATGGAGGCCGCCGCGTGCGCTGATCTGCTCACGGGGTTGAACGTCAAGGCCGGGCCGGTGGCCGCGTCCTTGCGCGTGGACAAGGAAGGCCAGGTCGAATGGAGCCTGATGCGCGACGGCAAGCCGCTCAAGTCGATCCCGCCGGCCCAGAAGAACGACAAGAAGCTGGCCGAGCTGGTCGAGCGGAAGAAGGAGCTGGTCCGGTCGCAGTCGCGGATGCGGCGCGGGCTGGAAGACATGATGTGCCGCGGCGACACGTTCACCGGCGCCGAGCTGATCCAGCTCGCGCAGCATCCGCTCTTGGCGCCGATGCTGAATCGCCTCGTCATCGCCGGCGAGGGCATCCTGGGCTATCCCGAGAAGAAGGGCCTGGCCCTGCGCCATCACGCCGGCAAGCTCGAGCCGGTGAAGAAGTCGGAAGTGCTGCGCCTCGCTCACCCGCATGACTTTCTCGAAACGGGCAAGTGGCACCTCTGGCAGCGCGACTGCTTCCAGCGCGAGATCGTGCAGCCGTTCAAGCAGATCTTCCGCGAGCTGTACGTGGTGACCGCCGCCGAAAAGAAGGACGGCAACCTGTCGCGCCGCTACGCCGGCCAGCAGGTGCAGCCGCGCCAGGCGATGGCGCTCTGGGCCAGCCGCGGCTGGAAGGTCAGCGAGGAAGAAGGCATCAAGAAGACGTTTCACGACCTCGGCGTGAGCGCCAGCGTCGGCTTCCTGTTCACCGCCGCGACGCCGGCCCAGGTCGAAGGCTGGACGCTCGAAGCCGTCGTCTTTTCGCGCGTGAAGGACCACAAGTCGCTGAAGCTGACCGACATCCCGCCGCGAACGTTCAGCGAGGTGATGCGCGACATGGACCTGGTCGTCAGCGTCGCTCACCGCGGCGGCGTCGATCCCGAAGCCAGCGCCTCGACGGTCGAGATGCGCGGCAACCTCCTGCGGGAAATGTGCACCCTCCTCAAGCTCACCAACGTCCGCCAGAAGCCGCCGCACATCCTCATCGACGGCCAGCTCGGGAAATACTCCATTCACCTCGGCTCGGGCGGCGTGCACAAGTTGCCCGGCGGCGCCCTGTTTATCATCCCCGTTCACGCCCAGCACCGCGGCCGGCTGTTCCTGCCCTTCGCCGACGACGACCCGAAGACGGCGGAGATTCTCTCGAAGGTGCTGCTGTTGGCCCGCGATCAGGAGATTCAGGACCCGGGGATTCTGGATCAGTTGCGGAGGTGAGGGATCAGTTGTCAGGGATCAGGTCCGCGGACGCCCAGGCCTTTTTCGGAGTTTCCGCTTCCACGAACAGGTGAAGAGGTGAATGCCCGTCAATTTCCACCCTTCTTCTCCCCGTTCTTCTCCTCCTTCTTCTTCTCCGGCATCGGCGGCGGCGCGGGCGGGTCGGGTTGGAACTGGATCAGACGGTTGCCGGTAAGGCGGGCGGACGGGCCGAACGCGCCCAGCGTGATCGCCAGCTGGGCCTTGAGCTGCGGGTCGGCCTGGGCGTGGGCTTGCTTGACCTGGGCGATCTGCTGGCGGTTGAGCATCAGGCCGTACTTCTGCAGGTGCCGGTTCAGCTCCATGGCGGCGGGAATGCGCAGCTTGTCCCGGCCCGGATCGAGCGCCACGCCGGCCAGCCGGGTCTGCGGCTCGGCGCCGGGAAGCCGGCTGAGGATTTCGAGCGCTTGCGTGGCGGTATCCGCCGAACGCAGGGCCGTGACGACTGCGGCCTGCGCCGGCCGCACGTCGTAGCCGGGGATTTCTTGCCTGGCCATGCGCCAGAGATAATCCAGGCTCACCTTGGCGAATTCCTGGCGTTCGGCGGCGGTCAGCCGGGCGCCGGAGGCCGCGACGATCGCCTTCTCGATGTCGTCTTTCAGCGCCTCGCCCATCAGCAAGGACGAATCGGGAATGACCTTCACGTCGCGGTAGCGGGCCGCCATTTTTTCGAGCGCGTAGGCCGATTCCTTCGTGGACAGGATGAAAATCGGGACGTTGCCGTGATCGGCGTCGGCGCGGAGCTGGGCGATGGCGAAGGGCAGTTCCTTGGCCGCCGCGCCGTCGAGGAACACCACTTCGAAGTCGGCGAGCGGGCCGTACTTCTCGAACGCCTCCTTGATGGTGCGTGCGAGCACCGGCTCCAGGGCGCTTTCCTTGAAGGCTTGCCGGGTTTCGCCGGCCCGGTCGGCGGGGACGTAGACGACCAGGGCTTTCGGATTGGGCGCGGCCGCGACGAACCGGCCGAGCGCTTCGACCACGCGGGTGGACGCCACCGGCGCCGGCGTGGCCGGCATGCGCAACAGGGCCTTGACCGCCGCGAACTGCGCGCGGCGATCGGGAAAGTACAGGCCGCGCGTGATGCCTTGGGGGGCGCCGCTGACCGACGCCCGTGCCGCCCGGACCTCGCCGCGGTCGCCGAGCGCTTGCGTCGCCGCGACGATCACCGCCACGCGGCGGTCGTCGAGGCCGCGCTCCAGCACGCGGAGCAGCAGATCGCCGTCGATGCTGCCGAGCAGTTGCTGCAGGGCCGGCGGCGTCGGCCGGAGCAGCATCTGGTCCAGGTCGGCGCCGTACGTGTGGTCCAGGGTCAGGTTCAAGAACGCGATCTGGGCAGGCAGGTACGTCGGATCGAGATCGAGGGCCTCGCGGGCATAGCGCAGCCCGTAGAACTCCTCCGCTTGCCGCGGCGTCAGCTCGACCGGTTTGGTCGCCAGCCTGGACCCGTCCCACGGCCAGACGCGGATCGGCTTGCCGGCGGGGAACTTCACCTTGTGCTGGTAGTAGCGCTCGGCCAGCTCGGTCAACGCGATCTTCGCCGGCGGCAGCAGGTTTGGATCATAGTTGGTGAGCTCGGCGAGGATCAGCTTGGCGCGGGCTTTCACCTGCGGCGGGTAAATCCGCGCCGACGACAGGTGCCACAGATACGGAACCGCGCGGGTGTCCGCGCGCCGCTGGATGACGTTCAAAAGGGTAAGCCGCAGATCGGCATCCTGGGAGTCATTCGCATTCGCCGCATTCAGCGCTTCGAGCCAGGCGGGGACGATTTCGGGGTCGAGGCGTTCGAGCGCATCGACGACGGCCCGGTGCAACGGCTTGCCGACGCTGGTCCGCAGCGCGTCGATGAGGTACGACGCCGACCGCTCCTTGGATCGGTTGAGCTGGGTGAAGGCGAAGGCCCGCTCCTCCACCGTGGGCGCATCAAGTTGGGGAATGAACTTCTTGAACCGGGCCGGATCGCTGAGCATCTTGTCCACCGCCGCTGTCGCGCGATCGAGCAGCGTCTGCACGTCCTTCAGGGCTTGCTTCTGAAACGGCGGATGGTCGCTCCATTTCTTGACGGCGGTGAGCTTCAGGAACGAGCCGAAGCCCTCGACGTTCTCGATCTTGGCGAGATCGACGTCGACCGCCTCAGGTGGTTGCTTTTCCAGCATCAGCTTGAGGTGCAAGGCCGCGAGGTCGAACTTGCCGACGTCCAACTCGAACTTGATCGCCGCCCAGAATTCAAAGGTGGTCTCGGGCCGCTTGAAGAAGCTGCGGTACTCGTCGTCCGCCTTGGCGAGCAGCCTGCGGGTGGCTTCCTTGTCTTTTTCATCAACCGGCTTTTCTTCTTCCTGAGCGCGGAGGGAGGTGAAGATGGCGAGCGCTGCCAAGGCGGCGAGCGCGACCGTACGATGATGGAACAAGGGAATTCTCCAGGCATGCCGCGTGCGGCTTAGCGTTCACGTCGTCCCCAGGACGCGGCGAACGCTAAGCCGCAAGCGGCGTAAACTTCACACTTCGACTTCCGGTCGCACCAGATCCTCGTACGTTTCGCGGCGGCGGATCAGCTTCGCGTCGCTGCCGTCCACCATCACCTCGGCGGCGCGGACGCGACCGTTGTAGTTCGAGCTCATCGCCATGCCGTAGGCGCCGGCGCTGAACGTGGCCAGCAGGTCGCCGCGCTTCAGGGGCGGCAACGCCCGGTTCTTGGCCAGGAAATCGCCCGACTCGCACACCGGGCCGACCACGTCGCACTTCACCGTGCCGGGAATGTCGGCCTCGTAATCCGCGGGCGGGGCCGGCATCGTCGCCGCGGGCGCCACCGGCCAGATGCGGTGGAACGAATCGTACAGGGTCGGCCGGATCAGGTCGTTCATGGCCGCATCCTGGATCACGAAATGCTTGCCGCCCGAATCCTTGGTGTAGATGACCCGGCTGACGAGGACGCCGGCGTTGCCGACGATGAACCGCCCCGGCTCGAGGATCAGCTTGCAGCCCGCTTTCTTGACGCCGGGGACGATGACCTCGGCGAAGGCGCTCGCCGGCAGGGCTTCTTGCTTGCGATAGTGGATGCCGAACCCGCCGCCCATGTTCAGGCTATCCATTCTATGTCCTTGCCCCCGGAGCTTGTCGATAAGAATCAGCGCTTTTTCGACGCCTTGGCGGTACGGTTCTGCCGACAGGATGGGTGAGCCAAGATGCATGTGCAGGCCGACCACTTTCACATGCGGATGGCCGGCGACCTTGAGGGCGAATTCCTGCACCGTGTCGATGTCGAGCCCGAACTTGACGCCTTTGACGCTGGTATCGGTCTTGATGTGCGTCTTGGGAGGCAGGTCGGGGTTCACCCGCAGGGCCACGTTGGCCGCCTTGCCCATGGCCTTGGCGACCTCCGCGATCGCCATCAGCTCGCCTTCGCTTTCGACGTTGAACAAGAGGATGTCGTTCTCCAGCGCCGTGCGGATTTCCGCGTCGGTCTTGCCGACGCCGGCGAATACGATCTTGCCGCCGTTGCACCCGGCCTTGAGGGCGCGGTACAGCTCGCCGCCGCTGGTGACGTCGCAGCCGGCGCCGTGCTCGACCATGAAGCGGACCAGGTGCAGGTTGCCGTTGGTTTTGATGCTGAAGCAGATCAACGGCTCGACTTCGATGAACGCCTGCTGGATTTGCCGCAGATGGTGCAAGAGCGTCGCCCGGCTGTAGACGAACAGCGGCGTGCCGTGCTTCTCGGCGAGGGCCGCGACGGGGATTTCTTCGCAATGGAGGACGCGATTCTTGTACGAGAAATGGTCCATGGGTGCATCTCGAGAATGGTGCTGCCGGCGACGGTTTGATTCCATTAGCATAGGGGGTTGGGAAGCGGGATGAGAAGGTGAGTTTTGCATGGAGCTGACTGCGAATCATTCTGCCACGACGACTGCCCAATTCTGCACCATCGAGCGTGCAACCGCGAATTTCCTTCGGGAAACGCGGCGCTGGCCGCGCAGGGGATCGAGCAGCGTAACGAAATGTTGGGAGTACCGAACGGGAATGACCGCGTGGACGCTGGACACACCGTCGAGAATCTTGCGATAGAGATACGCGATGGGGTATTCGGCGTTATCCACGATCGAAGCGAGCGCGTGATCGTCGATCTGCTGTTCCGATGCCACCAGGCCCATTGCACGCGCCAGTTTCGCCAATTCCTCCGGCGTCAGGCCGCCTTCGTCCAGCGTTGTAATTCGGACCAGCTCGTCTTCGCTGGTCTCGATGCCCCTGCTCGCCAAGAGCATCCGCAGACACGCGACAGCACAAGCGTCAGGTCGTTCTTGCGCGATGAAACGCGGCATGGAGGGCATCGCGATTCTCCCGCGCTAAACGCGCTCCGGCCGCCCGCACTTCGTGCTTGGGCGTCGCATCCAGTACCGCCAGCGTCATGCCGTCCAACGCCACAACTCCGACTTCGCCGACGGGTCCATAGCCGGCGCTCGTGAACATCACAGGGACCACCCAAATGCGGCCGGACGGCAGCGACAAGCGGCGCGGCGTCGCCCCGACGTAGGCGTCGCCGTATGTCGTCAGACAGTAAGCATTCGCACGTGCGTGAACGTCTGCTTCCGCCCTCTTGCTTCTCGGCTTTGCCGCTGTTCGCACAGACATGATTGGCAGTTCCTCTTTGGCCGGAATCTGGGATTCATTTTTCGTTTCGCCACTAGTCTTGTCAACCACAGCCGGTAAACAATCGCATCAGCGACACGGATTTGACAATTCCTTGGCGGTCCGCCACGAGAACATCGCCAGCTGCTATGCAGTCGGCGAAGATGCTGGGTTGTGTTACATCGCGATGGAGTACGTGCATGCCTCCAGTTTGCAACAAATGGTTGATGCGAACGGGCCGCTGCAGCCATTTCGGGCGGCTCATTACATCGGCCAGGCTGCCGCTGGATTGCAGCAAATCCACTCCCAAGGCATGATTCATCGCGACATTGAGCCGGCGAACATCATGGTTAATCGCCATGGAACGGTGAAGATCGTTGACTTCGGACTCGCACTAGCGACCCACGATCTTGTTCTGCATGGATCCGTCAGTCTTTTGACAGATTTGGTGCTGGGACCGGACTACGTCGCCCCCGAACTGGCCGCGAACGGCGAGTTTGACGGCCGCGCCGACATTTACAGTCTCGGCGCAGTCCTCTATTTTTGCCTCGCGGGGCGACCACCGCTCGACGAGGGAACAGTTCACCAAAAACTGCATTGGCTGGAAACGGTGCGGCCCCAGCCAATCCGATCCTTGCGACCCGACGTTCCTGAAGCAATGGCTGCAATCGTCGAGCACATGCTTGCGAAGGACCCGCCGGACCGCTTTGCCACCGCGCAGGCTGTCGCTGAAGCGCTCCGTCCTTGGACGCAGCAACCGATCGCGCCGCCATTGGACAATGAGTTGCCACGTTGGAGCCCGGCTGCCATGAAGGTGATTGGCCGGAGCGGCTAACTCGAAAAGTCTCCGACTTCCCGGCGGCCACTTTAGCGATCAAGGCGGTTTTGGACTGGAGCGATAGGTCACCGGCCCGCCAATGATGCCGAAGCGGACCGGACCGGCCATGTCAATCCTGTGTCCACCCGGCAGGATCGCCACTTCATTCTCGATGGCGCCGCGGGCCGAGTTGAACTTGAGCGTCTCGTTGCCGCGCGCCGATAGCACCAGGCGCGTGATCCGCCTCTCCTTCATTTCAACGAAGCCTTGCCAGGTCAGCTTGACCTCGTGCATGTCGCCGGGGCCGCCGTTCGCCATCCGGTCGATGAAGACGTGCGACTCGCCAACGATGCGCCAGAGGTCCCCGGCCTTGGCGCGTTGCTTGACCTTCTCGGCCCAGAACTCGCACCGCTGCAGATCGCCTCGTGTGCCGATTGGATTATCGAGCGGCTGCACGTCCAGCACGCCCAGGTGGGCATGCGTCACCCACGTACGTGTGACGGCAAGCGGGAACTTGACGCGCTCGGCCCGGGCGTCGGCGAGGGCATGGGCCAGCACTGCTTGCGACTCGACGCTCACGTCAAATCGATCCTCGATGTAGTTCTCCTGTCGCACGGTGTCGGCGACCGGCTTGCCGTTCTTGTCCAGCGCACGGCCAATCAGCCGGGCGACCACCGTCCCTCTTGGCAAGGGCGGCACGGCGGGACAAAGACTGCCCTTGGGATGACGGTCGAGGACGGGCAGATCTCTCGGCTTGCAGGGCGTCGGGGCTGGACGGCGCATCCGCGCGCTTCGACGCTTCCTGCGCCGGGACGAGGCCGGCCGACAAGAGCATCAGGCCAACGGCGACGGTCGTGATCTTCACGGGATGTCTCCTTTCGAGTAACCCACGGTCCATCGAAAGAATGCGAGCGGTCTGTCTGTTCTACCGCAAACGAGAACCACCGGTTTCACACGCGGGCCCCGGCCGCCCGCACTTCGTACTTCGGCGTCGCTTCCAGCGCAGCCGTCGTTGGCCGCGACCTGGGGTTCATTCTGCGTTCCACCGCCGATCTTGTAACCGCGCAGCAGGTAAACAAGACGCCGTTAACCTGAGTCCGATCGGCGCTGACCGGCAAGGTCTGGTGAGCCCGAGCCAATCGCCATATAATCCGCCCCTAGCCGCCCGCGCGCTCGCACGCGCCTGGAGCCGGCCCATTCGAGGGGAAACGTCATGCCGCTTCGCACCGCCTGCTCGTCGTGTGGCAAGAAACTGCAAGTGCGCGATGAACTTGCCGGCAAGAAAGTCAAATGTCCCGACTGCGGGACGGTGTTCGTCGCCGCCGGGGAGGCGGCGGCGATCAAGGCCGCCCCAACGAGGCCGAGCGCGCCGCCGCCGATGGTCAAGGACAAGGTTTCCACGAAGCCCATGGCGAAGAGGCCCGTGCCCGTCGACGATTCCGACGACGATGACGACGTCGATGAACGTCCGGCGCGGCGCGGCAAGGCTTCCAGCGGAAGGGTTTCCAGTTCGGGCAGCCTGCTGTGGGTCTGGCTTGCTCTGGGCGGGGTGCTGCTCCTGGGCGGCGCCGCGGGGGCGTACTTCATCTTCTTTTCCGAACCGCCGGCGAGCGTCCCGGTTGCGAAGAAGGGCGGCCCGCCGGTTGCCCCGATCCCCCAGCCGCCGGTGCAGCCGCCGGTGCAGCCGCCGCGGCCGGTTGGCAATACGCCGGCGCTGGTCGACAACAAGGTCCTCTCCACGAGCAACAACCTCGCCGACCTCGTGCCCGGCGACGCACTGTTCTTCGCGAGCGTCAGCGGCGAGATGTGGAACGCCAAAGGATTCGACGTCCTGCGAGCCATGTTCGGCAAGACGGTGGAGGAAGGCTTCCAGAACGCGCTCGGAATCCCGCTGGCCGACATCGAGCGCGTGTCCATGTTCAGCGTGACGACGCTGGAGGACGCCAAGAAGCACTCGGTCGGTCCGACCGTTGTACCCGTCATCGTGATGGTGCAGGCCAAGCAGCCCTTGAACAGGGCCGTGGTGACCACGGCACTCCGAAAAGGAGACCTCGGCCGCAACAAGAACACGGCGATCGCGTTTGTCAACGATCGCACGGTGGTCACGAGCCTGGCGGCGCTGGTGCAGATCTACAAGGACAAGCTCGGCAAAACGAAAGCGTCGGGAGTGCTCGAACGCGCCTTGACCCAGGCCAGCACATCGAAAGGCATCGTCGCGGCGGCGACGATCCCACCGGATGTGGTGGCGCTGGCGGAGCAGGGCTTGAAGGACGCGCCGCCGTTCTTCGCGCCGTTTCTCAAGACCAAGTCGGCGCTGGCCAGCCTCGAGGTGACCGACAAGCTGAAGCTGCAAGCGACGCTGTTCATGGAGGACGCCGCGGCGGCGAACGATGCGAAAACCGCCGCGGACGACTTGATCGGCCTCGCCGGCAGCATGCTCAACCCGCCGACCAAGGATGCGCAGGCCGTCGCCCTCGCCAAGGCCGCCCAGCAGGCGCTCGGGGACGTGAAGGTCAACGCCCAGGACAACGAGCTGGTCATTGTGTTCGAGACGGACATGAAGGTCGTCACGGACGCGGCGCTGACGGCCCTGAAGGCCGCCAAGGGCGCGGCGGTCGCCGGCGCCGAGATGAACAACCTCAAGCAGATTGGCCTGGCGTGGCACAACTATCATGCGACCTACAAGACCTTCCCGCCGCAGACCGTCGGCAAAGGTCTGAGCTGGCGCGTCGCCATCCTGCCCTTCATGGGGCAGGATCAGCTTTACCGGCAGTTCAAGCTCGATGAGCCGTGGGACAGCGAGCACAACAAGAAACTGATTCCCCGCATGCCGTCGATCTACGCCTCCGTCAATGCCAAGCCCGGATTCACGTTCATCCAGACCTTCGTCGGCAAGAAAACGATCAACGCCGACCCGAAGAAGGGGATGACGTTTGCGAGCATCAGGGACGGCACCTCCAACACGCTCATCGTCGCCGAAGCCGCGAAGGCCGTCGAATGGACCAGGCCGGACGACATCACCGTCAAGGACAATGAGCCGATCGTGCTCGGCGGCAATCCAAAGTTGCTGGGCGGCGGCAATCCGAAATTGCTGGGCGGCGGCAATCCGAGGATCACCTTGGCGGGATGGGCTGACGGATCGGTCCGCAGGTTGCCGCGCGATCTGGATCAGAACACCTTGCGCTTGCTGATCGACCCGTCGGACGGCATGGTGATTCCGAATTTGGACGGGCCGGGCGCGAGGACAGCGCCGCCGGTCTTCGGATCGCCGCCGACGCAAGGCGACGGCAAGAAGCCCGAAGCGCCGCAGTCGAGGATGAAGTGAATGCGCGCGATGGATGAGGCAGCTTGCCGTTTCGCGCCCTCGATCCGAGCACCGGATTGTTGTCAGCGAGCGCGAAACGGCAAGCCGCAAAGATTGACAGTTCAGGCCGACTGCCGATCCACGCCGGCCATCAAACCTGCAATCGACAGATCTTCATCCAATTCCGGCCAGTGGAGTGCGATGCCGCCGCCACCAATCTTCACTTTGCGGCGCTGTGCTGGCTTTGCCTTGTGCAAGGTGGGAAACCAGATGATCGGGACGCTCAGGACGCGGCCATCCGTGAAATGAACGTGCATCATCTGTTCGTCGAATCGAACAGATTTTGCAAGGGCGGTGGGCGGCACGAAGGCGCGCCGAGGATTAGGGGTCTTCCCGCCGGAAATGCTCATTCCAGGCCTCCAAGAGCTCGCGGTGGTGTTCCTCGACAATGGCTTTGATGCCATTCAACTCCCGTGTATTAAATCCATAGTTGGCGGCCAACGCAATCGGAGCCAGCCAGAACTTTGCCTCGTTCTCCGCCGCGATAACGTGGACGTGCGAAGGCTCGCGGCCCTCATTGCTGAAAAAGAAGAATCGATATCGACCAACGCGCAATGCAGTCGGCATGGTCCGCTCCATCGCTAGCGCCGCTCCAAGCGCTCGCGCCAGAACGCCATTTGCCGTTCCACTTCCGCCGGCGCCGTCGAGCCGTAACTCTGGAACGCGGCCAGCGCGTTCTTCACGCCCAGCACCTGATGCACCTTGGCCGCAAGACCGGCGCGAATCGCCTCGAACGATTCCTTCGGCAAGTCCGCCAGCCGGCACTGGCGCTCTTCGCACTCTTTCACCAGCTTGCCCACCGCTTCGTGGGCCGAGCGCAGCGGCACGCCTTCCTTGACGAGGAACTCCATGAACGTGGTGGCGTCGAGATAGCCGTCTTCGAGCCGGGCGGCGATGACGTCGCGCCGGAACTTCGTGGTGCGGATCAGTCCGGCCGCGAGTTCCAGCGACAGCGACACTGTATCGACCGCGTCGAACAGCGCTTCCTTGTCTTCCTGAAGATCGCGGTTGTAGGCCAAGGGCAATCCCTTGATGAGCACCAGCAGCCGCTGCAAGTCGCCGACGACGCGGGCCGATTTGCCGCGGATCAGCTCGAGCACGTCCGGGTTCTTCTTGTGCGGCATGATGCTCGAGCCGGTGCAGAACGCGTCGGGCAGCTCGAGGAAGTTGAATTCCGTCGTGGACCAGAGAATCCATTCCTCGGCCCAGCCGGCCAGGTGCAGGGCGATGAGAGACAGATCGAAAACGAACTCGATCAGGAAATCGCGGTCGCTGGAGACATCGAGGCTGTTGGCGGCGACGCTGTCGAAGCCGAGCTGCCGGGCGACGCTGTCGCGATTGATGGGGAGCGAGGTCCCCGCCAGCGCCGCGGCGCCCAGCGGCAGCACGTTGATGCGCCGGCGGGTGTCGCTGAGCCGATCGCGGTCGCGCTGGGTTTTCTCGACGTACGCCAGGAGATAGTGGGCCGCCAGCACCGGCTGGGCGCGTTGCAGGTGCGTGTAGCCGGGCAGGATCACGTCGCGGCTGCGGTCGGCCATGTCGACCAGGGCATTTTGCAGGTCGAGCAGCTTTCCTGTGATGTCATCGAGCGCGTCGCGCGTCCAGAGCTTGACGTCCGTGACGATTTGATCGTTGCGGCTGCGGCCGGTGTGCAGCTTGCGGCCGACGTCGCCGAGCTGGTCGATCAGCGCCCGTTCGACGTGGGTGTGGATGTCTTCGAGCTGGATGGAGTATTCGAACTCGCCGCGTTCGATGCGGCCGGCGATGTCGCCGAGGGCGGCGACGATTTGATCCGTTTCCTCTTGAACGAGGAGTCCGACTTCGGCCAGCATGCGGGCGTGAGCCTGGCTGGCGAGGATGTCGTGGCGGTAGAGCCGGCGGTCGAAGCTGATCGACTCGGTGAAGGCCTCGACGCGGTTGTCGGTTTCACCGGAAAAGCGGCCGCCCCAGGTTTTGTGCTGCGACAACGCATCGTCTCCGTGCTTAGCCTTTCCTGGCCTTGCTTGTGGCGGAAAGGGGCTCAAGTCGGGTGATGTGTAGAATCGAAATCGTTTGTGATTCGTCAAACGCCGTGTAGTTGTGTTTCTCCAATGGCGTGAACAGAATAACGATCGTCGGACTCACTTTAATCAGTTCCGGATGGCGAACCTCATGTCCTGATCCATCGGAACAGTGAATCCGGAACGGTTGAAAGGGCTGTCTCGAAGCCATTTCGAGGATGTCCTTCATGCGGATCATGATTCACCTCTACCAAGGCCTTTCAATGCCCGTGCCTCCCATTATAACCCCAACTCCTTTAGCTGCTTCCTATCCACCGCCGCCGGCGCCCCGGTCATCAAGTCGCGGGCCTTCTGGTTCTTCGGGAAGGCGATGGTGTCGCGGATGTTGGCCGTACCGGTCAAGAGCATCGTCAAGCGGTCGAGCCCCAGCGCGATGCCGCCGTGCGGCGGGGCGCCGTATTTGAGCGCGTCGAGCAGAAAGCCGAAGCGGGCCCGTGCTTGCTCGTCGGTCATGCCGAGCACCTTGAACAGCCGGGCCTGCACTTCGGGGTTGTGAATACGGATCGAGCCGCCGCCGACTTCGTAGCCGTTGAGGACCAGGTCATAGGCCTTGGCGCGAACGCTGCCCGAATCGCTTTCGAGTTTCGGCAGGTCTTCGTCCATCGGCGCGGTGAACGGATGGTGGTTCGCCGCCCAGCGCTTCTCTTCATCGTCCCAGATGAACGACGGGAAGTCGATGACCCAGGCGATCTGGAAGTCGCGCGCTTCCGGATCGAACAGCTTGAGCTGGTTCGCCAGGTGCACGCGCAGATTGCCCAGCGCCTGGGCTGCCACGTCCGGCTTGTCGGCCACGAACAGCAGCACGTCGCCGTTCTCAGCTCCCATGGCCCGGCCCAGTTCGTCGAGCAACGCGGCGTCGAAGAACTTCTCCAGGCTCGACGTGAGCTTGCCCTTGTCCACCTTGAACCAGGCGAGGCCCTTGGCGCCGTACTGGGCGACGTATTCCGACAGCTTGCCGCCCGGCTTCAGGTCGGTGTTGGAGAACTTGTCGGCGGCGCCCTTGGCGTTAAGGCCGCGCACCACCGCGCCATTCGCGATCGCATCGAGAAACACCTTGAACGTCGAGCGCCGGGCGATCGACGTGACATCGACGATCTCCATGCCGAAGCGCAGGTCCGGCTTGTCGCTGCCGTACCTGAGCATTACGTCGGCGTACTGCAACCGCGGGAACGGTGTCGCGATCGTGAGACCGAGGCAACGCTGGAAAACGTCGGCCATCAGCTTCTCGATGACGCAAAAGACGTCGTCCATCTCCACGAACGACATCTCCAAGTCGAGCTGCATGAACTCCGGCTGGCGGTCGGCGCGCAGGTCCTCGTCGCGCAGGCAGTGGGCGATCTGGAAGTACTTGTCGTAACCCGCCACCATGAGCAGTTGCTTGTAGATTTGCGGCGACTGCGGCAGCGCGAACCATTGCCCTGGAAAAACCCGGCTCGGCACCAGGTAATCGCGCGCCCCTTCCGGCGTGCTGCGGCCCAGGAGCGGCGTCTCCAGCTCCAGGAAGCCCTGCGCGTCGAGATTGTCGCGGATGACCTTGTTGAGCCGATGCCGCATCGCCAGCTTCCGCTGCAACGTCGGCCGGCGCAGGTCGAGAAACCGATACTGAAGACGCAGGTCTTCATTCGCCGATTCGGGATCGTTGAACGTGCCCGGCTCTTGCGGAATCGACATCACCTCGAACGGCGGCGTCGGGCAGCGGTTGAGGATGGTCAACGCGTCGGCGACGACTTCAACGTCGCCGGTAGCCAGCTTCGGATTGTGCTTCCCCTCGACGCGCTCGCGGACCCTGCCGTGCACCGACAGGACCCATTCGTTGCGAATCTCTTGTCCGGCCGGGAACAATTCGGGATGATCGCCCTCGATGACGACTTGCGTGATGCCGTAGCGGTCGCGCAGGTCGATGAAGATCTGATCGTTGTAGGAGCGATAGGTATTGACCCAGCCGTTGAGCGTGGCGACTTGGCCGACGTGCGTTTCGCGCAGATCGCCGCAGGTATGGGTGCGTTGCCAGGAGGCCATGGAAAGTTCTCGAGCCGGTCTGAAGGAAACGACAATCGTGCGGGCGCACGGGTTCACAAGAGTGGATTATAGGGAGTGAACCCGGCGTTACCGCAGAATGCGCATGGCCGACGGCGGCCAATAGATCACCGTCGCCACGCCGACCAGATTCCCGCGCGGCACTGGGCCCCAGTCGCGGCTGTCGCTCGAGTTGGTCGTGAAATCGCCGACAGGAGGGCGATAGCGAGTTGGATGACGCCCAGAAAAAGCTGATTCGCCAGCGTGACTGCCGGAATGGCCGCTGCAGCCAGTTGCCCTGCGATGCCTACCACCGACAGCACGACGCCGCAAACCAGCGCCCTCTTGAAGCTGGGCTTACCTGCCCGGACAATGCGAGCGCTGGCCCACAAGATGAACACCGTCGCCAGCAAGCTCACGACCAATAGGCACAGCAGCATCGCCAGGGTTATCATGGCACGTCTCCGCCGTGGAGGTGAAAGCGCCGCCATCCTACCGCGCCTTGGCGTTCCTCGCGACAACTTTGTAAAGTGACGGAAGCCTCACCCCTCGCCCCTGTACTCGGGGGAGAGGGGACGGGGTGAGGGGGAGGACTCACCATGGACAAGCTCACCGTCGCCCAGGCCCGCCTCGAATCCGCGATCGGCAAGATCGTCTTGTTGCAAGGCTGGGTTCGCACCCGCCGCGATTCGAAGGGCGGCTTCAGCTTCCTCGAGCTCAACGACGGCTCGTGCCAGGGCAACGTCCAGGTCATCGCCGAGGCCGCCCTGCCCAACTACGAATCCGAGGTGAAAAAGCTGCACACCGGCTGCAGCGTCAGCGTCGAAGGACTGGTCAAGGCGTCCCCCGCCAAGGGACAGGCCACCGAAGTGCCGGCGACCAAGATCACCGTCCACGGCTGGGCCGACGCCGACGCGTACCCCATCCAGAAGAAAGGGGCGACGTTCGAATTCCTGCGCACCATCTCGCATCTACGGCCGCGGACCAATACGTTCGGCGCGATCGCCCGGGTGCGCAACTGCGTCTGCAAGTCAATCCACGATTTCTTCCAGGAACAGGGCTTCCTGTACGTTCACACGCCGATCATCACGGCCAGCGATTGCGAAGGCGCCGGCGAGCTGTTCAAGGTCACGACTCTCGATCTCGCCAAGGCGCCTCTTCTCCCCTCGCCCCCCGGGGGAGAGGGGTCGGGGGTGAGGGGCATCGACTTCCATCAAGACTTCTTCGCCAAGCCCGCCTTCCTTACCGTCAGCGGGCAACTCCAGGCCGAGATCTTCGCGTGCGCCCTGGGCAAGGTCTACACCTTCGGCCCCACCTTCCGCGCCGAAAACTCCAACACGCCGCGGCATCTCGCCGAGTTCTGGATGATCGAGCCGGAAATGGCCTTCTACGATCTGGACGACAACATGAGCCTGGCCGAGGCGTTCATCAAGCGCATCATCAAGGACGCCCTCGACCGCTGCCCCGACGACATGAAGTTCTTTCAGGAACGCATCGACAAGGAGATCCTCGCCCGCCTCGACGGCATCCTGAAGAGCGACTTCCTGCGCGTGCCGTACACCGAGGCGATCGACATCCTGCAGAAGTCCGGCCAGGCGTTCGAGTTCCCGGTGAAGTGGGGCATGGACCTGCAGACCGAGCACGAGCGCTTCCTGACCGAAACCCACTTCAAGAAGCCGACGATCCTGTTCGACTACCCGCGGGCCATCAAGCCGTTCTACATGCGCGTCAATGACGACGGCAAAACCGTGCGGGCCATGGACGTGCTCGTCCCCGGCGTCGGCGAGATCATCGGCGGCAGCCAGCGCGAAGAGCGTTTCGACGTGCTCGAGGGCAACATGAAAGAAAAGGGCCTCAACCTCGCGCACTATCAGTGGTACCTCGACCTGCGCCGCTACGGAACGGTGCCGCACTCCGGCTTCGGCCTGGGCCTGGAACGCACCCTCCTGTTCCTGACCGGCATGGCCAACATCCGCGACGTGATCCCGTTCCCGCGGACGCCGGGGAATGCGGAGTTCTGAGTCAAATACCCCTTTTCGGCCGGATGAAAGGGGTATTTGACTCCTTGATGTAAGCCTTTACTTTCCAATATCTTACGATGACACGAGGAGTCAAATACCCCTCTAATCGAACGGTGCGGAACGGCGCGCAGCAGGTTCAGGACCTGCCTCTTCGTCCGCTGCTGTCGCCGCAGGGCGCGCACGATGACGCCGATCG
This sequence comes from Gemmataceae bacterium, assembly GCA_022616435.1. Lineage (GTDB taxonomy): Bacteria > Planctomycetota > Planctomycetia > Gemmatales > Gemmataceae > JAKEET01. The sequence continues at coordinate 30,436 of JAKEET010000079.1, forward strand.
TTCCGTGAACTTCGTACTCCAGTCGCTCGGCGACAAGTCGAGCCGCAGCGTCGTCAGTCAGCAAGATCGCGTCAGGATTCACTTGCATGAGCCGAAGCGCTTCAAGTTCGCCGGCATCGAACAGAAAGGCTTGAGCCAACTGAATGAGCTCGGCGTTTGCTTTCGGAAGCTCGGTCACGTGTTCGCGTTTGATGCTGCGGCGGCGTAATGCTGCTGGGCGGTGACGCTCCACTTCGCGCCGAACGGCCTCTGGCACCTGGACGAGCGCGAAGTCGCGCAGCAGGTTCAGACAGCCAAGTTGATCGAGATGAATGAGCGGGCCGGCGTCGCAGACGACGAGCCCCGCCGGATCAGCTTCGGCCACGCAACCCCCATTCGACATCCTCGCGAATGAAGCGCTCCATCAACTCGGGCCGATGGGCTTCCATGAATCGGCGGATCGCTTCCTGGACCACCTTGTCTCGGCTGTCGAACCACCCTTGTTCGACCAGCGCGTCGATCTGGCGATCCAATCGTTCGGAGATTTTTGCTTCGACGGTTTTCACGGCTAGGGCCCCTGGGCCTGACGGCAATGGACGCTTGGTTACAGTATATCGCGCAACACGGCGGTTCGGGTCGCGACGAATGAGGCCGCTGGCGCATGGCTGTCGATTGCCTTTGGCAGGCCACAACCACAAGCAATGGCACAGAATTGCTGCAAGTCCCCTTCAGCTCACGCGACGTCGCGTATGCGATGCTGAGTGACGATGGGCAAACATTGTTGTTGAGCCAAACAGACGCTCTGCACCGGGTCTACGATCAGCGCGCCGACGACGTTCCTGCCCGCCCGCGCTGGGGCTGGGTCCTGGGCGTCCCGGTCGGCGTGTGCGGCTTGGTCTTCAGTTGGCGGCGCTGGCGGCAGCGGAGACAATCGACCGTCGCCAAGAATGGTTGATGCGGCAAGTCCAACTCGAGTCGATCGGCGAAAGGCCATTGGGATTTTCGCATCAGGCCTTGATGAGTTATGATGGCAATGGTTTTGGGAGACCAACCATGACAGTCCTGGATTGCCCGATCCCGAAAGATGCCTGGGTCCATGACCGGAACGAGCGGACTCGCACAGCCGGCGATGCGCGTCGAGCCGCAAACGCTGATGACGACGCCAACCCTTGGTGCGAGCGCATTCAAACCATCCTGCAAATGCAGGAACTCGCCGACGACTGGGATGGCTTCGGCGCGAAGGCGCCGTCGCCAGAGTTGCTCGAATCGGCAGTCGGCCTGGCCGACTTGTTGCGCCAGCGCGGAGTCGAACCGCCGCAGGTCGTCGTCGCCGGCGTGGATGGCTCGGTTAGCTTTGAATGGCAGGATGCCCGCGGATTCTATGCGGAGATCGAGATTGTCCGGCCTTACTTCGCGGAGGTCATGGTGCTCGAGCCGGGCAAATCGCCGCAACACTGGACTCTTCCCACGGGGTAACGCCACTGCGGTCTCCGAGAATTGTCATGGACGAACACGATCCTGTAGATGACAAGGAATCTGTGTATCGCCGCATCCATCGGAGTTTCTTCGATTCGAGTTTGCCGATTCCGATTCGAGTCGGGGCCTTTCGGCCGAATGCAAACGACACAACGGGTCTTTCTGTTGTTCGTTCCTGGTTTGGGCCGCCGACCAGCATCCTCGCCGTGATCGATCCGAAACGAGCGAGCGATTACTACGTTGTTCAACTTGCTGTCGCTGATCTTCGTGGCTTGGGCTTGACGGTCATTCCAGACCCGTCGCCGGGCGGTCCGGCGGGGCACGCCGTCATCCCGGAATTGAGTTGGCCCGCGTATCAAGCGCGGAAACAAGATCTCAAGCTGATCCTGGTTGAATTGACCAAGTTGGCTAGCGCAGCAATCGTTCACGTAGCGACGTAGCGGAACGATGGGCCGCGCGGCAATCGATGGGCTCTTGGAGGGTTCGTCCCTTCGGGGAATGCGGAGCTTTGAGGGGCCCCCTCAAGCTCGCGCCACCGCTTTGCGCTTGGCCTTGCCGCCTTCCACCTGTTTGGCCAACCGCTGCGCCGCGGCCACAATCTCCGTCGGCGTCTTCCGCGGCTTGCTTTGCTTCGTCACAGGCTTCTTGCCGGCGCGGCGCTCTGGTGTCGGCCGCGACCTCGGCGCCTCGTTCCCTGATACCGTGGGCGCTATGTCATCGCTTGTTTCCAGTTCGATGCCAAACACTTCGCCCAGGTCAGCACCGCGCAGGTCGGCGTCCACTTTGCCTTGCAGGGCCTGGTCGAGATTCTTCGCGTCCACCGCCTCGCCGATCAGATCCAGATGATCCACATCGCGCAGCGTGAACAGCATTTCGGGGGACCTGTCCAGCCGAGCGCCGACGCCGTAGAGCACCGCGGCAACGTGCTTGCACATACCGGCCCAATCGGGGCAGGAGCAGTCCATGTCGATCTCGCGCGGCTGCGGGAACAGGCCGTCGTCGCGCTGGCTCAGCCGCTCCATGATGCCCTGGTCGAAGCGGCCCTGGAGCAAGTCGATGAGCGAATCAATGGAACGGGCACAGCTCTTCTTGATGCGCGCCCAGGTCGCGGCGGGCAATGTCTTGATGGCGATCTTGACGTTGTAGACGTCGGAGCCGCTCACCAGCGAGTGAATCTTGCCGCGCTCGATCTGCAGGTCGATGACCGAGCCGTTGCGCACATAAGAGCGGCCGCGCGGCAGCCGATTGGCAAAATCGCTGTAGGCTTCGAGATTCTCACACCAGGCCTTGCCCCAGAAAGAATCGGCGATCTTGCGGCCCGCGACCTCCACAAGAAAGGCCGCCGCTTCTTCGGGTCCCATTCGAATTCCAGCGGTTTCACTTCTTCCGCGCCTCCCGCAACGTCAGCATGTACTCCACCACGTCCGCCAGGTCCTGCGTCGTCAGGTTCTTGTGCAGGTCGGCGGGCATCAGCGAAATCGGCGACTTCACGAGGTCTTCGAGCTCGTTCCGCTTGAAGGTGCGCAGCAGGGCGTCCTTGTCCTTCAAGACAACGTCGGCCGGCGTCTGGCTGATCATCACGCCCTGGATGATCTCGCCTTTCGTGGTCTCGGCGATCCAGGTTTCGAAGTTGTGGCTGATGCCGGCCGACGGATACAAGATCGATTCGTAAAGCGCTTCCTTCGACAGCTTCTTGCCGATCTCGCTGAGGTCCGGGCCGACCTGCTTGCCCGCGCCGTTGACGACGTGGCAGTTCACGCACGTGCCGGCCTTGGCGAAGATCGTTGCCCCCTTGGCGACGTTGCCCTTTTGCTTCACCAGGTCGCGGATCGGGGCGATCGGCAGCTCGGCCTTGGTCGTCGGGAACGGGAACAGGCCGAAGGCTTGCCGGCGGACGTCGTCGCCCGGCAACGTGCCGATGCCGGAGGCGGCGGCGATTTTCAATTGCTCGTCGAGCTTCTTTTCCCTGGCCAGCTTGATGAGCAAGAGGGCGCCGGGCTTGGTGCGCGCCAGGGCGCGGGTCGCTTGCCGGCGCAGCTCCAGGTCGGCTTTCCTGTCTTCGACGATGGGCAAGAGCAGCGGATTGGCGCTCGGGTTGGCCGCGTTGCCGATAGCCTGCACCGTGGCGGCGGCGATTTGCACGTCCTTGTTCGCCAGCCCCGGCTTGACAAGCTTGGCGTCGCGCTCCAGCAGCAGCCGCATCGCATCGACGCCGAACTGTTCGCCCGGCTGTCTCTGGGCGATGGCGAGCAGCTCCGGATAGCGCTCGCTGACGTTGAACTTGGCGACGATCTCGACGAAGGTCGCGGTGTTTTTGCTGCGGTCGAGCAGCTTGTTCACGGCATCGGCGTATTGCGGGTTGGCTTTCAGGTCGAGGCTCTTGATGCGGGCGAGGGCTTCGGCGGTGATGAACCGCTGCCGCTCCGGATCGCCGACGTCGCCGAACGCGAGCTTGACGAGGGCGGCATTCTTGAGGTCGGAGTCTTTTTGGAAGTCGAAGGCGCGGAAGAAGCGAGGAAGGTCCTGGCTTGGCGTCTTATGGTTCTGGATGAGACGACCGAGCAATTCTGCGGTGGTCGCGGCCCGCGATCGCCAAACGATGTCGCGCATGGCGTTCGCCTGCACTTTGGGCGCCGGGCCGTCCGCGCCAAGGAGTTGCAAATACGCCGCGACGAACGCATCCCAACGCTCACCGACAGCGATGCCGAGTGCTTCGAGATACCAGCGATCTTCGCCTTGGTGCTTGCTGGCCAGATTGAGCCAATACGTGGCGGATTTCGCAGCATCCTTATAATGGCGCAGGCCCAGGGCCGCTTCTCGACGAACCGACGCTGTCGGCTCCCGGTACAGCAGCGCGAACAGGTCGTTGAGGTCCGTCTTCAACTGTCGCGCGAGCCGCACGCCAACGATGCGGATATCGTCATTCAGATCCTTCAGGGCCGTATGCACGTAATAGTCAGCTCGATTAGGGATATGACCCAACAGCCAGATGGATCGCGCCCGCAACCGCTCATCGTCTGACTTCCACGCCTTGAACAACGCCTGTTCCGCTTTCGCTCCCATCTCGTGCAGTGCCGTCCACGCCAGATAGCGCGCCGCCAGGTTCGGGCTCTTCAACGCCTCGACCGCCCCGTCCGCGGTTGTGAAATCGAACTTCGGCACGCTCGGCTTGTTGCCCGGCGGGGCGACGCGGAAGATGCGGCCGCGGTCGAGGTCGCGCTGGGCGTGGCCGCCGACGCCGGGGTCGTACCAGTCGGTCACGAACAGTGAGCCGTCCGGAGCGACGCACACGTCGGCCGGGCGGAACCAGTTGTTCTTCTTGTTGCCGTCGAGCATGTTGACGGTCGTCGCCTTGTAGCCGGCCCCGTCCTTGGTCACCGGGTAAGCGCGGACGATGCTCGGCCCCGCGTCGGCGTGGATCATCTGGCCATGGAAAACCTTGGGCAGGAGCGTGCCTTCATAGATCGTGATGCCGCACGGCGAGCCGGCCCCCGTCAGGAGCAGCGTCGGCACCACGCCGGGGTCGTTCAGGTGCCAGTGGCGCTGGGGGATTTCCTTCTCCATGTTGGTCCGCTTCGTCTGCCAGCCGGCGCCGGTCATCTCATCGACGTAGCCGTAGTTGCCGAACTCCATGACGAAGTTGATGCGGACGCCGCGGTTGCCGTCGTCGTCGTTGTCGGATTGCCACATCGAGCCGAAGGAATCGACGCAGACCTCGTAGTTGTTGCGGAAGTTCCAGGCGAGGGTCTCGAAGTTGACGCCGGCGCCGGGGCCTTTGGTCGCATCCGGCCCGGAAAAGACTCCCGACCCCTTTTTCAGCCACCCCTTTTTCAGCCACGGCGTGTCCATGCGGAAGATCATCCCCTGGCGATAGGGATTGCCGCTGTCGTTGACCTTGTTGCCGGCCAGGTCGACGATCGGCTTGCCGTTCTGATCGTTCATGGAGCGGCCGGTGTTGCCGAAGTTCCAGTAGAGCCGGCCGTCGGGGCCGAACACGAAGCTGTGCAGCGAGTGATCGTGTTGCGGCTGGCCCGACCTGGAGAAGAGCACCTCGCGCTTGGTGATCTTGTCGTTCTCGTCGAAGTGAAAGACGAAGACGTTGGGCGTGGCCGAGACGATGACACGATTGCCGAGCACGCAGATGCCCATGGCGCTATCGACATCGCGGCCCTGGTAGAACGTCTTGACCTTGTCGCATTTGCCGTCGCCGTCGGCGTCTTCGAGGATCAGGATGCGATCGCCTTCGGGGCGTTTGCCGTTGTTGCCGCGGTAGTTGATGACGTCGCAGATCCAGACGCGGCCGCGATGGTCGATGTCGAGGTTGGTGGGATTGGTGATGCCGTCCTTTTCGGAGGCGAAGAGGGTGGCCTGGAGCTCGGGATGGACGTCGAGGTTCTTGACGGCGTTCTGCGGGAGATGCTTAGGGTCGCCAGACTGGGCGGCGACTGGCGCCGGGTTTTTTTTCTTTTTCCGGACCTGTGCGGAGGCGTTCAAGACGACACCAAGAACGCAACACGCGACGACGACCGTGACCAGACGTTGCATGGAAAACACCATAGGTCATGGAAAGCAGCTACTGAGTAGAATCGCAACCCGCAGTAGATTGGCCAGCCGGAATGATTGCACGCCGCTTGGTCTCGATCGCGATCACTTGATCTTGGCCAGGAATTTCATATGTTCCCCCCAATCCGCATGAGCTTCTTTCATCTTGACAACAGCATCTTTCACAGGCTCGTAGGCTCTAATCAGCTCACCCATTTCTGCCAAGACATCGCGCAATTCGGCTATATCCTTAGACGTGGGCGCTTTCTTGCTCTTGCTCTTGATAAAATCGATGTAGAATCTGCCGAGCTTCTTGTCGATTTTCGCCGCGGTTTCCCTCGCCTTGGCGACGAACGTTTTGGCTGCATCGACCGACATGGTTTTTCCCTCCACATCCATACGGCAGCGCGATCATTCTAGCTTTAGCCGGCACGCGCAGGCAGAGCAAAAAGCGACTGAATTCAGAAATGGTCTGCACGCAAGCTGCTCGACGACGATACCTTGGCGACCGTGCAGGAACACGGCGACGGATTTCGCTATCAGTTCTGGGACGTCCCCTCGCCGCCCCGCTGGAATTGGATCCTGGGCGTGCCGGCCGGATTGCTCGCGGGATTGTTGCTGGTGCGTTATCTATTTCGCCGGCAGCCCAACCGCAGACCAATCGCGAATAACAGCTGACGCCGCCGCGCCCGTCACGTTATAATGCGTCTTTCCACCATCCACGTCTCACCCGAGACTCTCAGATCTGAAGGCACGGTGATCGTCGCATGCGGCCGACGGTGTCCATCTTCCTGGATTTCAACCTCCCCAACGCCACGACGTGGTTCTACTTCTCGTTCCTCCTCGCCATCTCGCTGTTCTTCAAGTTCGGCCGGCTCGTCAGCATGCGCAACTGGGACGTGATCACCATCTTCCTGCTGGTGCCGGGGTTGATGGTGATCCAGGCGACGCGGCCCAGCCCGGTGGTGGCCACGCCGCACCATGCGGTGCTGCAGATCGCCCGGACGGTCGGGCAGGGGGCGGGCGGGACGTTGCCGGCCGGGCCGGGGGCGGTGGCGTCCGCGGCGGAGCTGGCCACCACGCGCGATCCCGCCCTCATGCCCATGTACTGGGTGTGGCTGGGTTACTTGTGGCTCATGATCGGCTCGGCCTATCTGTTCTGCCGCTGCTTGTACGACCTGGCCCTGGTGCAGCGCCCGGCCCTCGCGCCCAACCTGTCGTTCGGCGGGCTGGCGTTCCTGGCGGTGGCGATGCTGTCGTGCCTGATTGCCGTGGCGTTTCGGCCCACCGAGCGCGAGACGTTCGCGCCGCTCAAGGTGGAAGAGGTCAAGGTGCCGGCCAAGCCGGTCGGTCCGGAAACAGCGACGCTGGCCCTGGCGCGCGAATGGATCGAGCCGCGCTGGTGGTTGAACCGCGGCTCGGCGGTGACGTGCCACCTCGCCGTCGTGGTGGGCCTGGTGCTAATCGGCCGCCGGCATTTTCAAGACGCCACGGCCGGCATGGCGGCCGCCACGTTCTACCTGATGCTCCCCTACACCGGCATGTTCGTCGGCCAGGTGCACCATATCTTGCCGATGGCCATGGTCGTGTGGGCCCTGGTGGTGTATCCCTGGCCGGTGCTGGCCGGCTTCTTGCTCGGCCTGGCCACCGGGACCGCTTACTTTCCTGCCTTGCTCCTGCCGATCTGGATCGGGTTCTACTGGGGGCGCGGCGTCGGCCGATTCGTGCTTGCCTTTGTGGCGGCCGTGAGCGCCACGATGGCAGCTATCGGCTTGATGTTGTGGATCGACGGCAGTCTCGAGGCCAGCTTGCAGGCGGTGCGACTCGATCCGGCGTGGCAACCGTGGAAGGTCCCGCACACCGAGAGCTTCTGGACCGGCATCCACGCCGCCTATCGCATCCCCGTCTTCGTCGCCTTCGTGGTCTTCGTGCTGGCAACGGCCGTGTGGCCCTGGCCCAAGAACCTCTCCCAGCTCCTGGCCCTGTCCACCGCGGCGATCATTGGCATTCAATTCTGGTACGCCGACCAGGGCGGCGTCTACGTCCTGTGGTATCTGCCGCTCCTCGTATTGCTCGTGTTCCGGCCCAATGTCGCCGACCGCCGTCCGCCGGAGATCAACCCGGAAACCGATTGGCTCACACGGTTCCGCCGGGCCGTCGTGCGGACGGCCTTGCGTAGTCCACGCGCACCAGAGCCGGTCGGTCCGCCGGAGTGATTCCGACGAATCCGCATGCCGAGTATCGAGAGTCCCAAGCTACGGCTGGTAACTGAAGAGGCGGGCACATTCCTCGCGAGTCAGGGCGCGGTTGAGCTCGGGGTCGCGGAATTCCATCTCCAGGAGCAGCTCCGCGGGGCGCGGCTCGACGCCGCGGTACCATTCCAGACGCGCCGGCCACAACGAGACCGCGTCGAGGTACAGGCGGCACGAATGGGCGGCGAGGTTGGGCCGTGCGGCCGATGGGACCGGCGCTTGCGCGTGTGCAGCGACCTGCGCCGCGTCGAGGGCGGCTTCGAGGCGAAACACCGGCCGTTCGCGCCAGACACCGGTCTGGACGCGCCAGGCGGGGTGGAGGTCGCGGAGCGCGGCCACCAGGGCTTGCGGGCCGGCGCAGCCGCGCTTGCGCAAGATCTGCTCGCGCAGCGCCGGCGGCGCCGATGCCGGCAGGTACGTCCCCACGACGTGCGGCGGCGCGCCGGGCCGCTCGAACACCTCGGCGAGGGCGCGGCCGTCGCTGACGACCAGGAACCGGCAGGTGCCGGCGGCGGAATACACGGTCGTCGTCAGGCGGGCGCACTGGTCCGGCCCAAGCGCCAGGCGCGCTTCGGATTCGTAGGCGTCGCTCCGGTCGTGCCAGCGTTGCCAGATGGCGACGTTGAGCCAGCGGACGTCGCGGAGCGAGGCCAGCAGGCGGTCGATGAGGCCGGCGCCGTCGAGGCTGGCGCCGTCGAGGTCGGCGTGGGGGTTGGCCTGGTCAAGCGGCAAAGGCTGGGCGCGAAACGAGTCCTGGGCAGTTGCGGCGGGGCCGCGAACGGGGCGCGATAAGGCCCCGGCGGCGAGGAAGATCAGGCAAGCGAGGCAAGGGGTGGTGAGGAAGATCCACTTCGACATGGCAAGCTTTTCCGTCTTTAACGAAAGTTCCGCCGCCGCGCTGGCCGAAGTATACCGACAGGCCACTACCGGAGAAAGCCGAAAGGGAGATGGTTCCATGAGGCGAAAAGCCTGCGCGCTGTTGCTGTCGGCCACGCTGGGCGGTTGCGTGTCGTCGGACCACATGGACTCGGGGCCGCATTGCGCCGGCTCGTGGGGCAAGCAGCCCGGGCCGCCGCCGGTGCCGGGCGTGGCCGGCCCGCACGGCCAGCGCATTCCGATGGCGGCGCCCTACAACGTGGCCCCGCCCGGAAATCTCCACGCGGCCCGGCAGATGATGGCCAACAGCGTGCCGCTCGACATGGTGCAGATCAACCGCGGCGGCAACGCCCCCGGCATGTCCGGCACGCCCGGCGGCGCCATGCCGCCCACGCCGATGCCGCCCGGCGGCGTGCTGACTCCCCCGGGCGTGCCCTTTGCGCCCGGCATTCCGGCCGGCCCCAATATCACACCGACCAGCTTCCTGCCGAACCCGGGCGACGGCGTCATGCACGCGCATCTGCCCCCCGGCGCCGCCACCGGCGGCCTCATGCTGGCGCAGTACGCCAACCCGCAACACGGTCACGGCGGCCACGTCCGCTTCAACGCCCAGCGCACGCAGGTTCGCTTTACGCGTCCCACCGGCATGAAGGTCTCCTGGTTCGCGCAAGGGGCCGACGGCAAGCCGGCCTTCTCCAACGTCCCGCTCGAAGCGCCTGCGCGGTACAACTTCCCGCAAGGCGCTATCTACCGACTGAAGCTCAGCGGCATCGAAGGCCGCCCGGGCCTCGAAGTGTATCCGACCATGGAGGTCGTCCCGGCCAATCCAAAGACCGAGGCGTTCCTCGCCCACAGCGCGGTGCCGCTCGAGTTCACGCAGGATGATTTCAAGCAGATCGCCGAAGGCAACTACGTGACCAAGGTGATCTACTTGCCCGATCCGCAGTTCCAGGACGTGGCCAGCACCGGGATCGACGAGATCATCTCGACGCGCTTGGAGCCCGGGGCCGATCCCGTGCTGGAAGCGTTGCGGCGCGGCAGCATCCTGATGATCATCCGCATGGGCAACGTGGACCAGGAAGCGCCGAACACGCCGCCCCTGGGCGCGGTCGCTCCCGGCGGTCCGCCGCCCGGCCCGCCTGCCCAGCAACCGCATTTGCCGCCCAACGTGATGCTCCCGTATCCCGGATTCATGCCCAACACGGGCGCGTTGCCGCCGGGCGGTCCGATGATGGGCGCCCCCGGCAATCCGTCCCCGCGCGCTCCGTTTCCGGGCGCTCCGTTCGCAGGCGCTCCGTTCCCGGGGGCGCCGGGCTTCAATCCGAACCTTGTGCCGCCGCCGGGCTTCAATCCGAACTTGCCGCCGCCGGGTCTGGCGCCGAATGCTCCGCAGATCGGGACGGCGCTGCCGCCGCCGGCGCCGCCGACGGCCAGCGGGCCGCCGAATGCGTTGCCGCCGGCAACGAACCTGGTCCCGCCGCCTGCCAACAGCGGCAATATCGACGATGCGACGCCCACGAACCTGCCGCCGCCCCTACCGCCGCCCGTGCCGCCGGCGCCGACTCCGGACCTCAAGAAGTCGCCGAACCTCAAGACGCCCGGCGCCAAGGCGCCCGTCATCAACGTGCCGCAGTTGCCGCCGTCGGCGCCGCCCGTGCCGCCGCAGTTGCCGCCCGCCGCCAGCAGCAAGGCCGACATCACCGTGCCCGTCGCGCCCGCGCCCGCGCCGGCGCGCACCAGCGACGTGCAGTCCGACTTTACCGTGCCGCCGGCGCCGATCTTCCCAGGCGCCAAGGCGAAGGGGCAGACGCCGGCAGTGACGCCCGCCTCGAACACGACGCCGGCGGTTCCGGCTCTGCCGACGATTCCGGACCTCGACGGGCCGTCGGCGGCTCCCGGTTTCCCGGCGATTCCCGGCGCCATGCGTTCCACGGATCCGATCTCGTCGCCGGGCACCACGCCGCGGCCGGTGGTGCCGGCCGGCGGCAGCCAGATCCGATAGTCTGATGCTTTCGTTTAGCCCCGTTTCGAAGAAACGGGGCGGACTGCATCCGTTGCGGAAGCGACCGGTCCGCCCCGTTTCTTCGAAACGGGGCTAAACGATCCTCCCGGAGCTGACCATGCAGGGACGAAGGGCGTTGCCGGCCTGGCTGCTGACGGGCGCCGCGGCACTGGGGGCATGGACGAGCCTCGCCCACGCGCAATTCACCGCGCCGCCGCCCACGGCCGTCGCGCCCATGGCCGCCGCGCACCAGCCGCCGCTCTTGTATCTGCGGCTCGCCGGTCCCGCCGGCATGAAAGTGACGCTGTATCGCGGCGACCCGAGCGGCACGACCTTCGAAGCGCCCTGCGTCGTCGGCTTTCGGCCCGGCTACGGCTATCGCGTGGCCCTGTCGAACATCGAGGGCTTTCCGGCGGCGATTTTTTGTCCCACGATCGACGTCCGCGGCAGCATGTGGCTGACCGGCCAGCTTCGCAACGCCGACTTCCCGGCAACCGTGACGTTCCGGGCCGACGATTTCACGAAAGCGGAACAGGGCGGGTTGGTGAAGAAGATCGTCGTGCTCGAACGGCCGGACCTGGCTACGCCGCGGGCGGCGCCGGCCGACAGCCCCATCGAGATTCCGCTGCCGCCGGCGAGCAACGAACAGCAGGAAGTGCAAGCGCGTGGCGCCGCGGTCGCGGTCGTGCATCTGGGCCAGCGCGCGCTGACGCCGGCGGAACTGGCGGAAGTCGCCATTCCAGGGACGGTGCTGCTGCCCGGCGAGAAAGCGTTGCCGCGGCCGCGGGTCGGGCCGTGGCTGCCGTGGACGTGTTACCCGCTGTACGACCCCAGGGTGGGTCCAGAATCGCCAGAAGGCTTCGTGACGTTGTACGACGGCGGCGACAGCGGCTTGCGCGCCGGCTACGACCGTGCCGGTCAACTCCGCGGTCTCGATCCCTCCGACACCGTCGCCGAATACACCGACGCCAAGGGCCGGCCGCGCGTCGTCCCCTCCAATCGCGTGGCCCTGTGCGTGCCGCGCTTCGTCATTCTCAAGAGCGACATCGGCGTGGGCACGCAGACCGTGGCGCTCGCGCCCGGCAGCGCGCACGCGCTGGTGGGGCGACGCGTGATGAACAGCCGCCTGCCGTTCCTGGAACACACGCAGCCGGTGCACCTGGAGTCGGCCGCCACGCGCCTGAAGCCGAGCGGGACACAGTTCACGGCCGCGGTCGCGGCGACGGGGCAGATCAACGGCCTGGAAATGACGACGACGCAGCGGACCACGGATACGCTGGACGGCAGTTGCCCGCCGCCGACGTCGCCGACGCCGGAGCGGCCCTTGCGGATCATCAAGTGGCCGGACAAGAAGGGCTGCAACGTGGGCGAGATGGTGACGTTCACGCTGGAATACACGAATCAGGGAAGCCAGCCGATCACGAACGTGGTCGTCTCCGACAACCTGACGACGCGTTTCGAGTACATTCCGGGCAGCCAGAATACCGATCGCGAAGTGCGGTTCACGTCGCAGCCGAACGAAGCGGGTTCGAGCCTGCTGCGCTGGGAGTTCCCCGGCGTCCTGGCCGCGGGCGACAGCGGCACGATCACGTTCCAGGTGCGGATTCGCTGAAAAAGGTGTCAGGACCCTTTTTCACTGAGTTACGACCCGACCGACGCCCCCGCCAAATAGCCGCGCAGCTCGCAGAAGATCGAGTTGCAGCGGTCGCGCCACATGGGGCTGGCGGCGGCCCGGTGGTCGGGCGAGCTCATCCGGACAGTGATGTGCAGCTGGCTCGGCTGGCGCGGGTCGTTCCGTTCCAAGAGCAGTTCCATGTCCACGGTGCCGGCCTTGCGACGCAGGCCAAACCACGACGTGCCGTTCCCGCCACTGCCCAATCGGACCACGATGCGGCCCGGCACGCTTTCGAGCACCTCGCCCCCCATGTCGTTGACGAACCCGCGCAGCTTGCAGGTCGCCAGCACGTCCGGCATCCAGGCTTGGAGCTGATGGACCACCGTGTTGGGATCGAACGGCACGGGCGTCGGCGCCGGTCGCGGCGGCAGCGGCTCGGTGTCCACGCCGGCCGCCGAATCTTGCTCGGTCGGTTCCGTATCGAACTGCTCGAACAGGGCGGCCTCGTAGCGCTTGCCCAGCTCCCGGGCGCCGGAAGGCCGATCGGCCGGTTTCTTCGCCAGGCAGCTCCGCACCACCGCCTCGACGGATCGCGACGCCCAGTCGGCGGCGCCCATCGATTCAAACGACGGCGGCGGGTCGGTGGCGTGGGCCAGGAGCACGTCCATGGTCTCGTCGCGCTGGAACGGCAGCTTGCCGGTCAGGAGCTCAAAGATGATCACGCCGACGCTGTAGATGTCGCTGGGGAAACCGATCTCCTCGCCGCGCACCTGCTCCGGCGAAATGTACCCCGGCGTGCCGACGGCGAAATCCATCCCCGTCTCGTTCGCCTTGTGGACCATCGCCAGGCTGCTCGAATCGTTGAACAGCTTCGCGAGGCCGAAATCCATCACCTTGATCTTCTCGTACGGCGTATCGGGATCGACCACCATCAAGTTGGCCGGCTTGAGATCGCGATGGATGATGCCTTCATCGTGGGCGGCTTGCAGGGCCTCGCACAGCTGATTGAGCAGCCGGCCGACCCGCGCCGGCGTCAACCGCGTGTTGCGGTGCAGGAGGGTGTCGAGCGTGATGCCGCGGATGTACTCCATGACGATGCACGGTCCCTGCGGATCGTTCAGCGAGGCATCGTACAGCGTCACCACGTACGGATGCTGGAACCGCGCCATCAGCAGCGTTTCCCGCTGAAAACGCTCGCGGAACTTGGGATCGGCAGCGATATGGTCGTGCATCACCTTGACCACGACCTGACGACCCAAGTCGGTCTGACGGGCCAGATACACCTTGCCCATGCCGCCTTCGCCCAGAAGCCGGATTGGCTCGTATCGGCCCAAGAAAACTCGACCCATGGAAAGGGACCTGAGGGGTACAAGAATGGAAAACGGCCTGTTGAAGTGTAGGTCAGAAAACCGAGGATGCGAGCGAATCGACGCGATTCCTCCGGAATAGGTATATTGACGTATACCCGGACCGCTCGTTGCAGAGCGCGCGTTTTCGGCCTGAAACGAAGCAACATTCTATCTGGTAGACGTTTACGATCGTTTTTCGGATTTCTGCGTTGCCGTCATCGCGAATGTAGTGCTTCATTCCAAGGCTTCCAGCATCAACCGCTGCACCATCGTCTGATCTACGTCCTCCGCCGGCGCTGGGCCGTCGCCGATCATGACCGGCCGGTCTTGCGGGTCCGCCTGGCGCAGGCCGTGACTCCCTTTCACCAGACGCGCATCCAGCGGCGCCACGTCCAGCAGCGTGCGTAGCCCTATCTTCTTGGCGAGCAGCTTGGCGATGAAGCGCCCTTTCGGCCAGAGAAGCTTCGGATCGAAGAACAGCTCGCACGGGTCGTAGCCGGGCTTGCGGTGGATATCGACAGTCCGGGCGTAATCGGGCGCGGCCGCGTCGTCCAGCCAGAACGGGTAGGCGAACCAGGCGTTCGGCTTGGCGAGCGCCACCAGGTCGCCGGCGCGCGGGTGCTCCAGGGCAATCTCCGCCCGCCCGGCGCCGGCATAGACGCGCTCGACGCCGGGGAGCGCTTCCACCACTTCCCTGGCACGCGGCAGGGCCTGTTCGTGGTTGACGTAGACGTGCGCCAGCTGATGATCGCAAACCGCCAGCGCCGGGCCATAGGTGTCCAGCTGCTCGCCGAACGGCCCACGGCGCGCCGTCAAGAGGCCTGCGTGCCGCAGCGCGCGATTGATGAGAATCGGTTGATCGACCTGCACGTGGGCGCACTCGTTGACGACCCAGACCCGGGCGCCGACCTGGGCCGCTGCGTCCAAGAGCGGCGCACAGGCCGAATCCAGCTCGCCGGCAAGCTTCGGCCAATCACAACCGTCCGGGCCCAGCCGCTGCGTTTCGTAATCGAGGTGCGGCACATAGACCAGCGTCAACTCCGGCGGCCCTTGCGGATCGCGAAGCACCGCCCCCGCCGCCCGGCCGATCCACGCGCTGCACGGCAGTCCTGCCATCGGTCCCCAGAAGCTGGCGAACGGGAACGCGCCCAGTTCCGCGGTCAGCCGCCGGGCCAGGTCATCCGGCATGGTCAGGATGTCGAACGCCTTGCTGCCGTCGGCGCCGTAGTGCGGCTTGGGGGTGACGCTGATGTCGACCGCGGCGCCCTGGTTGAACCACCAGCACAGCTTCGCGCAGCGAAACCGCTGCCCCCGCTCGACCGCCGCCCGGCGCGCCGTGACGTAGGCCGGCTCCGCCTGAAGCAGCCGATTCGATTGCTGCCAGAACCGCACCTCCATCGTGTCGCGATACAGCCAGCCGTTGCCGACAATGCCGTGCTCGCTCGGCCACTTACCGGTCAACATGGACGCCTGGGCGGTGCAGGTTACCGCGGGCAACACTTCGCGCAATGGCCGCTGCCAGCCCCGCTGCGCCAGGGCGTGCAAGCGCGGCGCCAGCGGCAGCCGCCGCGCCGTCAAGCCCACCGTGTTCAGCACCACGAGCGGCTGCATGGGAATCTGGTCAAGAAACCGCCGAGGACGCAGAGGAACGCAGAGACGGTCGTCGCCCCTCGTCTCCGCGGCTCCGCGGCTCTCCGCGTTCTCTGCGGTTGATCTACTTGCGGTTGACTCTACTTGGCGTTCAACCTTTGCAAACGGTCGTCGGAGGTCGTCGCGTTCACCGTGGCGATGTACAGGAAGATCAGCGCCGCCGCCACGACCAGGCCGATGCCGACTGCCAGCCAGCCGGCGTAGGCGAGGTCCGGGTCGGCGAGGCGAATCATCCACACGCTGAACAGCGCCGCCGACGTCCCGCCGCCGAGGCTGATGATGCCCTGCAGGATGAAGAAAATGCTCAGCGGATTCGTGCGCTGCACGCGGCCGACCGGCAAGCCGAGCAACGCGTTCATCTTGGCGACTTCGTAGATCAGCCCCACCCGGGTGCGAATCAACAGGAACGCGATCAGCACGGCCAGCACGGTCAGGATGCCGAACGTGACGGGCAGGCACCAGCGCTGGATCACCTCCAGGGGCACGATGAGGTCGCCGGTGGGCCGGGCGTGAAACAGCGCGCTCGACGCCGTCACGAGCAGCGACGCCACGGCCAGGTAGATGCCGACGGCGCGGTTGCGGTCGGTCACCAGTTGATGGATGGTGCGGCTGGAATGAAGATACCGCATGCCGGGCGTCACCTGGCTGGGCCGATCCAGTCCCGCCGCCTGCTCCTCGCCGATCATCTCGATGGCGTCGACCAGCTTCTCCGAGTACCCCTCGCCGCCCTTGACGTCGAAGCTGGCCGTGGTCGCCTGGCTTGCTTCCCTGAGCGCGGCGTGCAGCTCATTGGGCGTCGACTTGCTGGTTGACGTGTCGGACATGTCGGCGTTCTCCACGAGTTTGGAAGTCATTGTACAATGAGGCTGTCCGAAAAGGGGTCAACTCACCGCTGAGGACGCAGAGGAACGCGGAGAAACGGCTGACTGACTCCTGGTCCATAACTCCTGATTCCTGAGAGCAACCGCCATGGCCCGCTGCGAACAGGGTTATCTGTGCGACGTGTGCGGCCAGGACGTGGAGCAGATCACGGAATCCGATCTGTATCTGCGCTACGTGCTGGGCGAGGTGTCGCCGCTGGTCCTGCCCAGGGAACGCGAGCGGCACATCCGCTGCAATCCGGCCATGGCGCAGTACATTGTCGATCCGGCATTCGAGGCGCCGCGCTGCGACGGCCTGTTCGCCAAGGAGACGCTCGACCCTGCGTTCGTGCATGAGCAGGAAGAGCGCGTCACCCGCGCGTGGCTGCGCTTGCAGGAGATTCCCACCCTCGGCATTCCGATCACCGAGTATCCCTTGCCCGAAGTCCTGGCGGCCTGGCAGCAGCAGGCCATGGAGCGCTGATGCAACACACCTTTCTTCTCGTCGCCGCGGCGCTGATGTCGTTATGGATGTCGTTCGGAGCCCAGTTGGCGTCCGCCGGCGAACCGCCGCGCTACGCGCTGTACGCCATGGACACCGGGCTGCGCGGCCCCGATGTGCCGGACCTTGCCGGCAAGGTGAAACTGCTCAAGAAGCTCGGCTATGCCGGCATCGGCTACACGTTCAACGCCGCCGAGCTGCCAACGCTGCTCGACTTGCTCGACCAGCACCGGCTCGAGCTGTCGGCCATTTATCTGGCGCCGTTCATCGACAGTCCACCCGAGGCGGCGCTGCTGGACTCGGTCGCGCGGCTCAAGGGCCGGACGACGCGGATCGAGCTGGCGTTTCGCAGCAAGACGTTGACGCCGTCCGATCCCAAGGGGGATGCGGCGGCGCTCGGATACCTCACGAAGCTGGCGGACGTTGTCGGGGATTCGGGCCCCGTCATCTCGATCTATCCGCATCGCAACTTCTGGGCGGAGCGCGTCGAGGACGGCGTCCGCCTCGCCCGGCAGCTGCAGCGCAAGAACGTCGGGACGCATTTCAACCTGGTCCACTGGAAATGGGCGCCGCAGAAGGAACCGCTCGAAACCCTGCTGCGTGACGCCCTGCCCTACTTGCGGTGCGTCACGATCAACGGCCTGGACAACAAGCAGGGCGACCGGATCGTGTCGCTGGACCAGGGCGACTACGACATCGACGGCTTTCTCCGCACGCTGGTCAAGATCGGCTATCGCGGCCCGGTCGGTTTGCAGGGATACGGCGTTGCCGGCCGGTCGGCGGATCATCTGGGGCGGTCGATGACACGCTGGCAGGCGGCGCTGGCACGGTTGGACGGCGCCGCAACCAAGGCCGGAGCCAAAGGAGGAAATGACAAGGCGGTCACCTTCACCAAGGAATCGCTCGGCAAGCTGCCGCCCGGCTGGAAGGCAGGCCGCACGGGCGAAGGCAAGGGGAGCGTGTGGACGGTGGTGAAGGATGACACGGCGCCGTCAAAGACAGGCTTCGCGCTGGCCCAGACGGCAGCCAGTCCGCGGCCCATGTTCAACCTGTGCGTGCTGGAAGCGTCGAAGGCCCAGGACGTCGAGGTGAGCGTCGCCTTCAAATCCGTCGCGGGCAAGATCGACCAGGGCGGCGGCGTGATGTGGCGCTACCAGGACGCCAAGAACTACTACATCGCCCGTGTCAACCCGCTCGAAGAGAACTATCGCCTCTACAAGGTGATCGACGGCCGACGCGTCCAGCTCGCCTCCGCCGAAGAGATCGTTCCCAAGGAAAACGCCTGGCATCGCTTATCGATCAAGCACGTCGGCAACAAGATCGAGTGCTACTTCGACGGCAAGAAGGTGCTCGATGCCGAGGACAACCAGATCGCCGCGGCCGGCCAAATCGGGTTGTGGACGAAGGCCGACGCCCAGACGTCCTTCGATGAGCTGCGCATCCGGGATCTGGGGAAGAAGGATTAGAGGCGTTTTCGACGACGGCGAGCGTCGAGACGTGAGTCCGACGTGTTTGCCGGAATCCCACGTCGGGCTTACGCCGCGACGCTCGCCATTTCGAGCATCTACTCACGAGCAGCTCTTCCACATTTTCTTGGCCGACGCGCCGCCCCTCCGGGATTGTCCTGATAGGTCTCGCTCGTTGGTGAGCGAGCGGAGGACAACCCATGGCGGATATTGATGACCAACTGGCGGCGGCGCTGAAACAGGCGCGCATGACGCCGATGAACTTCGCCTTCGTCGCCAAGGGCCAGAGCGCGGGCAAGCTCGTGGTCTCCAAGAGGCCCGTGACCGCCAGGGAAGCGGCCGACGCGAAGAAGGAGCTGGGCGGCGGCACGATCTTCACCGGCCGCTGCCGCGGCAGCAACGGCGACCTGGTCTTCGAGACCGCCAAGGAGCCGCCCCTCAACCTCGCCCGGCAGCTCAAGACCATCATCAAGGATCGGGCCGGCCTTACCCTCAACGTCGAGACCCGCATTACCCTCGACCTGGTCGAGGACGTCGCGGCAGAGCCGGCGGAAGCGGAGGCGCCGGCGGGAGCGGACGCGTCCGCCGATCCAGCATCGGGGACGACGAGCGCCGACGCCAAGGCGCACGTCACCATGCGTCTGGCCGTCCTGTCCGGTCCGTTCAAGGAAGCCGCGGCCCAGAAGGGGCCCGACGCCGCCCAGCTGCAGACGCTCATGAACATGTTCAAGACGCTGGTCGGCAAGCACCAGTATGAGGAGGCAGCCAAGGTCCTCGACGAGCTGGAGCCGCTGGTGGCGCGGTTCAAGGACCAGCAATACAAGAAGGTCCTCGCCAAACGCGACGAGTCCAACAGGAAGATCACCGAGCTGGAAAAGCGCCCCCATGCCGTCCACGTCGCCGCGCAGATCGCGGTCAGCAGGCAGAAGGTGATCAACGCCGTGAAACTGGCCGAGCCGCCGGGCCACGATTATGCGGGCGCGATGGCCGCGCTGGCCGGCGTGGACGCCGCGCGGGCCAACATCGAGAAGATGATCGCGATGTACCAGAAGGTGCTGATCATCCGGATCGACACCAACAAGAAGATCGCCCGGCTCGACAATCACCCGCAGAAGAACGTGATCGCCGCCGAGATCGCCGACGCCAAGAACAAGCGGACGGCGGCGCTGGCCAAGGTCGACCCTCCCGTCAACGATTACCTGGGCGCCATCAACGCCTTGAACGCCGTGGACAAGAGCTGTGCGGCCGCGGAAACCAGGATCCTCGACAAGCTGGTCGAGGGCAAGGATCGCGACCAGATGGCGGAAACGCTGGAGGACGTGTTCAAGAAGCGGTTCGGCGTCCATCTGCAGATGCAGGCCCGCGGCGACACGCCGGCGCAGGAATACGCGGCCATGAAGCGCGTCTACGAGCTGATGGCCCTCGTTCCCGAGTCGCACGCCACCAACAATCCGTCCTTCAAGAAAGTCGAACGCATCGGCGGCGGCGAAGGCACGTCCTACTATCAATCGCAAGACACGGCCCTGTTCGGCTTGATCACCGTGGACACCAAGAAGGTGGTGCTCAACTGCCAGCGGCCGACCAGCACCGGCACGTTCCTGCAGGCGGGCCTGAAGAACGCCACGGGGGTGCTCGATCCGCCGGTCGAGGAAGATTGCCAGCCGGCGACGGCGCGAGCATGAGCCAGAGCTACTTCGATTGGACCACGCTTCACGAAATCGCCCACGCCATCGACGACAAGAAAGGCTTCATGAAGGCCCGCGGCGCCACCGCCCCGTACGGCGGCTGGGCCGAGTACGGCAGCAATGTGGCCCCCGTGGCCCAGGCGGCGGCGGCGCACTTCAACTTCAGCACCCCCGCTGCGCTCAAGTACATCAAGGGATTGCTCGAAGGCGCCGCCAACAGCCGGCCCAGCGACAAGCCGGCGGCGCCGCCCGGCCGCGCCGACTGGAACGTGGTCCGGCAGAACGTGGAAACCTGGGTGGATTCGATCCGGGTCGGCAAGGAGCCGTGGGCCAACCTGCCGCAGGACCTCGGCGGCCGCATCTACCATGAAGCCTACGCGAATTCCTGGGTGAGTTACCTGAAAGCCGCGCGCAGCCAGGGCATCAAGGGCTACCAGTTCCGTGCCCCTGGCGAGTGGTTCTCCGAGTTGTACGCGGCGTACAACAGCGGCGTACTCAAGGATTCGCATCCCCTGGTCAAGAACTTCCTCAGAGATCTCTAGGAGACATCGATGTCGCTATTCAACCCCGAGACGGTAGCCTGCCCCTCGTGCGGCGCGGCCGTCGAGTTCAACGCCGTGTTCAGCCTGAACGCCGACCGCCGGCCGGACCTCCGCGCCGCGGTGCTCGACGGCTCGTTCCAGCGCCAGCCCTGTCCCGCGTGCAACACCGAGTTCCGCCTCGACCCGGAGATGACCTACCTGGACGTGCGCCGCGGCCAGTGGATCGCGGTGTTCCCAGTCGCCAACCTCGACCAATGGGAGGAGCTGGAGGCGCGAACGCTGGCCACGTTCGCGCGGGCCTACGGGCCCAAGGCGCCCGCCGCGGCCCGCGAGATCGGCTACGGCTTGAAGGCGCGACTCTGTTTTGGCTGGGCGGCCCTGCGCGAGAAGCTGGTCGCCTTTGAGCACGGCTTCGACGATGTGATCCTGGAGCTGACCAAGGCGGCACTGGTGCGCGGCCTCGACAATTCCCCGGTGGCCATCGGCACCGAGCTGCGGCTCGCCGGCGTCGACGGCGATCAGATCGCGGTGGCGTGGCTCACTTCCGCGGACGAAGAGGTGAAGGAAATCCTGCGGGCGCCGCGTTCCCTGTATGACGAGATCGCCGCCGACCGGACGGGCGGCTGGACGGCGTTGCACGCAACCCTGTCGTCCGGGCCGTTCGTGGACCTCAATCGGCTGCTGGCGCTCACCGTAGGATAGATTGCCAATCTGTCCGTCGCCATTCTCATCGAAAGCCGACGGTCGGCCCGCGCAGCTCCACGTTCGGCAGCGCCCCGCGCAGGAACGTGGGGGCCTGCTCCGGGTTGAGATACCAGTAGGCGCCGACGGCAACGAGTCCGAACACCAACAGGACGCCGAAACTGAACAGGTTCTTCATGGCGAAGCCTCGCTCGCGAAGACAGGACGGGAGGCCAGCGCAACTATCGGCCGCAAATCGCTGGGAGTCAAGTCGTGCACGAATGGCAGCCTGTGCTCCGGCTGAATCCAGCCACCCTGGGCTTGGGTCGTCAGCAAGTCGTCGCCGCGCAATGGTTCTAGGTGCATGTTCTTACCTCCAAGAATGCGTTGCGCCGCGCTCACTTCGCGGCGCAACGCATTAAGTTGGTTTCAGAACATGGCTTGCGTCACAAGCGCGGAAAATGCGTTGCGCCTCGTGTGTCGTTATTGCGCAACGCATTTGGTATGTATTGCGCAACTGTACACGTACAAGGCAGTCTGATTCTTGGTTCTTGGCGCGTCCAGAACCGTCAGCGCATTGACCCGTTGCTGGAGGAGTCGAAGACGATCCTGTGACGTCACTCCCCAACACCGTCAACTATAATGCAGGCAAGAGATCATCCCATGGACGCCACCTTCACCCGCCGTGGCTTTCTCCCCGCCGACGATCCGCTCTCGTCGTTCGCGCCCGGCGCCGAGTTGGCGGTGCTCGACGAGGTGGGCCACGACCTCCCCAGCCTGCTGCACGACCCCGGCTTCCGCAAGTTCGCCCGTGAGCTGACCGTGCCGCCGTGGCCTGCCGAGCACTCCGGCCCCGAATGGCTGCCGGCGTTGCGGCTGTACTACCTGCGCCTGGGATTTCTGGCGTCGGCGTACGTCAATCAGGTCGGCCAGCCGCGGGCCACGATCTTGCCGCGCAACCTCGCCCTGCCCCTGTGCCACGCGTGCCGGCTGCTCAAGCGCCCGCCGATCCTGAGCTACGACGGCTACGCGCTCTACAACTGGAAGCGCTTCGACCCGCGCGGTCCGATCGCCCTGGGCAACATCGACACCCTGCAAAACTTCGTGCACCTCTACGACGAACACTGGTTCATCCTGGTCCACGTCGAGATTGAAGCCATCGCCGCCGAGATCCTCGCCGCGATCGCCAAGGTGCAACATGCGCTCGCCCCCTCAACCCAGGGTGAGACGAGCCTCGCCTCTCCCCTCTCCCCCGGTACTCCGGGGGAGAGGGGTAGGGGTGAGGGGGAAATCAACACCGCCCTCAAGGACATCGCCGACGCGGTCCGCCGGCAGGTCGGCGTGCTGGCGCGGATTCCGGAGAAGATGGACCCGAGACTCTATTACGAGAAGTTCCGGCCCTACATCCGCTTCTTCGAGAACGTCGTTTACGAAGGCGTGCCGGATGTGCCGATCCATCATCGCGGCGAGACCGGCGCCCAGAGCAGCATCATGCCGGCGTTGATCGCCTTCATGAAGATCGACCACAAGCCGTCCAAGCTGACCGATCACCTGGCCGACATGCGCAACTTCATGCCGGCCGAGCACCGGGCCGTGATCGCCGAGGTAGAGGCCATGCCCTCGATCCGTGACCTGGCGGCGAAGGACGCGTTCAACGAAGTGCTGGAGGCGATGGCCACCTTCCGCGAAGTGCACATCCGCTGGGCCAAGGAGTACATCCAGCGCTGGGAGGACGACCCGCGCGGCACCGGCGGCACGCCGTATATGAAGTGGCTCAAGCAGCTCATCGACGAGACGCGTGGGCATAAGAAGTGACGGAGGTGACGGGGTGACAAGGTGACTGGGCGACAGACGTTATTAAGTCCCAGCCGGTGGAAATACCCCCTCCTCGATCAACTCGGCTCGGGCTTGGATGGCGAGCGGGTGGTTAATTTTCAGCAAGGCGATGGTAGCCCGTCCCACGGCCGTCCTGCCAAGAAGGCGCGCTCCGTCCCATCGAAAGTGGTGATGCCAACGGTGACGGCGAGGGTTGAACAGAAAGACACGCTTGCGCGTCCGCGGATCGACGGTCGCAAAATCGGTTCCTTTGAAGCGATTGCACCAGAAACATGCGAGCGCGAGATTGCGGGCGACCGTTTCCCCGCCGTGCTTCACTGCGATGATGTGATCGATTTCGAAGGGCAAGTCATCGTGTTCGTGAGCCATTTGACAGTATTCGCAACAGCCCTTCGCACGCGTCCAGACCAGTTGTTCCAGCAAGCGCTCCATGGACTACTCGCGCCAGCGGTCGTTGTTGAGAAGCTTGCGTGCCCGCGACTTGAGGATCGTGAGCGTGCGGCCGACACGGCAAAAATGGTCCAACTCGAGTTCCTCCTCGGCGCTGAGAGCCCCTTCTTTGTTCTTCGCGGAGAGCTCGCGCATGCGCTGTTGATCGTCCGCGGGAAAAGACAAGGCGAGGATTGCTCGGGCGGTCTGCTTGGACATCTTGCCCCTCGGATGAATGACGCGCTCCCAGATGGCCGCTTCGGTTGTTACGGGCATGGGCACACCGATCCTTCACGGTTTGGGGTTTATCGACGATTCCATCTTACCGCGGCCTCGCGAGCGAAACAACGGGCTGGCGGATGGCGGGATGGCCGGGGGTGGTACAGCTGCCCCGCGTTCTTCTTTGGGAGTAGAATGTGGCAACCGCCCCTCGATCCGCGCCAGGGTGACGGGGTGACAGGTTAACAGGCGTGAGCCTGTCGTGAACGTCATGGAGGTTGGAATGACTGCGCGAGACGCGGGCGCTATGTCGGCGCCACGGCATCCCGCTCTACCTCGACGCCAGCCGCTTTGCCGAGAACGCCTATCTCATCAAGCTGCGCGAGCCAGGCCAACAAGATCGCTCGGCGCGGGAGATCGCGCGCGAGATGTTCGACCTGGCCGACGGCGCCACCATCAGCGCCAAGAAGGACGGCCTGGTCAACATCGGCGGCGTGCTCTTGATGCGCGACGACCGCCTGGCCGAGCGCGCCGACAACCTGCTGATCCTCACCGAAGGCTTCGTGACCTACGGCGGCCTGGCGGGCCGCGACCTGGAAGCCATGGCCCAGGGGTTCACCGAAGTGCTCGACGAGGACTATCTGCGCTACCGCATCGGCAGCGTGCAGTACCTCGGCGACCATTTGCGGGCCGCGGGCGTCCAGATCGTCGAGCCGCCGGGCGGGCACGCCATCTATATCGATGCCGCCGCGTTCTGCCCGCACATTCCGCCGGCACAGTTTCCGGGGCAGGCGCTGGTGTGCGCCCTGTACCGCCATGCCGGCATCCGCGCGGTCGAGATCGGCAGCGTCATGTTCGGCCGGGTCGATCCGGACACCGGCGCGGCGTCGCACCCGCCCATGGAGCTGGTCCGCCTGGCGATGCCGCGGCGCGTCTACACGCAGAGCCACATCGACTACGTGATTGAAGCAACCGTGGAAGTGTTCGCCGCCCGCGACCGGCTCCGCGGGTTGCGGATTGTCGAAGCCCCGGCGGCGCTGCGGCATTTCACGGCGAAGTTCGTGGAGGAGTGAGGGTGGAATGTGACCGCGTCGCCGCGACAAGTTATACATTACACGGGTCCACGCTGCGCGGACGCTCACGTGAAGGAGATTGACCATGTTGCGCTGGGTGCTTGGCGGAGTGGTGAGTGTGATCGTCGGCGGCTACTTGCTGAGCCGCTACTTCACCGGCGTGCCGCCGCTGGATCAGCTCGCCACGGTCACGGGAGACGTGGCCAGCGCCGACGTGGAAATCCGGCGTTCGCGTCGATCGCAATCGCAGTTCCTCTCCGTCCGCATCGACAACAACGCCGCCGCCTTTTACCTGGAGCGGTTCCCCGATTACGAACGCATCGTCGCGACCATCAGGCCGGGCGACCGCGTCACGGCCTTGGTGGACGTCGGCCGCAACAACTACATCTGGCAGCTCGACAAGGGCGGCGAGCGGCTCGTCTCCTACGACCAGGTTGCCGAGGCCCAGCGGTCGAACGATCGCATGAACGCCCTGTTCGGCATCCTGTTCGTGGTGGTGGGCGTGGGGACGATTGGCGTCATGCTTTGGCAATGGAAAACGGCCTCGTCCGCCGCTCCGTCGGGCGAATCGACAGCCGATCCTGCGACGTGACTGCGAGGGGTGACGTGCAGGCAAACACACGCAGAACCTTCCGCATTCGTCCACGACGGAGAGTGCATCATGAGAAGCACATGGTGGATGACGGCCGCGGCGTGTGTCGCATGGCTGATCGGCATGATCGCCGGCGGATGAGAGTCGCAATCCGGTTCCGCGGACGATGCCAGATTGCCAACATTGCCAACTCGCCAGCGAATGCACGTCGGCGGAACGCCGAACTTTGACGCAACCAATTGTCCGCAGACGCGTTGCGGCCGAAAAACGCGAAGTCGGCGCCGACGAGATTTCGATACGTTTCTTGCGTTGGACACCTGGCGCGGCGCCCCACGCGCTGGTTGCAGCCTCAAGCCCATCCACGGAATACGATCAGCCCGGTTGTCGCGGCGATTGTGAAGGTACGGATGCAACTTGCCAAAGTGCCAAACGTGCCAAACGTGCCACCTCGGATTCCTGACCTCGCCCTCGCTCCTCACTCCCCCCGATCCCGTCCCGCCGGTGTCACCAGCGCCCACCAGACCTTGCGGTCCATCCCGCCAGCCAGCGAGCGGACGCTGCCGTCGGCCATGGCGGCGTTCATGGCGTTGTGGCCGGTGGCCGGCAGGCACGGGTTGCAGCCGCCTTGTGGATTGGGCTGCACCTGGAAGCCGGGCCGCGTGCCTTTGCCGCCGACCGCGAATGGATCGGTGAGCGGGTGCTTCTTCGGTTCCAAGTCGTAGTGGGCGAAGAACGGAATCCGGCAATCGGAATGGAAGTATGCCCAGTAGCAGCCGCCTTCGTAGGCCTTGCCCGGCGTGTAGGTGGGCGGCGTGGCGGCGTCGTCCGGCCCCGAACCCAGGTTGGCGTACGCCTCCGGCGTGATGAACGCCACGCCGTACTTCTCCGCGAACAGGATGGTGTTGCCGACGCCGTCCGGGAAGGTCCCCGGCAAGACCGGGCGGCCCTGGGCGTTGCGGCTGGAAAACGGGGACGGGCCCCCTGGCTTCGAGGGGCCTGTCCCCGTTTTCCGCTCCGGAACCACGTTGCCGTTCATCAGTCATGCTCCCATTTCTTTGGATTGCTATTGCGTGTCCACTCAGGCAAAGTGGAGGGGTCCGCTGCTGTTGGCGTTGCGGGACCTTGGTCGTTGCCCGACAAAGTTGCGCAGGTGCAACGTCAATAACGAAGCACGTATTGCGGTTGCGGTCCACACGATTACCGAGGTTCCTCGACAATGCGAAAGCGAAGCTTTTCAATTCGGAGGTAAACTCCGTTGCGTGGCGGCTGATCTTGTACGAAATACCACGTCACGCTCAATGAGTACTCTCCGGGGAGTGACAGATCGAATACTCGCGCTAGATTCAGGTGAACCACAACTTGCTTTTCCGGTTTTAACAACGGTAGGCTCGCCGACCCGCCATCACGCGCCGCACCGTAGGCCCATTGCCCAAAACGGGTCAGAGGCACGGCCTTTCCATGTACATCGTGAACGGCTAGGCCGATATCCAAGTAACTCGAGTGGCGATGGACATATCGCATGTCCTCGTTCCGCTGATTCTTGACGTCAACTTTGACGAACACCTCAGATCCCGCCGATGACGCTTCCGGCATGGCCCCGACCATGACAAGTCGCTCGTGCACAGTCTTCATCTCAACCATCTTCGGTAGCTTGACCTTGCCTGGGCCTTCCTGAGAAGAATACATCGTGTTTGCGATCAAGCTGGCAAGCAAACCAGATATTACCGCGTTCATTTGTCAGCCTCCCATGTGGCTCCAGTATCATTGCGTGTCCATTGGGGAAGGTAGGTCGCATCAGTTGCTACCAGAGGGTCCGGTCCCTGGCCGGCTCCGGACAGATTCCACTGTCCGTCGGCGAAGGTAGCCATGCCGGTCCACCACCACCAAACGTGCTGTAGTGGCACCCATCTCGAATTAGTGCCGCCTGGCTTAAACATCACGTACATGATGTAGCTATTGTCGCATGCCGCTGATGTGAGTGTGGCATCAACTCCTTGAAATGGCGAATCAACAGTGCTCTTTTTTTCCGCCCGCAGCTAGGGTCCTGTAGCGCAGGTTCACGGTAGTTTGCACGAATTGCCATTTCCCTGGTTGATAACCCTGAGGTACCTTCACGTTAGCGAGGAACTCCATGCCTTCCTTCTTTGTCACCGCCGGATAGAGACCAAATTTGGTCTTATTCTGCGGATCCAACCATCGAACCGTGTCTTGCCAGGCCTGGTAGTCGATCGTAGGCTTTTCGACGACAAGCGTCGCCGTGAAGTCTTTCGAGATTCCACCGGCAGTTGCGGTGCACTTGACCGGCTTGTTCCCGGCCTGGGTTTCCAGAGATGGGCGGGGTGAAGGGGATCGGCACGAAGGGCTTCCACCAACAAGGCGAGCACGAGAGAAACACTGATCGCCAAACGCGAGCGGCACGTCATGGCTCGTCGATCTCCAAGGCTACTCGGGTTCATCGACGATCCGGAATCGCAGCTTTTCAATCCGGAGGTCAACGCCCTCGGTGTCCACTTGTCGCGAGCTCACATACCAACGCACGGTCAGGGTGTACTCGCCCGGGATGGTGAGGTCGAACACGCGCGCCAGATTCAGGTTCATGATGTGTGATTTTCCCGGCTTCAACCGTGGTGTGGCAGCCGAGCCTTCGCCACGTCCCGCGCCGTAAACGAATTTCCCAAAGCGAGTAAGTGGTACAGCCTTTCCGGTTGAATCATGAACCGCCAAAACAACGTCTCGGTACTTCGGGAAGTAACGGACATAGCCCATGTCTTTCGTCCCTTGGTTGTCGAGCTCCAGTCTCAGAAGGAGGTGCGAGCCAGCGATCGTTTCTGCGCGCATCGAGGCGATCAGCTCCACTCCTTGTTGCCTAGTCTTGTCCCTGACGACCTTCGGTTCCGTCACACCGCCAGGATCTTGCCCACCAAGACACAAGCTGCTCAGGTGCAACGCCAATAACAAACCCAGGGGATGCGGGTTCATTCGTCGTCCTCCCACTTTGGTGCGGTGTTGTTGCGTGTCCATTCGGGCAGATTCGTCGAGTCGGCTGCCGCAAGATTGACAGGGCCTTGGTCGTTCCCGGACAAGTTCCACATTCCATTGGCGAACGTCGCGGTGCCAGTCCACCACCACCAAACCTGCTTGAGCGGCACCCATCTTGCATTGCAGAATCGTCACGGTAAACGTCTTGCTCGTCTCGCCAGGCTGACCACCTTGCGCAGGCGCAAACGTCAACGTGCCGCTGGCGGATTGGTAGTCAGACCCGGCGCTCGCGCCGCTGGGCGGCATCCCGTCCGACGTCGCGTATTGCACCGTGACCGTCTGCGTGGGCTCCTCGCTCAACTCCACCGTAATCGTTACTGAGCCGCCGGCCTCGGATTTTGAGTAGGTGTCCGACGAGAATCTCACCGTCGGCATCATCGGGGGCCCGCCGCCCATGTCATTGATCGTCACCTCGCACGTGCTGGCGCCGAGCACCGCGCCCTGGCAATTCGTCAACGTGATGGTGAACTTCTCGCCGCCATCGGGCACGCCGTCGTTGGCGATGGGCACGCTGATCGTTTTCATCTCCATGCTGCCGGCGGGCCAGCTCAGGTCGCCTTCGGTATGGGTATAGTCGGCGGGCGCCGTCGCACTGCCATTGGCGGTCGCGTAGTGAACCGTCACGGGCTGGTTGGCGGCCGGGGTCAGCATCACGCCGACGTTGACGGCGGCGCCCTCCCCCGCCATGATGCCCGTACTCATGATGCTGACGGTCGGCTCGCCCAGCTGGCCCCGAGCCGTGGTCCGGGCCAGCAGGAGCGCCACGCCGACAATCGCGAACGGCAACGCCACTTGAACCAGTCGCGCGAGGAAGCAGCGGTTCATGACGTTCGTCCTTGACAAGAGTTGCCCAAAGGCTGAACTTCGGAAGTCTGACACTTCGGAAGCCGCCGACGAACATGATACGCTTCATCCTGGCCGGGACGGGGAGGTGCCGTCAAGGAAAATGTCCAGGAAGATTTCAACGAGTCAAAATCCTGCATAAAGTCCGCACCCCGCCGGGAACTATACCTGCAGAGCAGCGCTATCGGAGATCGCAGGCGATGGGGATCGAGGCGCTCAATCGGATCGTGCGGCATTTGCGCGTCAGCGTGCCGCCGGGCGGCGCGCGGCCCGGCGACGGGGTCACCGACGGCGAGCTGCTGGAGCGCTACCGCGCACGCCGCGATGAGGCGGCCTTCGAAGCCCTCGTACGCCGCCATGGGCCGATGGTGCTCGGCGTGTGCCGGCGCATCTTGCGCAATCACGCCGATGCCGACGACGCTTTTCAGGCCACGTTTCTGGTCCTGGTTCGCAAGGCCGGCGCCATTCGCCGGAAGGGAATGGTCGGCAACTGGCTGTACGGCGTGGCCCATCATACGGCGCTCAAGGCGAGAGCCATGCATTCCAAGCGGCGGACCAAGGAACAGGAGGCGGCGGCGCCCAAATCGAACGCGAATGAGGAGGCCTGGCGGCAAGCGCAGCTCGTGGTCGATGACGCCCTCGCCGGCCTGGCCGACAAGTATCGCGTGCCGATCGTCCTGTGCGACCTGGAAGGACGCACGATCAAGGAGGCGGCCCGGCAGCTTGGTTGGCCGCAAGGAACCGTGGCGTCGCGGCTGACGCGCGGCCGGGCGATCCTGGCGCGGCGCTTGACGCGCTCGGGCCTGAAGCTGTCGGCGGCGGGGTTGACGCTGCTGTTGGTTCCGGGCACGATGTCGGCCCAGGTGCCGGCGCCCTTGCTCGTGACCACGTTGAAGGCAGCCGGTTTGTTCGCGGTGGGAAACACGTTGGCGGGCGGCATCGTTTCGGCCTCCGCCTTGGCCCTTACTCATGGAGTGCTCAACGCCATGTTCATGTCGAAACTCAAGATCGCGGGGGCGACGTTGCTGGTGGCGGCCGTGCTTGGCCTCGGTGTTGGCGCCAGCGGTCTGGCCGGGCCCCTCCAGCAGTTGGAACCCGCACAGTTGGAACCCGTCGCCCAGGCGCCGGCGCGGACACCGGCCGATGCCACGGCGGCGGCGCCGCTGGCGGTCGCGCAGGCGGCCGACGTCAAGAGTCCGGCGGCGCTCCTGCGCCGCATCGAGGCGATCGAGCAACGGCTCGACGCCCTGATCAAGGCGCTGGAAGCGTCCAAGAAGACGACGGCGCCGAAGAAGACGCCCGCGTTGCTCAGCGACGGCGGTCTGAGAACGCCGCCGCCGGGCCCGGTCGGGCCGGGCGCGTTCGCGCCGGGCTATTCGCCGGCGGCTCCGGGCAGGTACGGGCCGCCGCCCACGCCAGGGGCGGCGCCCGCGCCGGCAGCTCGGGCGAACGTGGAGGTGAAGATCTTCACGCTCCGCCATCTCGACGCCGCCGAGGTGGCCGCCACGTTGACCAGCCTGCTCAACCCCGACGGCAAGACGCCCGACGGCAAGGCGCCAGGCGGCAGATCGTTGCGGATCGCGGCCCACAACAGCACGAACAGCGTCCTGGTGCAAGGAACACCGGTGAACCTGGACACCGTCGCCGTGATCATTAGCCAACTCGACGATCAGCCGGCGGTGCGGCGGAAAGAGAAGAAGTGACCCGGCCGTCCCGTTCAGCGCGTGTCGACAACGTCATTTCGCCGCCATGCGGATGGCGCCGTCCAGGCGAATCACCGTGCCATTGAGCATTTCATTTTCGATGATGTGCTGCGCCAGGGCCGCGAATTCGTCGGGTCTCCCCAGGCGCGGCGGGAACGGGATTTGTTGACCGAGCGAGACGCGGACCGGTTCGGGGAGGCCGGCCAGCATCGGCGTGTCGAAGATGCCCGGGGCGATGGCCATCACCCGGATGCCGTGCCTGGCCAGCTCCCGCGCGGTCGGCAGGGTGAGACTGACCACTCCGCCTTTCGATGCCGCGTACCCCGCCTGCCCGATCTGGCCGTCGAACGCCGCCACCGACGCGGTGTTGACGATGACGCCGCGCTCGCCTCCCGCGGTCGGCGCGTTGCCGGCCATCGCCGCCGCCGCCAGCCGCAGCACATTGAACGTGCCGACCAGATTGACGCCGACGATCTTGGCGAACACGGCCAGCGCGTGCGGCTTGTCCTTGCCGAGGACCTTCTCGCCGTGGACGATGCCGGCACACTGCACGACGCCGTGGAGGCCGCCGAACTCCTTGAGCGCGACGGCGACCGCTTGCTCGACGCTGACGTCGTCGGTCACGTCGGTGCGGGCAAAGACGGCGGACCGGCCGAGCTCTTGCGCCAGGGCTTGGCCCGCCGTGTCGTTGAGGTCGGCGATCACGACGTTGCCGCCCTGAGCGGCGAGACGGCGCACGCAGGCCGCGCCCAATCCGGAGCTGCCGCCGGTGACGAGGAAGGTGTGTTGCGGGATGTGCATGGCGCATTTCCACAGCGTGGGTCGACTGATGCTGAGCGCCATGGGTGGGTGGCATGCTTTCGCGGCTCCGTCTCTTCGTGAGGATATTCTGGACCAACACCGCGAAAGCATGCAGGTCGCGCCGGGGACAGCATGCTTTCGCCGTGATGGTCCAGTTGATTCACGTGTGGCGAGGGATCGGCGAAAGCATGGCACCCATGACCCCCATGACACCCGATCGAGTTTACTTGACGTTCCGATACGACGGGCAGGAGCGGAACAAGCTGGTTTGCGGGCTCCGCACTTCTCCGCGCTGTCGTCGGCCTGGTGATACAATATCCCGAAAGTCCGATCCAACACAGAAGCCTTTTCCATGACACGAACTTTCACCGTCCTGGCCGGCGTGGTTACGCTGCTCATGCTCGCGACCATCGGCGTCGGGCTGTGGTATTTCGTCACCGAGGACCGTGGCCGCCGCGATGAGATTTTCGTCAGCCATTTCGTCCTCGGCCTGTGCACCGCGCTGGGCATCCTGCTGGTCCATTGCATCATCTTCACGTATTTCCTCGGCACCGGCCGCTGGGTCAAGGAAGTCACGCTGGCCTATCGGCTGCCGGATGAGCCGTGGCACAAGGCCACGCGCGAGCTGAAGCGGCGCACGTTTCCGCCGGCGCTGTTTGCCATGCTGATCGCCATCGCCACCGCCGCGGCCGGCGCGGGCGCCCAGCTCCAGGCCTGGCACTGGTCGATCCACGCGACCCTGGCGTTTCTGACGGTGCTCATCAACTTCTGGGCCTTCGGCGTGGAGCATCGCAACGTCACCGCCAACGCGCAGGTGATCGTGGACGTGCTCGCCGAGGTCGATCGCGTGCGGGCGGCGCAGGGCTTGCCGAGCAACGCGGCCGCCCTGGAAGAAGAAGCGATTGCGAACGGCCGGTCGCCGGGGTAAAGTGGAATGGCCGGGGAGAGTGGCGCCCGAGGAAATCATTTAGCCGGCGAGCTTGCTCGCCGTGGGCGAAATACGATGCTGTGCTGCGGATGCCGTCCGCGGCGAGCGAGCTCGCCGGCTAAATAACGAACATGACTATCCTTTCATTCATTGCCTGCACGCTGGCGCTCGCCCAGACTCCGACGGAGCGCGCCCGCCATCCGCTGGCGCCCAGCCTGCCCATCCTGACCGAGGCGGAGATCGCCCGCTACGAGGCCGTCGTCGAGCGCTTCATCCAGTACGACATCGGCAAGCTGCCCAAGGCGCAAGGTGAAAAGGCCAAGGCGGACTTCATGCGGCTCGGCCCGGACGCCATTTTCGTGCTCGTCGAAGGCCTGAACCGGGCCGCCAACATGGAGCACTCCTGCCCGGCCGTGGTCATCGGCAAGAAGATTGCCAGCATCATCCGCACCACCGACGACGTCGCTTTGCTCA
Source organism: Gemmataceae bacterium (assembly GCA_022616435.1). GTDB lineage: Bacteria > Planctomycetota > Planctomycetia > Gemmatales > Gemmataceae > JAKEET01. Next base: position 63,850 of record JAKEET010000079.1, read on the forward strand.
GCTTCATCAAGGACACGGTCGGCTCGGGCGTGAAGGCGCGGCGGCACATGGGCGTCATCAAGGATTTGCAGGTCACGTGCATCCTGCGCAAGGGCTACCTCCAGCAACAGAGGCTGGCTGCCGGCAACGCCCCGCGGCCTGTGGTGAGTCCGCCGCGGCCCGATGCGCCGCCGAATGCGTCGCTCAATTCATCGTTCGCGAAGTTCACGCCGGCGGATTTCCTCGCCGCCGCCAAGGACGCGCAAGGGCCGAAGCTGAAATCGATCCTCGCTGAGGCCGACAAGCGCAAGCTGTTCGACGTGCTGGTGATCGCCGCGGCCCGGCCCGAGACGGAGGCGAAGGAGATCGGCGAATCGTTCCTGGACAAGCATCTCGAGCAGAAGACCGGCCGGCAACTCAAGGACCTGCTCAAGCACGCCAAACCGGAAGCCCGCGCCGGCGCCGCCAAGGCCATCGCCAAGCGCGGGCTGCACTACGAGAAAGAGCTGATCGGCGCCCTCGCCGACGACTACGTGATCGTGCATGAGGCCGCCCATCGGGCTCTGGTCCAGTTCGCGAACGGCAAGGACTTCGGCCCCACCGCGGGTGCGACGCCGAGCGAACGCGTCGAGGCGGTGCGCCGCTGGCGTGCGTGGCTGGCGGCGAGCGGGAACTAGCGTTTTTCAGTTTGACAGGTCGGGTGGCTGGCGCAACCGATCAGGTCTTGGGAGCGCTTGTCATAACCCATCACGCGCCAGCGTCTTAATACATTGCCTTGCGCCTGCGAGTTTTGCACACACCCACCGGCCGGCAGCCGGTTTGCCGGCTCATCTTCATTTTTGATCTGGACAACTCCCGGCCAACAGCGTATACGCCGCCCCTCCAAATCACTCCCCATGGAGTTCCAACGCACGCTTCGGCGGCACGTCGCCGCCGACGGCAGCGGGAATGGTGCGGCACGATCGGGGGATCTTGCCCAGCTTTCCGGCTGATCCGGGCCATGTCGGCCAAGGTGCGCGATGGCGCCGCCTGGGATTCGCGGAGGGGTCGCCGCTTTTCGCTTTAGCTATCGAGAGCGGGCGGTCGATATCAACGAAGCGAGTGGTTTTGTCGTGAAATTGGGCAACCGCCACGGGGGACAGAACGCACAGGCGCCACGCCGAACGCGGGGACGCAGACGCAGTACGCAAACGCGGACATGCCGACGCGGACACGCCGACGCGGGCAGCCGGAGCGGGCTGTTCAGGCGGAACACCACGAAGGAAAGCGGAGTCTGGCAGGAAGGTCTGGCAAACGCGGGGCTCGGGGCAGACGAGAGGCCGCTTGCAGAACGGGGGTTCGGCAAGCACATATTCCCCTGAGTAGGCGCAAGGATGCCGCAGGGCGCGCGGACAGGCTTCCGACGTCTCGACGACTTCGGAAGCTTGGGGCTGCCCGGACGCGGCACGGAGACGCACCGGATGCGTTCGCACCTTCCGCATGTGCCGATCGGCCTTGGCCGGCGCGCGCGACGCCAAATCGCGGCGGCGCGCTTGCGCAGGCACCGGACCGCGCTGGCCCTCAGGGAGGAATCCATGGCGACGCACGTGGACGTGGATGTCCAGCAGCTTTGGCGCGACTACAAGTCCGATCCGACGTTGGAGCTACGCAACCAGCTTGTTGAACTCTATCTGCCGCTCGTCAAATATAACGCCGAACGCATCTGGGCCCGGCTGCCCGACGGCGTCGATCTCGACGACCTGATCAGCGCCGGCGTCTTTGGCCTGATGGACGCCATCGACGCCTTTGACCTCGAACGCGGCGTCAAGTTCGAAACCTACTGCGTGCCGCGCATCCGCGGCGCCATGCTCGACGAGCTGCGGACCATGGACTGGGTGCCGCGGCTGGTGCGCAGCAAACACACCAAGCTCGAGGAGACGCGCAAGACCCTGGAGGCCCAGCTCGGCCGGCCGCCGCGCACCGAGGAGATGGCCGCCCGGCTCGGCGTGACCATCGAGGATTACGAGAAGATGTCCGGCGACGCGACCGCGGTCAGCCTGGTCAGCCTCAACAAGAAGTGGTACGAGACCGACAGCTACAAGGACGTGCGCGAGATCGACATCCTCGAAGACAAGAAAGCCGAGGACCCGACGCACAAGCTGCAGAACCGCGACCTGATGCGGCTGGTGACGCGCGGGCTCAACCGCAACGAACGGCTCATCATCATCCTCTACTACTACGAAGACATGACGATGAAGGAGATCGGCGCCACGCTCGACCTGTCCGAGTCGCGCGTCAGCCAGATGCACTCGAGCATCGTCACCCGTCTGCAGCAGCAGCTCGCCAAGCGCCGGCCCGAGTTCAGCAACTGAGAGGCTATCCGAAAAGGGGTCAGACCCCCTAACTGGGTAAGGGGTCTGACCCCTTTTCGGATCTTTTCGAATAGCCTCGGAGAGTTCGCCGTTCGGCGGCCTCTGACTTCCGACTTCTGACCTCGGACAGCCCTAGCCAATCCGGCCGGCGCGCTTGCACAGCGGCTGATCCAGGACTTCCCGCAGCAGGAACGCGGCGGCCAGCGATTGGCGGTCCTTGAGCAGTTCGCGGACCATCCTGGCGACCGGCGGCAAGGAAGTCTTGCTCGGCAGGGCTTCCGGGCGAAAGATGGGTTGCGGCAGCGCGGCAGCGGCCGGCGCCTGCACGACGGGGGGCGCCGTCACCGGCATGGGGACGGCGCGAACCGCCGGCGCCGGTTCGACGACGATCACGGGCTCGACGCGACGCTGCGGCTTCTTCGCGCCGACCGGCGTGCTCTTGCGGCGTTGCTCGGCAGGCCGTTGCTCGGCAGGCCGTTGCTCGGCAGGCCGTTGCTCGGCAGGCCGTTGCTCGTAAGGACGGGGAGCGGGCCGGGGAGCGGGACGCGGCAACGGCGGCGGGACGGGTCGCGCCGGCACTTCCTCGGCGATCAGCACCGGCTCGGGCGGCATCTTCTCTTGCGCTTCCTGGCGGCGCTTCATGTCCTCCAGGAACTTCTCGAAGTCCTCCGGTCCGCGCCGCGACCGCGGGCCTCCCCCTTCATCCGGATCGCGCGGATCGCGCGGCGGGAACGGCCGCGACGACGGCGGCCGCTTCTGCTGCTGCTGGCCCCCGGCCAACTGGCTCAGGATCCAGACGGCAATCACGATCAGCGGGATCAGCAGTTTGATCCAGTCCATGAGTCTCTCGTTTTCTGTCGCCTTTCGCTCCGCGAAAGGCCGTTCTTTCGCGGAGCGAAAGGCGACTATTGCCGGTTCTCGCCGGAGCGTTCGCCGCGGTTGGGCCCGGCGCCGGCGAGGGCGTTGCGCATTTCGGTGTCGGATTGCAGATTGCGAAGGTTGTAGTAATCCATCACGCCCATCTGTCCCTGCCGGAACGCGGCGGCAATGGCCATGGGAATTTCCGCCTCGGCGAGCACCACCTTGGCCCGGCTCTCGACGACCTGGGCGCTCATTTCCTGCTCGCGGGCCACGGCCGCCGCCCGGCGCTCCTCGGCCTTGGCCTGGGCAACGCGCAGGTCGGCGGCGGCCTGGTTGGCCTGCAAGTTGGCGCCGATGTTCTCGCCGACGTCGATCTCGGCCACGTCCACCGACACGATCTCGAACGCGGTCTGGGCGTCGAGCGAGCTCCTGAGCACCTGCTGCGAGATCAGGTTGGGGCTGGCGAGCACGTCGGTGTGGTGCTCGGCCGAGCCGATGGCCTTGACGATGCCTTCGCCGACGCGGGCGATGATCGTTTCCTCGGTGGCGCCGCCGACCAGGCGATCGAGCTTGGTCCGCACGGTGACGCGGGCGCGGGCCCGGAGCTGGATGCCGTTCTTGCACACGCCGTCGAGCGTCGGCCGGCCCTTGGCCGGATCGGGGCAGTCGATGACTTTCGGGTTGACGCTGGTCTTGACGGCGTCGAGCACGTCGCGGCCGGCCAGGTCGATGGCGGCGGCGATGCGCCAGGGGAGATCGATGCCGGCCTTGTGGGCGGCGATGACCGCGGCGGCGGTCTTGGGGACGTTGCCGCGCGACAGGTAATGGGCTTCCAGCTCCTGCGTCGACACCTTGACGCCGGCCTGCACCAGCGAAATCTTCTGCCGCACGATCATGCCGTAATCGACGTTGCGGAGCTTCATGCCCACGAGGTCGAAGATGCCGATCTTGGCGCTGGTCAGGAAGCATTGAATCCACAGGCGCAGAAAGCTCATGAAGATGATGAAGAAGAACAGGAAGAACAAGACGAGCACGGCGCCGACGATCCAGTGCCAGTGCTTGGAGAAGAACTCCGTGGCGTCTTGGGCAAACAGGACGGTAGCCATCGAAACACTCCCGAGTTTGTCGCCTGCTTGGAGGGGTGGCCGGGGCTGAGTCTTCGAAGCCCCGGCTGCCAGCCAACCGCGTGGCGCAGCGCCGGGGCTTCGAAGATCAGCCCCGGCCACGCATCCCTTTAGGTCAAATCCTTCGGATCGAGCGCCCCCAGGTCCGGCGGCCGATCCACGTGCCGGACCACGACGCGGCCCGCCTTCACCTCGATCACTTTCACCCACTGGCCGGGCTCGATCGGCGGGCCTTCGCTGAGCACGTCCACCCGGCGGCCGTCGAAATTCACGATGCCCGACGGCCGCAGCGCCGACACGGTCTTGCCGTAACGGCCCAGCAATTGTTCCAGCTCCAGGTTGACCGGCATCTGCGCGATCGTGGCGTCCTCTTCCGGCCCCGCCAGCATCATGCGCTTGCCGATCGCGGTGCGCGGCCAGTAGTGCAAGAGCACCGGGCCCAGGAGCGGCACCAGCACCACGACGACGATGACCGTGACCCAGCCCTGGGGCGTGCTGCGGTTAAAGGCGATGGCGATGCCGGCGATGACGCCGCCCACGCCCAGCACGAACGCAAACCCGCCCGTCGGCAGAAACAGCTCCGCCGCCATCAGCAGCAGGCCAATGAGGATCAGCGCGTAGGCGAGAACGAGGTCGTTCATACTTCTTTGACCACGATCCGGTTCCCTTCGATCTCGATCACCTGGACCCGGCAGCCAGGGTTAACGTAATCGCCCTCGGCGACCACGTCGAGGAAATCCTCGCCGAACTGCACCTTGCCGGCGGGACGCAGCGGCGTGGCGGCTGTGCCGATGGCGCCCAGCAAGCCCGCGTACGGCGACACCGCCTCGGGCTGGTCGCCCGTTTCGTCTTCCTCATCGGGCGGCTTCAGGATCAGGCGGTTGGCGTACGGGATGCTCGGCAAGTACCACGCCAGCATGAACGCGCCCACCAGCGCCGCCGCCATGCTCAGGCCGAACGTCGTCAGCGTCGTCCCGAGGTTGACCCAGTCCTGCGTCGTTTCCGGCATTTTTTCCAGGGTCACCAGCACCAGGCTGGCCACGACCAGGATCAGCCCGGCGACGCCGGTGACGGTCAGGCCGGGCAAGACGAAGATCTCGACGCCGATCAGCGCCAGGCCGAGGATGAACAAGAGCACCGCCAGGAGCGTGAACTCGCCGACGAACGAATAGGCCCAGAAAAACAGCACGAAGCACACCGCCGACAGCACGCCCGGCAGGGTGGCGCCGGGCATCTTCAGCTCGAGGATCAAGCCGACGATGCCGAGCATGATCAGCAGGAAGCGGACCCACGGCTCGCGGAAGAACTCGGCGATCCGGTCGAGCCAGTCGTCGCGGGCCACGCTGATGCGCTGGTCTCCGGACAGGCCGAACAACGCATACGGCGCCGCCGGGGTCTCGAGATCCGTCGTCTGCGCCACGCGCCATTCCCGCGCCAGAGGCGCGGTGATCTTGAAATACTCGCCCTCCGGCGGGACCAGCCGGCCGAACGAATTCCAGCGCGGCGTCGCCGAGCGCTGATCGTCCTCGAACTCCTTGTCGGTGACCAGCAATTCCACGGTGGGATCGTCCTTGGCCTTGACGCGGACCAGCGCCAGCTTCGGATCGAGGGCGGCCTGGAAGAGCAAGGGCGGATAGCCCTGCTCGCGCGCCAGCGGGACCAGCATCTCGGCAATGCGCTTCCGGGTGTCGGCGTTCTGCTCGCCGGCCAGGTAGCTGAAATCGGCCAGGGCCGCGTCCTTGCCCATCACGATGTCCGAGCACGCCAGCGCCAGGAACGTCGCGGCCCCGAGCGATCGCTTCGGCGGCACCCAGGCGGCCAGCTTCACCGGGATCTGGCCGCTCGCGTCCTTGAGGTTGCGCAGCTCGTTGGCGAACGAGGCCACGTCGCGCGTGTCGCCCCCTTCGGAATCGAGGTGGAGGATGATGAAATTGGCCTGCTGACCGACCGCGCGGTTGACCCGGCGACGGAGCGAATTCACCTTGGCGGCGTCCACCGCGCCGCGCAGCTCCACCACCCACACGACCTTGGTGCGGCCCACCAGCCAATCCTCGACGAGGCTCTGCCGCGGCAACTGCAGCGCCGCCGCCAGCTCGCCGCGGCTCTTGTACACGGCCCGGGCCAGCTTCAGCTGGATCGCTTGATCCGGATCAAACCAGCTCTGCCCCGGCTGCAATCCCTGGGGCACCCCCGCGTCCACCGACAGCAAGTCGCCCTTCGCCTCCCATTCCTTCACGCTCTGGGCACTCAGGTAACGCTCGCCTTGCTTGGTCTTCGCGTGCTTGAGCGGCAGCTCCGGATCGATCATCCGCTGGATGACGTCGGGGGACGGGTAGTTCTTGGCGTAGTTGCGGTACGCGGTCCGCTCGGTTTCATCCAGGATGCTGTCCAGATCGCGGCTCACGGCCCCGAGGCGGGCCTTGACCGCGCGCGTGTCCTTGTCCACCTCGTTGGACATGATGATCTGGCTGCACGCCAGCACCGGCAGCACGGTGTGCCGGCTGGTCTCATGGTGGACAAACGCGACCGTCGTCATCGCCGGCCAGTGCGCCTTGATCTGGCCGAGCTGCAGCTGGCGGATGTACTTCGCCAGGCTGTTGCACGGCCCGAAATCGCTGGTGCTGCTGGGCTGGCCGGTCGGATTGAAATCGAACACCACGGTGGTGATATTGCGCTTCTTGACGCCTTCGAGCGCGTCGTGCACCTTCTGCTTGATCTGCTGCACGGCCTCGCTGGTGATCGGATTGGGGACCGAGACAAACAGGCCGTCCTTGCGGGCGCCATCCTGGGCGGCGGCCGTGCCGGCGGCGGTCAGGACCAGCAGGCCAGCCAGTCCGCACGCGCGGATCCCCCACGCCGAGCGCGCTGCCGCCCGGCCAGTGGGGCCATGGTTCGAGCGCGGCAGTGACGGAATCGACGTCATGGCAAGCCCGGGGAGATGAACCGCTTCCACATTTCGAACCACGCGACACATCCACGCGCGACATCGGCCACGCCGCGGATCGACCACGCGCTGGGTCGGGAAGCAACTCCATTATAAGAGGGGGCCGAAACCCTGTCAAAAACGGCACGCCCCCCTGGAATTGTTCGCTGCGGGGGGCGGGAGATTGGGAAGTCGGGCGCGAAAAGTTGGGATGCCACGTCGCTCACGTCGCGGGCTTGTTCGAGCAGTGCGGGTCGCGTGAAGGACGGCGGCACGAACGCGACGCGGAATGCACGGCACGGACCCGTTTAGCGCACGCCGGCTCTCGCGCTAAACGGGTCACGGATTAGCGCCTTTTCAATCGCCGAGCTCTTCACCCATGCGCCGCGTTGCCGCTACGGCCGGGCCGCGGGCGGCACGACGCGATTCGCCTCGGGACGAGCCGGGTCGCGGCTCGGCGCCGCCCCCGCCGGCGGAGCATCGCTGGCGCCGCCGCGCGGCGGCGGATTGCTGGGGTCGGCCGGCTTGCGCGATGGGGCCTTGCCGCCGAGCTTCTCCAGCAGGGCGTCCAGCTTGCGTTCCAACTCGTCCAGGCGCCGTTCCACATCGGGCCGCACGCCGAAGGGAGGGATACCGCCGGGGTGCGGGCCCACGCCGGGGAACGGGCCCACGCCGACCGGCGGCAACCCGCCCGGTTGCACGGGCAGCGGCGGGAGACCACCGGGTGGAAGCGGCGGCGCGCCGATCACCAGGCCGCCGCCGGCGAAGCCGGCCTTGCGCATCATCTCTTGCATCTGCCGGTTCAGCTCGCGCTGCTTCTCGCCGAATTCTTTCTGCAGCTTCTGTTCGAAGTCGCGGCGCTTCTGCTCCATCTGCCGTTGCAGCTTGATGAACTCCTCCTGCAGCTTCTGCAGCTCCCGGCGGGCCTTGTCGGGATCGATCTCGTCGGGTTTCTTCTCGCCCTTGTCCTCTTTCTTGTCATCCTGTCGAGTCACCGCCGCCTGCCGGTCTTGACCAGCGACAGCCGGCGCCTCTTGCGACCAGGTCGGCGCCAGCGGCAACAGCACCAAGCCCAACGTCAAGACCACGAGCAGACCGGTCAGGGTCAACGCTCGCGGCGTCCGTCCACGCAGAATCATGGTCAGTCTCCTTCGCAAGAAATGAACGTGCCCCAGGCCGCTCGCCGCCGGCGGCAGCGGTGCCCGGGCGCCGGACAAGAAATCGACGGTCTCCACCAGCGCCAGCGCGTAGGCGCGGGCCGCGCCGGGCAGCGTGGAGGTCACCCAGGCATCGCAGCATTCTTCCTCCGCCTGCTGCAATTCGTACCGGGCCCACCACACCAGCGGACACCACCAGTATGCCGCCAGCGTCGCCAGCTCCAGCCAACGCACCCAATGATCGCGGCGCCGCCAGTGGGCCAACTCGTGGGCCAGCAACGTCCGCCATTGTTCGGGAGTCAGCCGCTCGACGAGCGCTGCCGGCACGACCAGCCGCGGTCTGCGGCCAAAGGCCCACAACATCGGCGACACCGTCCCCGGCACCAGCACCAACCGGGGACAACGCACCTCCATTCGCCGAGCGACGCCCTTGGCCAAGCGGCGCAGCTCCGCCGGCGCCGGCGTGCCGTAACGCAGCAGGCGCTGGAAACGCAGCAGGCGACAACCGGCCAAGCTCAGCCACATGACGGCGCCCGACAACCACACCCAGCCGAATGCCGTGGACAGCCACGACCAATCCAGGGACGTTGCCGCTGCGGCCGCCGGCTCGACGGGCGCGGCCGGCGCTGCCGCCAACGGCGCGGGCGCCATCCGCTCGTTCGGCAGCTCCGCGGGTTGCTGCTCCGGCGCCGGCGGATCCTGGTGGACTGCATCCGCGGCAATGACCTGCGGATGCGCATCGTTGGCCGGCAGCCGTGCCCCATCGGCGGCGTCGTCCACAGGAAATGGTGCCAGTGCAGCAGGCGCCGCGTCGTTGGGTACGGCCGGCTGGGCTGCGACCGCCGGCGGCGTCGTCCGGATCACGGGAATGGCGACCAGCGGCGGCGTCAGCAGCTTGAGAAACACCAAGAGCCACAGCCCGTGCGCGAGCGCCGGCCGGCGCAGCCAGCGCCCCGCCGACCACGCGGCCAGGGCCAGCGCCGCGGCGACCACCAGATTGCTGAGAGCCAGGGTCATGAGCGCGGTCATGAGGGCTCCTTTCCGCGGCGTGCTTTGCGCGAATCGTCGTGGCGCGAACGGTCGTGGCGCGAATGGTCCTGAATCAGTTGCCGGAGCAGGTGGCGATCTTGATCCGAGAGCCGCCGCCCCTGGACGAGATGGGTGAGCAAGGGCGTCCACGACCCGCCGCACAACTTTTCCGCCACCGCTTGCAGGCGCCGCCCGACCAGCTCAGCGCGTCCCAGCGTCGCCGAGAAGACGTGGATCGCGGCGGTCCGGTCGCGGTGGACACAACCCTTGGCCTCGAGCCGCTCGAGCAATTTCTGCACGGTGGCGTACTGCGCCGGCTTCCCCGACGGATACAGCGTGTCGGTGATGCGGCGGATCGGCAGCGGCCCCTCGTCCCACAGGACCTGGAGAACCGCCAGCTCGGCATCGGTGACGTCTTGCGGTGTACGCGCCATCGCGTCCTCTTCAGACGGATTGTCTGACCAGACGCTGATGGTAAGACGATTTGACTGAGATGTCAAGCGCGAAATCGGATTCACTCACGATGATGAACCGTGGTCGCCGCCCGTTGCCGGCAACGGCGTCTTCACGGTCAGCACGGCACAGGGCGCCTCGCGCAGCACGCGCTCGGCCGCGCTGCCGAGCAACAGGCGGCCGAGGCCGGTTCGGCCGTGCGTGCCCATCACGATCAGGTCGGCGGGCATGCTTTCAGCGGCGGTAAGGATCTGCTGTGCGGCATCGCCTTCTTCCGTCTGAGTCTCGAATTGGACGCCGGGCACCGTGGGCGTCAGGGCAGCGAGTTGCCGTGACGCGTTTGCCCGCTCGGTTTCCGTGGGAAACTCGAGCATGACGTCGCCAAAGGCCGCCGCCGGCGCTTGCAGGACGTGCAGTGCCGTGAGCGGCGCCTTGTATTCCCTGGCCAGCCACGAGGCCAGGTGCAGCGCGACGGCCGAGTGTTCGGAGAAATCCGTCGGATGGAGGATCCGCCGGATCTGCGGCTTGTGCGCACCCGACGCAGGGAGCTTGACGGCGAGCACGGGGCAGGGCGCCTTGCGAATCACCTGTTCCGCCACGCTCCCCAGGACCAGACGACTGAAGCCGCGACGACCGTGCGTCCCCATGACGATCAGGTCGCAACCGTGCTGGGCGGCCGCCACGATTTCCTGGCTCGGAACACCGAACACCAGGCGACGCTCGACGAGGACGGCTGGGTCCGTCGGCACGACGGCGTCAAGCTTGGCTTGCAGGGCCGGCCGATCGTATTCACTTGGCTCGGGAGGCGCCGGAGTCATCACGCCGGAAGTCACGGTGACCGGCGGCGCGGCGACATGGAGAAGCACCAGCTTCGCCTTGTGGTCGCGCGCCAGCAGGCACGCCAGCCGGAACGCGTCGGCCGAGTGCTCGGAAAAGTCGGTCGGATGGAGAATGGTGCGGATCGACAGCATGGCGTGCTCCATGAACGGGACGGCAGCGGACAGGCGCATGGAAGCAAGGTCCGTGCCACTGGCGCAGGCTGCGCGCGATACGATCGGAGTTGCGAGAATCAGCCGCGTTTCTCGAAGACCGCCAGGCGGACCGATGTGAGAGGCCATCGAACCTTGACGGCCAGGTGTGCGGAAACGACATGGCGTGTGCGGCCGCGGCCCGGAGCTTGGCGTGGTGAATGAGGTGAGGTTTCTTAGACCTTGCGGATGAGCGCGCGACGTGCAACAATTTCCCAAGCCGTCCATGTCGTCTGCGAAAGGCATCGTCATGATCGATCGCAAGCCAACCCGGATCCATCGGCTGCTCGCCGTCACCCTGACACTGGCGCCGGCCCTGGCGGCGGCGGCCGCGTTGCCGCCGCCGGCGGGCGCCGGCGACAAGGAGCTGTTTCCTCCGCGCATCGAGCGGGCGATCGGCGGGCGTCCGATCCAGCTAGTTCGCACCGGCAAGGCCGTGCGCAAGCAGCTCGGCTTCAACGTCTACGAAGTCGCCAGCTACCTGCAGGAAGGCGCCCCGGTCAAGACTGCCGAGGACCTGGCCGCCGCCGCTCACGCCAAGCAATTGATCCTCGTCTTCGTCGTGAGCGTGGCCGGCGACGACATGGCCGCCGCCTTCGAGTCCACCTTTCGCAAAAACTACCCGGCGCCCGCCTTCGCCAAGGAAACGTCACAGTTGCTCGCACAGGTGCGCAAGACCTCCGCCCGCAAGGGCGACCGCATCTTGATGACGCACATCCCCGACAAGGGCTTGCACTACCGCTTCCAGGGCAAGGACGACGCGCAGGAATTGCTGATCCCGAACCCGGCCTACTCCAGGGCCGTGTGGGACAACTACTTCGGCGAGTACAACTGCGGTGAGAACGTGAAGCTGGGGTTGGTTGCCGAGCTGATGCGGCAGCCGTGAGGTCGACAACAAGACGCTGCGATCTCAGTGATGAAGCGCTGGCGTCGGCCGCAGTACGGCAGGGGGCGCGAAAAGAGTTGCTCCACATGATTGGACCGCGATAGAATTCGGCCAGGTGGTATTGGGAGGGTCAATGCATGTCTGTTTCAACCGCGGTGCAAGATCGCAATCGCGAGCTGGCCCGGCACATCAACGACGAGGCCAGGAAGGATCCTCAATCGCCGTATGCAGGCAAGTTCGTGGGCATTGCCAACGGTCAGGTCGCAGTCGTCGCGGATGATTTGGACGAAATGGTCCGAAGACTTCGCCAAGTCGAGCCAGACCCGGCCAAGACCTTTGGCATCGAAGCGAGCCATGACTACACCGTCGTCGAAGAAATCTGGGGGCCGTGCTGATGCCGCGTGTGCAATGGCCCCTTCGGCACGGCCGTCCGTGCGTGGAAGTGGAGCTAACCCTGGCGCCGAGCGGGCAACCTCTGTCGAGGATCTTGATTGCTGATACAGGCGCTGGTTCGGCCGCTTCCCGATTCGAGTTGATTCTGGAGGAAGACGATTGTTTGCTGTGCGGCGGTAACCCCCTGCAGCCAATTACTCTTGGCGGTGCATATCTCGGCTCGTTTCCAACCTACGCCGTCTCCGTAAAGATTCCGCAACTCGGATTCGCTCAGATTCTTCGCGCGGTTGGCATTCCTTCCGTCCCTGCCGGCTTTGGCGGCATCGCCGGTTTCCAGTTCCTGAATCGCCTTCATTACGGCAACTTCGGCGATCCAGCTCATTTTGGACTAGAGTCTTGAGGAGAACCGAAGTGCCCAATCGAGATGACAAACGCAAGCTTCGCATCCTGAAGAAGGCCGTGAAACGCGCCGGCAACAAGCATCGCCGCCACTCCCTCAAGCGGCAACTGCAGGAGAATCCGGACGAGGCCCACCTCGCGGAGGAAGACCTCGGCGGCAACGCTTCCAGGAACATGAACGCCCTGGACCGGCCCGTGGACGGGACGGACTAGAATCAAGGTTCGCGAAGGAGATTGCCATGCTGCTCGGTCCGTGCCTGGTCGTCGCGGCGCTCGCCTGTGGGCAAACGCAACCGAAGGCCCCGGCGGATTCGTCCTTCCTCCGCGACTACGCCCAGACGCGCGGCTTCATGCTTGGCCGCCCGGTGAAGGCCACGCCCACGCCGGACGGCACGGCGGTGCTGTTCCTGCGGGCCCAGCCGCGGGTAGCCAAGCTGGGGCTGTACGAATTCGACGTCGCCGGCGGCACGACCCGCGAGTTGCTGACGCCCGAGCAGGTCTTGAAGGGCGCCGACGAAAAACTCACGCCGGAGGAGAAGGCCCGCCGCGAGCGGATGCGCGTCAGCGTCGGCGGCTTCACCAGCTTTCACATCTCCGACGACAGCAAGCTCATCCTCCTGTCCCTGTCCGGCCGGCTCTACGTGGTCACGCGCGGCACGAACCAGGTTCGCGAATTGAAGACCGGGCCGGGCGTGATCGATCCAAAGTTCTCGCCGGACAGCGCCCGGGTCTCGTACGTCCGCGACCACGACCTGTATCTCTACGATCTCGCCGCCGAGCAGGAAAAGCGGCTCACCACCGGCGGGACGCCGCTCGTATCGCACGGGCTGGCCGAGTTCGTCGCCCAGGAGGAGATGGGCCGCTTCACCGGCTACTGGTGGTCGCCCGACGCCCGCCACATCATCTATCAGGAATCCGACGCCCGCGGCGTGGAAGTCTGGTACGTCGCCGATCCGATCCGGCCCGAGCAGACGCCGACGCCGTTCTTCTATCCGCGGCCGGGCAAGGACAACGTCAAGGTCAAGCTGGCGATCCTGGCGATCGCCGACGGGGCGACGACGTGGATTCAATGGGATCGCGACAAGTATCCGTACCTGGCCACGGTGCGCTGGACGAAGGGCGGGCCGCCGCTGCTGGCCGTGCAGACGCGCGACCAGACCGAGGTCGCGGTGCTGGAGGCGGATGTCGCCACGGGCAAGACGACGCCGCTCCTGGTCGAGCGCGATCCGGCATGGGTGAACTTGCATCAGGAGGCGCCGCGCTGGCTGCCGGACGGCGCCGGCTACCTGTGGGTGTCGGAGCGCGACGGCGGGCCGCAGCTCGAAGTCCGGGCGAAGGCCGGCCGGCTGCGGCAAGTGGTCGTGCCGCTGCCGGAACGATATCAGGGCCTGGTGGACGTGGACGCCGGCAACAAGTTCATTTACTACACCGCGAGCGCCGATCCGACGCAGACGCATCTCTTTCGCGTCCAGCTCCATCCCTTCGGCGAGGGCGAAAAACTGACCGATGAGCCCGGCATGCACTCGGCCGTCTTCGCGAAGAACCATTCGGTGTCTGTGCGGGCGGTGCGGCCGCGGCGCGGCAGCCCGGCGACGTTCGTGCACGACGCCGCCGGCAAGCGGCTGGGTGAGCTGCCGTCGGTGGCGGAATCGCCGCCGTTCACCCCGCGCGTGGAACTGCAAACGGGCGGCAAGTCAGCCATGCACGCGGCGGTTGTGTTGCCGCGGAACTTCGAGCCGCGCAAGCGTTACCCGGTGCTCGTGGACGTCTACGGCGGCCCGCATCATGTCCACGTGACGTCGTCGGAGTATCGCTGGCTGCTCGACCAGTGGTACGCGGACCAGGGATTCATCGTGGTCGCGATCGACGGCCGCGGCACACCCGGCCGGGGCCGCGACTGGGAGCGGGCGATCTACCAGAAGTTCGCGGACCTGCCGCTTGACGATCAGATCGACGGCCTGCAAGCCCTCGCCGCCAAGTACCCGGCGATGGACTTGAAACGCGTCGGCATCCAGGGCTGGTCGTTCGGCGGCTACATGGCGGCGCTGGCCGTGCTGCGGCGGCCGGATGTGTTCCACGCCGGCGTCGCCGGCGCCCCGGTCGCCGACTGGCTCGACTACGACACCCACTACACCGAGCGCTACCTGGGGATTCCGCCCAAGGACGACGCGGCCTACAAGACCGGCTCGCTGTTGAGCTACACCAGCCGGTTGCGGCGGCCGCTCATGATCCTGCACGGCACCGCCGACGACAACGTCTATTTCCGCCACTCGCTGAAGCTGGCTGACTCGCTGTTCCGCCACGGCAAGGACTTCGAGATGGTCCCGCTCTCGGGCCTGACGCACATGGTCCCCGACCCGAACGTGATGGAACGGCTGCACCAGCGGATCGCGGGATTCATGGTGAAGCATCTGGGGCGGCCGGAGTGAGAGGTGCTCATTTGCCAATGTGATCGGGCGGCGCTTCCCAGACGACTGCCCAACCGGCAACGCGCAGGACCGCCTTGGCGAATTTTCGCAACGTGAGTCGGCGTTCGCCGCGCAACGGATCGAGCACGCGGACATAATGCCGGGAAAAGTGAATGGGAATGACCGCGTGAATCGCGAATTCGTTGTCCAGGATCGAACGGTCCACCAGGACTATGGGAAACTGATTCTCCCCCAACAAGCTCTGCGATGGTTTCGATATCGACTTGGCGTGGCTCAGCTTTCAACCCGTAGCGCTCCGCCAAGGCTGCAAGCGCCGCCGGGTCGAGTCCGCCTTCTTCCAAAGACACCTGTTCGACCAGCGCCGACTCGGTGGCTTTGATTCCGCAGGAGGCCAGCACCATGCGCAGACAGGCAAGCATGCAGGTGTCAGACCGTTCTTGCCTGATGAAAGGCGGCTTCGAGCGCACGGCCGTGGACCTCCCGCAGATGCTTCAGCGCCGCGACCGCTTCCTGTCGTGGAGTGGCGCTGACGATCTCGTGAGTATTGGCTGCCACGGCAACCAAACCGACCTCGCCAACCGCGCCATAGCCTGGACTGGTCAAGATGACGGGAACGATCCACATCCCGGTTTTGCCCACCAACCGCCGCGGCTCGCCGCCCATGCATCCGAACGGATAAATCCGCACGATGTAACCATTGGCAGTTTGACGGATTGCTTCACGATTCGCCGCCGAGCCTCGTCGTCTTGCCGCGGCCTTGGGTTGCTGCCATCGCATCGGGGCGTCCTCGTTATCACTTGCAACGGAGGCAGTATACCAGCTGAACTCTTCCGGTGAACAGTGAACAAGAAACAGCAAGGGCTCAAATGGTTCCAATGGTGAGGCAGGCCACGCGATCGCGTTCCGCGTCACCCCTGGGGCGGTTTCCCCAAGCGCACCAGGCGAAACTCCCGCGATCGACCCGGAAAATGAGATCGGGCCTGGCCATCGAAGTCGCCGTCGAAGTTCAAGCATTTGAGCGCGCCCCGCCGCAAGAACGTCGCCAGCGCTCCGTACGTCGCCGCCGCTGGTCCTGTCGATTCCGGGGCCGAGAGCCGGCACGGCAGCACTTCATGTTTGTCGGCGACAAAGATGACGCCGCCGCTTTCCTCGTGACACAAACGGATTTCGGGCGGCGCCAGGACGCAGCGCCCATTCCGCTCGAGGACCAGGGCCTCCGCCAGCGTATTCCTGCGGCACAAGCGTTTGACGTCCCACAGCCACAGGACCGGGTAGCCCAGCCGCCAGTGATGCCGCGTGCGCTCGCGCCATTCCTGCGCGGCCAGCGGCGACGCTTGACATTCCACCGCGAACTGCCCGTTCACCAGCGCATCGACGCGTCGCTCACCCAGAGGCGCCTCCCAGACCACGGGCAGCGGGGCGAACAACTTCCTGCACAGCCATTTGAGCGCCCGGTGGCGCGGGCTCTCCGGCGCCGACAGCGCGCAGCGGGTTGTCGAGAAGTGCGCGAAATGGGCGATCTTGCGCAATCCCGAACGCAGGCCGACGATGGCCCTGCATTCCGGGCAGAGGTAGCGCCCCGCGCGACGCGCCTCATCGCCGGTAATCATCCGTCCCGTTTCGATGTCAACGGCTTGCATCATCGGCGCAGTCCGCTATTCTTCGTCCCCATCACCCCCCAGTTCCACCTCCCCCTCCCCCGTCGCCTCCGCCTTCACCCGATACGATTTCTTCCGCGCCATCTTCTGATACGCCTCGGCCACCAGCTCGCGGCGCTCGGCGTCGGTGATCGTGGCGGCGAACAGGCCGTCGAGGAAGCCGTCGTCCATGCCGGTCTCGGCGAGCAGGCGCTGTTCCATTTGCGCCATGCTTTCCAGGGCGCCGTCGCCGCGGACGTGGGTCGGCGGCAGGCCGCGCTCGGCCAGGGCGGGGGCGATCATCAGGCCGCGATGACACGAAAGGGGGTTCTCTTCCGAGCACAAGAGGGCCACCGTGTATCGACCCTGGGCGTTTTCGAGTCGCTCCAGGCCGCGCTGAAAGAAATCTTGCGTGCGGACGCGGCGGTAATCGACCCGGCCGTCGGCGTCGTAGAGCGACGGCTGGCCCGGCCGGCCGCCGAGCTCGGCGCCGAGGAACACGTAGGCGATGCCGCGCTCGCGCAGCGCCGGCGCCAGGGCCTCGCGGTTGAAGTGCGGCTGGCGGACGCTGAACGGTTGCGAGCGCACGTCGGCCACGGCGGTGATCCCGTGCCGCTGCAGAAGCGACACGAACGCGTCGAGCGAATGATTGGAATGTCCGATGGTGAAAATCGGCGTCGGAGCGCTCATAATAGGGACGATCCTATCACATGCCGCCGGGGGTTTCATGCTTGAAATCATCCTGGTCGACTGGACGCGCATGGGCGGCACCTACTGCCTCGCCGGCGCCGTGCCCCAGCAGGGCTATCGCATCGTGCGGCCGTTGCAGGTCAAGAATCGTTCGCTGCCGCAGCGGAAGTTCGGCTGGTGGTTCCGGCCGTTCGAGGGGCATTCGCGGTGGGAAGTGTTCGAGCTGGTGAAGCCTCAGGCGGCCGACCCGCAGCCGCCGCACCTGGAAGACCTGTGGGTGGCGAGCCTGCGGCCGCGAGGCCGGGTGGCGACGGTGGAGGAGCGGCGGGCGATCCTGGAAGCCACGCTCGTCACGCCGGGCGAATCCCTGTTTGGACAGCCGTTGCAGGCGACGCGGGCCAGCGCCTTCTTGCAGCCGGGCGCCGGACAGCGCAGCCTGGCCACGTTGAAGGTCCGGGCGTCGAGCATCGTCTTTGCCGGCTCGTGCCGCGACGGCGCGGTCGAGCCGGACTTTCGCGTCCAGTTGGCAGTTCCCGATCTCGGCACGCGGACGCTTCCCGTGAAGGATCATCATCTGTTGCTGCGCGCCAAGGCGGCCGGCCCGGACGTGAATCAGCAAGTGGCCGCGCTGCAGGCGGCCGTCGCGGGTATGGGCGACACCGTCGCCGTGCGCGTGGGCCTGTCGCGGCCGTTCAGGGGCAGCGAGACCAGCGGCGCCGCGGCCGCGTGCTGGCTGATGGCCGACGGGTTTTTCTCGTGGGCCGATCCGCAAAGTTAGCGGCCCGAACGAAACCCCTCACCCCCAACCCCTCTCCCCCTGTTCGATGGTGAGAGAGGAGGTTTTGTTGGTTGGTCCGCTCTCTGCGTTGCTCCGCGGCCCCTGTGGTTCGAAATCTGAACCGCAGAGGCCGCAGAGGAACGCCGAGTAAATCGAAGTTGTTATTCCGAACGCGGCTACCGAATAATAGACGGGGCGACATGTTTTCAAAGGCGGCTGGTCCATGTCATCTTCTTTGCTGACACATCTCCTGGAGCGCGTTCGCGAGGCGCGGAGAAACCTGGGCGCCGATGACGACGTATCCGCCGACGCGAACACCCGATTCGCCGACCTGCTCGATTCGATGGCCATGGTCGAGTTTCTGCTCGCGCTCGGCGACGATTGCGGCGTTCCGCCCGAGCGCATCGAACAGGCGGTGCAACAGCGGTTCGGCACCGTGGGCGAGCTGGCGGCCGCCTTGCACGCGGCCGGAATTGCGCCGACTTCTGTCGGCCAATCCGCCCCGAGATCCGCCCCGACGGCCGGACCGGCAGTCATGCAGGAGTCGCCAGCGCCGGTAGCGCGCGGCTGCTGGTTGGCCGCGACCGCAGTTCAGCTTCCCGACACGGTTCAGACGGCGCGGCACGTGAACGAGCAAATCCATCGGCCCTTTGGATGGTTGGAGGATCACGCCGGCATCCGCCAGCGGCTGGTGTGGGGCGAGCAAGACCCGCTGACGGCGGCAGCAGCCGCGGCGCGGGACTGCCTCGACCGCGCGCCGCTTCCGGCGGCGGACGTCGGCGCGCTCGTGGTGACCTCGGAAGCGCCGCCGCTCCTTGCCGGTCTGGCGGCGGCCTTGCACCATCGGCTCGGTCTGCCGCCCGACGCCGTCGCCTTGGAGGTCGGCGGCGCTTGCAACGGTTTTCTGACGGCCCTGTGGCTCGCCCGGCAGATCCAAGCGCCTCGGCCGGCGACGTTGCTGATCGCCGTCGAAGCGCCGTCGCGCTATCTGTCGCTGGAACCCGGACCCGCCGGCGAGGCGGCCGCCCTCTTCGGCGACGGCGCCGCCGCCTGCCTGATTACTGGCCAGGCCAGTGCCGCGGAATGCGCGTCGGTCGCCGACGTGGTGCTCGGCGCCGACGGCAGCGGCGGCCCGTTGATCCAGATCGAGCGGTCGCCGAGCGGCCCGATCGCGGTCCATCTCCGCGGTCAGGCATTGAGCGTGCGCGCGCTGAAAACGATGGCCCGCACCGTCCGCACTCTGGCCGACAAGCACCGGCTCCAGGTGGCGGACCTGGCGGCAGTCGTCGTCCACGGCGGCAACGGCCGCTTTCCCGGGTTGCTGGCCCGGCAACTGGACCTGGCCCCGGAGCGCGTGATCAGCCGGACTGCCGCGACCGGCAACCTCGGTTCCGCGTCGCTGCCGGTCGCCTGGGCGGCGCTGCCGGCGCCCGTGAAAGGCCCGGTGATGTGGACGGCGGTCGGCGCCGGGTTGACGTGGGGCGCCGCCCTGCTGGAACGAAGATGAACGGTCGGCAAGCGAATATCATCAAGGGACCCACGCATCGTCAGGAGCTTGCCATGTCTGCCGACGACTCGGTTCCGCGCGAACGGCTGCGCGCGCTGCAGATCATTGCCATGGCGTTGCCGATGGGCGCGCTCGCCTTCTTCGGCGTGGTCGTGTTCATGGTGTACGGAGCGGGCAATCCGCAGCCGGCCGCCGCGAATGCCCTGCCGGTCATCTCCATGGTGGCTGGCGCCTTTCTGCTGATCACCGGCCCCATGTCCTTCGTGATGCCGGCCGCCATCACCCAGGCGGGGCTGAAGCAGATCGCGGCCGGCGGCGAGCACTACGACCTCACTCGTCTGCTTGGCTTGAAACAGACCGCGATGATCGTCGGCATGGCGCTTCTGGAAGGAACCGCGTTCCTGGGCCTGATCGCGTTCCTGGTGGAGCGGCAACCGGCGGTGCTGGCCGTGCCGGCGCTGGCGCTGGCGGGAATGCTCATGCGTTTTCCCACCCAGAACAGCGTCCGCAACTGGATGGAGCAGCACGGCCGCCGGGTCCTGGAGTTGCGACAGGATCGGCAGTCGTAGGCGAAGCGGTCCGCAACGCCAAGCGCTCATTGCAGCAGAACGATGCGTCCCGCCACCGCCGCCCGTTTCGAGTCGCGGTTGGTGATGCTGCAGGCTTGCAGGTTGAGGCCGCGATTGCTTCCCAACGCGACCGAGCAGTTCTTGTCGTCCATCGAGTCGATCAGCCAGAGCGAGTGGGCGCCGGAGTCGTCTTCGGGTTTCTCGAAGAAGCGGTGGTCGCCGTACTTCTCGCAGTAGAAGCGCTGCAGGACGAGATACTCGGGGACGGTCAGGCCGTGCCAGTCCTTGGCTTGAAAGTGCTCGCGGATTTGCTTGCCGGTCATGCCCCAGCATTTCTGCACCGGGTTCGGCGCGAACACGAAGACATAGGC
Organism: Gemmataceae bacterium; assembly: GCA_022616435.1. Taxonomy (GTDB): domain Bacteria; phylum Planctomycetota; class Planctomycetia; order Gemmatales; family Gemmataceae; genus JAKEET01. Next base: position 84,414 of record JAKEET010000079.1, read on the forward strand.
GCCCCAGGCCCGCGGCCCCGGATCGTCGGTGCTTTGCAGGACCTTGCCGTTGGGCGTTTTCGTCCAATGATCGGCGAGGAACGGCTCGACGTATTGCTGGTTGTCCGGGACCGGCGCGGGCTTGCGGGCGGTTTCATCGATGAGGCGGTCGAGGCCGGCCATCTGCACGTCGAACGGCGGGAACGCGAAGGCGTGGGTGAAGCTTCGCTCCACGGACGGCGCGGCTTCGCCGTCGGCGAATGACGCCGTTGCCGGCAACGCCTCCGCCCAATCGGCGAGGTGGTGCTGGGCGTAGAAGCGCCTGCTGGTCCGCAGAATGTCGGTCGGATCGAGGTTCATGGGTTGCTGCTAATGAGCATATGTATCGAACAGCCCCATTGCACGGCGCGGCAAAGTGCGGAAGAATGGGCTCATGGAATCGTTGTTCCACTACCTGGCGCCGCGGAGCCCGTGCGGGTATCTGCCCGATCGCGATTGGAGCCTGGAGTACGAGCTGGTCCGGGCCATCTCCCCGGACGAGTACCTCGAGCGCATGAAGGAGGGCTGGCGGCGGTTCGGGCACACGCTGTTTCGGCCCCAGTGTAGTGGATGCCGGGCGTGCCAATCGCTGCGCGTGTCGGCGGCGACGTTTCAGCCCAACCGCAGCCAGCGCCGGGCCCGCAAGGTGAATGAGCGCGACGTGAAGCTGCGCATCGGCACGCCGGCGGTGACGCGCCAGAAGCTGCAGCTCTACGATCGTTTTCACGCGTTTCAGTCCGACCACAAGGGCTGGCCGCAGCACCCCGCCAAGGATGCCGGCAGCTACGGCGAGTCGTTCGTGGCCAATCCGTTCGTCACCGAGGAATGGTGCTACTTCGTCAACGACCGCCTGGCCGGCGTCGGCTACGTCGACGTGCTGCCCGAAGGCATGTCGGCCATTTACTTCTTTTATGATCCGGCCATGCGGCCGCGGTCGCTGGGGACCTGGAACGTGCTGTGCATCCTGGAGGAAGCCCGCCGCCGGCGCCGCCAGCACGTGTACCTGGGTTATTTTGTCGCCGGCTGCCCGTCGCTGGAGTATAAAGCGAATTTCCAGCCGAATGAGATCTTGGGGCCGGACGGCGTCTGGCGGCCGTTTCGCGGGAATAACCCGCGCGCCGGCGCATCCAACTCGTAGGCGTCTCTTTCGTGGGATAGAACTCCGATTCTTCCCGGCTGCCGAGCGGGTGGATGGCGACAGAATCGGGTTCTATCCCACGACCCAAGCCGATGACGAAGGTGCTGGTTGGCCATGCTGTACAAGCTTCTTGCCGATTGCGTTGTGGCCGTGCATCTGGCCTACGTGGGCTTCGTGGTTGTCGCTCAAGTGCTGATCCTGATCGGGCTGTTGCTGCGCTGGCAATGGGTGCGCAACGTACGCTTCCGCGTGATTCACCTGGTGATGGTGGAGGTGGTGGCGCTCGAAGGCTGGTTCGGCATCATCTGCCCGATGACGGAATGGGACACGCAATTGCGGGCTCACGTGCGCGTTGACGGCAACGCGGGCGAGCAACCCGGCGAGCCCGTGACTGCACCGCCCACGATTCCCGAAGCGCCGATGCCCGAGTCGCCCATGCCCGAGTCGCCCATGCCCATGGCGCCCGTGGCCCGGCCGCCGATGCCGGCGCCGATGCCGGCGCCGCCGGAGTCAGAGCCTGTCGTGCCGCAAGCCGAATCCGCGCCGCCGCCAGCCAAGGAGGAAGAGCCGGCCGCGGGCGACGGTGAAGCCACGTTCGTCGGCAGGCTGCTCAGCTCGATCCTGTATCTAGAGGTTCCCCAGCGCGTCCTCGATACCTGGTACGTCCGTTTCGGCCTGGTGACGCTGGGGCTGTTCGTGCTCTTCCCGCCGCGGCTGGGACGATGGAGCGTCAGCGGGCTGGCCGGCGTGATCCTGATCTGGACCGGCGGGTTATTCGGTTGCGCCGCCTATCATGAACGCATCAGCCGGCCGGAACCGCCGCCGGACCACCTCGCCGCCGACAGTCCCCACCGCGTCGCGCCGCTCGAATTCGGCATCTGGATGATCGCGCTCGGCGCGGCGTGCTGCGGCGTCCATTGCCTGTGCCGGTCCCAGGGAACGCAGGCCGCCGATCCGCAGCCGATCAATCCTTCGTGAATTGCGCCCGAGAGGCTATCAGCATCATGTCGCGGAGGCAACCATGACCGCGCCCCAAACCGACGTCGATTCGCTGCTCGCCAGAGCGGGACTCAAGAAGCTGAGCAAGACCTGGGCGAAGCTCGAAATCGTGTTGGGCTTGTTCGCGGTATTCGCAGGCGTGCTTGCCAGTCAGTGGGTGTTGCTCAAAATGACTGAACCGGAGTGGACGTGGCTCGCGGGCGGCGCGCTGCTGTTCGTCTTCGGCGGCTACCTCGCCATGGCGGGGCATCGCAGCCATCTGTATCAATCCAACAACAGGTTGACCGCGCTGTTGCTGCAGGAATTGACCCGGATCGAATGACGAAGAAGCGCTTTCTTGTGAGGAAGTGGGCGTATGAGTGTTCGCGACCAAATCCTGGAGCGACTGCGCCACAAGCCGTTTCAACCGTTTCGCCTGGTCTTGTCGAACGGTCATACCCACGAGATCCGGCATCCCGACATGGCCTGGGTAAGCCCATACTACATTCTCGTCGCGATCCCCGATCCGAAACTCGAAGGGCCCAGCGCGATCAGCGATACGGTCATCGTCTCCATGATCCACATCGCTGAGGTCGAGCCGATTGCGAAGAAGAGCAAGCCGAAGTAGCCCGAAGCCTCGTTCCGCAGCTTGGAGGACCCGAACCGAAGCCTGACGTTCTCGCGAGCACGAGTTGACAAGGTTCACAAGATGTTGAGGCTACGCCAAGCAGAAAGACGACGCCAAGTGGCGCGTGCAGGCGTTCAGCGCCACCGCAGAGAAAAGAAGGGATAACGGCATGAGCATCCTCATCGACAAATCCACCCGCGTCCTGGTGCAGGGCCTGGGCAAGGCCGGGACCTTTCACGCCCAGCAGTGCCGCGACTACGGCACGCAGATCGTCGGCGCGGTATCGCCGGGCAAGGGCGGGACGACCAAGGAAGGCTTCGCCCTGTTCAACACGGTGGCCGAAGCGGTGCAGAAGACCGGCGCCAACGCGACCATGGTGTTCGTGCCGCCGCCGGCCGCGGCCGACGCCATCATGGAGGCCGCCGATGCGGGGATCGCCGTCATCGTCGCCATCACCGAAGGAATTCCGGTGCTCGACATGTCACGTGCCATGCGCTTTCTGAAGGACCGCCCCGGCGTGCGGCTGGTCGGGCCGAACTGCCCCGGCGTCATCACTCCCGGCCAGTGCAAGATCGGCATCATGCCCGGTTACATCCACAAGCCGGGGCCGGTCGGCGTCGTCAGCCGCTCCGGCACGTTGACGTACGAAGGCGTCTGGCAGCTCGGCAACGTCGGCCTCGGGCAATCGACCTGCGTCGGCATCGGCGGCGACCCGGTCCACGGCACCAACTTCATCGACGTGCTCGACCTGTTTCAGAAGGACCCGCAGACCGAAGCCATCCTGATGATGGGCGAGATCGGCGGCACGGCGGAGGAGAAGGCGGCGGAGTTCATCAAGAAGAATGTCACCAAGCCTGTGGCGGCGTTCATCGCCGGCCAGACCGCCCCGCCCGGCAAGCGCATGGGCCACGCCGGCGCGATCATCTCCGGCGGCAGCGGCACCGCCAGGGAGAAGATCGCCGCCCTGCGGGCCGCCGGAATCCTGGTCGCGGACAGCCCGGCGGACCTGGGCGTGACCATGAAGAAGGCTCTTCGGAAATAATCGTCGTCGTCCGTTGCAATCCCCTGTCGGAGTCGCGCATGCGCATCGCGGTCATCGGTACGGGTTATGTCGGCCTGGTCACGGCCACCTGCCTCGCGGAATCGGGAAACGACGTGATCGGCGTCGACATCGATGCGGCCAAGGTCGCCAAGCTCGAGGCCGGCGGCTTGCCCATCTATGAGCCCGGTCTGCTCGAGCTCGTGCAGCGCAATCGCCGCGACCAACGCTTGCAGTTCACCACCGACTTCGCCGCCGCCGTCAGCCAGGCGCGGCTGATTTTCATCGCCGTCGGCACGCCGCAAGGCGAGGACGGGGCCACTGATTTGTCGGCTTTGTGGGCGGTGGCCGATGCGCTGGCGGCGCAAATCCGTGCCGATGCCATCGTGGTCATCAAGAGCACGGTCCCGGTCGGCACCAACCGCGCCCTTGCCGAGCGGCTCGCCCAGAAGGCGGGCCGCGCGGTCGAGGTGGCCAGCAATCCCGAATTTCTCAAGGAAGGCGCCGCGGTCGATGACTTCACCAAGCCGGACCGCGTCGTGGTCGGCGTGCGGCGGGCCGAAGTCGGCGAGGTGCTCCGCGAGCTGTACGCGCCGTTCCTGCGCACCGAGCATCCGTTCCTGGTCATGACGCCGGAAAGCGCCGAGATGACCAAGTACGTCGCCAACGCCATGCTGGCGACCAAGATCAGCTTCATCAACGAGATGGCCAACCTGTGCGAGAAGCTGGGCGCCGACATCAACGACGTCCGCCGCGGCATCGGCCACGACTCGCGCATCGGCTTCCAGTTCCTGCATCCAGGACCCGGTTACGGCGGCAGCTGCTTCCCGAAGGACCTGTGTTCGCTGATTCACCAGGGGCAGCGCGTGGGCGCCGACCTGGAATTGATCGCGTCCGTGCACCGCGTCAACGATCGCCAGAAGCTGGTCCTCGCCCAGAAAGTGAAGCAGCACTTCGGCGCGGAGCTTCGCGGCAAGCGGCTGGCGATCTGGGGCCTCGCCTTCAAGGCCCGCACCGACGACATCCGCGAAGCCCCGGCCCTGGAAATCATCAACTTTCTTTTGGAGGAAGGCGCCGCGCTGCACGTGCACGACCCCGAAGCGCTGGCCAACGTCAAGACAATCTACGGCGACCGGCTCGCGTATTTCGACCGCCCCTACGGCGCCCTCGAAGGGGCCGACGCCCTGGTCATCGTCACGGAGTGGCAAGAATTCCGGCACGCCGACTTCGACGTCATGCACCGCCTGATGAAAGGCCACGTCATCTTCGACGGCCGCAACCTGTACGAGCCCAAGACCGCGCGGGGTCACGGGTTCACGTACTACGGGATTGGACGCGTGTCCGGTTGATGGGCATTCTTGCCATCGCTCAAGTCTTGATCGCCTCGGCGACCATGCAATCGGACTGACGGGTGAGGTAGGCATACCAGCTGGCGAGGTTGGAGACGGCGCGGCGTCGCAGGGTGCGGCGCCACCACGACAGCCGCGGATGGAACTGGCCGGCGCGGCGGGCCGTCAGCCGCAGCCAGCTGCTGCGCCGCTGCATGCGCACCTTGATGTGCCGGAACCCGGCCCGGTGCAGCATCAACCGCAGCGTCCACGGCGCGAAGTGCACCAGGTGCCGCGGCAGGTCGAGTCCGTTCCACGCTTGTCCGAACCAGCGAAACGGCAGGCAATCGATGTTCGGCACCGAGACGATCAGTTTCCCGCCGGCGGCCAGCAGCCGATTCGCGGCCCGCAACACCTCCAGCGGCTGGTGCGTGTGCTCGAGCGATTGCCACATGGTGACGGCGTCGAACGACTCGTCGGGCAATTCCGGATGCGGCAAGCTGCCCAGGAGCGCCGTCAGGCCGAGCTGGTCGCGCAACTGCTGGACGACGTCGAGCGAGGCATCGACGCCGACGACGTTCCAGCCTTGGCGGCGCATGCGCACCAGGAACGAGCCGCCGCCGCAACCGAAGTCGAGCAGCCGGCTCTCGCCGTGGATCGGCATGCACTTCCGCCCGTGCTGCATGCGCGACCAGGGATACAGCCGTTGCCACCAGTGCGTGCATCCCGATTCGTCGTCCGGCGTCCGGTGCGGGCCGTAATCGGCCCCATAGAATTGTCCAATCGTGCCCGGCGTCGGCCGCGGATTGGTGAAGCACAAACCGCAATCGCGGCACTGGACGATCATGAACCACCGGCCGGCGCCGTCGGGCGTCGGCTCGGGGGCCTCGACCAGCGGCGACCAGGCGGCCCCGTTGCACAACAGGCAGGCGGTCTCCTCCCAGTCGATTCCCGACGACGAATCATCCAGCAGGGCCGTATCGCGCTGTGCAAAGCTCATGGTTCCGTCCTTGGAAAGCCCCCCGATCCAAACGGCTGCGGATGATAGCGGCGGTGCGGACACGCGTCAATTGCAGCAACAAGCCCCAAGCCCCAGGATGAGCAACGCGACTCCTGGGGGTAGGTTGAGCAAGGCAAATCCTGGGTTGCTCGGGAAGGGCTTGCCTGGGTTGTCCAGGTTCGTGCCCCGGATAAAGAAGAACCAAAGGGCGACGAGTTCCTCGGGAATCGCCCAGGTTGTTCGTCCCATCAACCCAGAAAGCTCCGCTCCATGACGAGTTCCATGACGATCCAGCGTCCCGGCCGCCGTAACAACGACGAGCTTCGCCCGCTCTCGTTCAAGCGCCGTTACACCCGGCAAGCGCCCGGCAGCGTGCTCGTGCGCCACGGCCGCACCGTCGTGCTGTGCACCTGCTGCATCGAGGACGCGGTGCCGCCATTCCTGGTGGGCAAAGGGCAGGGGTGGCTCAGCGCCGAGTACGGCATGCTCCCCGGCAGCACCTCGACGCGCAAGCCGCGCGACAAGGGCGGCAAGGTCGATGGCCGCAGCGTCGAGATCCAGCGGCTCATCGGCCGCAGTCTGCGGGCCATCGTCGATCTCGGCAAGCTGGGCGAGCGGACCCTGTGGCTCGATTGCGACGTGCTCGAAGCCGACGGCGGCACGCGGACGGCGAGCATCAACGGCGCCTTCGTGGCCCTGGTGGACGCCCTCGCGACGCTCAAGGATTTCATCGGCCCCGCCGGCACGGTGGTGAAGGACAGCGTCGCCGCGGTCAGCGTCGGCCTGCTCAACGACGTGGAGCTGCTCGATCTGGAGTACGTAGAAGACCGGGATGCCGAGGTGGACCTGAATCTGGTGATGACCGGGGCCGGGCAGTTCGTGGAAGTGCAGGGGACCGGCGAGGAAGCCACGTTCAGCCGCGGCCAGCTGGATCGATTGCTGAAGCTGGGCAAGGTGGGGATCGACGCGATCACGCACAAGCAGCAGGAGGCGCTGGGGACGGCGTGGCCGCTCTAGGCAGTTCGCCCGGTTGGCGAGCGTCGCGTTGGCGAGCGTCGCATTGGCGAGCGTCGCGGCGTCAGCCCGACGTGTCAGTATCCCATCGTCCGCGATCGCTTCCGGTCCACGTCGGGCTTACGCCGCGACGCTCGCCAACTTCCGCCGCGACGCTCGCCATCGACTTCCGCTGGACGCCGCCGCTCGGCTTTGGTATCTCCCCGCTTCCCAAGACACTCGTTTGCGGAGGCGGTCGACATGCGCATGAAATCCATGGCCATTGCATGGTCTTCGGCAATTGGTCTGCTCGTGACAGGAACGTTCCTGACCGGCCGCGCTCAACCCGGCCCGGATGACGATGGCGCGGTGTTGCGATTGCCCGGCGAGGAGCCCCGCCCGCGGACGTTGCGTGCGCCACCTGAGCCGTCGCCGAGCAGCGCCGGGCCGTCCACCACCGATGTGATCCTGGCGAACCTGACTGTCGATCCGCGCTACGCCATGAACCGCGACATCGAGCCGACCCCCAATCTCGGTCCGTGGATGGTGTGCGTCCACAGCTACATCACCAAGGAAGCGCCGCAATGGGCGCGGCAGATGACCGCGGAGCTGCGTTCGAACCCCAAGTATCGTTTGCCGGCGTACGTGTTCACGTATGGCATCGAAGAACGTCACAAGGAATACGCGCGGGTGAAGACGCTTCTCGATCAGCAGCGCCAGTTCGCCAAAGACAAGGGGCTGCCGATCATGTACGCGACGCGATCGAAGTTCGACGGCGACGCGCCGCTGCTGCCCAATGAGTTCTCCCTGGCGCATGTCCTGAACATGGTCGGGAGCCGGCAGGTGACGGTTGATGAATCCGACGATTTGCCGCTGGCCTACGCCTTGAACATGCTCAAGGTGAAGCACATTCCCGTGCAATGCGCGGTCCTGGTCGGCGGCTACCCCGACGAAAACGCGGCGCACCGGGCGCTGCTGCGCATCAAGGATCTCCCGGCGCCGGATCAGGACAAGGTCAAGATGGACGTCAAGTTCTACGGGCGCGACGAGGATCCCAACCGTCCCGGCAGGCTCAAGAAAGACAGCGGCGTGGCCATGTACGTGAACCCCTTCAAACGGGCGTTTGTGTGCCGGAACCCTTCGATTCGCCAGGAGCTCGCTCCCGAGTCCGCCAACGACGGCATGGACATGAAGACGCTGCGCCGCCTGAACAACGGCGAGCCCTATACGCTGCTCAACTGCAAGAAGCCGATCACGCTGGCAATCAAGCAGTTCCAGACGTTCACGACCGTGCAAACCCGGGACGAGCCGAGCGTGCTGCAGAAATTCGGTTTCTTGACCCGCGAAGGCGAAGGCGTCGATCAAGCGGCCCACGACGCACACACCCTGGCCGAGTACCTGCGCAACAGCAATCTCGAGGCCTACGTGCTGCACACCAAGTTCAGCAGCGTCGTGACCGTGGGCGGCTTCGACAACCTCGAAGACCCCAACTTGCGGGCCATGGAGGCGACTCTCCGCCAGCGGTTGCCGGCGTTTGAGGCCCAGATGCGGCGCTTGAACCAGGGCGGGCCCTTGCAATCGATGATGTTCTTTCCCCGGCCGATGCCGATGAAGGTGCCGCACTAACGTTTCTCACGACACTTGATCTGCATTGGTCTGTCGTTTCGGCGTCGATGTGCAATAGTTCTCGGCGGCCCGCGCCAGGTCCAAGAGCGCTTCCATCGGCGGCGTCAAGAGGTGGCGGCCCTGCTGGCCGACCTTGTCGGCGACGTGCGCCAGATCGAGGAGTGCCACCAGGGCCGCCGCGTGACGTTTGCCGCACCCGCGGCAGACGGTGTCGCCGCCGTCGGCCAGGACCAGGCGTGGGCCCTTGGTCCACCGGGTCGAGTCGCCGCACAGCGAGCACGTCGCGGCGCCCGCTTCCTCGGTGAACTTGAGAATCATCCGATCCATACGAAGACTACCGTCAGGCAGGATGCAGGAGGGTGGCAGACCAGCTACACCGGGTTGTCCAAGGGAACAGATCGGCAGATGGAGCGGCCGACCCACGAGCGGTCACGGGGATTCCGAACGAATGCCGAGGCGGACAAATCGAAAGGGCCTTCCGCAGAAGTCCTGTCAGCGACAGGGAGTGGCGAAGGAACAGGGTCGCCGTGAAGCGGCGCTGACTTTTCCGGCTGCGAAGCTTTGGATTGGGGAAGCTGGCGCGATGGGATCAATCGTGCCGTTGGTCATTGGTCATTCGTCATTCGTCATTGGCCAAAAGCATTCAACTTCCAGACCCTGCCAATGGCTAATGACGAATGACCAATGACCAATGACTACCAACTAATACCGCGGCACGGCGGGGTCGATCTCGCACGACCACGCGTCGATGCCGCCGCTCAGCGAATGGACATTGTTGTAGCCGAGCCGTTCGAGATAGACGGCGGCGGATTGGCTGCGGATGCCGTGGTGGCAGTAGACAACCAGGGCGCCGTCGGACTTGCCGATTTCTTTCGAGCGCTCGGGCAGCTCGCCGAGCGGAATCAGCACGCTCCCCGGCAGGCTGGCGAGCTGGCTTTCCCACGGCTGACGGACATCGATGAGGCGGATGGCCTCTCCAGCGGCGAGCGCGTCCGCCAGCGCTCGCGGGGTGATTTGCCGCGGCATGGCCTCACTCCGTCCCCGGCCGCCTGGCCTGGAGAGGGTTGCCAGACGGCGGGTGAGATCACTTCGTTTTCTTTTCGCGGTCCTCCCAAGGCTCCTTCACGGGCTGGATGAAGTGCGTGCTCTTCTTGTCTTGCATCAGCCGCGCGGCATGCTGCACCGCCTCCGCCTTGCGCGGATACTCATACGTGGCCACGCATTGATGCGAGTTGTTGAACACGCCCCAGACCACGCGCTGCCGCACCACCTTGGCCGAGCGCGACCGCGTCTTCTTGGGCGCCTTCACCGGCTTCTCTTTGACCGGCTTTTTCTTCTTCTTCTTTTTCGCGGGCCGGTCTTCGTCGTCCTCGTCGCCCTCGCCGGCCTCCTCCTCGTCGGCGGCCTCGCCCTCCTCCTCTTCGCCCTCTTCCTCCTCCTCGTCTTCCTCCTCCTCGCCCTCTTCTTCGTCGCCTTCTTCCTCTTCCTCGTCGCGCTCTTCTTCGTCCTTCCGCCGTTCCGCGGCATCGAAATCGGCACGCATGTCCTTGCGATTCAAAATGCGCCGAGCCATTGGCCAGTCTCCCGTGAATGTTCAGACCCGAAACATCTATTAGCCTACGGGCGCATCCGTGGACTTGCAAGAGGCCAAGGCCACCGCAGGACGCAGCGACGCCGACCGCCTCGCACGGCACGACAGCGCCGATTCGGCTATCATGGAATGGATTGCCGCGATCTGAAGACAGGCCGACCCCTTCGGACGGCCGCGCTTCGGTCCGGCCGCGGCGAAGCGAGCCGCGGCGCCGACGAGGAAGCGAGCCTGCGAGGACTCTCCGATGACGGCCCCGCCACATTTCGGCTTTGGCAGTTTCGTGCAGTTGCTGCTCGTGGTCGGACTGGCCGCGGGGTTGCGCGGCGGGTACCTCAACGTCGCGGCGGACAACGGCCACGGCCTCCCGGCCCTGGCCGTTCAGGGAAACCCTCCGACACACGTTCCTGGTGAAGAGCGTTTGCGCGAGCAGCCGCCGAGCGGGCTGGACGATCTCGTCCACAATCTGACCGAACAAGGGGAGTTCGCCGCCCGGGCGCCTTTGAGCCGGCAGCCGGAGCCGACGGCCCACGTGGCGCCTGGGTACTACTGGCTCGTCGCACAGGTCGGGAGCTTGGACGTGAGCCGGGACGCCGTGGTGCGCTGGGCGCAATGCGCCTTGGGCGCGTTGACGGCCGGCTGTCTGTTCCTGTTCGCGCGTCGCGTCTTCGGCAACGACGTGACAGCCTTGCTGACTGGCCTGCTGGCAGCGCTCCATCCCTTCTGGATCGTCAACACGGCGGAGCTGAACGACGGCGTCGTGACCACGTTTCTGCTGGCCGTGGCGCTGCTCCTGGGGACCCGCGGCGGCCAAGCCGGCGGCGCGTTCGCCAGCCTGCTCTTCGGTTTGAGCCTCGCGGGTCTGGCGATGGTGCGGGCCGCGACGTTGCCGTTCGCCGTCGTCGCCCTGCTGTGGTTTCTGTACCAGTGCAAGTACGTCCGCCACGGCTGGTTCAATGCGCTCCTGGCCCTGCTCGGCTTCGGCAACGGGCTGGCGCCGTGGGCCGTCCGCAACTGGAATGCGTTTGAGGAGCCTGCGCCGATCGTCACGTCGGCCTACCTGCACGCGTGGATCGGCAACAACCCGAGCGCGACGGGCGGCCCGCTGGATGAAACGGCCCTGCGAAAATCGCTGCCGCCCGAACGGCTGGACGAGGCCCTCGCCGAGTCGAACCAGGCGAAGCGCTACGCGGCCTTGGGCCGCGACGTTCTGGAGGAAGTGCGCGGCGATCCGACGGCGGCCATCACGCGGCGCTGGCAGGCGGGGATGAAGTTCATGGTGGGCGCCGAGTGGTTCGCAACCCAGCGGTTGAGCCGCGACCTGCACGCCGATGCCGAAGTCGAAACCGCGGCGGCGCCGGAATGGCTGACCGCGAATTGTGAAACCTGGCTGCAGGCAAGCCTGCTCGCGCTCGTCGTCCTGGCCCTGCTCGGCTGGCGCTGGAGCCACGCCTGGCAGAGCAACTCGCGGCTCGCGGCCTTCGCGTTCCTGTGGTTGCCGTTGCCGTACCTGCTCACGCACGCCGAGGAGCTGTCCGGGCCGCGCTTGCCATGGGACGCCTTGCTGATCTGCTACAGCGCCTACGCCGTTTCGTGCCTGGCGCCCGGCGTCGCCGGCGGCGAGGAAACCGCTTAGCAACGCTCAAGAACAACTTCCCGATTTGCTCCGGCTTAGAATGATGTGATGTCCGAGTCGAATCCCCTGTCGTTGTTCCTGCCCCAGGTGGCGGAATGGTTTGGCCGTGCCCTCGGTGAGCCCACGCCCGTGCAGCGCGAGGGCTGGCCGTGCATCGTCCGCGGCGAGAGCACACTCCTGCTGGCGCCGACCGGTTCGGGCAAGACGCTGGCCGCGTTTCTGGCCTGCCTCGACGCCCTGTGGCGGCAACCGGACCCGCCGCGCGGGGTGCGCATCCTGTACGTGTCGCCGCTCAAGGCGCTCAACAACGACATCCATCGCAACCTTCAAGTGCCGCTTGCCGGGATCGAGCAAACGGCCCAGACGCTCGGCGTCGCCTTGCCGCACCTCGAGGCCGCCGTCCGCACCGGCGACACGCCTGCGCACGAGCGGCAAAGGCTGCTCCGCAAGCCGCCGCACATCCTGATCACCACGCCCGAATCGCTGCACCTGCTGCTCACCTCGCGGGCGCGCGACACGTTGCGGCACGTCACGCATTGCATCGTCGATGAGATCCACGCCCTGTGTCCGAACAAGCGCGGCGTGTTCCTGGCGTTGCTCCTGGAGCGCTTGCAAGCCCTCAACGACAAACCGATCGTTCGCATCGGCCTGTCCGCCACGCAACGGCCGCTCGAAGAAGTGGCCCGCTACCTGGGCGGCCTGGCGATTGGGCCCGACGGCCGGTATGCGCCGCGGCCGGTGACGATCGTGGACGCCGGGCTGCGCAAGAACCTCGATCTGAAGGTCCTCAGCCCCGTCGATCAGTTTGGCCCGCTCCCCGAGCGATCAGTGTGGCCGCCGATCTATCGCTTGCTGGCCCGCGCGATCGAAAGCCATCGCTCGACCATCGTGTTCGCCAACAATCGCCGCAGCGTCGAGCGTATCACGGCGATGGTCAACGAGGAGCTGGGCGAGGCCCCGTGCGGCGAATTGGCCGAGGGCGAGCTGCCGGTCCGCGCCCATCACGGCAGCGTCAGCCTCGAAGTGCGACAACAAACCGAGCAGGCGCTCAAGGAAGGCCGGCTGCGCGCGGTGGTGGCGACAGCGTCGCTCGAGCTCGGCATCGACATGGGCGCCGTCGATCTGGTCTGCCAGGTCGAATCGCCCGGCAGCGTGGCGCGGGCGCTCCAGCGCGTCGGCCGGGCCGGGCACCTCGTCGGTCAAGAGAGCAAGGGCCGGCTGATTCCGAAGACGCTCCCCGATCTTGTCAATCAAGCGGTGCTGGCCGCGGAGATGGCGGCCGGCCGCGTCGAGCCGTTGACCGTGCCGCGCAACTGCCTGGATGTCCTGGCCCAGCAGATCGTCGCCATGGTCGCCATGGACGAGTGGCGCGTCGAGGATCTCTATCGGTTGCTCCGCCAGGCCTATCCGTATCGCGACCTCACGCCGCAGGCGCTCGAATCGGTGCTCGAGATGATCAGCGGCCGCTTTCGCTTCCGGCCCGTCGCTCACGATGACGCCGGTCCGTCACGCGGCGCGCCTGCCTCCACCATGACGGCGTTGCAGCCGCGCATCAGTTGGGACCGCGTCCATCACCGGCTGCAGGCCTTGCCCGGCAGTCAGAAGCTGGCCCTCTTGAACGGCGGCACGATTCCCGACACCGGCCAGTACGCGGTCGTGACCGGCCAGGGCGTCCGCCTCGGCGAGGTGGATGAGGAATTCGTCTACGAGCGGCGCGTCAACGACGTGTTCCTCTTGGGGACGAGCGCCTGGCGCATCGAGCGCATCGACGTCGATCGCGTCCACGTGCTGCCCGCCCAGGGGACGCCGGCCATGGTCCCGTTCTGGCGCGGCGAGCAAACGGGGCGCAGCTACGACCTCGGTCTCGCGCAAGGGGCGTTCCTGCGCATGCTGGCCGAGCGGCTCGACGATCCAACCTGTCCATCCTGGCTGGAGCGCGACTACTTTCTCGATCCGGCGGCGGCGCGCGGCGTGATCGATTTCGTGCGCCGCCAGCAACGACGCATCGGCGCGGTGCCGACCGAGCGGACGTTCTGCATCGAGGCCTCGCGCGATCCGCTGGGCGACTGGCAGGTGCTATTGTTGACGTCGCTCGGCAGCCGCTTTCACCTCACGCTGCGCCTGGCGCTCGAAGGCGTCTTGCGGCAGCGGCTCGGCTATCGCCCGCAATGTCTCCATCACGACGACGGCGTCCTGATCCGGCTGACCGACAGCGCCGAGCCCGTGCTCGATCTGTTCACGGGCCTGACGGCCGACAATCTCATGTCCTTCATCCTGGAGCAGCTTGCCGATAGCCCGCTGTTCGCGTTGCGCTTCCGCCAGAATGCCGCCCGGGCGTTGCTGATGCCGCGCGGCACGGCCCAGCGGCGGGCGCCGTTGTGGCTGCAGCGGCTGCGCGGCCGCGACCTGCTGCAAGTGGCCCGGCAGCATCCGGACTTCCCGATCGTGGTCGAAACGTTCCGCGAGTGCTTGCAGGACCATCTCGACGTGCCGCGCGTCGAGCAGACGCTTCGCGACCTGGCAAGCGGCGCGATCACGGTCCACAGCAGTCGGCTGGAAACGCCGTCGCCGTTCGCCGCGACGCTCTTGTTCGCGTTCACGATGGAGAACATGTACATCTACAACGTCGTCGATGCCGACTCCGGGCAGACGAGGGCGCAGCTCGACCGGCAACTGCTCGATCAGTTGATCGGCCACAGCGGCCAGGGACTGCCGCTGGACCCGCGGGCGATCCAGCAGGTGGAGCGGCGTCTGCGCGACGTCGGCCAGTTGCCGCGGACGACGGCCGAGATGGCCGAATGGCTGCGCCGCCTCGGCGACCTTGGCGAGCGCGATGTGCAAGGGCCGATGCGCGGGTTCCTCGACGAGCTGCTGGCGGATGGCCGTGCCAAGGAAATCGTGCTGTCGGGCGTGGCACAGCCGCGGCGCTGGATCTTGACCGAGGACGCGCCGGTGTATGCCCAGGCGTTCGGGGCAGGGGAGGGAGCGGCCGCGGACCGGCAGCTCGCGGCCGGACGAATCTTGCAGCGCTTCCTGGAAACCCACGCCCTGGTCAGCTTGCCGGACATCCTCGAACGCTATCCGTTCGAACCGGGTTGGGCGCGGCGGCAGTTGGAAGATTGGGCCAGCCAAGGACGGTTGGTCGTGGTTCAACCGGCCGAGAGCGAGCCATTGCAATGGTCGGCGCCGGCCAACTTCGAGCAGCTGCAGCGCGGCACGCTGTCGATCCTGCGCCGCGAGGTGGCGGCATGCCCTGCCTGGCAATTCGCCGACTTCGTGCTCCGCTGGCAAAAGCTGCATCCGGCGGCGCGACTCCACGGCAGCGACGGCGTCACGGACGTCGTCACGCAACTGCAGGCCATACCGATGCCGGTGGAATTGTGGGAGCAAACCATCCTGCCGGCCCGCGTGACCGATTATCAAACCCGCTGGCTGGACGAGCTGATGTCCGGCGGCGATTGGACCTGGTTCGGGGGTGGCGGCGAGGACAAGGGCGCCGGCGCGGTGGCGTTCGTGCCGCGGGCCGCGCTCGCGCAGTTGGCGCCGAGCAAGGCCGAGGAAGCGGCGGCGTCCAGCGCCGCCGACCAGGTCGTGCAGGCCTTGCAAGAGCGCGGCGCCCTGTTCGCCGCCGACCTGGCGCAGCTCACCGGGTTGACGCCGGCCGTGGTCCGCACCGCCCTCTGGTCAGTGGTGCGGCACGGCCTGGTCACCAACGATCTGTTCGACGTCGCCCGCCGCGGCGAGCAACCGCTGGTCGACGACATGCATCTCGCGGCACGGCGCAGGTCCCGGGGCGGAACCAGGCTGATGCAACCCGCGCGGGTACGCCCCCGGCTCGGCGGCCATCCGGAAGGCCGCTGGGCGCTGGTCCCGTGGCAGCGTCCCGACCTGGAGACACAAGCCTATGTCGCCGCGCGGCTACTGCTGCAGCGCTACGGTTTCGCCTGCCGCGAGCTGGCGCTTCTGGACGAGCGGTTGCCCCCCTGGCGCATCCTCTACGAAGTGCTCAATCGCCTGGAGCTGACCGGCGCCGTGCGCCGCGGCTACTTCGTCGAAGGCCTGTCCGGCGCCCAGTTCGCGCTCCCCGACGCCGTGCGGCAACTCCAAGAACTGGCCGTGCCGTCGCATGCCGAGGCGCCGTTCGTCCTGGTCCACAGCCTCGACCCGGCCAATCTGTACGGCGCCGCCGCGCCGCTGGAGCTGGGCCAGGAATTCCCGCGCCCGTTCGTCCGCCGCCCGGGCAACTGGCTGGTGCTGCGCGGCGGCAAGCCGGTGCTGATCGTCGAGCAGCAGGGCAAACGGCTGTCGTCGATGCCGGAGGTCGCGCGCGACGACCTGGCGGCGGCCGCGGCCTGTCTCCCCGCGATCCTGCAGAACGGTCAGCGCCGCGACCTGCGGCACAAGCTGACCGTGGAGGAGTGGAACGGCCAACCCGTGACGGCGACCGAAGGCAAGGACATGCTGGAAGCGGCCGGGTTTGTCCGCGACTATCAGGCGATGTCGCTGTACGCCGTGTGGCAGTGAGCGCGTGTTTGGCGAGCCGCGTAAACGAGTTGGCGAGCCGAGTCGCGTAAGCGACCGAATGTGTTGACGCGAACGTTGTTCATGTCGATAATGTACAAATACTCGTTCTTGTGCATGATCGGAGAAAACGCGATGGAAATCAGCATTACCAAGATTCGGGACAACCTGGCCGATGCCTTGAATCGCGTTGCTTATGGCGGCGAGCGCGTGATCTTGCAGCGGCGCGGGAAAGGGGTGGCGGCCCTGGTGTCCATGGACGAGCTGGCGATTTTGGAAGAACTCGAAAACCGTGCCGACATTGCCGCGGCGAAGAAGGCGCTGAAGGAAAAAGGTGGCATCACGCTGGCGGAGTATCGCAGGAAGCACCGTAGGTAATGAGGATCGTCACGACCCACGATTCTTTCAGCAAGACCCGGCACGCAGGAACAAGCTTGGCGAGCCGAGTCGCGCAAGCGACCGGATGGCGCGGCGCCCGCCGCGCCAGCGTAACTTGGGCTAATCCCCCGGAAATCGAACGGCCGTCATCTTCTCCGCGCCCGCATGCCAGTCGCTCACGACTTCCACCTGGCCCACATACGTATGGTCGTCCCAGGCGACGCTCGATTTCGTGCCGAGCTTGGCGCGGTGATCGACGTACACCTTGACGAGATAGCGTCCGGGCGGGAGCTGTTTCTTCGCCAGGTCGGCGGCGCGGCTGGAGCCGCGGGGCGCCGTGAGATGAAGCTTGAACTGCCAGAACCCCGCCTTGGCGAACGCAAACCACTCGGCGCTGGCCCAGCGCTCCGGCGACCAGGCCCGATCGGCGTCGCGCCAGCGGTACAGGTCCACGTGCAGGGGCATCTTGTCGAAGCGCGCCGGGATGCCGTTGATCCGCAGGATGATGTCGCTGGGGACCGCCGCCTCCGCGCTCGGCTTGGGCAGTTGACCGGCGGTCAGGTATTTCTTGAGCATGATCGCCGCGTAATCGTCGACGAAGCTGCGGAACTGCCGGTACGTTCGATCGCCCTTCAGCATCTTGATGCCGCCCTTGTGGGCGACTTGCAGCGTCGGCTTCGTCAGCAACAGGCTCGCTTCGGGGTGTTCGACGTCGATCAGCTTGGTCGCCCCCAGCCGGTCCATGGTGGCCTGGGGGTCGTTCGGCACGATCCACGAGAGGCGGTCCACGTAATCCTGGCCGAGCTTGGGGATGTGCTTGCGGTTGTGCTCCGGCGAATGACAGTGGACGCAGCGCGGCATCTCGCTCCAGACATTCTCGACGAAGGACTTCAGCACTCGGTCCTTGCGGGTGTGGCGGACCACTTCCGGCGAGACCTTGTTCACGGGAACCGGAACCTTGAGTTTGGCGGACAAGAGATCGGGGTCGGCGACGGCGGCACGGAGCCAGGCACGGAACGCCTCGTATTCCTGTTGGCGCACCTTGTCGGTGATCAGGTTCGGCTTCGCCGGTTTGCGGGCGATGAATTCCAGGATCTTCGACTTGTCGGGATTCTTCGCGTCCACCAGGCCGCCCTGGACCAGCGCGGCGAACGTCTTTTCCTGGGTCGGATGGATGTAATCCTTCAGCTCGACGCTGCTCAGGTGGCATTCGGTGCAGCTCGACGGCTTCTTCGATTGGAAAATCGGCAGGATGCGCTTCTCGAAGAGGGCCAGGGCGGATGCTGCGGTGCGTGCTTCAGTTCGCTTTTCGGCGGCAGCCGCGTTGTCCGCCTGGGCATGGAGACGGGCTGCCGAAAGCGAGAGCAAGGCGCCCAGAGAAACGCTCACGAAGCGCGTCCGTTGATCGCGAAGCAACATTCCGAAGTCTCCGAAGCGGACAGAACGTGGGATAGAACCCCGATTCTGTCCGGAGTCTTGATTGTCTGCGTCGGGTCAGAATCGGAGTTCTAACCCGCGACTACTCCAACACCACCGTCTCCCCGCGTTCCGGATAGCCCGCGTCCCGAAACCCCTTGCCCTCCAACAACTGCACGAGCGCCGTCGCCTGATCTGCTTCGCCGTGGACGAGGCGAGTCTTGCCCACCTGACCGGCGAGCGGGCCGAGAAACGCGCTGAAGTCGTCGCGGTCGGCGTGGCAGGAAAAGCCGTTCATGACCACGACCTCGGCCCGCAGCGGATACATCTTGTCGTGGATGCGGACCTCCGGACGCTTCTCGACCAGCCGGCGGCCCAAGGTTTCCGGGGCCTGGAAGCCGATGATCAGGACCGTGTTGCGCGGGTCCTCGATGTTGTTCTTCAGGTGGTGCAGGATGCGGCCGGTTTCGCACATGCCGCTGGCCGAGATGATCAGGCACGGGTCGCGATGATGGTTGAGGGCCTTGCTCTCCTCGACCGAGTGGACGTAGTGAACCAGGTAGCCGCCGAACAGGTCGGCGTCGCGCTGGAGCAGATCCCAGGTCTCCTCGTCGAAACATTCCGGGTGCAGGCGAAACACCTCGGTGGCCCGCACCGCCAAGGGGCTATCGACGAAGATCGGCAACTTCGCCAGCTTTCCCTGGTTCACGAGCAGGTGCAGGAAGTAGACGATGTTCTGCGTGCGCCCCAGGCTGAAGGCGGGAACGATGATCTTGCCGCCGCGCGCCACGGTGCGGCGCACCACCTCGGCGAAATCATCGGCGAGTCGGTGCACCGGGGCATGCACGCGGCCGCCGTAGGTGCATTCGGTGATGAGCAGGTCGGCCGGCGGCACCGCGGCGGGATCGCGCAGGATCGGCAGGCCGCGGCGGCCCAGGTCGCCGGTGAAGGTGATGGTCCGGTCGCGCGGCGTGCCGGGCACGGTCAGATGAATCATCGCCGAGCCGAGCAGGTGGCCGGCTTCCAGGAAGCGGAACGTGATCTGGCCGGCGATTTCACACGGCCGCAGGTACGGCACGGACTGCACGAGCCGCATGGTGCTTTGCACGTCCCTGGGGGCGTACAAGGGGAGCACGGGCGGCTCGCCGGCGCCGCGTTTCTTGTTCAGGTAGCCGGCGTCTTCTTCCTGGATCTTCGCGGAATCGGCGAGCATGACGGCGAGCAGGTCGCGCGTGGCGGCCGTGCAGTAGATCGGGCCGTCGAAGCCCTGGCGGACCAGGTTCGGCAGGTTCCCGCAATGATCGATGTGGGCGTGGCTCAGGACCACGGCGTCGATCGTAGCGGGTGAAAACGGAAACGTAGTGTTGCGTTGCCGAGCCTCCGAGCGCTTCCCCTGGAACAAACCGCAATCGAGCAGCACTTGCAAGCCGCCCGCGCGCACGAGGTGCATCGAGCCGGTGACGGTGCGGGCGGCGCCCCAGAAGGTGACGCTGGGGGCGGCGTGGTGGTTGTCCATGGGGAGAATTGTATTGGGAACCCGAGACCTTCGGAGAAAGGGTCGAACGGCACAGCGAGCCGCTTTGCCTACGATTCGGTTTTCCACTACGATACGTGCAATCCATCCTCGAACTCGAAGTGAAAGGGAGCCGTCGTGTCGAACCGTCGTCTTGCGTTCAAGCTTCTTCTCGGCAGCGCCGCCCTGGCGCTTCTGATCGGCATCGCGCATCAAGCCGTCGCCCAGCGCTGGCTGCACGGCATCACCTGGCCGGAGCCGCCGGCGGTGACGCCGGGCGATTACGCCGCGCACACCGCGCCGTCCGACGCGATTGTCCTCTTCGACGGCAAGAACCTCGACGCCTGGAGGGACGCCAAGAAGTCCACGATCGACGCCGACGGCGGCTTCACCGTACGGGAGGCGCTCACGACCAAGCAGGAGTTCGGCGATTGCCAGCTCCACCTCGAGTTCGCGTCCCCCACGGAAACCAAGAACAAGAAGGGCAAGGAACTGACCGGCCAGCAGCGCGGCAACAACGGCGTCGGCTTCATGGACGCGAAGTACGAAATCCAGGTGCTCGATTCCTATCAGAACAAGACGTACTTCGAAGGCCAGTGCGGCTCGGTGTACAACCAGCGGCCGCCGATGGTGAACGCGTCGCGGAGGCCGGGCGAATGGCAGACGTTCGACATCATCTTCACCGGTCCGCGGTTCGGCGCTGGCGGCAACGTGACGCGGCCCGCCCACTTCACGGTGATCCACAACGGCGTGGTCGTCCAGAACCACACCCCGGTGCGCGGCTTCACGTACTACGACCGCGAGAACCTCTACTACGAGAAGCACCCCGAGAAAGGCCCGCTGAGGCTGATGTACCACGGCGACCCGGTCCGCTTCCGCAACATCTGGATCCGCGAGATCAGGGAGCTGGAGGGCAAGCCGGGCGGCAAGACCGGCAAAGAGCCGGGCCAATGACGCGGACTGGGTTTGACGAGCGGCCCCAGGGCGGCAGCCAATTGCAATCACCCAGCGTTCGTGCCACAATCGTGGCGGTTGCGCGCGTCGCGAGCGCAAGCAACACCAGGGAAGCGGCTCCGTCAGGTACGACGTTCACCTTTTGCCACGAGGCCCGCATGTACGAGATCATTCCCTGTCCCGGTTGCCGCCGCCAGCTGCGGCTGCCGGATGACGTTGTCGGGTGCGACGTGGTTTGTCCGACGTGTCAAACCAGGTTCATCGCCGAGCGCCCCGCGCCCGGCGCCCTGCGCGAACCGCCAGCCCAAGAAGCGCCGCCCGACCTCGACGCCGGGGCGTTCAGCACGGATCCGATGTCCGTTCCGCCTGCGAATCAGGGCGTGCAGGACCAGGGCGTGCAGGACCAGGGCGTGCAGGCCGAAACCCCGCCCGTTCGCTTGCACACCTCGGAAGAAACCGACCGGCCGATCGCGCTGCCTCGAGCCGACGCCGGCAAGTCCAGGGGCCGGAAGATCCGCGGCGTGGTCGTCGCCGTGGCGGTGCTGGGCGGCATCGTCGCGTGGATCCTGTCGACGCTCGGCCCGCCCTGGCGGCCGCGGGTGGTGCGCGTCGCCGAGGATGACCGGGAGCGCCGCCAGGAAGTGATCGAGGCGTTTCGCGGCCAGAAACCGCTCGACGCCGACGCCATGGCGGCGGAGCTGAAGCCGGTGTTCGTGTCGCTCGGCCAGGCGTACACCGCCAAGGACGTCCGGCGGATCGTCGGCCATTTCGATCTGGAGCGCATGTTCGACGAATTGGCGGCCATTGAGATGGTGCCGGCCAACATTCGCGGCAATCGGCGCAGCTCCCTCAAGGGCATGGAGATCGGCATGGATCGCGCGGCCGGGCAGCAGGCCGTGTTCCTGAACTGGACCGAGACGGAGATCCGGAGCGTCAAGAAGCTGCAAGGCAACGAGGCGGTGGTGATCGCGCGGCATCGCGGGGCGGACGGCACGACCTTCAAGTTGCGCTGGTGGTTCAGCAAGCGGACGGGGGCCTGGCGCGTGTTCGACTACGAGGATCTCGACGCGGGCATGCGCGTGACGACGGTGATGGCCTCGATGACCGCCCAGATGACCCCCGGCAAGGTCGCGGGGATAACCGCGGCCGTGCAGCACCTGCAGCAGGCCATGGTGGCCGCCATCCAGCGCAACCCGGAGGCGGCGGAGCGTCACCTTCGCCAGACCGACGGCTTTCAGCTGCCGCGGGAGCTGGACGCGCTGCGTTCGATGACGCGTGGACTGGTGCACATTCAGCGCAACCAGCCCAAGGAGGCCCTGGCCTCGTTCGATAAAGCCCAGGGCTTCAATCCCGATATGCCGATCTTGCAGTTGCTCAAGGCGATGGCCTGCAACGATCTGGGCGAGCATGCCGCGGCGCTCGGGCATCTCGAAGCCTACCAGGCGTTGCTGGGCGACGATGCCAATACCTGCGTGGAGCTGGGGCAAGCGTTGCTCGGCCTGCAGCGCATCCCCGAGGCGCAGGCCGCCTACCGCAAGGCGCTCGACCACGACGCCAAGAACGCCGATGCCTTCATGGGGCTGATGCACGCCCTGGGGCCGGACGATCCCCATGAGGAGCTGGCCATGCGCTTCGCCAAGCTCGATCGCCCGCATGAGAACTTCGATATTTGCGCCCAGGATTGCCGGCAGGCGCAGGACGGCGCCAGCCTGGAGCAGATCGCCCTGGCGATGCGGAAGATCGACCCGACCTACGAGCCGGTCGTCTATCACCTGGGATTGTCGAAGCTCTGGCTGGGCAAGTCGGAGGCGGCGGCCGAGCTGTTCCAGGGCGTGTTTGCCAAGGAGAAGAACGCAGTCAAGCGCCGCGAGTACCTGGACGGCTACGTGCAGGCGATGGTGGACCTCGGCAAGGCCATGGAGGCGTATCGGTCGCTGCCGGACGCCGGCGAGGCGCTGGAGCGCCTGGGCGCGGAGCTGCGCAGGCGATTTCCCAGGGACGAGCTGCGGCAGTTGCTCGCCGAGCACCGCAAGAAACATCCCGACGACGTCCGGCTGCTGCTCTATCAAGGCGAGCTGCACGTGGACGATGGCCGCTACGCGCTGGCGGACAAGGCGTTCGCCGCCGCCGTGGCGGCCAAGCCGCCGGCCGACGTCCTGCAACCGTTTGAATACAGCCGGATCGTGGCCCGTTATCACACCGGCAACGCCCTGGCGGCGTGGCGTGAGATCGGCTCGCGGCGGCAAACATTCTCGCAACTGGCTCACCTTTGTCTCAATGATGACAACGACAAGCTGCTGCAGACCTTGCTCGACGCGCACGCCAAGGCCGATCCCCAGGACGAGAGCGTGGTGATGTTTCGCGTGCGGCTGGCGGCGCGGCGGGGCAAAGTCCAGGAGGCCGTTCGGTTGTTTCGGGCCGCGTTGGCGAAAACCACGGAGAAGGAAGCGCGCGACCGGCTGATGTCCGATTTCGCGTTCGCCATGGTCGAGGCCGGAAAGCCCGTCGAGGCGTATCACGCCCTTCCGGACGCGACGCGGGCCTTCGAGATGCTCGCCAACGACATGCGGGAGTTTGGCGACTCGACGGATTTGAGCAAACTGATCGACGCCCATCGCCGGCGGCAGCCCGACGACGTCGCCATCCAGCGCGAGACCGCCGAGCTGCTCATCGACGAGCGGAAGTGGGATGAGGCGGTGGCGGCGCTGGCCGAGGCCATGAAGAAGGCGCCCAACCGGCGCGACGAATTCCGCTGGAGCTACCGGTACGCCATGCACAAGGCCGGGCGCGGACTGGAAGCCTATCGCGCGGAACCGGATGCCGCGTCGTTCCAGCAACTGGCGAACCTGATGGCCATGGACAAGCAGGGCAAGGAGCTGGCGGCGCTGATCGAGGCGCATCGTCCCCAGGGCGCGGGCGACGCGCTCCTGATCTTCTATGAGATTCGGGCCAAGGCCCGGACCGGGCAGGCGGCGGCGGCGCTGGCCCTCTTGCAGCGCGCCCAGAAGCAAGGCGGCGCGCAGGTTCGGCTGGAGCTGTCGAATCTGCTTCATGACCTGGACGATGCCGGGCTGGGCATCGAAGCCTACCGCGTGGTGGCCGACAAGGCGGCCGCGTTCACGATCCTGGCGCGGCGCTGGACGGACCTGAAGAAGGACAAGGCGCTGGCGCCGTTGCTCGACGAGCACGCCAAGATCAAGCCCGCCGACCCCTGGCTGGAACATTATCGCGGCGAGCTGCAGCTGCTGCGCGGCGCCGCCGAGCCGGCGGCGGCGCATTTCGCCGCGGCCCATCGGCAGCTGCCGGCGCGCAATCGCTTCGCCACGCGCCAGGCCCTGTTTCGCGCCCGCGTCAAGTCGGAACAAACGGTGGCGACGTATCGAGAGTTCGGCCAGGGGACGGGCACATTCGACGACCTGGCCCGACAGTGCCAGCAGGACAAGAATGCGGCTGAGCTGACCGCGCTCTTGGCCGCCCACCGGCAAGTCGACCCGGAGGATGGCGCGTTGCCGATGTGGGACGTCGAGCTCGCCCGGCTCAACAACGATGACGCCGCCGCCCTGAAACTGCTGGCGGCCCATCACGAGTTGTTCCGCCAGCCGCGCTTTCGCTCGCAAGCGCACGGCCATCGGGTGCGCTGCCTGATTCGCACGAAACAGTTGCCCGAAGCGCTGCGCGAGGCGCTAGCCTTCGCCCAGAAGCAGCGCGGCCTGTCGGTGACGCTGATCCTCGCCCACGCGGCGCAAGGCGACGTGAAGCAGACCCTGGCCGTGATGGAATCGCACCGGGTATGGGACTTCTTCCTCGGCGACTGCTACCGCGACCCCGATCTCGGCCCGATCCTGCGCGGCGACCGTTTCGCGGCGTTTCGCGAACGCTATCCGGAGCCGAAGGAACCGTGAGAATCGGGTGCCATGCCCACGGCCTTGCGTGGGCCTGCGAGCGACCTGGATAACCCGGTGCTGCTCATGCCCACGCAAGGCCGTGGGCATGGCACCCATCATGGAGACGTTCTCGTGGGCAGCCGGCCCACGAACACATCCGTGTCCGGGTGGGCTTCCCGCCATTCCTTCCAGATGGTGCGCTCGTAGGCGTGGTCCGGGTACGGAAAAAGGCGCTCTTCTTCCCCGGCGATGGCCGCGCCGGTGTCCTGATAGAAGTAGTCGGCGCCCAGTTTGAGCAGCATACGATCCTTGAGGATGCCGCCCGAACCCTTGGGGAAGCCCCGGACGAGAACGATGGCTGCGAAGGTCACGAGCGGAACGGCGAACATCCAGATCGTCGACCGCCAAGCAGACGAATTGCACGGCATGAGCTTATTCCCCCCGGATGCTGGCAGCGAATGGGTTTGAGAACGGAGAGTTGACCGCAGCTCGAGTGATATCGGGAGCGCCGCGGCCATTCAGAAGGATAGACTTGGAGACGTGAAGACCTGGTTAGAAAAAGATGAGCTTGAGGCCCCCGATATGATGCCGTAGTGGTCGATTTCCGGCGCGTCAACGACAAGCAGGGCCGCGGCGGCGCGTTCGTCCCACCGGGTTCATCGAATTTCCATTGGCCGCCCTGGCCGGCCGCGCCTAGCTTACCGCTACCTTTCCTTCGCCGCGCGGCGCGGCGACCCTCTTTCTCTCATTCGGGAGGCGCATCATGCGCAGAGCGAGCACCCTGGTGATGGCGTCGTGTCTGGTCCTGGCGGCGGCGCGGCTGCCGGCGCAGCTGGCGGCGCAGCAGCCGCCCGCGAAGCCCGGGCCGGAACACGAGAAATTCAAGATGCTCGAAGGCGTCTGGGACGCGACCGTGCACTCCATGGAGGGCGATTCCAAGGGGACCATGACCCGGAAGGTGGACCTGGGCGGGTTGTGGCTGCGGGAGCATTTCAAAGGCGCCTTCGGCGACACGACCTTTGAAGGCCGCGGGGCCATGAGCTACGATCCGGCGAAGAAGAAATACGTGAGCGTGTGGATCGACTCGATGTCGACGAGCCCCATGATCTCCGAAGGAACCTATGACAAGAGCACGCACACCTTGACCATGGTCGGCGCGATGCCGATGCCCGACGGCAAGTCGATGAAGCTCACCATGATCACGGAGATGAAGGACAAGAACAACGTGGTGTTCACGATGAAGGGCCGAGGCGAGGACGGCAAGGATTTCGAGATGATGAAGATCACGTACAAGCGCCGGGCCAAGGCGGATTGACGACTGCGCTTCGAATGCCGGGCGGACGATCACGGTCTACGTATGGAGGGCGGCGGCGGTGTTTGCCGCCGCCCGGATTGGCGCCATCAATATTCAAAGGAGTGTTTCGATGTGGCGACGACTCTTGGGCGCGGCGGCGCTGCTGGTTCTGATCACCGGGAGCGTGGCGGCGGTGGAGTTCGCCCTTACCGGCGGCAATACCACGGTCACCTTCATCGGCACCAAGCCCAACGGCAAGCATGACGGCGGCTTCAAGACGCTCACCGGCGCCGCCTCGGTCCCCGGCGACGATCTGACCAAGCTGAAAATCCAGGTCGAGATCGACACGACCTCGCTCTATTCCGACAACCCGAAGCTGACCAACCACTGAAGTCCCCCGATTTCTTCGGCGTGAAGACGAATCCGACCTCGAAGTTCGTGACGACCAGGATCGACAAGGACGGCTCGGGCTACAGGGTCACCGGCGAACTGACGTTGCTGGGCAAGACCAAGGCGATCACGTTCCCCGCGCAGATTTCGCTCACTGGCGGGACGCTCAACCTGACCAGCAAGTTCACCATCGATCGGACCCAGTGGGGCATGACCTACGGCCGCGGCAAGGTGGACGACGAGGTCACGCTCGCGGTGAAGATCGCCGCCAAGAAGTAGCAGCATGCGCCACGGATGAAACACGGATGGAACACGGCTCGAGACAACAACGGGGTCTCGATCTGTGTTCCATCGGTGTTCGTCGGTGGCCGTTGTTCTTGCTCTCATTCACATCAATGGCGAGTCCGCGATGCCGCCGGCTGAATTGATCGCCGAGGTGCTGCTCAAAGCGGTGCTCCCCGCGGCGGCGCTGGCGGCGCTCCTGCTTGGCGTCATCGAGTTCCTGGGCGGCAAACAGTCCGTTGCGGCCGCCGCGGCCCTGGCGCTCGCGGCCGGGGTGGGCCTCGGGTTCTGGTTGTGCGGCACCGTCGAGCTGGCGTCGGGTTCTTCCCGATGGAATCAGCTTCCATGGGCGGCGCTGGCGGCCCTCGGCGTCGGCGTGAGCCTGCGCTTGCCGGGGGTCCCCAGCGCCGTCGCCTGGATCACCAAAGCCGTGTGCGCCGCTGCCATCGCGTGGTTCGTCATCCCGCCGGAGACGCGGGCCGATGGTTGGTGGTTCGTGCCGGGCTTCGCGGTGGTGGTGTTCGCGGAATGGGCGCTCCTCGAGCGCCTGGCCGCGCGGCCGCCGGACGGGTCGATCGCCGCGGCACTGGCGCTGTCGGCGCTGACCGCGGCCGCGGTCCTGGTACACGCCGGCTCCACCCGCCTGATGGAAGCGAACATCGTGCTGGCGGCGGCGCTGGGCGGCTTGTCGGCGGCGGCGTGGTGGCGCCGCCTTGACGTTGGCGCCGCGGTCCCGGGCGCCGTCGTGCTGCTGGCGGGCGTCGCGCTGTTCGGCCAGCAATCCACCTACACGGAAATCTCGTGGACGGCGTTTCTGCTCGCCGCGGCCGCGCCGTTGACGCTGGCCGTTTCATTGCCGTTGTGGAGACTGCACGGGGCTCGATTGCTGCTGGTGCGCCTGGCCTTGCTGTTGCCGCCGTTGGTCGCGGCCGCGGTCTTGGCCGCGGAGGCGGGGCCGCTGATGTCCGAATAACTCGTCCCGGGTCATCTCCTCGTGCGGCTCAGCATCCGCGCCGGCACCTTGCCGTTCTCTTCGAAGATGATGGTGCTTTCCTCTTCGATGACCGGGCCCCGATCGAGCTGGTCCGCGGACATCTCGATCTTGAACCGGGCGTCGCCGACAGCGACGCCCTTGACGAACACTTCGAACTCGCCCTTGGCGCCGGCGGCGAGCGGGGCCATCGGGCCGAAGATCAGCCATTGGCCCTGCGGGGCGCGCTCGCCCAGGCGATGCTCGGCCGGCACGGTCCTGGTGAGGATCATGCCGGCCGGGACCAGGGCGCGAACGCTCACGTTGGTCGCCGCGGCGCTGCCGGTGTTATGCACGACGATGGGAAAGCTGGTGTCGCCGCCCAGGACGACCGGGTCGTCGCGGTCGAACATCTCCAGGAGCAGCGCCGACACGCCGGCGAAGTTGGTGCAAAACTCGTCCTGCGCGGAGACGTTGCGATCCGCGAGCGCCGAGATCTTGACGCAGCGCAGTCCGGGGCCAACCGACTTGTACACCATCTCCACCGTGTGCTTCTCGCCCGGCGGCAGGTCGGGGAGCAGCCAGGCGATCTGGGCGGCGAGGTGAACCCCCTTGTCCGAGGCGCTCACGAACTCGGTCTTGTCCGGCAAGGTGGCCCGCACGAGGAGATTGGTCGCCGCCGTCTTGCCGCTGTTCGCGACGGTGATGCGATAGAGCGCCGGCATGTTGGCGTAGCGGCTCTTCGGTCCTTCCACCTGCAGTCGGAGACTGGCCAGGCCGTCGGGCGGAATCGGCTCGATCTTGGGTTCGATCTTCGGCTCGATCTTGGGCTCGATCTCCGGCGGCCGCCTGCCGTCGGGAAGTCCCCCGGGAAAGTGGGGCATGCCGGGCTGCGCGGCCACGCGCGTGGTGACGCACTGACCGTGCTCGTACTGGATGCGCACGCAGTTGCGCACGTCGTCGGTGCCGAGCGGCACGACGATCACGCTGATCTCGCATTTGCCGCCCCCCTTCACGGTGCCCAGACGCCACTGCAGCTCGGGCTCGAGCTGGTGCGGCTGGGGCGACGCCCGGACGAAGCGGACGTTGGGCGGCAACGGGTTCTTGACGAGCACATGATGGGCGTCGGCCGGCGCGCGGTTCTCGATGAAGTAGCGATACTCGATTTCCTGGCCGGGGGACGAACAGGCGGGGACGCGAACTTTCAAGGTGACGTGCGGCGCGGGCGGATCGAGCGGCCCGTCGAGCGCCGGCGGCGCTGCCAGCTGGCAGCCGCCCAGCGGGCAGCTGTCCGCGTGTCCGTACGCCGGCCGCGGCTCGCTCACCAGGCCGCAGCACCCCAGAAGCGCAAGTATTCCCGCGACCTTCGCCGACGAGGCAGCGTTCATGGACCACCCGAAGCCGAGGATATGTCGGGGCGCCGGACGACATGCGCGGGAAGGAACGTCGCCAGGCGCTAGACTTTCCCCATTTTCTCCAGGCGGCAGCGATGTGTCTTGAGGAAATGCGCGGGCCGCCGCGGAAACGCCCGGCGCTAGGGCCGCACGGCCGGCACAACCGCTAGAACTATATGGCCGTGCGTGCTTCCGCTGCACCAACCCGAAGCGTAAGCGAGGGTTTTCGTCTCCTCCCCTCGCTTACGCTTCGGGTTGGTGCAGTGGAATCATGCACGCTCATTTAGCGATTCTGGGATTGCCTGCTCCGCCACGCACGCCGGCGATGGTGACCGAGGGCGTCGCGGTACATCTTGACCATGAGGCCCACCAGCAGGCCCAGCACCGGCATCAGGAAGGGGACCTTGCGAATGTCGTAGAGGTGCAAACCGCCGTAGATGTCATGGGCGGGCACCATCACGCGCACGTCGCCATGCCAGTTGTACGGCTGCATGACCAGGAACAGCACCGCGCCCCCGATCAGGCCGATCAAACCACCGAGCCAGACAGGCCGCAGACGCTTCATCTCGTGATGGTCGAAGTCGTACATGGCCGTTCCTCCAAGAAGGCATCAACCACTGATTTCACGGATAGCACGGATCAGTTGCCAGCCCGACATGTCTCGCCGATTTTCGACATCCGTGTTATCCGTGCAATCCGTGGTGAAGAATTCTCGGCTAGCGGCGGCGCGGTTTCTTGCTTTTCTTGCGTGGTCGTTCTTCCTCTTCTTCGTCCTCGTCGTATTCGTCGTCGGCGTTCCTGCTGCCGCCGCTGAACAGGAAGAAGAACAGGATGCCGCCGACGATCATCAGGCCGCCCAGGCCGAGCACCAGCCAGATCCACCAGGGCATGCCGCCCGCGGCCGGCGTGGGCGCCGGCGCCGCCGCCGGCTGAACGGCGGCGGGTTGGATCGGCATGGTTCGGGGCGGCGGTTGCGGGGCTTCGGCCACCTGGACCGGTTTTTGTTCGGGCTTCTGTTCCACGACGGGCGCCGGCGGCTCGGGCTTGACCTCCTCGACCTTCGGCGGCTCGGGCTTGGGCGCCGGCTTGGCGACCACCGGCGGCGGCGTCAGCTTGATAACGCCGTCGTTCAGTTTCTTGGGGCTGAAGGCGAGATACGCGGACAGGTCCTTCGCCAGATTGGCGCGCTTGAGGAACATCAGCGCGAAGCTGGTGTCGATCGGCGGCGCCGCGCCGGGATAGGCGTCTTTCTTGAACCAGCTGCCGCTCTCCTGATCTTGATTGGCGACGAGCGCTTCGGCGCCCCAGCGATACCAGTCCTTGTCGCCGATCATGTGGATGTCGTAGAGCATGCAGACGCGCTCCATGCTCCACAGGAAGTACATGTTCGGATACGGGATGTCGGTCACCCGATCCACGGGCGTGCCGATGTGGGCGCTGAGCGCCTTGAAGCCGTGCAGGATGCGCGGGTCTGCATCCACGGGCGGATCGTCGGGCAGCTTCATCTCCTTGACGAGGCCGTGGCCGACCGCCATGCCGAACAGGCCGGTGTTGATCATCGCCGCGCTGCCGCCGCTGCCGCCGAAACCGTACGGATAACCCCAGGAGCCGTTGGCGTTCTGGCTGGTGTGGAAGCGCAGAAAGGTCATGCTGCCGGTGCGCGTGCAGGGGATGCCGTGCCGGCGCGCCGCCCACAGGGCCAGCAGGGCGAACTGCGTGGTCGAGTTGTCGGTGCGGTCCAGAAACGGCACCTCGTGTTTTTCGGGATCGACCATTTTGGTGGTGCCGAATTGCGTGAAGCAGGGCAACGCCTGGAGATGCTTGGGCACGTCGTAGGTCCGCTTGGCTTGCCAATCGGCAAGTGGCGCGCGCTTCACGAAGGGGTTGTCCATGTTGGGGACCCGGCCGGCGAGCATCGGGCCCAACGGCGCCGGCTCCAGCCTTCGAAGCACTCCCAGGATCAGCTTGGTGTCCTTGGCGTCCAGGTATTGCACGCGGTAGCCCCAGCCGCCCGTGTAGGTCTGGCTGGCGACCAATCGCCCGGCGAGAGTTTCGATGTGGGGAATGTCCGCCCTGTTCCCCAGACGATCGAGAAACAACAGCGCCAGCGACACTTCGTAGGTGTTGATGAAGTCCTTGGCTGGGACCTGCGAGCGAACGAAGTTCGCGGCGGCCTGGATGGAGATATGATTTGGGGGCACGCCGCATTCGAGCAGGGCCAGCGCGGGCAGGGCGGCATAACCGACTCGGTGGCCGCCTTCGGACCAGGTGCCGGTGGACTGCTGGGAGCTGAGCAGGAAGTTCTTGCCGCGCTCGATGGCGTCGGGGATGGCGGCCGCCAGGAAGATCGGCAGCCGCGGTTTCTCCTGCGACTGGGCCATGGCGGCGGCCGGGACGAGCGCCAGCCCGGCGACCACGAAGAAGCAACGAACCAAACGTGTCCGCGTCATGAAGAAATGCCTCCGCACCGGCGACCGACAGCGCTGAACTCCCCGGGCGCGCTTCAATCATAGCCCTGCCGCGCAGGCGCACACAAGGGAAAACGCCCAGGCGCCTCAGAATTCGGTCAGGCCGAGTTTGACCATTTCGTCGCGCCAGGCCTTCAGGGCCCGGTTCCAGGTCTTCATCGCCGCGTCGGGCGTCGTGCCGAGGTCCGCGGCGATCTCCGTGAACTCCTTGGTCGTGCCGTTGCGCAGCGCGATCATCTGCTGATATTTGGGCTTCAGCTGCCGCAAGGCGCGGTCCATGATCTCCTGGCGCTCGCGCTGACTGGACGACGTACACGGCGTCGCGTCGCTGTCCAGAATGCAGTCGCGCAGCGCCCCGTGCGGCGACTCCTGGTCCAGCGACAGCGGACGGCCGGCATCGCGTTTCCTGGCCTTCAGGTAGCGGTTGCGATCGCGGAGCTGGTTGCGCAGGATCTGCTGGAGCCAGCCGACCATCTCCGCCTCGGTGCCGCCGCGAAAGCCGGGGAACGCGGGCACGGCGGCTTGAAACGTCTCTTGCACGAGCTCGGCGTGATCGGCGTGGGCCACGACCTTGGCGGAAGCGCGGCGGCGGATGTCGAGCAGCAGTTGCGTGCGGAAGCCTTCCAGCAGCTTGCCCAACGCTTCCGTTGAGCCGTGGCGGGCTTCGTCCAGCAAACCGGCAAAATGTGTCGCTTCGAAGATCGGCATTTCGCCACCAGAGACGATTGCGGCGCAACTCTCATCCGCTCCTACGTTAAAGACATCCCGCGGAAAACTCAACGAATTTCCGTCCGATCCGCTCAAAAAAGTCATCTGATTGAGATAGAAGAACAGTGGTCGGCCAGCTCGCCCACTCGCCCAGACGGGAACGAATGCCCCAACATCGTGCGCCGCACTCGCCCAACGTGCGGCGCACAAGGGCTTTGTCGCCCAAGCCCTTCGTTCCCGTTTTTCTATTGGTCACTCGACCGCCGCGGATCTCGCCCAGTCCGCGGCGGCGATTCTCGACGTCCCCTGCCCCGCCGGTCCCCTGTCTCGGCGCGTCGTCACCTCCCAAACAACAGCCCTGTCATGTGCGCGATGAGGTTCAGCAAGGTCAGCTCGACGCCAAACAGAATGGCGAGGTTGATCCAGGTCCGCAGCGTGTGCCCATAGATGAGGAAGCCCCAGATCTCCTTGGTCATCGCTTGCCACAACGTCGGCGGCTTGCGCGGCCGCTCGTACTGACGCACCGCCTTGCCTTGCTCGCGCAGCTCTTCCTCCTGCTTGTGCCGCTCTTCGTAATAGTGCCATAGCGACACCGGCGGCCCCAGCGACATCGTCTCCACGCCGTAACCGTCGCTGTCGCCGGGCGTCCCGGTGCGCTCGACCCAGCTTTGCCGCGCCTGCTGCTCCGTCATCACGCCATACGGTTTCTTGTTCGGCGTCCACTCGTCTTCCACTGCGGGCATGGCTGCGGGAGCGATTGGTTCGTCAGCGGCCGCCAGCTTGCCGCCCTCGCCTCCCGAGCGGGTGCGGGGTTGATCCGCGGGCGCCAGCTTGGGGCGCCCAGCCACCGGCGAATCCGCCGGCGCCAACTTGTAGGAGGTTTCGGCCGGCGCGAACTTGTCGCGCATCGCGGTCGATTCGGTTTCGTTGACGCTGTCAGCGCTGTCCGCCGGTTCGTCATGCCGCGGTTCAGCCGGCGTCGTTGTCTCCGCGGGCGGCGCCGCCCACGGGTCGAGACTTTCGACCTTCAGGCCCTTGGCCGGATTGACCTGCCGCTTCTTCGGCCTGCGCATCCGCCGCGTGGTGACGTACCAGGCGTAACGGCCCAGCACTCGAAAGTAGAGCAAGAACACCGCCGGCAGCGCGATCATGGCGACGACGACGCCCTTGAGCGACCAGAGCGCCGCCACCAGGAGCGCCGTACCCAGCGCCGTCAGCAGGCCGGACCAGATCAAGAAGACGACGTAGGCGAAGAAGAACCTGGCCCAGCGCTTGAGGAACGGGCCGTAGAACAGCGACATCCAGCTCTTGGCCGCCAACGACGACAGGAACATGATCGGCGACACCAGCCAGAGCAGGACGAGCAAGGTGACCAGGAACGCGACGGCGCCGCCGCCAAAGGCCAGCGTCAGGCACGGAATGAACAGCAGCGGCAAGACCACCCAGAGGAGGTAGACGGGCTTCGTCATCCAATCGACGATCGACTCGGAGGGAAAACGGATTTCATCGACGCCGGCGGCTGAATCGATCACGACCGTCAGGAAGCAATGCGCGAAGTAGCTGACGAAGAAGAAGCCGACGATGCCGAGGACGGCCAGCGAGCAGCTGACGATGATGGCCGGGCCGGCGCCTTCGAGCTGGGCAAAGAGGAGCGCGGACATGGGTGAGACCCCTTGGAGGCGAGGTCTCCGCATTCTAAACGACGTGCCGGGCCGTGTAAACAGACATTTTGTCTTAGACCGGGCGAGCGGCGCGGCGGGCGAGCGTCGCGGCGTCAGCCCGACGTGCTTGCGTCCCCGGGTTGTGCCGCGACACACGGCGGTCGCGACACACGGCGGGCCGCCGCGCCGCTCGCCTAGTCTTTGGCGGGGATCAGGTCGATGCCGCGCAGGTCGATCAAGGCGCCGCGGATGGCGCCCTCGGCGCGCATGACCACGTCGTGGCGTCCCGCGCGCAGCCGCAGCGTGCCGATCTTGACCTTGCGATACAGCTCCCACGACGCGGTCCCCCTGACCTTGTGGACCAGCTGCCCGTCGCCGGCGACGAGCGCGAACGTGTTGCCGGCGCTGCCGCTGTCGCAGGCATAGTCGATCCACACGTCGAACCGGCCTTCCTTGGCAACGTCGATGGTCCACACGGCCTGATCGTCGGCGCTCGACCAGTAGCCGAGGTTCTTGTGCTTCGCCTCGAACACCAGCGTCTTGCCGAAGATCGCCGCCTTGGTTGCCGGCAGCTTCAACGTGCCGTCGCCGCCGGCCTTGACGGTCTCGGGACGATTGCCGGCAAACGATTTGGGCTTGGCGAGGTTGCCGCGCAGGAACGCGATCAGATCGGCCATGGCGGCGTGCGGCAGCTCCTTTTCGAAGCCCTCCGGCATGACCGACTTGCCGGTGCTGGTCAGCTCGTCGAGGTCGGAGCGCAAGAGGTCGTGCTTCTTGCCGTCGGCCGCCACCAGGGTGATCGTGGTGCTCGTCTCGCCTTGCAACAGACCGCTGACGGTGAGGCCCGACTTGGTGGTCGCCTGGTAGTTGACGTAGCGTGCTTCGACGGCGCGGTTCGGATCGAGGATCGCGGTGAGCAGCCCCTGCGGCGACTTGTCGCCGACCGCGGCAAGCTCCGGCCCGACCTGCTGGCCGATGCCGCCGAGCTGATGGCAGGCGGCGCAGTGCTTGGCGAAATGCTTGCTCCCCTGCTGGACGTCGCCGCGGTCGGGGATGGTGATCCAGTAATCGCTGACCAGGCGGGCGCGGTCGGGACTGGACGAGGCGGCGAACAGCTTGGCGGCGGTTTCCCGAATCTGCGAGTCGCGATGATCAAGGAATCGTTGGCGACGGATGGTGTCGATTTCATGCGGGAGAATCCGCTTTTCCTCGAGCGCGCCGATGACGAGTCGCGTCCATACGACGCGCGCGAGCAGGACGTCGACGACGTGGTTGCGAACTGTCGGACTGAGGCTTTTCCACGATGCGATAAGCTGAGCCGCAGCGCGCGGATCGACGATGCCGCCGAGGCGCTGCACGGCCGCGATCTGGATGTCTTCCGGGAGCTGCGCAGAAAGGAATCGCTTCAATAGCTGCCGATCTTCGTTCTGGTGATTCAAGCCGCGTCCCAACAGGCGAATGGCCAGCAGCTTGTCCCCGGCGGCGGCCTTGTCGTCGAGCGCCAGCCGCCGGGCCGCCGCGAACACTTCATCCAGATGCTTCAGGGCAGCGGCATGTTTGCCGCCGCCGGCCAGGACACTCAGCGAGGATTGATTCTGGTCGAGCGAATCCAGCAGCGCCGCCAGCATGACCATCTGTTCGAAGGTGCCCTTGGATTTCTGGGTTGCGATTTGGGCGGCGAGAAGCCGGGCGACGTCGAACGGTTTACCATAGACGGTCGCCAATTTCATCACGGAGGGCAACACCGCCGCGGGGAACGACGATTCCTCGAGCAGGGCATCCGCAAACTCAGGCCAGTTCGATTCCCGCACGCTGCTCAGCGCCGCCGCAGTCAAGAAGCGGTCGTCAATATTCTGCTTCAGCAGGGTTGCCAAGATTCGACCGTCCTTGGGACGATCAGCCAGCGAATAGGCGACTTGCAATCGCACCTGGCGGTCAGCATCGCTCATCAGTTTTTTCAGCTTGTCGTCAGGCGTCAGCTCCCAAAGCCAGCCGACCGCATACTTGCGAATCGCCGGGTGCGGATCGTCCAGGGCGGCAGCCATTGCGGATGCCGTGCGCTCGCCGGGATAGGTTCCAAGGACTGCCAACACCTGAAGTTTTGGCGCCGGGGAGATGTTCTTCTTGCCTGCTTCGACCAGCAAAGGTCGAAACTGCTCCACCATGCTTGCCCCCGAAAGGCTGTTGCTCAACAATCGTTGCTGCGCCATATCCCGCACCCACCCATTCGCACTCTCCAGCGCCTTGACCAGCTCTTTCGCCTTCATCGTGTCCATCCGCGGAATCGCGCGCGGCGTCTTGTCCTTGGGATACACCCGGTAAATCCGCCCCTTGTCGTGCCCCGCCCGCAGCTCCAGCTTCTTCTGCCAGTCGAGCGGAATCCATTCCGGATGCTCGATCACGTAGCGGTACATGTCGGCAATCCACAACGCTCCATCGGGACCGGTGGCGATCATCGCCGGCCGGAACCAGTTGTCGCTGGAGGCCAGGAACTCCGAGGTTTGCTCGTCGTCGGCCCGCTGGCTCGTGAAGGTGACCCCCTTGGGCTTCATCACCTCGCGATGGACCAGGTTGTGCACCGGCTCGGCGACGAAGCTGTTGCCGTAAAACGCCGGCCCAAACAGGTCGTCGCGATAAATCATCACGCTGCACGCCGACGTGAAATGGTTCACCGCCTGCGGGCTGTTGAAGCGCGGCAAGGGCTTGCTGATCGGGAACACCGGCGCGGCCCCCGGCTTGACCGAGACGTTGACCTTCGGATCGGGATAGAGCACGTGCGGGTTGCGCTTGAGGTAGCGGTCTTCGAGCACGAAGTGGAACATCGGGTTCGAATTGTTGCAGCCGAACCAGTTGCCGAAGTCGTCGCGGCACCGGCCAAACTGGGTCTGCCCGGTGACCGCCTCGAATTCACCGGTATCGGGCTTGAGCCGGAAATCGCGGCCGGAGACGTTCACGCCGGGCGCCGATTTGAGCTTCCGCGCCCGGTAGCCGCCGTTGGCTGCCGGTTCCAGGGCGTTGACCGCCGTGATGGCGCCGCCCGAATCGCCGTTGGCGCCGTAGAGCCAGTTGTCAAGCCCCCAGACCAGGCCGTTGACGCGGTGCTGCTGGTTGCCCTCGCGGAAGCCGGTGAACAGCACGATCCTGCTGTCGGCCTTGCCGTCGCCGTTGGTGTCTTCGGCGTAGAAGATGTCCGGTGCGCAGGTGACGATGACGCCCTTGCCCCACGGCGTGACCCCGGTCGGATAGCCGAGGTTGTCGAGGAAGACGGTGGCTTTTTCGTAGGGTCCGTCGGCTTTGGGCTTGGTGAGGAACTTCACTTTGCCGCCGAACTTGTTCTTGCCGTCCACGCCGAGCGGGTAGTCGCCCATCTCGACGACCCAGAACTTGCCGTCGGGGCCCCAGGCGAAGGCGATCGGGTCCATGACGAGCGGCTCGGCGGCCATCAATTCGACCGTGAAGCCGGGGCGGACCTGGATGCACTTGAGGGAATCGGCCGGGGCTTTGGGGCCGGGCTCCATGTTGGGTGGCTGGGCAAGTGCGGTGGAGCTCGCGATCAGCAAGAGGCCAAGCGAAAGAATGTGGCACATCGGATTACCTCGAAATGCGCGTGCAGTGACTGGCATTGATCGTATCCTGTTCGATGATGCAAGGCTTCTCGATGAGCATTGAAGAGATGGGCGCAACTCATCCAGGTCTCGTCCTGGATCATCATATCGCGATGTCCGCGAGCGGTCCTTTCGACTTTCCCGCGGTTAGCGACCCTGTCACCGGTAACGGTTGCGACGACGGCCGTTCGTGGCGACCGGGCGGTTTCGCTAAAGTTTTCGGCAAACTCTTTCGCTGCCGGCCAAAGATCGTGTAAAATTTGCATGCGGGTGGTTCGGTCGGGTCCCCCTGTTCGGATCGCGCTTCGTTGGGCAACCCTCCTGTGGGCCGGCAAAAACAGGATGTTGGCCCCACGAACTTTGCGGTGGGCTATCTCATGACTTCCGTGGCGTCGCCTCTGGTTCCCAGGATGCAGGTGTTCGGCGATCCCCAGCTCCACACCGATGGGGAACTGGTCACGCTCTGCTTTGCCCCCGACGGCAGCCTCTGGTCGGTCGAAGAGCCCGGCGTGCTGCGCCACTGGAGCCCCGCCGGCGAACAGCTCGGCTGGCAATCGCTGAGCGACCTCGAAACGCTCTGGTGCTTTTCGGGCGACGCCCGCGTCCTCGCTTCCGCCAGCAACGACCTGACCCTGTGGGATGTGTCGTCCGGCCAGGTCCTCACGGCCATCGCCCAGGAGTCGTGGGTGGCGGCGCTGGCGTTCCATCCCGACCCGACCTTCCTCGCCACCGGCCACGACGACGGTTTGGTTCGCTGCTGGGACCTGGCCGGCCATCAAATCCTGCACACGCTCCGCCACCATCACAAGCCGATCAGCGCGGCCGCGTTCAGCAACGACGGCGCCCGGCTGGCGGTGGCCAGCGAAGACAAATCGATCAGCCTCTGGGACACGAAGACCGGCACGTTGCTCGGCTTGCTGCCAGGGCACAGCGATCGCATTCCCGCCCTGGCCTGGCATCCCTCGGGGCAATGGCTGATTTCCGCCGGCTGGGACACGACCGCTCGAATCTGGGACGTCGCCGCCCTGCAGCCGGCGATCCTGCTCAACACCCACTCCGGACAGGTGACGGCGTTGGCCTTGAGCGCCGACGGCAAGCTGCTGGCCTGCGCGGATTCCGGCCTGGCCATTCACGTCTGGGATTTCGACGCCCGCAAGACGCTGCACGTGCTCAAGGGCCCGCAGACCGAGGTTCGCGCGCTCGCCTTCAGCAAAGACGGCGCGATGTTGGCGGCCAACGGCGACCGCTTGATTCATCTGTGGGACCCGCGCACGGGGCAGAGCCGCACCGGTGCCGCCCCGCGGGCCGGCGCGAAGACGACCATTGCCCTCAGCCCGAGCGGAGCGGCCGTGGCGAGCAACGGCGGCGGCAACGCGCCCAGGGTGTGGGACACCGCCAAGAAAGTGGCCCTGTTCAATCTTGAATCTCCGCGTCCCGTGCATGCCCTGGCCTGGAGTCCCGACGGCAAACGCATCGCCGGCGCCCTGGGCAAGCACGTCCGGCTCTGGGACGCCGCCACCGGCGCCGTCCAGGCGGATTGGGTCGGACCGGAGGACCCCATCACCGAGCTGGCCTTCTCGCCCGACGGCACGATGCTGGCCAGCGCCGGCATCACAGGCTTGGCGGTCTGGCTGTGGCGCGTCGCCGACGGCGAACCCATCCTCGTCATTCCCGACGCGCTCGACGGCTGCACCGTCGAAGCCCTCGCCTTCCATCCGGGCGGCACGCGCCTCGCGGTCGGCGGCATCGACTGGCTGGCCACCGGCGGCAGCAACGGCGCCATCGCTCTGTGGGACATTCCCGGACGCTTCGAGGAGGCCGCCTGTTTCGACGGCGCCACCGCCCTGGCCATGCACCCCGCCGGCAAGCACCTCGCCTTCGCCACCCTCGAACAGTCGATCGGCATCTGGGATTTTGCCAGTCAACAATTGATCGACGAGTTTCTTGGCCACGACGGCCCGGTTACGGCGCTGGCGTTCAGCCCCGACGGCAAGCTGCTGGCCTCCGGCAGCGAAGATCGCACGCTGCGCTTGTGGAACGACAACGGCGACGAGCTGGTCGTCGCCGACGTGGACAGTCAAGTCACGGCCCTCGTCTTTTCACCCGATAGTCACTTTTTGTACACCGGCAACGCGAACACGACCTGCTCACTACTGAAAATCGCCGACCTGCTCGAAAAAAAAAGCTAAAGTTGCGCGGTTGTCCCGGTCAGAGGCTGTGCGAAAGGGATCTGACCCCCGTCTGAATGGGCAACGACCTCGCGAAAGCCGGAAAAACTCGAACATTCCGTAGGGGTCAGGCCTTTCGGGCAGCCTCGCTTTCCTCTCCGCTTGTGTGTCCGCATGACCCCATCCGTCCTCGAGCCCAAGGCGCGCTCAACGAAAGCCGCCCCTAATCTCGCCGAAGACTTCCTCATGGTGGTCGCCCAGTCCATCCTCGACAAGATGGACGACAGCCTGTTCAGCGACTTCGCCGTGGAAGCCAGCACCGAGCTGGCCAACGAGATCTGGACGCGCTGGAGCAAGCGCAGCACCGCCGCCCAGCGGCGCTCGACGCTGGAAGCCGTCGCCCGCTGCAGCTTCGAGCAGCTCGACGAGCTGATCGAGGGCGTCGAGAAAACGCTGGGCACCGGCGCCAACAGCGACCTCGGCAAGCTCCTCGGCAACTACCTGCACCTGCTGCCCGGAAGCATCCGCCGTCGCTGCAAACGGCCCAGCCAGCCGTCCGGCCTGAGCGTGCCGTCGACGCTCCCCCTGACGGGGGGCGAAGACCTGCTGCCCTTGCTCCCCGCGCGCATGACGCGCTTTCAGCCGGGCGACCGGCCGTGGGCGGTCGGCGAATGGGAGCTGGTGGAACTGCTCGAACACAGTTCCTACCGCGAAGTCTGGAAGGCCAAGAACCTCGCCAACGAATCGGCGCCTCCCGTGGCCCTGCACTTCATCCTCCACCCGGCGGCGCGGAGTTACGTCCTGAAGTCGGGAACGGCGGCCCTCCAGCAGATTCACGAGCTCGGCAACCTTGCGGGCGTGGTGCCGTTGCAAGCGATCCATCTGCACACCGAACCCCCGTGTCTGCAATACGCCTATGTCGAGGCGGCCCACGTCACCGCCCTGGTCCAGGAGTGGCGCGAGACCGACACCACTCCCGACCCGTGGTGTGTCGCCGACCTCATCCAGCAGCTCGCCACCATCCTGGGCCGCTTGCACCGCCGCCCGCAGCCGATCATCCATCGCCACCTCTGGCCGGGGCACATCCTGGTCACCGCCCGGCCGCAAGGGGGCTGGCGCTGCCAGCTGGCTGACCTGGGCCTGGGACCGTGGGGCGGGTCCGCAGCGTTGCCGGCCGCGCAGAACCCCTACGCCGCCCCGGAGCAGCGCCGCGACGACGTCGCCCAGCCACAGGATGACGTGTTCGCCCTCGGCGTCCTCTGGCATCAACTTCTCGTCGGCAACCTCGAACAGCCGCGCCCCGGCGGCTCGTCGTGGCGACGCCGCTTGACGCGCCAGGGAGTCCCCCCCGAATTGATCGAGACGGTCGAGGCCTGCTTCGATGACGACGTCGCCGAGCGCCCCGCGGACGGACTCGTCTTGGCCGACCGGATCCTGAAACTGGCGCGGCGGCCGAAGCCGCTCACACACCACGGCACGCGCCTGGTCCCCGCGGTGGTCAACACCATCGGCATGGCGTTCGTCCCGGTTCCGGGCGGCACCTTCTGGATGGGCTCGGACCTGGCCGAGACCGGCCGCGAACGCAATGAATTCTTGCGTCACGAAGTCACGTTGCTCGCCGACTTCTTCCTGTGTGTCACCCCGGTGACACAGCGGCAATTCGAGCTGATCATGCGTCGCAACCCGGCCCAGTTCGGCGCCGCCCAGGGCGGCAGCCCGGAACACCCGGTCGAAAGCGTGTCGTGGCACGAGGCGGAAGAGTTCTGCCAGCGCTTGTCGGAGACCCCCGACGAAGTCGAGGCAGGCCATCGTTATCGCCTGCCGAGCGAGGCGGAATGGGAACGCGCCTGCCGGGCCGGGACCTCCACGGCCTACGGTTTCGGCGCCCTGCTGCCCCCGAGCCAGGCCTGCTGCGCCGCCCAGGCCCCGGCCCGCGTCGGCCGCTTCGCCCCCAATACCTACGGCCTGTTCGACATGCACGGCAACGTCTGGGAATGGTGCGCCGACGCCTACCCCGGCAACCCCGCCGGCGCCATGCGCGTGCTGCGCGGCGGCTCCTGGCGGTCCAGCGCCGCCTCGTGCCGCTCCGCATCACGGCAGGGCCTGCCCGCCGCCGCCCGCGCCGACGACGTCGGCTTCCGGGTGGTGCTGGAGCAGTATTGATAACCGCAAGATTCTCGTCGAGAGAATGCCAAACGCCAACTCGCCACGCTTGCCAACGATGTTCCGTTCAACAGACTGAGTTCGGCGATCTACCCCACAAGGACGCACGCCATCCGCACGACGGCGGTCGCTGGCGGTTCGTCCGCCCACGGAAGCGCGCGTCGGGGTGTCGGTTGCCAGAACCAGACCTTCTGCACCGGTCCGTGATCGTCGCGATGGTCACCGTGCGGATGTGCAGATGACGTCGCCCGGCCGCGCCGCCTTCGGCCGATCAATCGCGTCGGCGCGGACCGGTGCCTTGCGTTGCTTCTTCGATCGGTGTCGCACCGTTCTGCCTAGGCAAAGCAAGGGTGTTTGTTAGGATGCAAGCATGCTTCGCCTGTCAAGCGGTTTCTCTTACCAGGGAGTTTGACGATGGCTCTAGAGCACAAGGATCACGCGCACAAGCACGGTCCCAACTGCGGGCACGCCGCGATCAAGCACGACGGTCACGTCGACTATCTGCACGACGGGCACCTGCACCACGTCAACGGCGACAAGGTCGAGGAGCACGTGCTGGGGGTCAGCGCGGCCAATCCGGCCCAGTGCACTCCGAACCACAACTGCGGCGAACACGACCAGCAGCACAAGCATGGGCCGAACTGCGGCCACCCGGCCGTGCCGCATGGCGACCATGTCGACTACCTTGTCGGCAAGCATCTGCACCATCCGCACGGGGAGCACTGCGACGACCATGGCGGCGTGGAAACGGCGTAACGCGCGGGGGTCGCTGCGCGGCGCCAAATAGCCGGTTGTCGTTTCGCCCCGGTTCGTAGAACCGGGGCGGACAGGGTCCCTTGCCCAACGATGTGGGTTCCGCGTGTGATTCATCCCGCCCCGGTTCTTCGAACCGGGGCTAAACGAAATCGCGCCATGGATGTCGCGCCCATCAATACCCGCCGCCCCGCAAGCCGCCGCCGAAGCTCCCGCCGAACGACGAGCCGCCGAACGACGAGCCGCCGAACGACGAGCCGCCGAAGCCGCCGTATCCGGACAACCCAGCGCCGCCGCGCGAACCCGAGTAGGTCTGCAAGAAAATCTGGGCGGCCGGGTCGCCGAACAGGCCTTCGGCGCGCGGGTAGCCGATGATCACGCGGGCGGGGGCGTCGGCGATGCCGGCGGCGAGCAGCCGGTTCACAATGAACGCTTGGCGGGCCTGGTTGATCTTGTCGCGGACCTCGTCCACCTGAATCACCACCTGAAATGGAACTCCCGGCAGGTGCTCGATGATGCGCTGCAAATGATATCGGCCGTACGGTCCGAGCGTCACCCCGTCTTCAAACCACTCGTGGCGATAGATGACGAATTGATCGGCCGCCGCGGCGGTCGCCTGGGCGGTGTACCAGCCGTTGACGTAGCTGCCCAGGGGCGCGGGCATGGGCACGGGTCGCGAACCATGCAAATGGTGCGGCGGATCGGCCCACGCCGGGTTCAGCGTTGCCGCCACGATGACCCAGCAAGCTGCATGTCGTTTCACGGGGCGTGTCCTCGTCGCGACGGGAATGGATGCGTGTTGACCGGCGCCGCGCCCGGCAGGGCCTGCGGATTCTGGAGCGGGGCAATCTCTTGCCGGTACTGCTGCATGCGA
Organism: Gemmataceae bacterium; assembly: GCA_022616435.1. Classification (GTDB taxonomy): domain Bacteria; phylum Planctomycetota; class Planctomycetia; order Gemmatales; family Gemmataceae; genus JAKEET01. The sequence continues at coordinate 127,782 of JAKEET010000079.1, forward strand.
TGCCAATCGGTCCGAACGGGCGACCGGTAATCGACGGGCTGATGGCTTTCGAGGCGGCCGTGGATGTAGAACTCGGCGTCGCTGGGTTCGAGCATGTCCGAACCGGGGACCGGGCGGGTGTGATGCGGATCGAGCGGGCGGGTCAGGACGGGAGTAATCAGCACGATGAGCTCCTGTTCATCCGCAGCCGCTGAATCTCTCCCTCCGAACACGCGTCCGATGATGGGGATATCGCCGAGGAATGGGACGCGGGTGCTGTTTGCCTGGTAGTTCTTGCTGATCAAGCCGGCGATGGCCATGGTCTCGCCGCTGCGCAGGTCAACCGCCGTTTGGAAAGCGCGCTCGTTGAGGCCCCGCACGTTAGTTCCATTGACGTTGGCGCTGAGGTCGTCGTTAATCACGCTGAACTGACCTTTGAGGGTCAGGCGAATTCGATCCTTGTCCGTAATAACGGGCGTGAACTGCAGCTGCACGCCGAACGGAACGTAACTGGCGCCCTGCACCGCGTCCCCGCCACCCGCGTAAATCTCTGGAACCGGAAAGCTGCCGCCGGCCCTGAAATCGGCGCTTTCCCCATTGAGGGCGACGAGCGTCGGTTCGGAGAGCGTACGTGCCAGTCCTCGCGTCTTGAGGGCCTCAATCGCCAGGGCGACCCTGCCAGCGTCGAAACTCGCAAGGATATTCGGACCCTGTGTCGCGCCTGTGCTGGGACCCTGGGTCGAGGGCAGCAATGTCGCGGTCCGGTTCACCAAGACGCTGTTTCCGGCGTTGATAGTAAAGTTGATGCCCATGCTCCGCAGCGCATTTCGATTGACCTCGGCAACCAACACTTTAAGCGCCACCTGCTGTTCACCCGGCACCCGCAGCATGTTGACGACCTGGATCCCGCGTATCGGTGATCCCGGCATGATCTCGCGCAGGTCCTCGGCTTTTGCGAGCATGTCCGGTTCTTGATCCGGACTCTTCTGGATCACATCCCGGAACAGGCCCCGCTGGACGACCGTGGCGCCCGCCAGCGGCGACTGAGCTTGAGCGCCCGCCCGCGGATTCACAATGCGCAGAATCTGGGCCGCCTCGTGGATGTCGTACGCCTGCCCGCACACCAGCAATTTCGTGCCGACGATGCTCAACGACACGCGGCTGTTCGGAAACGCGCGGTTGATCTCCTTTTCAACCTGCCGGTAGTACTTCTCCAGTTGCTCGCGAACCTGCACTTGTACACGCGGATCGGGGCTGACGCGCACCAGATAGCTGTAAATCTTCGTCCCTTCCTTGGGATCGTCGAACCACAGCGTGAGCACGGTCTGGCCGGGCTGCCGGCCGAGCAGCGAGATTTCCTTTTCGGTGATGACGGTGTGGCTGGCCACGCCGGTCTTTTCATCGCCGTCGAGCTGGATGCGCTTGGGGGCTGTCTTGAACACCAGGATCTTCGATAGACCCACGGTGAGATCGAGCGTCAGGGTCGGCTCGACGGTCTTGTCGATGAAGGGATTCGTCTCCTTGGGCTTCGGCAGCGGCTTGGGCTGCGGCAATTCAGCCTGGACCGGCTCGGCCTGAACCGGTTCAACCTGGACCAGCTCGATTCGTGGCATTTCCATGCGGGCCGGTTCGAGGTGAGGCGGAAGCGCCGGCGGTTGCTGATTCACCACCACCGGACCCGCGGCGGCCGGCTGGACCTGCGCCGGCGGGACGACAGTGTTCGCGGAGGCAATGACCGGCGGGTCGTCCGCGAAGTCGCCGGCGGTCAACGCGGTGTTGACGGCGGCGACCGGCATGGCTGCGGCGCAGCCGCCGAGCGCCAGCGCCACCAGGACCGGCGACAGCCGCAAGGCAAACCCGGATCGACTCGCGCGCGACCGCATTCTTGTTCCTTCCCGGCCGGACCAGGCAAACCGCGGGTTGTGCGTGGGCGACGCCATGGCTGCCGGTTTTGCCGCGGATGCGGGTTCCATCGATTGTATCGGCAAATCGCGGCGTATAACTTTGGATTACTCCAGGCACATTCGTTGCGGTCAAGAACCGCAGAGAACGCTGAGAATCGCAGAGAGAATCGGGAATCGATCTCGCTCTGCGTTCTCTGCGGACTCTGCGGTTATGATTGATTTAGGGCAACGGACTCGTGCGCGTCAGGTTGTCGAGAAACTGGAATATCTGGTAAAACGTCGGCCCCAGCGCCGCCACCAGGATCCCCGGCAGGAAGCAGACGACCAGCGGGAACAAGAGCTTCACCGGCAAGCTGGCGGCCACGGTCAGCGCGTTCTCACGCCGGCGCACCCGCAGGTCCTCGGCTTGCCGGCGCAGCACGTCCGACACCCCCGCGCCCACCTGCTCGGTCTGCACCAGCGCGGACACGAAGATCGACAGCGGCATCACGTCCAGCCGCCAGCTCAGCCGCCGCAGGCACTGGATGCGCGGCCGGCCGGCCAGGATCTCCATTTGCAGGTTGCGAAACTCCTGGGCCAGCGGCCGCTCGCCCGGCTGCGATTGCAGCACGCGTTCGAGGGCGGCATCGAAACCCAGCCCGGCCTCGCTCAACGTCGCCAGCAATTCGAGCGTGATGGGCAGGTCCTGCTCGACCCGGGCCACGCGCCGCCGCCGTGTGGCCCGGACAATCATCGTCGGGATAGCGGCCAAGATCGCCAGCGCGAACCACGGCGCCAGGTACACCAGCGGCAGCAGGATGTCGCTGAGCCCGCCCGGGACCAGGCTGACCGCCGTCACGCCGTCCTGCACGAGGCCGGAAATGATGGCCGCCAGCGCGATCGCCAGGCCCAGGGCGGCGCACAGGAGAGTCGTGAGGACGAAGATCAGCGGCGCGGACGGAGCCGTGAAGCCGGCGCGGAACAACCAGCGCCGCAGCATACCATAGCTGTCCTCGGGAGCCGGCTCCTGCCATGCCTCCGCCTCGAGCGACTCGAACATGCGCTCGGCGGCGCGACGGCCGATCAGCCAGCGCCGGCCCACTAGACACAGGCCGCCGACGGCGACGATCCACACCAGGATAACGATGGCAAGGGTCACGTTGGCCTCATTCGATTTGGTAGCTTGGTGAGTGGTGAGTCAGCGGGCGCCACTCACCACTCACCAACCTACCCCTCACCAATCGCACCAACCACCAAGCACCAAGCATCAACCACCAACCACCAAGCATCAATACTTCAGCCGGCTCAGGGCCGACGCCCACACCAGGCCGACCGCCTGCAACACGATGGCGCCCGCCGCGAGATACTGGCCGACCGAGGTCGCGAGGAACTGCCGCATGCGTTCCGGGTCGTTGCGCCAGATGATCAGGGCGATGAAATAAGTGACCACGAGCACCGCGATTGTCGAGATCCGCGCCTGCGTGGACAACGCCCGGATGCGCCGCTGCACCTCGACGCGATCGCGGATGACGCGGCCCACGGTCGCGAGAGTCGCCGCCAGGCTGCCGCCGGTCTCCCAGTGCACCGACAGCGCGGACGTGAACAGCCGGAACGTCTCCAGCGGCACGCGTTCCACCAGGGTGCGCAGCACGGCTTGCGGATCGTCGCCGTAGCGGATGCGGCCGAGCATTTCCGCCAGCTGCGGCTTGAGCGGCGCCCGCGTCTCCCGGGCGGCGGCGTCCAGGGCGCTGGTGGCGCCGGCGCCGACGCGCAAGCCGGCGACCATCAGGTCAATCGCGTCGGCCAGTTGCTCCTCGATCCGCGCGGTTTGCCGCGCCAGCCGGAACGTCTCCGATTGCGTCAGGATCAACCCGAGAACCACTCCGAACGCCACCGCGAACACCAGCGGCAGGCCGGCGAACACGGCCAGGCCGGCGGCCATGAGCACGGCGACCAGCCACGGCAGCACGGTCCAGCGGCGGATGATCGACCGGGCGCGCGGCGCCGCCTCGTCGGCCGCCGGCGTCTCGGCTTCCGCGAGCCGCGCCCGCGCGAAGTTCAACAAATGCACCCGCCACCACACGACGACGATCACCGCGATCGCCGCCGCCAGGCCGAGCACCAGGGCATAGCGCAGATACTCGTTCATCGAATCCCATCTCTGCGTTCCTCTGCGTCCTCTGCGGTTAAAAAAAATCGAACCGCAGAGAACGCGGAGGACGCGGAGAATCACCTCGGCTTCTGAAACAGCTGCATCGGCGCCGCCACGTCGCGATCGCGCAGCTCCTCGACCAGCCGCGGCACGATGCCGGTGGCCACGAACTCCCCCACCACGCTGCGCCCCTTCTTGCCGCGGCGCTCGAACTTGAAGATCTCCTGCGTGAGCGGCGTCAAGCCTTCCAGCCCGAGCATCTCGACGACTGCCTCGACGCGGCGGACGCCGTCCTCGAAGCGGCGCACGTGGACGATCAGGTAGATGGCCGACGCGATTTGCTCGCGAATGGCCCGCGCCGGCAGGTCGATGCCGGCCATCAGCACCATGGTCTCCAGCCGCGCCAGGGCGTCGCGCGGCGAATTGGCGTGGACCGTGGTCAGGCTGCCGTCGTGGCCGGTGTTCATCGCCTGCAGCATGTCGAGCGCTTCGGGGCCGCGCACCTCGCCGACGATGATCCGGTCGGGCCGCATGCGCAGGCAGTTGATGACCAGGTCGCGGGTGGTGATCTGGCCGCGGCCCTCGATGTTCACGGGCCGCGTTTCCATGCGCACCACGTGACGCTGATCGAGGATCAGCTCGGCCGCGTCCTCGATGGTGATGATGCGCTCGCCGGCGGGAATCGTCTCGGCGACGGCGCCCAGGAACGTCGTCTTGCCCGCGCCGGTGCCGCCGGAGATGACGATGTTCTTGCGGCTCTGCACCGCCAGCTCCAGGAACGTCGCCATGTCGGCCGACAGCATCCCCAGGCGCAGCAGGTCGGTCCGCCGCAAGCGTTGCCGCCCGAAGCGGCGAATCGACAAGGTCGGCCCGTCGAGCGCGATCGGCGGGATGGTGGCGTTGACGCGGCTGCCGTCCGGCAGCCGTGCGTCCACCATCGGCGACGACTCATCGACGCGCCGGCCGACGCGGGTGGCGATCCGCTGGATGATCCGCAAGAGATGCTCGGCGTCGCGAAACCGGATGTCGGTCGCTTCCAGCCGGCCGAAGCGCTCGATGTAGACCTGGCCTGGACCGTTGACGAGGATGTCTGTCACTGCCGGGTCGCCCATCAGGACGGCCAGCGGGCCGACGCCGACTGTCTCTTCGAGCAGGTCGTCGGCGAGCTGTTTGCGCTCGGCCTCGTTGAGCGGATGGTCCTCGGTGTCCAGCACGTTGGCGACAAACTCGCGCACCGCCTCGGCCAGCGCCTCTTCGCGGCTGCCCAGGAGCTGCCGCTGGTTCAGCTCGTTGAGCAAGCGTTCGTGCAGTTCGCCCTTGACGGTGAGATATTCCGCCCGGCCGAGGTTGGCCGCCGGCGCTTCGTTTCGCCCGGCAATGCTCGGCGGCGGCGCGCGCTCCGGCACCCGCGCGCGCGGCACCGACAAACGCGATCGGCCCAAGCGCTCGCGCGCTTGCTGGACGGCGGCGCGAGATTCGTCCGCGCGAAGGTCGTCATCCTGGTTCATGATGTTCCACCGTTCGTTTAGCCACGGTTCGCAGAACCGGGGCGGGACACGCGGCTGGCAACGGATGAATCCTTCGCCCGGGATCTCGTCCGCCCCGGTTCTTCAAACCGGGGCTAAACGGGGCTAAACGCGCGTTTCCTTGCGCGCCCCCAACGGCCGGTCGCCGGGAATGGACGCTCCGTTGCGCGCCGGCTCGTGCTGGGCCGCCACCGCCGGCATCTCCTGAATGATCCTGGCGAAGGCCTTGCCGATGCCGTACCAAGTCGCGGCCCCCTGCACGTACGGCCGGCCGATGTTGCTCGCGATCAGCAGCTTCTTCTGATAGGGAACGACGTGATCGACGGCGCGGCCCAGGCGGTTGGCCACGTCGTGCGGCCGGAGGTTGCCGGCGAAGCTGGAATAGCGGTTGAGGATGACCCGCTGGCGCTCTTTGGGGAAACCGAGGTTGTCGAGGACGCGGATCAGGCTCACCGTGCCCAGGAGCGTCGGCACCACGCTTTCGGTGATCAGAAAGGCGCGGTCGCTCAGATCGAGCACGGCCATCATCACGCTGTCGATGAGCGGGAACGTATCGACGAAGACGTAATCGTACGCCCGGCGGGCCAGGGTCAACACGCGGGCGATGGCCTCTTCATCGACGTCGGCCGCTTCGAGGGCGTCGCGCGGGGCCGCCAGCAAGTGAAGGCCGCTGGCGTGGGGCGTCGCCAGCTGGCGCAGCAAGGTCTCATCCAGGCGATGGCGCTCGCGCACGGCATCGGTCAGCGTGGTCGCCGGCTTGAGGTCCAGCATCGACGCGCACACGCCGAGCTGCAGCGACGCGTCGATCAGCAGCACGCGCTCCGGCGCCTGGGCCGCCAGTCCGCAGCCGACATTCACGGCGAGCGTTGACTTGCCGACGCCCCCCTTGTTGCTGATGAACGAGACGATCTTGCCCGGCGGCGACCGGGGGCAGACCGCGGCTTTGCGCTCCAGCCGATCCAGCAGTTGCTCGAGGTCCGCCCGCGACACGGGACGGCGCAGGAAGTCCTGCATGCCGGCGCGGATGGCTTCGATGAGGATGGCGCTCTCGGAAACGTCGGGACCGAACAATTCCGGGCTGAAGGCGGCCGCCAGGTTCGTTTCCGGCGCGGCCGCCGCCGCCTCGTCCGCGAAGGTCTTGAGCGCCCGCAAGTCCTTGGTCATTTCGACCACGGCGAGCGTCGGCCGCCAGTTTTGGATCGCTTCGATCCCTTGACGATGATCGGCCGCCCGCTGCAGAAGCGCGGTGGTGTCGGCGATGCCCTTGAGGGCGGCGGCCACTTCGGTTTGCAGCCGTGCGTCGGGACTGACGATCAGGATTTTCGGGGTACGTTGCATCAGAGCTCGCAGGGAAATTGCAGATTGCCGCTTGCGGCGATTCGATTGCAATTTTCAATTTGCAATTCTCAGTTTTCAATGTCGCTATTGCTTTTTCGACTCATCCGGCGGCGCGGGCGCGGCCGGCGGCATCGGCTCCGGGGCCAGCTCCTGCGGCCCTTTGCCGGCGACCGGGAACACCAGCGTTTGCCGCTTGGCGCCGCTGATGACTTCCATGGCGTGCAAGGGCGGCGGCGGCGGCGAGCCCGGCGTCAACGTCTTCATGGACTCCTCTTCCGTCCGGCCCGAGCGGGCCACGCACATGAGCGTCGCCTGGATCGCCAGCGCCTCGTGCAGCGGCGCGACCTCGTCCGGATCGACGGCGATCGTAGCCTCCTGCACCACCTTGGTCGGCGCTTTGCCTCCCTTGGCCGGACCGGTCGGGATCTCGCGAATCGCCACCGGCAGCACGATGGCGCCGTCCTGCACGAGCACGCGGACCCGCGCCCCCTTGCCGGAGTGCGCCGGAGCGGGCGTCCCCACCAGCTTCAGCTTCGCGAACGCCTTGTCCATGTCGAAGGGGACGCTCGCCAAGAGGTCGAAGCGGTCGCCGAGCTTCAGCCCATGGATGCCCTGGACCTTGTCGGCGGCCAGGACGAACGCCCGCTTGCCGGCCGGGATGCCGGCCACCAATCCCGCCCGCGTGTCCTTCGGATAAAGGTCCTTTTCGAGAAACGGATAGCCGGCCGCCTTGTCGCGCGTCAGCACCCGGTTGAGGATCTCTTTCTTGTCCGTGATGAAGCCGAGCTTCTCCGCCTCCTCTTTCGAGGACACGTAGCGAACGCTGAAATCGCGCGTGCGCGGATCGATGAAGTGCTCGATCGTCACCTTGGTGTAGGCCGGCAACGACTGGGCCAGCACCGGCAGCGGAAACCCGCTCGGTTGCGGTGCAGCGGCCTTGCGCGACAGGAACGGCAGCTCGACGCCGAGCGCCCACAGCGTGCCGATGGTCAGGACCGTCCCCATCACAAGCGCGAGGGCGGCCAGCGTCGTGGCGGCAAGGACCGAGGGACCGCGGCGAGCTATTGGTTTCATGATGTGCCTCGCTTGCGGCCCGACACGGCCGCTTGCGGCTTAGCGTTCGCTACAACCACTCCGAACGCTAAGCCGCAAGCGGCGTCGTGGCGAATACGGGGCGAGCGAATCACGGTGCGTAGACTTCGCGCCGGCTCCCCATGCCTTCGATGACGCGCCGGTACGGCCGCACCGTCTTGGTGAACGCGGCTTGTCTTCCGAGACCGCTAGCGCCGGAGTAGGGGCCGCCCAGCTCGCCGGGCTGCAGCTGCTCGCCGGCGGGAACTTCGATGTACGCATCCTGCGGCGTGGCCGGCGGCGCTTCGCTGGCCCTCCCCGAAATGGCGGCCGCCTGGAACGGGTAAAACACCGACACGTCCGCTTGCACCGACGGCTTGGCGCCTTCGATGACCTCCAGTTTGGCGACCTGGACCACCGGAAACTCGCCGATCTTGCCGGCGCCCGACTGATAGTTCACCTTCGGAACCACGACCTTGAAGCCGGTCGGCGCCGTGCCGCTGGGCACGAGCTCGCCCGGATAAATCAGCCAGCGCGCGCCGGCCGGAATGTTCGGATTCTGCCGCTGGTCCATCACGATCATCAACGGCACGAGCAACCGATTGCCGCTGGGCAGCTTCGAGGGGTCGAGCGGCTGGGCGGTGATGTCGATGACCAGGAAATCCTCGGAAAAAATCTTGTTGTCCTCGAGGATCTTGAGGGCGTTGGCCGGATCGGGATTCTTGTCGCCGGAATTCACGACCGCAATCGCCAGCCCGTGGGCGACATGGTCGGCGGCTTGCTGCGTCACCTGCGCCGAGACAACGGCCCGGCCGAAATCGAAGGTCAGCGCGAGCAACGAAAACAGGATGAGCGCCACCAGCGCGAATTCGATCAACACCTGGCCGCGCCGCCCCGGCAGCCGGCGCTCGACGATCGAATCAACCATGGGTTCGCTCCCAACACAGAAAACCCCGCTTCACGATGGGCGCGCTTGAAGCGGCACTCGTGAAGCGGGGTCCGTCCTTGGAACAATCAACCTGTGAGACCGGCTACTCGACGATCAGGATTTCGCCGCCGCCGGCGCCGAGGATCCCGGCCATGCGGTCGGTGCCGCCCGCGGCGACCAAGGCGGTGGTTTCCAGGGTCAGGTTGCCGTCGGCATCGAGGGCGACGGGGATCGCCCCGTCGGCGCTCTTGATGGGCGCGTTGTCGTCGGCATGAGCGCCGGGCATGACGGCGGCCATGACACCGTAGTTGTCCGAAACCTTGTGTCCCAGGACCGCGATGGCCACGACCGACACCAGCACAATGCCCGCGATCAAGAGGGCATACTCGACCAGCACGGAACCCTTGCGCTTGTTCTGCTGCTTCTGTCGCATCAACATGGTCAGACTCCTTGGGTGAGGGGGAAGAAACGTCACCGCCAACGGTATAACGTTGTCACAACTTTGTTACAAAGTAATACCCACTGAGGCAAGAGTCAAGAAAATTTGCGGCTGATGTGACGCGACCGCATAGCGGCGAGCCTGTAATTGCCGCTGTAGGTCCCGCTTGCCGAGCGGGACCTTGACTCTCGCGCGCTCGGCAAGGGGATGTACATGGGCGGCCGCGGGGTCAAGGTCCCGCTCGGCAAGCGGGACCTACAAGGACCAAAGTCCGGGCCACGCGGAAGCCAACATTATAGTTGCGGTAGGACGGCCGGACCCAGTTGCGGTTGGCGGCGCGGAGGTCGCTTCGAGGATAGAAGAACGAGCCCCCCCGCAAGACTCGGGCCACCGTTTCGGTCACCAGCGTTTGATGCGTGATGTCGTCGCCGAATTTGTAGGCCAGGTAACTGTCGGAGCACCAGCTCCAGGCGGCGCCGTGCATGTCGAACAGGCCCAGGTCGTTCGGCTTCAGGCTCCCGACCGGCCAGGAACGCTCCTTGGCGTTGCGGATATACCAGGCATACCTGGGCAGCAGCTCTTCCGACCGTCCGTAATAGCGAGCGGTCGCGGCGCCCGCCCGGCAGCAGTACTCCCATTCCGCTTCGGTCGGCAAGCGGTAGCCCTGCCGCTCGAGGTAGTCGGGGGCGAGCTCCATCCCCTCGGCGTAGTTGCCGTACGCGTTCGGCAGGTAGCACCACTGGTCCTTGGGGATGCCTTCCTTTCGGCTCAGCCAGTTGCAGTACTGGGCGGCCTCGTACCAGGTGACGCCGATGATCGGGCAATCCGGGTCCGGGGCGCGGCGCAACTGGGGGTGGGCGAACCTCGGGTTGAAGCGCTTGAACTGCTCGACGGTGACGTGGTGGGCGGCCATGGCAAAGCTGCGGCCAATGCGACGGGTGTGGAGCACTTCATCGTGATCGCGTTGCGGCTCGGTCTCGGGCGAGCCCATCGAAAACTCGACCGGGCCGGGAATCGCGACCATGGTCTGCCCCTGGGAGTTCACGGACCAGCCCGCCTCCTTTCCCCCCGGCCGAGAGGAAACCAACTGCTTGTCGATTTCCGCCAGCTCCTTGCCGTGGCCCCACTGCCGCAGCGTCCAGGCCGCGGCCGCGTGCAGGCCGGCATCGGGATGGGTGCGGTACAGGTCGAGCAACCGCGCCGCGCGAGCGGTGGTCGGCGGATGCTCCGTGGCTTCCGGCGCCGTGGCGTCACTGAGGTCGCGGAACCCGCCGAGGGCCAGCAGCAAGGCGCGGCGTGCGGAGATGTCGTTCTCCTCCTCGAACCGGCGCAACAGGACCCGCGGATCAACGCCGAGGCTGACAACCCGATGGATCAAGTACGAGCGCGCGCCCGGATCGGGACGATGGCGCAGCAGCGGCCAGACCCGGTCGGCGTGGCCGAGCCGCATAAGAGCGACCGCAGCGTTGGCCTGGCGCTGCGCGAGGCGGTCGTGGTCGGCGTCGGCGGCGTCGCTCGGCAATGTCCGCTCGAGGACAGGGGATAGAAGGTTCACGGCCTGGTGGCCGTGAACCGCGAGTTTCGGAAACAGCACCTCGAACGGTTTCGGGCCGACGTCGACGAGCGCCTTGGCCAGGACCTTGGGTTGGTCGCTGGCGTAATCCGCGAGGATGCTGACTGCGACGGCACGGTGCTGAAACTCGGCGAGGCGGAGTTCCGGATCGGCGTCGTCCTGTTCGTGCGCCGAGCGGCGCAGGGCAATCTCGGTCAATGGATCCAGCAAGCGGCGCCGCGCCGGCCGCAGCAGCTCCGTCCAGGCCCCGATCAGCAGCGGGCTCTCGGCCGCCAGGCTGGCGGCCACGTTCGACGCGACCTTGGCCCAGCGCGGGCTGTCCGGATCGAGCGCGGCCAAGCCGCAAGCCGCCCGGAAGCGCCGGCCCTCGTCCGGCTCTTTCCCTGGGGAAGGCGGCTGGGCGAGAGTCCACAGCCGATCCTTCACCCGGTCCTTGGATGGCGCGAGTGAAGTGCGGATGACCAGCAACTCCTGGGGCGAGGCGGTCAGCAGGCGGTCGGCAAGGTAATCCACCTGGGAGTCGTCGCCCGGCAACAGGGCCAGGCTGGCGTGAAGCCGGGCCTTGGAGCCGGCCGGCGCTTCGGCCAGCATCCGCGCCAGCAGCGGCTCGGCCTGACGCCGCAAGGGTTCCAGGTCTTCGATGATGCGCGGCACGCCGGGGGTGTCCGCGACCGCCAGCGACTGCACCAGGTCGGCGGCACGGGTCGCCCGTCGCGTTGCTTCGAGCTGACGGTTGTAGACGACCGGTCCAACGGCCAACGCGACCAGGCCGAGCGCGCTGACGCCCAGCAGGGCCGCGGCGGTCGGTCGCCGCCGGGCCAGCTTGACGGTGCGTTCCAACCAACCGGCCCGACGCGCCACGATGGGCTCGCCCCGCTGGAAGCGGTCGAGGTCCTCGGCGAGGGCGGCGGCCGTCGGGTAGCGCCGCTGCGGGTCCTTGTGCAAACACTTCAGGCAAATCGTCTCCAGGTCGCGCGGCACCTTCGCGTTCAGCCGCGACGGCGGCGCCGGCTCTCCGGCGATCAGTTGCCGCTCGGTCTCCGCGGCCGTCTCGGCTTTGAACGGCGGCCGGCCCGTGAGCATCTCATACAGGATGGCGCCGAGCGCGTAGATATCCACGGCGGGCCCGACCGCGTCGGCCTTGCCGAGCGCCTGCTCGGGCGCCATGTAGCTGGGCGTCCCAAGTCTGACGCCGCTCAAGGTGAGGCCGGGACCGCCGTCGATGCGCTGGGCTAGTCCGAAGTCGCTGATTTTCGGCGTGCCGTCGCCCGCCAGAAGAATGTTCGCGGGCTTGAGATCGCGGTGCACGACGCCGCCTTGATGGGCCAGGTGCACGGCGCCGGCCAGGGTGGCCACAAGCGCCGCCGCGCGGTGGGCCGGCTGCGGCATCCCCGCCAGCTGCTGCGCCAGGCTGCCGCCGCCGACAAATTCCATGGTGAAGTACGGCAGCCCGTCCAGGTCGCCCACATCGTAGACCTGCACGATATGGGCGTGCCGCAGGCCCGCCACCGTCTCCGCCTCGCGCAGGAAGCGTGTCAGTTGCTGCCGATCCGCATAGCCGCCGGCGAGCATCATCTTGATCGCCACGGTGCGATTCAACTTCAGGTGCCGGGCCTTGTAGACCACCCCCATGCCGCCGCGGCCCAGCGACGCCTGCACTTCGTAGCCGGGAATCCGCGGCGGCTCGGCGTCCAGATCGAACGCGCCGGCGCTCGCCGCCTGCGTGAGCTGCGGCGTGGGAAACAACGCTTCCACCTCGGCCTCGACGCTTTGCAACTGCCGCCAGCGCTTGTGGACCTCGGGCAACAACTGCGGGCACTCCCGGCACGCCTCCTCGGGAGTCCCTTTCGACTCCAGGATGGCTTGAAGCAGTTGCAGGATGCGTGCTTCGTCAGACATGTTCGGCTTGCCGCCTCCTGGCTTCGGTCCGCGGCTACGCCTGGGTGTTCAACGGCGGCTGCGTCAACCGCGGGTAGCTGCGGTACAGCAGGTTAGCGCCGAGCAATTCCAGCCGCCGAACGGCCCGGTCCAGCAACTCCCGGACAACCGGCTCGGCCGGCGCATCTCCAGCCAGGGCATCGAGATAGCGCTGCACGACGGGGGTGGTCGGTTCGTCGGTCATGGCGAGCGCCCGGTTGCTGGATCAATTCAGCTTCGATCATACCAGCCGCGCTGTCCACCGGCCACGCTCAGTAGCCGAACGAATTTGGGAAGTGGAGGTGGTGAAGGAGATCATCATGGCCGACATGGAGCGGGAGCACATTCTCGCCGCGCTGCGCGCGGCCAACGGCGTGCTGGGCGGACCTCATGGCGCCGCCGCCCGTCTGGCGATGAACCGGACGACGCTCCGGTCGAAGCTGAAGAAGCTCGGCATTTCCCATCGTCCCCGGCCAACGACCGCCGCGGCCGGCGCCCGGCCCGGCCGGACATCGGCCGCGATCAACATGGCCACGCGCAACCGCAAGTCGAGCGTGATCGACGGTCCGTTCGCGGAGACCCGCGAGCAACTCGGTGGATAGTGGTTCAGCAGCGGCAGCGGTGTCTCGAGTTGAGACGGTTCAACGCTCCTCTCGGCAAGCTCGAGCATCGAAGTGCCACTTTGAGACGCAGCCGCGCGTCATAGCTTGTTCTGCACCGCCCGCCGCATGGCGCTGATGAGCTTCATCTGCCGCAGGTAGAAGGCGAACACGAAGATGATCAGCCAGATCGTCAAGAACACGATCGTCAGGATGATGATGGCGATCAGCGGCAGACCGAAGAAGCGGCCGATCACGAAGATGCACATGATGTCGAAGATCAGCGAGATTACCTGAACGACCAGGCGGGCGATGAGGTTGAGGGCCTCGTTGCCCAGGGCGGGCTCGCCGATATAGCGGCCCAGGCCGCGCAGGAACGTGAGGAAGGTGAGCCAGGCGGCAATCGAGCAGAAGAACGTCAGCAGGCGGCACAGGAAGATCAAGTTGAGGTTCTTCTGGGGCTCCATGCCGAAGACGTTGGCGATGGCCAGAAAGCCGAGCAAGCCGGCGACCATCGAGATGAGGTCGAAGGTCAGCGACATGATGATCGTGCCCTTCGCTTCGGATTTCTTGGGGACGAAGCAGCACAAGAACGAGCCGACAATGCCGAGCAGGGGCGCGACCTGCGAGATGACCAGGTTGAGCAAGAACACCATGAGGGCCAGGATGGCGACGCCGCCGATGAGGAACCCCGCGACGCCCTCGCCGGCGGCGCCGCCGGCCCCCGCCTGGGCGCCGATGATCATCATCAGGACGACGACCGTCATGCCCAGGAGAATGCCGATCACGTAGATGCACAGCTTGATGTAGTGCAACAGCAACCCGACATCGACCAGCTTGAGCTGCTTCTTCCTGACTTTCCGCTCCAGCTTCTTGCGGGTCTCGTAATCCAGCGGCTCTTCGTCGTCGTCGTCATAATCGTCGTCGTCGTCGTCGGCGACGCGCGCCGGCCGCCGCGCCTTGCCGCGCGGGCGCTCGTCGTCATCGTCGCCGTCATCCTCGACGGCGGCCCGCCGGGTCTTGCGGCGCGGGCGGTCGTCGTCCTCCTCGTCATCATCATCGTCGTCCTCGGCGCGACGCCGCCCGGTCTTGCGCAGCGGCTTCTCGGAGATGGCTTCGTCCTCGTCGTCGTCCTCGTATTCGTCGTCCGCATCCGGGACTTCGAAGACGGTCTGGCAGCGCGGACACCGGATCTTCCTGCCGGCCAGCTTCTCTTCCAGGGTCAGCGTGTGACCTTTGGGACACGTGGCGGTGATCGTCATGGTCGAACACAGGGGCGATGACTCATATCGTAACTTCAATCAAGCCAGCATGCATCAAACCAGCATGCATCAAACCAGCATGGGTCAAGCCAGCATAGCCAGGGCTTGCTCCGCCTCTTCCGCGGTCAACGGCTTGCCGTGGTGGTTCGGATCGCCGGCCAGCAGTTTTTGGATCGGATAGCCTTTCACCGTGCGGGCCACGATCACGCTGGGCCGCCCTTGGGTTTCCTGAGCGTTCTTGAACGCGCCGCGGACCGCGCCCAGATCGTGGCCGTCGATCTCCTGCGCGAACCAGCCGAACGCCTCGAACCGCGGCGGCAGCGGCCGCAAGTCAAGCACTTCCGCGGTGGGGCCCGTCTGCTGGTAGCTGTTCTGATCGACGATGGCGCAGAGGTTGTCGAGCCGGTATTTCGCCGCCGACATCACGGCTTCCCAGACCTGGCCCTCGGCCAGTTCGCCGTCGCCCGTCAAAACGTACACCCGCGCCGGGGACTGGTCAAGCCGCGCCGCCAACGCCGTGCCGACGCCGATCGACAAGCCCTGGCCCAGCGAGCCGGTGGAGGCTTCGAGTCCGGGCAGCCGCCGCATGTTGGGATGGCCTTCGATCGGGCTGCCGATCTGCCGGAGCGAGGCGAGCATGTCGGTCGGGAAGTAGCCGGCCTCCGCGAGTACGGCGTAGAGCAGGGGCGCGGCGTGGCCCTTGCTCAGGATGAACCGATCGCGCTGGGGCCAGGTCGGATTTTTCGGATCGTAGCGGAGCGCGCCGCCAAAATACAGGGCGACGGCGATTTCCACCGCCGACATCGAGCTGGTGGGATGGCCCGAGCCAGCGCGGGTGGTGCTGGCGACGATGTGCCGGCGAATGACCTTCGCCTTGGCTTGCAGGTCCGCGATGGAGGCCACGTGGAACACTCCTGCTGCATCGGATCGATGGGGCGCGGCAGCGTGCGAGCGACGCGGAGTATTGTAAGCAATCCGCGGCCGGCGGACACTATTCGTAACTGGATGGAAGGGTGTGTTCGAAGTGGGGCGGCACTCGCAAGACCTGCTTCGCCCACACCCCGACCGCTGAACTGCCGCCGTAATTTCCTTGCGGTCGCTGGCGGAATGCCATATAAGTACTGTTGGCGCTATGGATGGCGGCGAGTTGCTCGGCATATACCGGTGTACACAAGGCCTTCCTGCCGGTTATGGCACGCTTTTTGGAACCTTCACGCCTCCAGTAACGTCGTAATCTCAGCGAAGAAACAAGTCTTCCGTCGGTCAACGCGGAAGTTCAAGCCAGCCAGACGTGTTCGAAGTCCTAGGCCGGCAGGCCTGGGGGGTACTTGTCCTAGGAAAGGTTGAATCCATGAATCGCCGGCACTTTTTGAAGCACGTGATGGGGACTTCCGCCCTGGCCATTCCGGGGTTGGAATTCCTCCGCACGATCAACGCCAACGCTCAGGAATTGCGACGCCAGAACAAGAGCGTCATCATCATGTGGATGGGCGGCGGCCCGGCCACCATCGACATCTGGGACTTGAAACCTGGAGCTTCGACCGGCGGCGAGTTCCGGCCGATTGAGACGTCAGCCCCCGGCGTCAGGATTTCCGAGCACATGCCGAACACCGCTCGCCAGATGGACAAGCTGGCGATCATCCGCTCGCTGACCACGACCGAAGGCGACCACATGCGTGGCACGCAGCTGATGCACACGTCGTACACGCCGAATCCCGCGATCCAGTTCCCGTCCATCGGCGCCGTCGCCGCCCAGCAGATTCCGCGGCTGGGCGGCTACCGCGAAATCTCGCTGCCGAACTACATCACCGTCGGCGGCGGCGGCGCCACGGGTCCCGGCTTCCTGGGCATGGTCCACGCCCCGTTCACGATTCAGAACCCTGGCACGCCTCCGCAGAATATCCGTCCCCCCCAGAGCGTGGCCGCAAACGCCGACGAGATGACCGCCCGCATCCAACGTCGCCGCCGGCTGTGGAACCTCGAAGAAGACGCATTCCTGACCAGCCGGGCGCCGCACCTGAATGAATCGACTCGCAATCGGTTCGCGGACGCGTCGAAGGCCCACAACGACGTCTACCAGCGGGCCTTCAGCCTGGTGGCGTCGTCCGAGGGCCAGGTCTTCAACCTGGCTAGCGAAAGCCAGAACCTGATGACCGAGTACGGCGCCGCGGGCACGGGCGCCAACAACTTCGGCCGGGCCGCCGTCATGGCGCGGCGCCTGGTCGAAGCCGGCGTGTCGGCCGTCGAAATCTCGCTCGGCGGCTGGGACACCCACAACCAGACCTTCAACGCCCACCGCACCACCCTGCAACCCAACCTCGACCGCGCGATGGGCGCCCTGGTTCGCGACCTTAACGATCGCGGCCTGTGGCGGAACACCGTGCTCCTGTGGATGGGCGAATTCGGCCGGACGCCGCGCATCAACCAGAACACCGGCCGCGATCACTGGGCCCGCAACTGGTCCGTGGTGGTCGGCGGCGGCGCCATCCGCGGCGGCCAGGCCTACGGCACGACCAACTCCGACGGCACCGACGTGGCCACCAATCCCGTCCGCGTCGGCGACGTGTTCGCCACCGTCTACCGCGCCCTCGGCATCGACCCGGGCACCCAGGTCCGCGACGCCATCGGCCGTCCCTTCGCCATCGCCGGCGGCAACGGCCGTCCGATCGAACAGTTGTTCTAAAGCGGATCAGGAATCGGGTAGGAGGGGGCGTTACCGCCCCCGTCCTCCCACACCACCGGACGTACTCAACGTATCCGGCGGTTTCTGTTCTTGTTGATACCGGTCGTAAA
>JAKEET010000080.1 GCA_022616435.1 Gemmataceae bacterium
CAACTGGAGCAAGGTCAACCCGGGCGCGGCCGCGCCGGCTGTGGACAGTTCGTCAAGGTAGATTCGCCGGACGCGCGGCGACGCCAGCAAGTCTTGGTAGGGCGGCTGCGGTCCTGGCTCCGCGGACCGATTGGCAAAGAGCGCCACCGCCTGCCAATCCTGATTCGGATCATTCGCCTCGAGATAGGAAAACACCTTGGCAAACAGGTTGGCGTAGAAACGCCGCGTTCGCCGGAACTGGACTTCGACGAAGTATACCGGCAGGTTGGCTCGCACCGGCACGAACAGGCCGTCGAGACGGTACGACTTCTTGATCTCGACCGAATCGAACCGATAGGCCGTCGCCGCCTCGGCCGGCAGACCGAGCAGCGCGAACAGCGTTTCCGGCAGTTGCTTGAGCAACTGCCAGAAGAAGGAATCGCTTTCCATGGAGATGATGGTATCGCTGTCTTCGGCTACGGCCGCGGCATCTCGACCGCCGTCGGCGTTTCGCTTTCCTCATGCACGATGATCCGCGACGTCACCAGGAAGAACACGTGCCGGTCGGCGGTGGCCGTCAGTTTCTCGCCGGTCCAGAAGCCGTGCCAGCACGCGGAGAAATCGTCACGGTCCACCTCGGTCGGCACGACGCCGCAGCTGACCAGGGCCGTGCCGCCGTCGGGCAGCGTGAAGTCCTGATCGAGGCGGACCTGGCTGAAGGTCGGCTTCTGCAAGACGATCCCGAAGGGGACCTTTTCCTCTTTGCCGTCGTCGCCTTGCCTGGGGAACGTGAGCATCGTGGCGTGCCGCTCGACCGGTCCGGCCGGCTCGCACCAGTAGCCCTTGATCCGCACACGCGTACTGCGGCGGTCGGCCGCGATCACGGGGTTGAGGCCGAGCCGCAGTCCCGTTGCGAACATCGCCTGTTTCGTCGTGAACGTCGGATTGGAATCCACGTCGAGGTTGACCTGCAACGCCGTCAAGTGGCCCCGCTCTTGGGTGATCTCCAGCGCCGTGTTCTGGCCGCTGAACATCGTGACTTTCGGCGCCTGGGTGACGCACGTCCCGCGGTCCGTTTGCACGAGATTCAGCAACTCTCGAACCTGGCAGTTGTCGAGGAAAGCGGTCCAGCGCTTGCCCTTGGGCCCGACCACGCGCGGCTCGGCGACCGCGGCGTTGTCCTGTTCGCGGTCCGGCGTGATGTTCAGTTGCTTGCAAGCCCGCTGGAAAGCCGCCGGCGCCACCGTGACGGCGCGAATCTCGATGGCCGCTTCGACATCCTGCAGCCGCCGCAGCGCCGCCAAGAGCGCCCCGACCTCGTCATGGACCTCGCGTGTCTGATTGACCACGAGCGACAGGGAGAGCGGGTAGAATTGAATGGTTCCCGCGCCGCCCCCCGTGCTCCAGGTTGACGACGCCACCGTGCTCGTCACCAGGTCCATGAGCTGGTGTTCCAGCGTCTGGCCGGGAAGCAATTTCGACGGCGTCTGGGCCGCTCCCCACGGATTCAATCCGCACTCTGCAAATGTGTCCTTCGAGGCCGGACGCGGCAGCGGCTCGACGTCGAGGCTCGTCCGCGACGGGATCGGCACAACCAGATCGGCCACGGGATAGATCACTTGTTGCAACGGTGCGCTCGCCGCCGGCGCCTGCGAGACCGGCGCGACGACGGGCGCCGGCGCGAACCAGCGCTTCGCCGCGCGCCGCGGCCGTGCGGAGGCAGGGTCAACGACCGCGAACAACACCGCGGTCAAGCAGGCAAGACGGAGAAGGCGGAGGGACATGGCAAGACTCCTGGGTTCGCTCTCGGTCGGGAGAGAACGGTCGGAGGCCGCTGTAATGGATGGGACGAGAAGAAACAAGCGGAGCTTGGTGCGGCGCCACGAGCGAAACAAGCCGCGGAAGACGACGAGCTTGCTATTTGTTCCCACACAACGCCAGCACCGCGAAGCTGGTCGTCAGGGTCGGATGGGTTTCCCACGGGTGCGTCGATTGCCAGCTGCCGTTGCTCGCCTGGGTCTTGAGCAAGCGACGCCGGGTATCGCCCCGCCAATCGATGTTCAGGCCTTTGGTTTTGTTCTCCAGCTTCGCCTTGCCGGATGCCGCGGCAGCGCGACTGAGGCCGTGCATGAAATAGATGCCCGCCATCAATTGGGACTGGTCGTAGAGCTCGGCGAGACGTTCGAGTCCGCGGTCCAGCGCGGCCGCCGGCTTTTCCTGCCAAGATCATGGAACCGCAGAGGACGCTGAGAGTCGCAGAGAAGAGGCGGGTGACCATGCCTTCTCCGCGCCCCTCGGCGCCCTCGGCGGTTGGTGGTTCTTCCCCGCTCCTTCACGCCGATGATTAGTGCCCTGGCGCGGCACAGATTGATACAGTTTTCGCCCCACACCCTGATTTGATTGCGATCGCAGACCGGCATCACCGCCCGCCGTCACGCCTTCATCCGCAGCTCCTGCAAACTCCCCAGCAACGTGTCGGACATCTTCTCGCTCAGACTGGGGATCAGCGCCTCCAGCCGCGGGATCGCGGACTTGGGCAGGTCGACCAGCAGCGTCGCGTAGTAGCCGAAGTAATCGGTCTTCTTGCCGAACTTCTCCAGGACGGCGACGTACGCGTCCTCCGCCCCCGGATGGCCGGCGCGAATCATGCAGCCCACGATGTTCTGGCAATCCTCCAGCTTTTTCGCACTCTTGAAGGTTTCGCGGAAGTTCTTCTCCAGAAACGCATTGGCCGCGTCGTGCCCCGGCCGGATCAGGCTCATCACCAGGCCCAGATGGTTCGTCTCGATGGCCAGATCGAGCCAGCGCGGGTCGAGCGCGGGCGCTTCGTCTTCCCGATCGGCTGGCTGAGAACGCACCTGGTAGCGCACCGGACTGAAAGTGGGACTCAGGCAGCCCAGCGCGTCGAAAATCGCCTCGCGCTTCGCCCAGGCGTCGTCGCGCTGCTTCTTCTTCTCATCCACCTTGGCCGTCGCGTACGGTGAGAAGATGTCGTACACCTTGGCCGCCGGCAACGTACGCCGCGCGGCCTGGAAGCACACCCACAGGTCGTTGGGCGGCAGCGTCGCATGGGCGTCCACCAGGGCCGCGCTCAGGGCGTTCGTCCCGTCCACCATCAGGTGAACGACGGTGGTGTTGACATCCGAACCCGAGAAGTGCAGTCCCCCCTTGATCTTCGCCAGCTCGTCGCGCTTGCCAAACACCTTCAGCACGAACGCCTCCGACTCGCGGTCGTCGCGGCCGCCCAGGCAACTCAGCAGCGACATGAGCCGTGTGATCCGCGGGCTGATGTCCTTCTTGTCCTTGACCTTGGCGAGGGCCGCCAGCTCGCCGTCGGCCGCGGCGAGCAGCCGGCTCAGCAGCTTGGGGTTGCGGTTGGTGCGCAGCGCGCCGGCCGCCAGGTCGAGGTCCTTGCCCTCCAGCGCCTTCTGCAGCACCGCGATGGCCCCGTCGTCGTCGATGACCGCCAGGGCCCGGTACGCCGCTTGCCGAACCTCCTGGGCCTTGGCCGTGCTCTGCTCCAGCAGATACGACAGGTCGTCCGGCTCGCCGAGGCACTCGATGGCGACGATCTTCACTTCCTTCGAGCCCCCGTCGAGCGCTTGCTTGACCGTGTCGCGCGACCCGGCCGGATCGAGGGCGTGCATCAGCCGCAGCCGGCGCGGGTGGCCGCCGCGTCCCTTCATGTCGAACCTGGCCCGTAGCTCGGGAAGGATCGCCGTGCCGTAGAGCGGCAGGACCCGGTCGGCGATGAACGCGCCGATCTCGGCGTAAGTGTCGTCGAGCGCGTCCAGGGCGGCCTTGACGAGCCGCAGATCGCGAAAGGCGCCGCGCTCGTGGGCGTCGCGGATCAGCTCGAGGCGGCCGGAGCCGGTGGTGGTCAAGGCTTCGAGCAACGGCTTGATCACGCCGGCGCCGACCTGGGCGGTGGGGGCGCCGAGGTCGATGGTCTCGATGGCTTCGAGATTGCCGGGCGCGCCGGTCTCGCCCTGGGTGTAGAGGATGGCGTTGACGAGGGTGGTCAGCTCCAGCAGCGCGGGACCGGAGGTTTTTTCGTCGCTGGCGACGACGGCCTTCACCGCCTCGGCCACCTTGGCGAACACGGGCGCCTTGGCGCCGGCCTGCTCCAGGGCCGGGACAAGCTTCTTCAAGCGAAAATCGCCGCCGGCGACCACGCTCCCCGCGATGGCCAGCCGGCGCATCTCGTCGTAGACCTCGGTCAGGATGGCGATGCTCATCGATGCCTCCGGCCGCTGGAGGTTTGGATCCGTTTCAACGTAGGACAGGACTCCGCTCCTGTCCGGCTGGACACGGCGGACAGGAGCGGAGTCCTGTCCTACGAGCGGCGTCACAGCGTCAGCCGGATGATCGCGCTCCGCGTGACGATGCTGAGCGGCTTGATCTGCAGCTTGCGCGTGTCCAGGTCATGGCGGAACCGGGCGATCAGCGTGTTGCCCGCGAAGCTGTCCCTGGGCAACAGCGACAGCAGGTGGCAGCTCGGCGGCTCCTCGCTCATGCCGGCGTCGGTCAGCGCCAGCCGCTCGCCCTTGGCGTCCTCGGCGATCAGCGTGTCCCCCGCCCGGCCGAGACGCTTGAAGTTCAGCGCGTGGATCGGCTGCTTGTCGGCCAGCGGCCCCTTGAGATGCGTCTTGACTTCCTTGACCACGGCGGCGAAGTCCGCCTGGCCGTGGCCGCGGATCGTCTCCAGGTCCTTGGGTTCCAGCGGCCGCGACAGCATCCCCTCCCAGCGAATGCGCGGATTGACGTTGCCGGGATAGACGCACAGCTCCTTGACCTGCGCGACCTGGAAGAAGCTGTCGTCGCTCTTGATGAACTTGGCGGCCCGGTACGGTCGGAAGTTCTGCGTGAGGCGGATGCGGCCGTTGGCCAGCGTCAGCCACACGCCGGTGTCGACGTATTCCTGGCGGGCGACGTCGTCGTGCGAATTGAAGGCGAGCTGGACGAGCTCGGCGTCGGTCTCGACCAGGCCGGCGTCCTTCAGCTCGCGGAGCTGCCAGGCGTGGCCCAGCCAGGCGGCGATGGCCGAATCGGTTTCGGGCTTCAACTCCGGGTCGTCGAGTCGGCGTTTCAGGTAGGCGCGGCCTTGCTTCACGAGGGCGTGCAGCCGGCTGAGCTGGTCCAGTGCCTCGCTGTAGATGCGCTCGCGGTAGGCGCTCGATTGCTCGGCGAACTTGCCGTCGTCGCCGGCGAACAGCTTGGTGTAGTTGTGCAGGGCCGCCTGGGCGCCCGGCAGGTAGGCGTTGCCGAGCTGCTTGGCCTGGTCCTCCATCTCGCGGGCGAGTTTGGCGTTCATGTTGCCGATGCCGAGGCGGACCAGGTCGCCGGTGAGCCGCTCGAGCACGTCGATGCCGTCGAGCTGCGCCTTGATCTTCTTGGCCAGGGCCGGCAGGTTGACCTGCCGGGGCTTGTCGGCGTCGGCGTCCTTCTTCTCGGCGCGGGCCTGCAGCTTCTCGCGCTTCGCCTGCAAGTCCTCGGGCACGGCGGCCTCGGTGAACTTCTTCTTCTGCGCGTAGGCGTACATCAGCCCCAGGCAGTGCTTGCACGGGAACTGCCGGCTCGGGCAACTGCAGCGATGCGCCGGCTTGTCCGGCCGGGCGAAATCGCACGAGCAGCGATACGGCTCCTTGCCGCTCCCCTGGCACTCGCCGAACAGGATCGTGGCGTCGGCGGAGATGTTCAGGGCCGTGAACTTGTTCTTGAGGACCAGGCCGCGGCCGTTCTTCGCCGCCTCGGGATTCGGCGCCGCCGAATCCACGTATCCTTCGTCGATCGCGATCATCATGGCGCTCCGTGGACCCGCCGGCACTGGATCAACAATGTACCACGGGGTCCCGGCCATGGGTAGTGGGTCAGTGGGAACTCGGCGAGCGGCGCGGCGTCAGCCCGCCGTGTCGTCCGGTTGTCAACGTCACGGCGGGCTCACGCGGCGCCGCTCGCCCACACACAGCCCACACACACGGCGGGCTCACGCCGCGCCGCTCGCCAAGGCGCTTTACTCGGCGGAGTCGGGGGAGAAGATCGTCCGGCCGCCGTCGACCGGCAAGCACACGCCCGTCACGAAGTCGTTGTCCACGAAGAACAGCACCGCCTGGGCGATGTGCTCCGGCCGGCCCTCGCGCTTCACCAGCGTGGCCTGGATCGCCTGCTGCTTCTCGGCTTCCGGCAGGTCGGGCGGCAGCAGCACCGGTCCGGGCAGAATGCAGTTGACGCGGACCGCCGGGTTGCGGGTGCCCAGCTCCACGGCCAGGGTCCGGGTCACGGTCGGAATGGCGCCCTTCGATGGGAAGTAGGCGGCGTAGTTGAGGTACGGCCGTCGCGTGGCCCAGTCGCCGATCGTGATGATGCAGCCGCCCTCCTTCTGCTTGACCATCGCCAGGCCGCCCTGCTGGCTGCACAGGAAGGTGCCGAGGGTATTGGTCTCGAAGTAATGGCGAACGTCGGCCGCGGTCACGTCTTCGAGCCGCTTGCTCTTCCAGGCCGCGGCGCAGTTGACCAGCACGTCCAGCCTGCCGAAGTGGTCCAGGGTCCGCCCGATCAACGCCCGCACCGCCTGTTCGTCGGTCAGGTCCGCTTGCAGGGCGACGGCCTGGACGCCTCGGTCCTTCCAATGGGCGACCGCCTCGTTCGCCTCGGCGGCGGAGCTGCGGTAGTGGATTGCCAGGGCATAGCCGCGCCCGGCCAGCGCGTCGGCGACGTGGGCGCCGACCCGCCGCTTGCCGCTTCCGGTCACCAAGGCCACCTTCACCACGGCCGCCTTCGTCGAATTCATGGCGACTTCCTTTGCTGAAGACCGACTTCCAATGCACCACGACTTCCACTACCGTGACAACATCGGAGCCACCCGCTGAGCCACACGCTCCATCATAACGCCGTGATGGGCCTGATGGAGCGGCCTCCGAACCTGGAAGGCAACCGATGTGCACGGTAACCCTCATCCCGCTCGGCGCCGGCCGCGCTGCGGGCCTGCGCATCGCCTGCAACCGCGACGAGTCGCGGCAGCGTCCGGCGGCGCTGTCGCCGCAGTTGCGCCGCTTTGGTCACCGGTCGGCGCTCTTGCCGGTGGACCCCGCCTCCGACGGCACGTGGATCGCGGCCAACGACGCCGGTCTGGCCATGGTCCTGCTCAATCTCAATATGGGCCCCGCCGGCGCCGCGCCGCGCCCGGCGCGGCCCTCGCGCGGCACGATCATTCCGTCCCTGCTCCATTGCGACGACCTGCACAGCGCCGTGCGGCTGGCGTGCCGGCTGGCCGACCAGCCGTTGGCGCCGTTCCGACTCGTCCTCGCGAATCGCACGGAGATGATCGAGGTCGCTGCGGCGCCAATGGCGGGCGCACGCGGTCCGTGGCGGCTCGTCGAGCGGCCCAGGCTGGCTGGGCCGGTGTTGTTGACCTCGTCGGGCCTGGGCGATGATCTCGTGGAAGGGCCGCGCCGGCAACTCTTTGAAGAATGGTTTCCCATTGAACCCTCGCTCTCCGAGGAAGCGATCGCGGCGCGGCAGGACGGCTTCCATCGCCATTCCTGGCCCGACCGCCAGCACCTGAGCGTGTGCATGCGCCGCGCCGACGCCTGCACGGTGAGCTGCACAATCATCGAACTCCGGCCACAGATAGCCGTGATGACCTACCGGCCACAACCGCCGGATGAGGCCGGCCCTTCGGTGTCGCTGACGCTGCATGGCAGACCGGCTGGACGGGCCTGATCGCGAAGCTGCTGCAGCCGCGCCATGAAGAGAGCGCTGAACAACTTTGCGCCACGGCCGGACACGAGCCCGGACACGAGCATGGACCCCTGGCGGCAGGTGTAAAGGCATCGGCGCCGCTCGCTTGACTTGTCAACCCCGTGACGTATGGTTGAGCAGCCTATCCATGCAATCCCCCCTGCCGTGACCATGAGAGTTGTGAAGAAATGGGGACAGGCGCCCCAAGGCGTCAAGTTCCGGCGTTGTCGATAGGTCCGCCGGCGCCAGTCCCCATGGTTCATAAACCCTGATCCATTGGCCCGTTCGATTCTCGTGACGGAGGCTGGCCGTGCCGAACTCTTTCTCGCTCGAAGAACTGCAAACGTGGTGGCAGGAGCTGAGCCCCGAATTCCACTCGGGCCTTCGCACCGTCGGCCTGGTGCTGGCGGCGCTCGTGGCCGGCCATATCCTCGGCAAGATCGCGGCGCGAACCCTGCGGGCGCGGAACTTCGACGCCGTCCTCCGCCTGCCGGGCTCGGCGCCGACGCCGCCCGCCGAGATCGATGCCGGCATCACGCCGACGTTTCTCATCGGCATGCTGGTTCGCTTGACCATCTGGGCATGGGCCGGATGGTGGTTTGCCAACCAGTATGGACGCGTCGAAATCGCCGAACGGCTTGGCCTGATCATCAGCCGGAGCTGGGCGTTCGCCGGCGTGCTCATCGTCATCCTGGCGCTGGGCAGCCTGCTGGCCAACCGGCTCGTCGGCTTTCTGCAGGGGGGCATGAAACCAGGCGCCGACGCGCCGTCGCTGGGCTACGGGACCCAACCAACCGCCGCGCCGCGCCACGGCGCCGCCGACGCCGTGGCCGTCGCCGTCTACGTCCTGGTCGGCCTCGTGGTCCTGTTGATCGCCGCCGACATGTTTGACTGGCCGTTGACGCGCAGCTCCGCCCAGCTCCTCTGGCAGCTCGCGCAGAAGCTCTTGACCGTCGCCGCCACCCTGCTCATCGGCCTGTTGGGCGCCCGCTGGGCCCGCGAGATGGTGGCCGAGCCCGCCGCGACTACCGAGAAACGCGCCGGCCAGTTCACCGCCCTGGGCATGCTGGCGATCTCGATCTTCCTGTCCCTGGGCGTGCTCCTCTCCAACGCCAACCTCCTGCTCGGCCTGGCCGCCCTGGCGTTCCTCGGCGTCGGCCTGTGGCTGTGCCGCGGCTACCTGCCCGACATCTCCGCCGGCTTGCAGCTCCGCATGCAACACGTCCGCGAAGTCTGGTTCGACGGCGTCCCCTGGCAAGTGGCCGACATCGGCATCCTGACTTCGCAATTGTGCCGCGACGGCGCGGTCCACCGCGTCCACAACAAGGCGGTGCTCGACCTCCACGTCGCCCCCCGGCAGGCGCCGGCGCAGTGACGCGACGGCCAGGAGTCGGGGGTCAGGAGTCGGGAACAGCCCGGACTCTGACTTCCGACTCGCTTGTTGAATGTGGCGACAACCGTCGAGAAAATGAGCTAAGCAGCTTGGTATAATGGCGCGATGGCTTCGCGAGTGTTCTTGACGTTGACCCCGCGACGCTCCGGCTGCCGCTCGAACGGATCGACGGCTGTTTGCCACGGCTGCTTGCTCATCGCCGAGACCTCCTGTACTGCGCGGCTTCCACGATCGGCAGTTGCAGCGTGTACGCCGCCTCGCAGCAGTTGCGGATGTCGGAGCCGACCCAGCCGTTGTGATCGGGGAGTTCCTGCACCGGCAGCCCGAAGCGGCTGCGCTGGATTTCCCAGATCGCCGCCCGCTCCTCCAGGTTCGGCACGTCGAAGTACCATCATCAGGCAGATCTTCTGCTCGGATGCGCCGACCAGCGAGGCCCGCGT
Source organism: Gemmataceae bacterium (assembly GCA_022616435.1). Taxonomy (GTDB): domain Bacteria; phylum Planctomycetota; class Planctomycetia; order Gemmatales; family Gemmataceae; genus JAKEET01. The sequence goes on from JAKEET010000080.1 coordinate 9,553, forward strand.
CGCCCCCAGGTCGCCGACCAGGGAACGGACCCCGAAGGTGTTGCCGGTGCAGACCGAGGCCAACGTCTTGCCCGTTCCGGGCCCGCATGCGCGCCAAGGCCGGCGACGCCATCACCAGTGTGCAGCTCGACACCCTGCGCCGCCAGACGTTCTACGGCCGCGAAAAGGACGACACGATCTACCCCATTGCACTGGCGAACCTGATCCTGCACGGCATCGACGAGCCGCATATCTGGCACGGCAACACTCTGAGTGACATCGGCGTATACGAGGAGTTGTTCCGCGGCGCCCCGCAGTTTTTCGACTACATCCTGATGAATCCGCCGTTCGGCGGCAAGGAGGGAGCAACCGCCCAAACCAACTTCGAGTACAAGACAGGCGCCACCCAGGTCCTCTTCCTTCAGCACGTGCTCAAAAGCCTTACCCGCGGCGGCACGTGCGGGATTGTTCTCGACGAAGGCGTCCTGTTCACCAACAAAACCGCTTTCGTGCAGACCAAGCGCAAGCTTTTGGAGGAATGCGACGTTTGGTGCATCCTCAGCCTTGCGGGCGGTGTGTTCTCTTCCGCCGGCGCGGGCGTCAAAACGAACCTGGTCTTTTTCACCAAGGGCCGCCAAACCGAGTCGATCTGGTATTACGATCTGTCGGATCTGAAAGTCGGCAAGAAAACGCCGCTCACGCAATGCGATGAATCTTCTCTTGGGCCGTTGGCGATGGACGGCGCGGCAGTGGAAGTCGATCTGAACATTCTCTACCCGTTACTCCGCTCGAGGGCCGGTTTCCTCCGCATCATTTGCCGTTCTTTCTTTTGGCACAAACTGCGACTGCAAATCGCGAAATCCGCCGACCAATCACGCCGACTCCGGCAACTTCAGCAACCCATTCGCATGCGCATGGCACCGCTCGCGCCACGCTTGCTGTTCCGCGGCGCTGGCGTTGCGGCCCGGAAACAGCAGCGGCTCGCGGCCCGGGAGCCAGTAGCGGTAGCTGTCGAGCGCACGGCCGTTGCCGTCGCGGCGGAGCATCCCCTGATGCGTCGCCCGCTTCAGCCAACGCGATAGCGTCGAGCGGTCGGGCGGGTCCTGCTCCTCGTTGTGCCAGCGCTCCAGGATCTCCCGCAGGCTCAGCTTGTCCCGGGCACGGTCGAGAATGTAATGAATCTCATCCCAGGTCTTGACCAGCGGCGTGCCGGCGGCGTCGGTGCCCGCCAGGTAATCGGCGCCGTCGGCGCTCAGCTCGACAATCAGGTGCCGTGGCGTCTCTTCGTAACGCGAATAGCCGCAGATGCGGCGACGCCGGTCGCGGCTGCGGGCCCGCCGGCAACAGCTCATCTCCATGACGATGTCGGCGATGGCCGGCAGCGCG
>JAKEET010000081.1 GCA_022616435.1 Gemmataceae bacterium
GGGATGACGAGGGCCAACAGAGCGGCGGATAGAAGGGTCTTCGACATGGATGCCTCCGGAGTTGTCATCTCACCAACATTGTCGATGATAAAGGGTTCGGCACGGGGAATCAAGCAAAAGCGTCAAGTGACTGTGGGCGCAACCTGTCGCATGGCAGCGTCAGCACCACATAACGGCACCAGCGCTGCAAGGGGGGAACGCGGCCGAGCAGCCAGGCGTCGCAACGAGCCAGCCACCGGCGCGGGCGGATCAGCCGGCCGGCCATCGCCAGCAGTTGGTGCCCTTCGACATGGAGCGCGGGAAAACACGACCGCAACACCTCGACGCCGGTGCGGTCCAGCGGCGTCTCGTCCGGCGTCCGTTGCTTGCCGCGATAGGGCAGCCTCCGCCGCGCCCAGGCGAGCATCGGGTTTTCGCCCCAGGGTTCGCAGAAGACCGCCACGCCGCCGGGCCGCAGCACGCGCCGCAGCTCCAGGCCGGCCATGGCGAGGTCGAGATGATGCAGCACCGCATTGCCCCAGACGCCGTCGAAGCTGGCATCGGCGAACGGCAGGCGTTCGGCGTCGCCGGCCACCCAGTTGATCGTCACGTCATTGGCGCGGGCGCGGGCGGCCGCTTCCCGCAGGTAACCGGTGGACAGATCGAGCGCCGTCACGCGGGCGCCGTGCCGGGCCAACACGGTCGCCGCCATGCCGTGGCCGCAACCGAGATCGAGGATGTGGCTGCCGCGCACGTCGCCGAGCCATTCGAAGAGCCGGTCGAAGGCGGGCCGGATCCACGTTTCGTGGTCGAGATAGTCGTCGTCGGCGAAAACCAGGGAGCGGTCGGCGAGATCGCGGGCGCGTTGCCGGGCCTGTTCGTCGTGAAACGCCTGCTCACATCGCAATCGCGCCAGTCGCTGCATACCGCCGTCCTTGGCAGAAAGGTAGCGGCGATTGTAGCGGCGCCGGCCGCCTGGCGGCTAGGGGAACTTCGCCGTGTTGCCGCGGCGGCCGGCTGGGACGAGAATACGTGGACAGAACTCATTTAGCCGGCGAGCTTGCTCGCCGCGGCCAGGATCGAATCTACGCCCGCCGGCACGCCGGCTTGATGATCGAAGGATGGACCATGGCCACCTGGAGAATCGCCGCCGTGCAGATGGACTGCCAGCTCGCGGCCAAGGAGCACAACCTGGCTGCGGTCCGGACCAGGCTGCGCGAAGCGGCCGGACAGGGCGCTCGCCTGGTCGTGTTTCCGGAGTGCATCCTCACCGGCTACTGCTTCACGAGCAAGGCCGAGGCCTGGCCGCACGCCGAGTCGATTCCCGGACCGAGCACCCAGGCGCTGGCCCGGGATTGCCGCGAACTCAACGTCTGGACAGCCGTCGGGATGCTCGAAGCCCGGCCGAGCGACGGCGCCCTGTTCAATGCCTGCGCGCTCATCGGTCCGAACGGCGTGGCCGCGACCTATCGCAAGGTCCACATCCCGTTGCTCGGCGTCGATCGCTTCACCACGCCGGGCGACTTGCCCTTTGCCGTGCACGACCTGGGCGGCCTTCGCCTCGGCATGATCATCTGCTACGATGGCAGCTTTCCCGAATCGGCACGGTGCCTCACGCTGCTCGGGGCCGACCTGGTGATCCTGCCGACCAACTGGCCCAGCGGGGCGCTCGCCACCGTCCGGATCGCCGCGCCGGCCCGCGCTCTGGAAAACCACATCTACTACGCCGCCGTCAACCGCGTCGGCACGGAGCGCGGCTTCGACTTCATCGGCCTGAGCCGCATCTTCGACTACGGCGGCAACTTCCTCGCCAAGAGCGACGACGACCGGCCGTGCATCCTCTACGCGGAGATCGATCCCGAACGGGCCCGGAACAAGCGCCTGGTCTTCATCCCCGGCGCGTACGAGGTCGATCGCGTCGGCGATCGCCGGCCCGAGATGTATGAAACCCTCACGCAACCGAAATCGCCATGAAACAATCGGCGGGAACCCTGTTGTATCGGCAGGGACGCGACGGCGTCGAAGTGCTCATCGTCCATGCCAGCGGCAACTACAACCGCAAGAAACCCTGGAGCATTCCCAAGGGCGAGCCCGATCCCGGCGAGAGCGATCTGCAAGCGGTGGCCCGGCGCGAGACGCTCGAGGAGACCGGCGTCGCCGCCGGCGAGCTGACGCCGCTGGGATCGATCAAGTACTCCAAGAGCGGCAAGACCGTGCACGCGTTCGCCGGCCCCGCTCCCGACGACCCCAAGCCGAGCTGCGCGTCGTGGGAGATCGACCAGGCCCGGTTTGTGCCGCTCGATGAGGCGCGCAAGCTGTTGCATCCCGAGCAGGCGGTGTTCGTCGATCGGTTGCTCGAATTGATTTCTCACCACGGATTGCACTGAGAGGCTATCCGAAAAGGGGTCAGACCCCTTACCCAGTCCGCGCCAGACTACCCACATTCGGCGAAAAGTAGGGGGTCTGACCCCTTTTCGGATAGCCTCTGATAACACGGATGTCGAAATCGGCGAGAGCGAGTCCGCAAGCCGATCCGTGCTATCCGTGAAATCAGTGGTTCACTTCATGTCCAGGTCCGCCGTGTCGAGGCGGCCTTCCGTTTGCAGTTGCCGGAAATGATCCAGCGTCAGCCGGATTCCGTCTTCGAGCGGCGTCCGCGGCATCGGGCCGAGATCGCGCTCCAGGGCGTCGTCGGCCAGATCATAGGCGATGGCGATCTGCCGGTCGCCGTGGGTGATCAGCGTGGCCGCCGCGGGATCGACGGCGGCCATGGCCTTGTGCAAGGCCGGCAGATCGACGACGTGGCCGCGGATGTTGTACGATCTGGCGCCGCGATACGGCGCTTCCAGGCAACGGACCACGATCTTGGCGACGTCGTCGACCCACTGCATGTCCTGCCGGCCCCCGTAGCTGATGTGGTAGGGCCGGCCGAGGGCCAGCGACTTGATCGCCTTGGTGGGTTCGCTGGTCATGCCGAAGTCGCGGCCGACGCCGTACACCGTCCAGGGGCGGAGTCCGATGCTGGAGATGGCGTTGTCGTGGAAGTAGATGCGGGCGTTGCCTTCGTTGCAGCATTTGAAGACGCCGTAGTGCGTGGAGGGGACCAGCGGCACGTCGTCGGCGAGCGGCCCGGACGGATAGGCCTCAGGCGGACCGAAGACCGCAGCGGAGCTGGTATACACGAGACGTTGAATCTGCCCGCCCAGCGCCTTGACTGCCTCGAACACCGCCAGCGTGCCGAGGACGTTGACCCTGGCCCCGAGCAACGGATCGGCGCGGCAGACCGGGACTTGCAGGCCGGCCAGGTGAACGAGATGGGTGATGCGGTGTTGTTCCAGCGCCTGCCGCAGGCCGGCCATGTCGGTCACGTCGCCCTGGATGAACGCGATCTCGCGCACCTTGCTTTCCGGCAGGATGAGCCGGAGCCGCTTCGGGTCCTCCTTGAGATCGTAGATCCACACGAACTCGCCGCGCTCCAGCAGGTTGCGGGCGATCCAGCTGCCGATGCAACCGTAACCGCCGGTGAGCAAGACGTTCATGCCGCGATCTCGCTGCAAGGGGAAGGGCGAATCGGCAGGCCGTTGACAGGATAGGGACGGGCAACCAAATCGGCTGGCCGATGCCGAGAGGATTGCGTATCCTACCGGAAAGTGGGAATCCTGTCCGCCGAGGGCACAGCATGGCGAAAGAAGAAGCATTCCTGGCGCAAGGCAAAGTGGTCGCAGCACTTGCGAACACACAATTCCGCGTGAAGCTGGACGGCGGGCACGAGGTCGTCGCCCACATCGCCGGCCGCATGCGTAAACACTTTATCCGCATCCTGCCCGGCGACACCGTCACCGTGGCCATCTCGCCGTACGACATGAGTAAAGGTCGAATCACCTTCCGCGGCCCGCTGCGGCAAGCGCAGAAAGAGGGCGCGGACACCGGCAGCTAGTTCATCGTGTCCTTGATCGTCGACGCCCAAAGACAAACGCCTGCCTCAGTCATCCCGAGGCAGGCGCGTCGTGTTCGGTCGTGTTGCACAATCCTATCCGACCAGCTCCCGCATCGGCGAGCGGTCGGCGAGGTGTTGCGGCCGGCCGGTGGGGTCGTTGACGAAGGTGTGGGCCGGATCGAGGCCGAGGTTCTTGTAGATGGTCGCCAGGATTTCCGAGTGGTAGACCGGACGGGAGACGGCGACTTCGCCGAGGCGGTTGGTGGCGCCGATGGCCTGGCCGGTGCGCATGCCGCCGCCGGCCATGAAGGCGCAGCTCACCGGGGCCCAGTGGTCGCGGCCGGCGCCGTTGTTGATCCGCGGCGTGCGGCCGAACTCGCCCCAGGCAATCACGGTCACGTCATTGAGCATGCCGCGTTGATCCAGGTCTTCGATCAGGGCGCTCAAGCATTGATCGAGCTTGCCGCCGTGATCGCGCACCAGGTTGAAGTTCTGGCCGTGGCTGTCCCAGCGGCCGAAGGTCAGGGTCACGCAGCGGACGCCGGCTTCGACCAAGCGGCGGGCGACCAGCAGCTGATCGTTGACCGTGGGAGCGCCGTCGAACTGGAATTGATAGGGCTTGCCGTCGCCGTAGCGGTCGCGGACCCGGACCGATTCCTGCGACAGGTCGAGGGCATTGAGCAGCCGGCTCGAGGTCAGCACGCCGAGGGCGCGCTCTTGGGCCGCATCCATGCCTGCGACCGCCCCGTTGATGTCGGTTTCGCGGCGCCAGTTGTCGAAGCTGCGCATCAGAGCCTGACGATCCTGGAAGCGATCGACGCTGATGCCGTTGAGGCGCATGTTGGCCAGGCCGTCGCCGTCGGGCTTGAACGGGTTGTGGGTGGGGCCGAGGAAGCCGACCTGGCCGGCGTCCGACCACGGCCGGTGCTGCGTGGGCGCGGCCAGCCCGACGAACGGCGGCACCGACGGATCGACGCCGCCTTGCAGCCTGGACACCACGGCGCCGATCGACGGCCGGCCGCCCATCGGGGCCAGCGCGCCGAAATTGTAACCGGTCAGGCACTGCACCGCGTCGTGGCGATCCTGGCAGCCGGTGACCGAGCGGATGACGACCGATTTATCCATCACGCGCGACAGGCGCTGGAAGACTTCGCAGATCTGGATGCCGGGAACGTTGGTGGCGATGGGCCGGAACTCGCCGCGGATTTCGCGGGGCGCTTCCGTCTTGATCTCCCACATGTCCTGGTGCGGCGGCCCGCCGCCGAGATAGATATTGATAACGGCCTTGTGCGACGCGGTGGAACCGGACGCCGCTTCGGCGCGATAGAGATCGGCCAGGGTAAAGCCCATGGCGCCAAACGAGAAGGCGCCGATCTTGAGAAAGCCGCGGCGCGTGACGCCGTCGCAGTAACGGCTGGAGGGGCCTTGGATGGCGAGCATGGGGAATGCTCCTTTCGGAAGGTAGGAATCGGCTGGCGATCGCGTGTTCCAGGCGCCACACAGCCCGGTTACACCCCTGGAGAGGCGTCGGTTTGTGGCACAGGTCCAGGACCCCCCTGACCCGCAACTACGGAACGATGGCGCCGCCGGATGCCGGCTATCTCAACTACAACAGTAAGGCCTTCGGCAGGGAGAGTCAAGGAGGATTAGTGAAATTGGGACGGGCAACGCCGCTTGCATTGTCGCCTTGTCGCTCCGCGAAAGTGCGACCTTTCGCGGAGCGAAAGGCGACAATACGTTCCGGGGATTGACCGAGAATGACCTGTGGGATAGCGTGGATGACTGAACCACGGAGGCCGTCGCCCTCGTGGACGCGCCCTGACTCCTGACCCGTGACCCCTGACCCATGGCCGTCAACCTCACCCCCCAATACCTGGACGCCGAAGCCGAGTACAAGAAGGCGCAGACGCCGGAAGAGAAGCTGGCGTGCCTGAAGAAGATGTGGACGCTGGTGCCCAAGCACAAGGCCAGCGAGAAGCTGCAGGCCGAGCTCAAGTCGAAGATGTCTGAGTTGAAGGACCAGATCGAGCAGATCAGGGCGCATCCGAAGAAAGCGGGCATCAGCTACAAGTTCCCCAAGCAAGGCGCCGGGCAGTACGTCATTCTCGGCGCGGCCAACGCCGGCAAGAGCCGGCTGCTCACGCGGCTCACCCGGGCGGCGCCGGCCGTGGCGCCCTATCCGTTCACCACGCACGAGCCGACGGCCGGCATGATGGACTGGGAAGACGTGAAGGTGCAGCTCATCGACACGCCGCCGATCACGGCCGACGTCATGGAAGGCTGGCTGTCGAGCATCGTCCGCGCCGCCGATGCCGCGCTCTTGATGGTCGATCTCGGCGACGACGATTGCCCGTTCGCCGCCGAGACGGTGATCGAACGGCTCGCCCAGGTGAAGACGGAGCTGATCGGCCAGCCGCCGGCCGAGGAGGCGGACGCCGCCGTCAAGCACGTCAAGACGCTGCTGGTCGCCAACAAGATCGACGTGGAGGGGGCTCAGGACCGGCTCGACATCGTCAAGGAGATGTTCGGTCCGCTCTTCGCGATCCACGTCATCTCGGCCGAGCACGGCCAGGGGCTGGAGGACCTGCGGATGACGCTGTACAAGTCGCTGAACGTGATCCGCGTGTACACGAAACAGCCGGGCAAGCCGCCGGACCTGACGTCGCCGTTCACGTGCAAGGCGGGGAGCACGCTGGTGGAGATGGCGGCCCTGGTGCACCGCGACTTCGCGGAGAAGCTGAAGTCGGCGCGAATCTGGGGGACCGGCGTGCACGACGGCCAGGCTGTCGGCCGCGATCATGTGATGCAGGACAAGGACGTGGTCGAGCTGCACATCTGAAGTGTGGCTTGCCGGTTCGCGCTCGCTGGCACCGGGCGCAGAACCTGTCCGCCTTCAGCGAGCGCGCAACGGCAAGCCAGAATTACCCCAACACTTCATTCACCACCGCGCCGCCCTCGACGATCGGCAGCGGCCGGTTCACGTTCGATTCGTACTCGTGGCGGAAGTTGACGCCGAGCACATGATAGATCGTGCAGAACAGGTCCTGCACGCTGACAGGCCGCTGCACGACCTCCGTGCCGACCGCGTTGGTGGCGCCGATCACCTGCCCGCCCCGAACTCCGCAGCCGGCCAGCGCCAGGTTGAACGCCTCCGGATAATGGTCGCGGCCGTTGTTGAGATTGACGCGCGGCGTGCGGCCGAACTCGCCCATCCAGATCACCAAGGTGCGCTCCAGGAGGCCGCGGGTCTTCAGGTCGGTCAGGAGCGCCGCCACACCCTGATCGACCGGCGGAATCAGGCGCTTCAAGGAATCCAGCTCGTTGCCGTGCGTGTCCCAGCCGGACGATTGCACCTCGACGATCGGCACGCCCGCCTCGACGAGCTTGCGGGCCAGTAGGCAGCCCTGGCCGAACGCGGACCGGCCGTAGACATCGCGCAGCCGCGCCGGTTCTCGATCGAGGCTGAAGTTGCGGGTTCGCGAGCTGAGGACCAACCGCGACGTCTGCTGATAGAGTGTCTGATGGTCGCGGACCTGCTGGGCGGCGCCGGCCTGGGCGAACGGCGCCTCCAGCTCGCGCAAGAGCCCCAGCCGTCGCTGAAATCGTTGATCGGCGACCGGCGTCCGCAGGTTGTCCGGCGGCCGATTGGGGTCGAGGACAACGAAGGGCGCGTACTGCACGCCGAGGAAGCTGGCGCCGACGCTGGGGCCGGAGATGCTGACGAAGTTCGGGATGTCGGAATCGGACGGGCCGATCTCCTTGGCGACGATCGAGCCGATGCCCGGATGGACGATGCCGCCCGACGGCGGGTAGCTGGTGTGCAAGAGATACGTGGCCCGGCCGTGGTTTCCTTCGCGGCTGGTCATCGAGCGGATGATGGTCATCTCGTCGGTGACGCGGGCGGTGCGCCGCCAGTGCTCGGCGATCTGGAGGCCGGGGACCGCGGTGGGGATGGCGCGGGTGGGCCCCTGGGTTTCGGCGCCGGGCTTGGGGTCGAATGTCTCGAACTGGCTCGGACCGCCGGCCATCCACAAGAGGATGCAGGCGCGTTGCTGCCGGCGCAGCTCATCGGCGCGGAGGGCGAGCTGATCGAGCCAGCCGAGACCGGCGAGGCCCGCGGTCCAGCGAAGAAAATTGCGGCGCGTCGTTGTTGCTCGTGTCATGGATCGCTCGCTTGCTGTTTCGCGCTCAAGTCGAAGGATCGTGGGCTTCGTATTCGGACATCGATCTGCGAGCGCGAAACGGTAAACCATCCGTCGTCGTTAGCGTTTCGTCAGGAACTCCGTCGAGTTCACCAGGCTCCAGAAGATGTCCTCGAACGCTTCCTGCCGGTTGTCGACGCGCGCCAGGTAGAGGCGGCACGTCTCCAGCTCCTGGCTTCGGGGCCGGCGGGCGAGCGTTCGCTCATACAGGGCGGCGACGACTTCGTCATCCTTCAGGTTCTTCTTCAACGTCTCCGCCAGGAACGTCTTGCCGGTCGCGGCGACGTAGGTGTTGACGAGCGCGCTGTTCATCATCAAAAGCGCCTGCGGTATCGTGCCCGTCACTTCGTCCTGCGGCAGCGACGGATCGACTCGGAACGCCTGGTAGACCATGTTGCGCAGGCCGGTGAAGCGGGCAACGGCGGGGGCGGTGCTCGGCGCCGGGGCGGGAATCGTCTTGTCGTGCTCGTCGAAGCCAAGCGCCTTCACCAGGGCCTCGAAAATCTGCTCGGGCCGCAGCCGTTGCGGGCACACCGCCGGCGGGGCCGTCGAATCGGAGTCGGGCCGCGGCTGCAAGCGCCGCTGATATGCCTCCGTGGAGGTGATCGTTCGGAACAGCCACGGCATGTCGTAGCCGGTCGCGGTCCATTCCCTGGCCAGGAGCGCCAGGGCGTCGCCATGCCGCGGCGTCACGTTGCCGCCGAGGTCCGTCACGGTCGGATAGAAACCCCAGCCCATCAGCATCGACCACATGCGGTTTACGTATGCCTTGGCGAACCACGGATTGTCCGGGCTGGTCACAAGCCTTGCCAGGGCCTCACGGCGCTCGGCATCGGGCAAGTCCTTGGCGATCGCGGCGCCCGTGAGGAATCGCGGCGTCATCTCGATCAGCTTCGTGGGATCCTTGGCGTGCGTCATCAAATACTGGCCTTCGCTGCGGCCTTCGATCGCATACGGCGTCCCCCGGCCGTCCACGTCCTTGTGCTGGATGATCTTGGCCCGCCCGAAGAACGCGACCAGCTCATGAAACTGCGCGCGCTTCCACGGCTCGGTCTTGGCGTCGTGGCACTGGGCGCATTGCAGCTGTACGCCGAGGAACACCCGGCTGGTGGTCGCGGCGATTTCGACGGTGTTGCCGAAGTGCGCGGTCAGGAAGTTCACCGGAGCGCACTCGTCGTTCGGGCCTTCGGCGGTGATCATCGACGTGACGATGGCGCTCCA
>JAKEET010000009.1 GCA_022616435.1 Gemmataceae bacterium
GACGTGGGCAAGCTGAGCATCATGGCCGGCCCTCCGCCTGGCCCACGGTCTGGCTTTGATCATGGCCGTTCTCCAAAAGCGCCAGCAAACGTCGCAGCGTCGGCTCGTCGAAGCCTGGTCCAATCCGCAACCGTCGGCCAGCGCCCAGGACCAGTTCGAGCGCGCCGCTGGAACCATGGGCCGCCGTCGGCACCGTTGACTCGGGCGTCACCCGCACCGGCACGAAGCGGACGGTGCTTGCATCACGCGCCGTATCGCGCTCGGCGTCGCGCTCGGCGAGGGTGCGTCGCCATGCAAAAAAACTCGGCTCCGACAGTCCGTGTTCTCGACAAAAGGCCCGCACCGCCAAGCCGCTCTGCCGCCAGCGCCGGATCATGGTCCGCCAGAATTGTTCCTTGCCGCTCGACCGCTGTGTGTGCGTGGACATGGCCCACCTCCTTTGGCGGAGATTAGACCATGCCGGTCAAGAACGGTGTTGGCCGGACGGACACGCATTTCGAACGCGGTGCGCTGCCGTCCTCCAAGGCCGGCGACCGCGCCGCGCACCGCCTGGGCCAGCTCGCGGCGTTCCATCGGCTCCGACGGCCGGTCCTGCAGCGACGGCGAGGTTGCCGGGCGATCGCATTCCGGCAGGGCGGCCACGTTGACCGAGCGCCGGCGGCGGCGGGCGCGCAGCGCGTTGCGGGCCACGTTCTGCGTGATCTGGAACAACCAGGTCGCGAACTTGGCCCGCGGTTGCCAGCGCTTGCGGGCGCGAAACAGGCGCAGAAACACTTCCTGGGTCAAGTCCTCGGCTTCCTGACGGTCGTGCAAGCAGCGGTACAGCCGGGCAAAGGTGCGGCCCCGGCAGCGATCGAGCAGCTCGGCAAACGCGTCCGGCTCGTCGTGCTGCACGCGCTCCATCAAGAGGGTCTCGGCGTCGCCGGGACGCGTCTCGGTGCGGCGGGCAGCACTGGGCATCAACGACAGCGCGGGCATGGCGGGCTGGGTTCGTACGCAGCGACTTCTTCACGTGGCGGAATTCACAAGAATTCCGTGGAACATCGGGAGGCGGAATTCTTGCGAATTCCGCTGCGAGGAGGCTGATCTCCGCACCTACACCGTCGCCTGCATGACGGACTGCTGAGCCACCGCGGTCGCCGGTTCGCCGTCGGTCCACGGCAGGTGGATTTCAAAGGTGCTGCCAGCGGGGCTGCTGTCCACGCGGATGGAACCGCCGAGCAGGTCGACGTAACTCTTGACAATCGCCAGGCCGAGCCCGCAATGGGGCGTGTCCGCGTGGCGGGAAGGATCGGCCCGGAAGAAACGCTCGAACAGGCGCGCCTGCGCCTCGGGGGCGATGCCGATGCCGGTGTCGCGCACGGCAATGATCACTTGACGCTGGTCGCGCCGCGCGCCCAGCTCGATGCGGCCGTCGCGCTGGTTGTACTCGACGGCGTTGTGCAAGAGATTGATGAGGATGTCGCGCAGCTTGCCGGCGTCGGTCTGCGTCCACAGCGATTCGGCCAGCTCGGTGTGCAGTGTGAGGCCCTGCGCTTCGGCCAGCGGCCGGACCATGTCGGCGCATTGCTGCGCGAGTTCCGCAACGTCGACCAACTCCAGAGACGGCCGTTCCACGCCGGCGTCCAGGCGGGCCAGGGCCATGAGGCGCTCGACCAGGTGCGACATGTGCTTGCCGCTGGAGCGGCATTCTTCGAGGGCGTCGCGGTATTCGGCGAGCGTGCGCTGCTTGCGCAGGGCCACGTCGAGGGTGGTCATGAGGGCGGCCAGCGGGGTGCGCAGCTCGTGCGAGATGTCGGCGGCCGCTTGCTTTTCGTGCGTGAACGCCTTTTGCAACTGCTGCAGCGATTGGCTCAGACGCAGGGCGATGGGCCGCAGCTCCTCGGGAAGCTTGTTCGGATCGACTTGCAGCTCGAAGTTCTTTTCCGACACCCGGCTGACGGCGTCCGACAAGCGCGACAGGGGCGCCAGGCCCAGGCGCAGCAGCAGATAGCCGCCGACGATGATGCCGGCGAACGTCAGGCAGCCGATCAGGAACAGGCGGCGCCGCAGATGCGCCAGGTCCGCCAGCGTTTCATCGTGCGACTCCGCCAGGCGGGCGTCGCGTTGATCCTCGAACTGGCTGATCTGCTCATTCACGTGCGCCGTGTCGCTGGCATATTGAATGAAGAATACCGGGGCGTTCTGATCGAACGATATCGGGGGCGTGCCGGGCGGAGGGAACCGGCCGGCCCCCTGCTTCGTCGATCTATTCTTGTACGATGGCGCAAAAAAGCGGCTGAACGGACTGAAGGTGACGCGGGTACCGGTCACTCGCGCCCTGAGAGTGACGCGGCGCAGCTTCAGGCCGTCGAGCTCCAGATCGTCAAACACCTCCTGGTAGTCCCCCGCCTGGTCGCGCACCTCGTCGCTCAGGGCAAACCAATGATCGCGCAGCGACGCCGAGCGCTGCGCCGGCACGCTGCTGGCCCCCCGCTCCGGGCGCGCGGGGCGATAGGTCTGGAAGAACTCGAACGGATCGAGCGCCAGTTCGGGGTCCCCGGAGGCGGCGGGGATTCGCAACTCGTACACCGGACGAACGGCGCCCTGGAGCCTGACCGCCATGTAGTTGGGGAGGAAGTCGGAGGTCGGGACAGTGGCCGGCGCCACCCACACCGGGGCCAGCATACGACTGTCCGGGCGCGCCGCCAGCGCCACGGCACTGATCAGGAAAAACTGCTCCCTCTGGACCTGCACCATGCGGGCGTTGCTCGCCAGATAATGCGCCTGCCGCAGCAGGCGGCGGTCCAGCGCCGCCCGCACATCCTGGCAGCGCGTCTGGAACTGGGCCCAGATGAGGTCCTCGGTGCCGGCTTGCTTGTCGTGGAGGGTGGTCGCCGCGCTCTGGTAGGCGAGTGCCGACACGCCGCCCAGGGCCAGGGCCAGCAGCACCAGAAAATACACGATTAGCGACAGGCGGATGGATTTCATCAGCGTCGGTCCGGGGCATCCTCGCCGCGGAGCATGTAGCCTTCGCCCCAGCGCGTGAGGATCAAGGGCATCTCGAAGCCCTTGTCGATCTTGGTCCGCAAGTACCGGATGTAGACATCCACGACGTTCGACGTGTTCTCGTCGTACTCGTCGTACAGATGTTCCCAAATCATGGTCCGCGTCACCACCTTGCCGCGATGGTAGGCAAGGAATTGCAACAGCGCGAACTCGCGCGGCGTCAGGTGAATCGACTGCCCGGAACGCCGCACCGTGCGCGCGGCCGTGTCGAGCTCCAGGTCGTGAACGCGAAGGACCGGGTCCTTCACCTGATGCGTGCGGCGAATCAACGCACGCAGCCGAGCCATCAGCTCCTCCAGCTGAAACGGCTTGGTCAAGTAATCGTCGGCTCCAATATCCAGTCCCTTGACCTTGTCGTCAAGCGCATCCTTGGCGGTGAGCACCAGAACGTGCGTCCCCAGGCCGCTCTTGCGCCACTCCTTCAACACCGTGAGCCCGTCCTTCTTGGGCAACATCAGGTCGAGGACGATCACGTCGTAGTTCGCCGAGCGGGCCTTGAAGTCGGCTTCTTCGCCGTCCTCGGCCAAATCGACGGCAAACCCTTCTTCCTCGAGACCGCGCTTGAGGGACCTGGACAGCGGCTTATGATCTTCGACGAGCAAGACCCGCACGACATAAACTCCGAGAGGCAGGGACGATGAGCGCTGTTACACCAAAGGCAATTCTAACACGTTCCAATTAGAGGATCATGAGAAGCTAGGTCACGGCAGACGCTACGGCGCGGCGTCCGCCAACCGCAGGCGCTCGCGAATCGCGGGATGGTCGTAGAAGAGCCACACCACGGCCGGGTGCGGATCGGGGTCCGACTTGTTCAGCCGCGCCAGCTTGGTGAAGGCGCCGCGGTAGGCCGCCGGATTGCAAGTGCGCGCCAGGGCGTAGCGGTCGCATTGCCGCTCGAACAGCCGGCTCAGGGCGTTGTGGGCCGGCGCCAGCACCAGGCTGAAGACGGACAAGACCAGCAGCAGCAACGGCAGCGCCGCCGGATCGTGCAGGTCGGTGTAACCCAGCGCCGGCGCCGACCAGCGCAGCACGACGTCGACCAGCCAGAACCCGGCAAGCGCCAGCGCCACTCGCACGGCAATCATCTTCGGCAAGTGCCGGTGGACGTGGTGGCCCAGCTCATGGGCAAACACCACGTCGATTTCCTCCGGCGTGAATTGATCGAGCAACGTGTCGCCCAGCAGCACGCGGCGCGTGCGGCCCAGGCCGGCGAGCGCGGCGTTGGCCTTCTTCGTTTCCGCGCTCAGGTGCAGCCGGTACACGCCTTGAACGGTAAGCCCCGTTCCGGCCGCGAGGCTGCGCAACCGTTCCGCGAGCGAAGCGTCGTCGAGCGGGGTCACCTTGTAGAAGATCGGCAAGATCACGACCGGCAACAGTTGCCCGAGCACGACGGTCGCCAGCAGCCAGCCGGCGGTGGCCCACAGCCACCACCAGTCGCCGGCCGCCCAGATCACCGCGTACAGTCCCGACACGAGCAGCCAGCCGAGCGCGCCGCCGACGAGCCACATCTTGACGCGCTGCCGAATCCACCCGCCCAGGGTCTGGTTGCTGAGCTGATACTCATGTTCCACGACGAAACCCGACCAGAAATCGAGCGGGAGCGACGCCAGCTCGAGCGTCACGGCCAGCGCCGCCGCGGTCAGCCACAGTTGCAGCCAGCGCGAGTCCGCGAAGCCGGCCTTGACCCATTCGCCCAGAATCGGGCCCAAGATGACCGCGAACACCATCAGCCACACCAGGCTGGCGATGGTGTTCGCGATGCCCGCGAGCAGCTTCAAGCGCTGGTAGCGCTTGACAGCCGGCGGGGCGGGTTCGAGTTCGATCGTTGCCGAATCACTCATGCCGAATCGCTCATCATGGTTCCATCTACGCAGCCATGGGCTCGTCCATGTATCATAACACCTGGCGTTCGTCTGGCTCCGCATCAACGGTGACCGCAATGCGCATCAAGCTTGATTACGGCCGCGACGGTTTGGACGTCGATCTTCCCGAGAGCAGAGTCGTCGGCCCCCTGGCCATCAAGCCCGCCGCCCCGCTGCCCCATCCCGAGCAAGCCATCGCCGACGTCCTGGCACAACCCATCGGCACGCCGCCGCTCGCCGAGCTGGCCAAGGGCCGCAAGAACGCCTGCATCGTCATCTGCGACATCACGCGGCCGGTGCCCAACAAGCTCATTTTGCCGCCGATGCTGCGCATCCTCGAACAGCAGGGTATCGCCCGCGACGACATCCTGATCCTCGTCGCCACCGGACTTCACCGGCCGAATCAGGGCGCCGAGCTGGACGAGATGGTCGGCCCCGACATCGTCAAGCACTACCGCATCGAGAACCACTTCGGCAAGAAACTCAGCGACCACGAGTTCCTCGGCGTCACCCCCAACGACGTCCCGGCCTACATCGATCGTCGCTACACCCAGGCCGACCTGAAAATCACCACGGGGCTGATCGAGCCGCACTTGATGGCCGGCTATTCCGGCGGCCGCAAGGTCATCTGCCCCGGCATCGCCGCCCTGGAGACGGTCAAGGTCTGGCACGGCCCGCGGTTCCTGGAGCATCCGAAGGCCGACTGCGGGTTCCTCGACGGCAACCCGGTCCACGAGGAGAACACGCGGATCGCCAAGATGGCCGGCTGCGACTTCATCGTCAACGTGTGCATCGACGGCCAGCGGCGGATCACCTGGGTCGGGGCCGGCGACATGGAAGAGGCGTGGCTGGAGGGCGTCCGCTTCGTCGAGAACGTGGTCCGCGTGCCGGTGCCGGCGCCGCTCGACGTGGTCGTGACGAGCTGCGCCGGCTACCCGCTCGACACCACCTGGTACCAGGCGATCAAGGGCCTGACCGGCGCCCTGCCGATCGTGAAGCAGGGCGGCACCATCATCCTGGCCGCCAGCCTGACCGAAGGAATCGGCAGCCCGGAGTTCCAGCGTCTGATCGCCGACAACCCGGACCTGGCCGAGTTCAAGCGCCGCATCCTCGGCAAGGACTACTTCGTGATGGACCAGTGGCAGCTCGAAGAGTTCGCCAAGGTCGTCGCCAAGTGCAAGGTGAAGGTAGTGACCCAGGGCTTGCCGGCCGCGACCCTGCAGCGCTGCCACGTCGAGCCGGCGGCGAGCGTGGAGTCGGCGGTCGCCGATTGCCTGCAGGAATACGGCCCGCAGGCGAAGGTCGCGGTCATCCCGAAGGGGCCGTATGTGTTGCCGTATGTGATGAGCTGAGGAGCGCCGTGGCACTCGTGGCACTTTGGCGAGGCGGACCTCCGTCGCGGAACCAGCGGACACCGCGTCGAGTTGTCGGAACTGACTACCCAATCTTAAGTTACGACTAGTCGCGGCGACGTGACCCATCGCGAAGCCGACGCGTCCTGGTCCAAAAACCGACGGACGAGCCACGCCCATTTTCGTCGCTAACCCGTGTCGCGCCTTTAACCTGCGGCGAAAACGCCGCCTGCCCGCCCCGCATGCCGTGACGAACTGGCGTTTTGGCAACTTCCTTCCGTTTTCGTCGTTCGTGAACTATGGTTGTAGCGGCTTGCTTGCGCCTGGCTAGGAGGTGCTGCACATGTTCATTGTCGGCGACGAGAGCCAACACCACGGCAAACTTCCCTGGGTGACGATTGCGCTTGTCGTCATCAACCTGATGGTCTTCTGCGTCCAGCAGTTCCTCGGCGAGCGGTTCACCAACGGCTTCAGCCTCGTGCCTCTGGAAATCACCCAGTTCCGCGACCTGACCCGTCCCGAGAAAGCCAAGGTCAAGGTCCCCGTCGGCATGTACTACGACTATGAAACCAGCCAGGCCCGAACCCAGTACGGCGACGAATCGTTTGTCATCAACCACTACCACGGCCCGTTCCCGATCATCCTGACGCTGCTGACGTCGATGTTCCTGCACGGCGATTGGGTGCACCTCATCGGCAACATGTGGTTCCTGGCCGTGTTCGGCCGCAACGTGGAATGCGCCCTCGATCACGGCCGGTTCCTGTCGTTCTACCTGGTGTGCGGCGTGGCCGGCGGGCTGGCGCATGTGTTCAGCAGCATGTCGTCGGTGATTCCGTGCCTGGGCGCCAGCGGCGCCATCTCCGGCGTCATGGGGGCGTACGTCGCCATCTATCCGCTCAACAAGATCAGGATCTGGCTCGGCTGGCTGGTCGGCTCCATCGAATTGCCGGCGATCGTGGTGGTCGGGTTCTGGTTCCTGTTTCAGTATCTGTCGGCGTTCATGGAGCTGGAAAGCGGCGTGCACGACGGCGTCGCCTACTGGGACCACATCGGCGGCTTCGGCATGGGCCTGGCCATCGTGTGGGGCACGGTGATCTACTTGAAGTTCCAGCAGACCGAGGCGCCGGCGGAAGCAGCCAAGACCCACACCGGTCCGGCGCCGGCGGCCGGTCCCGCCGCGAGCACGGCGGCGTCTGGCAGCGCCACGCCCGCGGCCACGACTGCCGAGTCGAACTACGATCCGTTCGCTGATTTTCTCACCCTGTCCCGCAACAAGTCGGCTGAGAAGACGGCCAAAGGCGACAGCTGGTGATCTGGACGCCGGCAAAGGCGACAGCCGGCCATGTCGCCGATTCCGTTTGACGGACCTTCCATGTTGCCGTATCCTGAACCTATCCTGCCTCGCAAGACTCGTCCGCTTCCGCGTGTCGGTGGGCGTCATGATGTCGTTGTCGAAACTCCCCCGCTTGATCGGCGTTGCCGCCTTGCTTCTTCCCTTGCTTCTGCCACTGCCGGCGCAGGCCCAGAGCCAGCCGCCGCGCAAGGACCTCGACCCGGAGCACGCGGCCAAGATGGCCAAGGGGCTGGACCTGTTCAAGAAGCACGTCAAGCCGCTGATCGAAAGCCGATGCCTGCGCTGCCACGGCGGGCAAAAAGTGGAGTCCGAGCTCGACCTCAGCGACCGCGACGGCCTCATCAAGGGCGGCTTGCACGGCCCCGCGATCGTCCCCGGCAAGAGCAAGGACAGCCTGCTCGTGAAGCTCATCAATCATCAAAAGGACCCCTTCATGCCGCGCAACGGCGCGAAGCTGCCCGCGGAAGCGCTCGGCCGGATTGCGTCTTGGATCGACCTGGGAGCGCCGTACGACAACGCGCTGGTGGCGACCAAGGCGAAGAAACGCTCGTGGACCGAGAAGGTGCTGGAGCCGGAAGCCAAGCAGTGGTGGGCCTTTCAGCCGCTGAAGAAGGTCGCGCCGCCCCAGGTGAAGAACGAAGCGAGCGTGCGGACGCCGCTGGATCGGTTTGTCCTTTCCAAGCTGGAAGGCGCCGGCATCACGTTCAACGCCCCGGCGCCCCGGCACATCTTGATTCGCCGGGCCTACTTCGATTTGCTCGGCTTGCCGCCGCCGCCGGAAGCAGTCGAAGCATTTATCAATGATCCATCCCCCGATGCCTGGCCGAAGCTCATCGAACGCTTGCTCAACAGTCCCCACTACGGCGAGCGCTGGGGCCGGCACTGGCTCGACCTGGCCCGCTTCGCGGAGAGCCACGGCTTCGAGCACGATTACGACCGGCCGACGGCGTTTCATTATCGCGACTTCGTCATCGAAGCCCTGAACCGCGACCTGCCGTACGACACGTTCGTCAAATGGCAGGTGGCCGGCGACGAGTACGCGCCCGACGATATGCTCGCGCTCAAGGCGACCGGCTTCCTCGCGGCCGGCGTCCACAGCACGCAGATCACCAAGTCGGAAGTGGAAAAGCACCGCTACGATGAGATGGACGACAAGCTCAACACCCTCACCGCCGCGATGCTGGGCCTCACGGTCGGCTGCGCCCGCTGCCACGACCACAAGTACGACCCGATCCCGCAGCGCGATTACTACCGGATGCTGTCGTCGTTCACGACCACGATCCGCAGCGAGATCGAGCTGAAGCCGCATCCCGAGGAATACGTGAAGGCCAAGGCGGCGTTCGACAAGCTCCATCAGCCGTTCCTGGACAAGGCGGCAGGATTCGACAAGGAAATGTTGCCGGCACGCTTGGCGGCGTGGGAGAAGAACGACGCGGCCAAGGCAAAAGTGCCGGGCCCGATCGCGGCGATCTTGAAGGTCAAGTCCGACGAGCGCAAGCCGGAGCAGCGGGCGGAGCTGCTCAAGTGGTATCGGACCATCGACGCGGAGGCGAAGACGCTCGACAAGCAAGTGCAGGAGCACGCCAAGAAGGCCCCGCCCGTGCCGAAGATGCTGGTCGCCAGCGAGGGGTTGCCGCCGGTCCGCCTCCACTCGCAGGGCGAGGACTTTTTCAAGGAGACGTACTTCCTCCGGCGCGGCGATCCGGACAACAAGGAAGGCGTGGCCACGCAGGGCTTCCTGCAAGTGCTGATGCCGGCCGCGGACTCGGAGAATAGGTGGCAGACGCCGCCGCCCAAGGGCTGGCGCACGTCCTATCGCCGCCGGGCCCTGGCTGAATGGCTCACCGACGTCAAGCAGGGCGCCGGGGCCTTGCTGGCGCGCGTCATGGTCAATCGCCTCTGGCAGCATCACCTGGGCCGCGGCATCGTCGCCACGCCCAGCGACTACGGCGTCCGCGGCGAGCCGCCGACCCACCCCGAGCTACTCGATTATCTGGCCCAGGAACTGATCGCGAACGGGTGGCGCTTGAAGGCCATGCATCAGCGGATCATGACCAGCGCCGTCTACATGCAAGGCTCGGCCATCGACGAAACGAAGGCCAAGATCGACCGCGACAACAAGCTCTTCTGGCGCAACCCGCCGCGCCGTCTGGAAGCCGAGATCATCCGCGACGCGATCCTGGCGGTCGGCGGCCAGCTCGACCCGAAGATGTACGGCCCTGGCACGCTCGACGACAACAGCAAGCGCCGCAGCATCTATTTCACGGTCAAGCGCAGCAAGCTGATGCCGATGATGATCATCTTCGACGCGCCGGAGGCCCTGTCCGGCATGGCCGAGCGGCCGACGACGACGATCGCGCCGCAGGCGCTGCACCTGTTGAACAACCCGCGGATGCGCGATTGCGCCAAGACGTTCGCGAAGCGCGTCGGGTCAGGGAAGCTGCCGGATGCGGTGCACGTGGCGTACCGGATCGCCCTGGCGCGGACGCCGTCGGCGGCGGAGCTGGCCGACGCGCTGGCGTTTCTGAACGAGCAGATGGAGACGTACGAGAGCGCGGACCGGCGCGAGCGAGCCTTGGCGGACTTTTGTCAGGTGCTGTTGTGCTTGAATGAGTTTGTGTATGTGGACTAGATCAACTTTGACGGCGAGACAGAACCATGAAGCGAGTCAATTTGGATCGGGCTGCACCCGCGATCAAGCAATTCTTGCGCAGCCTTCCGCTGACCAAGAACGGAGTGGAACTTGAACTGGGCGGCAAAGTGATCGCTCATCTAATCCCAACGTCGGCCCTTGACGAAGCCGGCAAGGCCGCCGTGATTGCCCGCGGTCGTGAGCTTGTCAAACGCGCTCGCGACCGGAACAAAGGCGTTCCAGGGCGGATGGTCGAGCGCGAAGTCCGGCAGGCCATTGACAGGGTCCGCGCGCGGCAGCGATCGTGATTTCCGCTATTCTCGATACAAATGTGGTCGTGCAATCCCTGATCGGCTCGTCCAGAAGCGCGTCGGCGAGAACGCTGGACGCCTTGTTCGAAGGGAAGTATCGCCTCGTCTATTCGCCGGCCGTTGTGGACGAATGGCTGGAAGTTCTCGCCATTCCGCACATCCGCGATCGTCATGGATTGTCCGATGACGAACTTCTCGAGTTCCTTGCTTCGCTGGTCGTCAGCGGTGCCGCCCACGCCGGGCAATCGAAGATCGCGGCAAAACTCACTCGTGACTTGACCGACACAAAGTTCTTGTCTCTGGCACACGAATCCGGCGCGAACTATCTCGTCACCAACGATCATCGGCACTTGCTGCCGTTGCAACGGTTCGAGAGGACAAGAATCGCGAGGCCGTCTGAGTTTCTGAGAATTCTCGCGCGTTCGTAGCCTTGCCAAGCGCCGATGTGGATTGACCCAGGGCCGTTGTTCTTCAGCTCTCTAGCTACGCACAACATCTCGTTGCAGGGAATCAAAGGGTCATTCATCGACTGCTCACTTCTGCCCCACCAACTGCCGCAGCACATACTGCAAGATCCCGCCGTGCCGGTAGTACAGCGCCTCCTGCGGCGTGTCGATGCGGATGAGCGCCTCGAACGTCTTCACGCTGCCGTCGGCTCTCTTCGCGTTCACGGCGACGCGCTTGCCGGGGGCGAAGCTCATGCCGACCGCGTCGGACAGGCCTTCGAGATCGTACACCTCCTTGCCGTTCAGTCCCAAGGATTCCACGTTCTCGCCCGCCAGGAACTGCAGCGGCAACACGCCCATCCCCACCAGGTTCGAGCGGTGGATGCGCTCATAACTTTCGGCGATGACGAACTTGATGCCCAAGAGAGCAGGGCCTTTCGCCGCCCAGTCGCGCGAGCTGCCCGAGCCGTACTCCTTGCCGGCCAGCACCAGGAGCGGCACGCCCTCGGTCTTGTACTGGACCGACGCGTCGTAGATCGACGTTTGTGTGCCGTCGGGCAGATGCCTCGTGAACCCACCCTCGGTCCCCGGCGCCAGCTTGTTCTTCAGGCGGACGTTGGCGAAGGTGCCGCGAATCATGACTTCGTGGTTGCCGCGACGGGCGCCGTACGAGTTGAAGTCCGCCGGCTGGACGCCGTTGGCGATCAGGTACTGGCCGGCTGGACTGTCTTTCTTGATCGAGCCGGCCGGCGAGATGTGGTCGGTGGTGATGCTGTCGCCCAGCAACGCCAGCACGCGGGCGCCCTTGACGTCCGCAACAGCCCCGGGCTGCCTGGGCATGTTCTCGAAATACGGGGGATGCTTGACGTATGTGCTCTTCGCGTCCCAGGCGAAGCGGTCGCCCGTCGGCACCGACATCTTCCGCCAGTGCTCGTCGCCGGTGAACACGTCGGCGTACACCCGGCTGAACATGTCGGCCTTCACGCACTTCTGCACCGTCTCGTTGATCTCCCGTTGCGTCGGCCACAGATCGCGCAGGTACACCGGCTTGCCGTCCGTCCCCGTTCCGAGCGGTTCCTTGTCCATATCGAAGTCGATGCGGCCGGCCAGCGCGTAGGCGACAACCAAGGGCGGCGAAGCCAGATAATTGGCGCGGACCTCCGGATGGACGCGGCCTTCGAAGTTGCGATTGCCCGACAGCACGCTGCACACCACCAGCTGGTGGTCCGCGATGGTCTTTGAAATCTCCGGCGGCAACGGCCCGCTGTTGCCGATGCACGTGGTGCAGCCGTAGCCGACCAGGAAGAACCGCAACTGCTCCAGCGACCGCAACAGTCCCGCCTGCACGAGGTATTCGGTCACCGCTTTGCTGCCGGGGGCGAGGCTGGTCTTCACCCACGGCTTGGTCGCCAGCCCCTTTTCGGCGGCTTTCTTCGCGAGCAGCCCGGCGGCGATCAGCACCGACGGGTTCGATGTGTTCGTGCAGCTCGTGATCGCGGCAATCACGACCCGACCGTCCTCGGGCGGCAAGACGCCGGTAGGCGCCGGCGTCGCCGGCCCGGCCTGCGGAAGTTCCTTCTTCGCGTCCTTCGTCAACTTGAGATTCGGCAACGCGTCGAGGAACGACTTCTTCGCATCGGTGAGCGCGACCCGATCCTGCGGCCGGCTCGGCCCGGCCAGCGACGGCACGACCTTGCCGAGGTCCAGCTCCAGCGTGTCGGAGTAGACGGGATCCGGCGAACCCGCCGTCCGGAACAGGCCCTGTTCCTTGCAGTAGGCCTCCACGCGCTGGATGTGTTCCGGCGTTCGACCGGTCAGTCGCAAGTAGGTCAGCGTCTCCTGATCCACCGGGAAGATGCCGCAGGTGGCGCCGTATTCGGGGGCCATGTTGGCGATGGTGGCGCGATCGGCGAGCGGCATCGAATCGAGGCCGGGACCGAAGAATTCGACGAACATGCCGACGACGCCCTTCTTGCGGAGCATCTGGGTGACCGTGAGCACCAGATCGGTCGCGGTGGCGCCCTCGGGAAGCTGGCCGAACAGCTTGAAGCCGACGACTTGCGGGATGAGCATCGACACCGGCTGGCCGAGCATGGCGGCCTCGGCTTCGATGCCGCCGACGCCCCAGCCGAGCACGCCCAGGCCGTTGACCATCGTGGTGTGGGAATCGGTGCCGACGAGGGTGTCGGGATAAAGCGTCTTGCTCGCATCGTCGAGAAACACGACGCGCGCCAGGTACTCCAGATTCACCTGGTGAACGATGCCGGTCTCCGGCGGCACGACCTTGAAGTTGCGAAACGCGCTCTGGCCCCAGCGCAGGAACACGTAGCGTTCGAGGTTGCGCTGATATTCGATGTCGGTGTTCAGTTGGAAGGAATTGGCCGCGCCGAAGTTGTCCACCTGCACCGAGTGATCGATGACCAGCTCGGCGGGCTGCAGCGGGTTGATCTTCCTGGGATCGCCGCCCATG
This sequence comes from Gemmataceae bacterium, assembly GCA_022616435.1. Classification (GTDB taxonomy): domain Bacteria; phylum Planctomycetota; class Planctomycetia; order Gemmatales; family Gemmataceae; genus JAKEET01. Next base: position 13,476 of record JAKEET010000009.1, read on the forward strand.
GTCTGCATGGCGTCGCGCATGGCGGCCAGATCGACAATCGCGGGTACGCCGGTGAAGTCCTGCAGCAGCACCCGGCTCGGCGTGAAGGCGATCTCCTTGGCCGGCGTCGCCTTGGGGTCCCACTGGGCAAGCGCGGCGATGTCGCCGGCGGTGACGTTGACGCCGTCCTCGGTCCGCAGCAGATTTTCGAGCAGGATCTTGAGCGAGAACGGCAGCCGCTGGGCTTGCGGGTGTTTCTGGTAGACCGCGCTCAGGCGGAAGATCGTGTAGTCCTGGTTGCCGACGCGAAGCGTGGCTTTGCTGCCGAGAGAATTGGCCATGATTTTCTCCTTCGGATTCGGGCTGTTTGGTGGTTATTGTAGAGATTGAGCGTGAGCCATGATCGATCTGCCGCGGCGTCGAAAGCAGCGAGTTGGCGCTGCGAACTTCGATAGAATGCACAGAGTCGTTCGCGCATGCGAGATTGCCTATGTCTGCAGCTTTCATCTCCGATGCTCAATTGATCGACTTGGTCAAGCAATTGCCGCCAGAGCGCAAGCGAAATGTGCTGTTGGCCTTGGCCAGCGAGCCACAGTTGCGGCGCGACGAGCGCTTGCAGATGGCCGAAAACAAAATGCGTGCCCTGTGCGCCGGTCGAGGGCTCAATTGGGACGCTCTCAGCGAAGCGGAACGTGAGGCTTTCATCGACGATCTACTGCATGAGGATCGGCCGTGCGCCAAGTAGCCGTCTTCGATCGGCGGCACCTGTTGCCGATGGGTCAATTCCAAGGAATACCGATCGTGACGCCTGCTGATTTTCTGGTGATCGTCGCCGGCAGTCAGAAACAAGGACTATACGGATGATGCGAACTCCAACGCATACGATACGATCCGAAATAGTCGTCGCCGTCGTTCATCGACTCCATCGGGCGGTCGCCGTCATGAAATCCTCCCCAGCGCTGTTCGTCGCCGTCGTTCTTCTCGGGTTGAGCGCTTCTCCGGCCAACGCCGGCGGCTCGCTCAAGTCGGCCCGCGACACCTGGCTCAAGGGCAACTACGCCGAGGCCCAGGAAATCTACGCCGAGCTGAACAAGAACCCCAAGCTGCGCGCGGCCGCGTCGATCGGACTGAGCAAGGCCCTGGAAAGCGAAGGGGAGTACGACAAGGCCCTGGCCGCCATCGACGCCGTCTGGAAAGACGCGCCCGACAACGCCGACGTTCTCGCCCGCCGCGCCGAGATCTTGTTCGGGCGGGGCCGCTGGGACGAAGCGGCCAAGTCGGCCCAGCAGGCCATCGACGAAAAAGAAGACCACCTCCTGGCCCGCTGGGTGCTGGCCGTGCTCGAACGCGAGCGCGGCAATCACGCCAAGGCCGACGACGCTTTCCGCTGGTTCGTGCGCACCTACACGCAGCGCTCCAACGCCGGCATGGACATCACCGATCCCGATGAGCTGCACCTGGTCGGCAAGGCGGCGGCGGAGTACGCGCGCTACCATCAGCTTTCCGAGCAGTTCGATTTCCTGGTCAACACGCTGTACGCCGACGCGCTCAGCGCAGACAAGCGGTTCTGGCAAGCGGAGTTCGAGAAGGGCCGCATCTTCCAGGAGAAGCACAACAAGGCCGCCGCCGAACGGGCCTACACGCGCGCGCTGGTCCTCAATCCGCGGGCCGCCGAGGTCTTCGTCGCCCGCGGCGAGATGGCCCTGGCCCGGCTCGAAATCAAGGACGTCGAGCAGCTCGCCGAGCAGGCGCTGGCCATCAATCCAAAGCTTCCCGAGGCACTGCGGCTCAAGGCGGACGTCCACCTGTTTTCCGGCGAATTGGCTGAGGCCCAGAAGGCGCTGGCCGCGGCCCGCGCGGTCAACCCGCGCGATCAGGCCACGCTCGCCCTCGTCGCCGTGTGCCTGCACGCTCAGAAGAAACAGGCGGAGTTCCAGGCCGTCATCAAGGAAGTCGAGTCGTTCAATCCCAACGCCGGCGTCTTTTACCACGAGCTGGCCGAACGCTTCGACGGCCGCAAGCTGTACTTCGACGCCGAGCAATACTTCAAGAAGGCGGTCGCGCTCCAGCCGAAGCTGCCGTGGCCGCAGAACGGGCTCGGGTTGTTGTACATGCGGCTGGGCCGCGAGGACGAGGCCCGCGAGATTCTGGAGAAGGCGTTCGAGGCCGACGCCTTCAACATCCGCGTCAGCAACACGCTCAAGGTGCTCGATCATCTCGACAAGTACCAGACGCTCAAGACCGAGCACTTCCACCTCCGCTACGATCCGAAGAACGACAAGATCCTGGCCAACTTCATGGCCAAGTACCTGGAGGACATTTACAAGGAGCTGGCCGACAAGTTCGATTACCGGCCGCCGGGGCCGTTCCTGATCGAGGTGTTCAACAAGCACGAGATGTTCTCTGGCCGCGTCGTCGCCCTGCCTGACCTGCACACGATCGGCGCCTGCACGGGCCGCATGGTGGCGATGGTGTCGCCGCGCGACAAGTCGAAGGTGATCAACAAGCCGTTCAACTGGAACCGAGTGCTCCGCCACGAGCTGGTGCACGTCTTCAACCTGGACCAGACCAAGTTCGTGGTGCCGCATTGGTTCACCGAGGGCCTGGCGGTCAGCCTCGAAGGCACCGGCACGCCGCCGACCTGGAATTACATCCTCACCGAGAAGGTCACCAACAACGACCTCTTGAACCTCGACAACATCCTGCTCGGCTTCGTCCGGCCGCGCTCGCCTGACCAATGGCAGCAGGCGTATCTGCAGAGTTTGCTGTACGTCGAGTACCTGACGCAGACCTGCGGCGACAAGGCCATCGGGCAGATGCTGGCCGCGTATGCCGACGGGCTCGACACGGACAGCGCGCTCCGCAAGGTCGCCAAGACGACCAAGGCGGACTTCGAGAAGGGCTATCGCAAGTTCCTCGACGAGCGAGTCGACAAGCTGGCCCTGAAGACCGGCAAGAAGCGTCTCGCCTTCAAGGAGCTGAAGGCCGCTCACGAGGCGAATCCGGAGGACGCCGATCTCGCCGCCCAGCTCGCCGATGTATATCTGTCGCGCGGCGACAACAAGGAAGCCCGCCGCCTGGCCGAGCTGGCCATGAAGCTGAAGCGCAACCAGCCGCTGGCCGCTTATGTCCGGGCCGTGCTGCTCGTCGCCGGCGGCGATCCGGAGATCGCCTACACCCTGCTCGAAGCCGCGGTGGACGAACACCCGACCGAGCCCAAGGCGATCAAGCTGCTGGCCAAGATGCACTTCGACGCCAAGAAGACCACGGCCGCGGCCAACGCCCTGGAGCTGGGCCGCAAGCTCGAGCCGAACGATCCGACCTGGGTGAAGCAGCTCGCCAAGGTGTACCTCGAATCCAACGACGAGGCCAAACTCACCGACGTGCTCGCCGAGCTGACGAAGCTGGACTACGACGACCTGGGCATTCGCCGCAAGCTGGCGCAACTCTACGCCAAGGCCGGCAAGCACGCGGAGGCCGAGCGCATCGCCCGGCAAGCGCTGGAGATCGACGTGCTGGACGAGTCGTCGCAGGATGTGCTGATCGAGGCGCTGACGGCGCAGAACAAGGAACGCGAGCTGGCGGAGCTGAAGAAGCTTCTGGAACGGGATGAGTGACTAGAGGGAAAGGACACGGAATGACGCTGCGCTGTACGTTCATCTTCTTGGCATGCCTGGCCGGCGCCGCGTTGCCGGCCGGCGCCGCCGGTCAGCCGGTTGAGTTCAAGCAAGGAGTCGTCGTCTCGGTTTCCCAGCCTGCCTCGGAAGCCGGGCTGGCGATCCTGAAAAAGGGCGGCAACGCCGTCGATGCCGCCGTCGCCACCGCGTTCGCGCTCGCCGTCACACATCCCGCGGCCGGCAACATCGGCGGCGGCGGCTTCATGGTGGTGCATCCGCCAAGCGGGAAGCCCCTCGTCTTCGACTATCGCGAAACGGCGCCGGCGGCGGCCCACCAGCTGATGTTCCGGAAAGATGAAAGCCCCTATCGCCATCAGATGGCCGGCGTCCCCGGCACCGTCCGCGGCATGGCGCTGGCGCATCAGCGGCTCGGCAAGCTGCCGTGGAAGACGCTGCTGACGCCGGCAGTGCGGCTTGGCGAGGAGGGATTCGTCCTCGACAAGCATCACGCGGAGTCGCTGAACAAGGTGGTCGCCGCCGCCAAGGATTTCGCCGAGCTGCGCCGGGTGTTCGGCCGGGCCGACGGCACGCCGTGGCGCCCGGGCGACCGTCTCGTGCAGCCCGACCTTGCGAGAACGTTGCGGCTGATCGCTGAAAAGGGTCCTGACACCTTTTACGCGGGGAGCGTCGCGGACTTGATCGTCGCGGAGATGAAGGCCGGCGGCGGGCTGATCACGCGCGACGATCTGGCAAGCTACCAGGCGGTCGAGCGGCAGCCGATTCACGGCGTATACCGCGGCTACGACGTGTACGCGCCGCCGCCGCCCAGCTCCGGCGGCATCTGCCTGGTGCAAATGCTCAACGTGCTCGAGAACTTCGACTTGAAGAAGCACGAGCGCTTCTCCGCCCCGACGCTGCACTTGATGGCCGAAGCGATGCGCCGCGCGTATTGCGACCGCGCCCGCTTTCTCGGCGACCCGGCGTTTGTCAAGACGCCGCCGCATCTGACCACGAAGGAATATGCGAAGAAGCTGGCCGGGGAAATCGACCTGCGCAAGGCGACGACGAGCGCCGATCTGGCCAAGGACCTGCCGCTGGCGGCGGAAGGGGAAAGCACCACGCATTTCTCGGTGATCGACAAGGACGGGCTGGCCGTGGCCAACACGTACACCCTGGAGCACAGTTACGGCGCGCGGGTCGTGGTCAAGGGCGCCGGCTTCCTCTTGAACAATGAGATGATGGACTTCAACAAACGCCCCGGCGTCACCGACCGCAAGGGAACGATCGGCACCGATCCCAACCTGATCGCCCCCGGCAAGCGCATGCTCAGCTCCATGACGCCGACGATCGTGGCCAAGGACGGCAAGGTCGTGCTCATCACCGGCAGTCCGGGCGGGCGGACGATCATCAACACGGTCCTGTCGGTCGTGGTCAACGTCATCGACTACGAGATGCCGATCCAGGAAGCGGTGGACGCGCCGCGGCTGCATCATCAGTGGTTTCCGGATGAGCTGCGGCTTGAGCGGATGAACGATTATCCCGCGACGGTGGCCGGCTTGAAGGACCTCGGCCATCGCGTCCTGAAGGCCGCGAACGCGGCGAAGGCGCCGAAGCAGGGGGACGCCCATTCGATCTGGATCAACCCGCAGACGGGCGGCTACGTCGGCGCGGCGGACAAGCGGTTGAGCGGATATGTGGCGGGGTATTGATGATGACCAGCAATCACCTGAAGCACGTCAACCGCGAGGAGCGAGTAGCGAGTAGGGTGGGTGGAGTCTTCAGAACCCACCCGTCCTCTGGTCCCGGCGCAAGAATGCGGCTTGCCGCTTAGCGTTCGCCGCGACCCCGCGCTGCATTGCGGGTTTGCCGCGAGCGCTAAACGGCAAGCCATGTGCTGTCCACTTCAGCGTTGCGGCGGAAACGCGGCGTGCATTCACGTCGGGCTGACGCCGCGCCGCTCGCCATCCGCTCGCCACGGTTTTCACGCATCCGGCGGCGCCGCCGGCGCCACCTTGGCGCGGCCATTCACCAGATACCGAAGATTCACCGGGTTCCGCACCGGCTCGCCGACGAGCAAGCGCCGCGCTTCCTGCGCCCCTTTGAAGCGCATCTCGTGAAAGCCTTCCACCGAGTAGAACGCGCTGTGCGGCGTCAGCAAGATGCGCGGATGCCGCCGCACGCGATCGTCGTCCAGCGGCTCGCGCTCGACCACGTCGAGGGCGGCGAACGCGATGTGGCTGGCATCGAGCGCGGCGATCAGCGCCGTCGCGTCCACGCACGGGCCCCGCGCCGTATTGATCACGTAGGCCCCCTTCGGCAATTGCGCCAGCGTCTCGGCGTTGAGCATGTGGCGGGTCTCGCGCGTCAGCGGACAGTGCAGGCTCAGGAAATCGGCTTGCGGCAGCAATTCTTCGAGCCGCGGCGCCCGCTCGACGCCGAGTGCCTTTTCGATGCCGTCGGGCTGGTACGGATCGTAGATCAGCACGCGCAAGCCGAGCGCCTTGGCCCGCAGCGCCATCGCAGTGCCGATGCGGCCGCAGCCGATGATGCCGAGCGTCTTGCCGCGCAGCCGCGGCGCGCCGAACACGATATTGGGATGCCAGTGCCCCGAACGCACTGCATGCTCGGCCGCGATCAAACGGCGGGCCAGCGCCAGCAGCAGCATCAAGGCGTGATCGGCGACTTCCTCGGTGCCGTAGTCGGGGACGTTGCAGACGACGATGCCGCGGGCGCCGGCCGCGTGCACGTCCACGTTGTCGAAGCCGACGCCGCAGCGGACGATGCCCTTGCACTTCGCGAGGGCCGCGATGGATGTCGCGGTGATCTTGATGTCGTGATAGACGAGCAAGGCGTCGGCCGTGGCCGCGTGGGGGAGAACGTTCGCCTCATCGTTGGTTTGCAGGAGCGTGACGTCGGCGATATCGTCGAGCACGCGCTTTTCTGGGCCGGCTTCGGAGAGGTAATCGGTGACGATGACGTGAACGCGCTGCGGCATGCGTTCGTTGTATGAAGAAATCTCACAACGTAATCTGCTTGCAATGTCCCGCGGGCGGCGATATCACAGACGCCGGGTCCCCTTCACCATCGCTCTCCGAGGATACACCATGAAGCTGGCACGATTCGTCGTATGCTGTCTGGTTTGGCTGTCCGCGCCGTCCGTCCGCGCCGGCGACGACGGCTTCAAGCCGCTCTTTAACGGCAAGGACCTGAGCGGCTGGGTCAACGTCAACTGCCATCCCGACACCTGGTCGGTGAAGGACGGCATGATCGTGACCACCGGGCAGCCGATCGGCTTTCTGCGGACCGACAAGATGTACGAGAACTTCATCCTGGAGTTCGAGTGGAACCATCAGCCGCGTCAGGACGACAGGGCGGGCAATTCCGGCCTGTTCGTGTGGGCCGATCCGCTGCCGGCGGCTGGGCAGGGCTACTTCGCCCGCGCCATCGAAGTGCAGGTGCTGGTGAACCTCGAATATCGCGACAAGAAAACCGGGGCCGTCACCGCGTCGAGCCACGGCGACATCTTCAGCATCTGGGGCGCGACCTGTCAGCCCGATCGTCCGCACCCGACCGGCGCCCAGCGCTGCATCCCGAGCGAGAACCGGGCCAAGGGCTTCGGCGAATGGAATCACTACCGCGTCACCGCCAAGGACGGCGTCATCAAGCTCGCGGTCAACGGCAAGGCAGTGTCGGGCGTGAGCAAGTGCAACCCGCGCAAGGGCTATCTCGCGCTGGAGTCGGAGGCCAATGCCTGTCACTTCCGAAACATCCGCATCAAGGAGCTGCCGGGAAGCAATCCCAGCCCCGATGAAGTCGCCATGGACGGGACCGGCTGGCAGCGGCTGTTCAACCTGCGCAACCTCGAAGGCTGGAAGGACGACCCCGGCCACCTGGGACACTGGCGGCCGACCGACTGGCGGCTCGTCTACGACGGCAAGAGCGAAGCCAAGGACAAGAACCTGTGGTCCGCGAAGGAATACGGCGACTTCGAGATGGTCGTCGATTGGCGGCTGACCGGCAAACCCAAGAAGAAGATGATCCCGATCATCCTGCCCAACGGCGATCACGAGAAGGACGCGGGCGGCAAGGACAAGCAGATCGAGATCGACGACTTCGGCGACAGCGGCATCTACCTGCGCGGCACCGGCAAGGCCCAGGTCAACATCTGGACGTGGCCGATCGGCTCGGGCGAGGTGTACAGCTATCGCATGGACAAGAAGCAGCCGCCGGAAGTGCGGGCCGGGGTGACGCCCAAGATGAACGCCGACAAGAAGCCGGGGCAGTGGAACCGCTTCCACATCACGATGAAGGGCGACCGGCTCACGGTGAACCTGAACGGCAAGACGGTGATCGCCAGCGCCCAGTTGCCGGGCGTGCCCGAGCGCGGCCCGATCGCGCTACAGCATCACGGCGACCCGATCGAGTTCGCGAACCTGTATGTTCGTGAATTGAAGTAACCACATGGCTTGCCGCTTAGCGTTCGCGGCGACCCCGCAGCGCACTGCGGGTCTGTGGCGAGCGCGAAACGGCAAGCCATGTGGTTGTCAGCTTGGCCAGATCCTTCTAGTGGCAGCCGCGGCGGAACAGGCCGCCGAACATGCGGCCGCCGCACCCTGAGCCGCAGCATTCCGTCGTCGGCGGGCACACCGGCACGCGGATGACTTCCTGGTAGGGCTCCATTTCGCAATAGGTCACCTTGCGGGTCACCTTCTCCGGCACGCAGTCGTACACGGTGCGGGTGACCTCTTCCGGCCGGCACCGCACCAGGGAGACCTCGATCTCGCGCTGTTCGCGGCGCATCTCGCACACCTTGCGGACGCCGACTTTCTCGACGCAGTCCCATTCGACGCGGGAGACCTCGAACTCGCGGACGACCGGCACGCATTCGATCTTGTGCCGGGTCACCTTCCGCATCTCGGTGATCCGTTCGCACTTGGTCGTGCAGCGGCCGCACTCATCGACGCAGGGCGTGCACACCACGCGGCAGACCGGCACCAGGTCCTCGTACGGGTGGACGCGGCGCTCGGTGAGCGTCCTCGTGATCTTTTCCTTCACGACCCGCGGCACCCTCTCGGTGTACTTGCACTCGACGTCGTGAAACACCGGCACGCACACGGTCACCGTGCGTTTTTCCTTGATCGTGTACGGCACCATCACGGTGCACTTGACCTCGCGGGGCACCATCTTGTTGACGAAGCAGGTGACTTCTTTTTCCTTGGTGACCGGCCGGTAGCGGGTCACGGTCCGCTCTTCATACTTCACCTCGACGGGGGCCGGCGCAGGCGCCGGGGCGCAGGCGACGACCTCGCACCCGCCGCAACTGCGGCGCAGCCCGCCGAACGCCGATGCCGTGGACGGCGCCAGCGCCGTCAAGCCGAGGATGGCTACGAGGATTCCGAGCGTGCGAATCATGTGGCAACTCCCAAAGAGGTCAGGCACACTTTGCGGCAGGGAAGCAAGATAGTATGGGGAACTTGGATAATTTGTAACGGATGCCGCGCCGGATGGCAACGGCTCTTGGCGAAAAACCGAGACGTGGCGATGTTAAGCTGTGCAATCTGAAGCGATTCTACCATGCCATCCGCATTACGCGGTCGGGGCGGTGGGCGACGGGGCCGGCGCGGACTTGGCGTTCGCCAGCCGGGCGAGCTGCGATTTCCGGCGGGCCGCCGTGTTCGGATGGATCACCCGCTTGGCCGCCGCCTTGTCGAGCTTCTTGATCGCGGCGACTACCTCGGCCTGCAGCTTGTCGGGGCTGGCCTTGGCGGCCTGGACGACGTTCTTGATCTGAATCCTGATCGCCTTCTTGACCGCGCGGTTGCGCAGGCGACGCTTCGCCGCTTGCCGGCCGCGCTTCTTGGCGGTGTGCGTATGAGGCATGACTTCCCCTTCGAGGACGCGTGACGCAAGCCATCAGTGTAGAAACCGGATCGGCAAACGGCAATCGCAGGCCCGGAACACTCATCCTGGCTAATCTTCACTAATGAGTGCCGAGGAACTGCCTTGCCGATTAGTGTCGATCAGTGTGGATTAGTGTTCCGAGGATGGTCGTCCCGCCCTTCACCTGGTCGCCGACCTTCACGCAGATCGCGCGGGCTTGGCCGGCGGGAATGAGCACGTCGGTGCGCGAGCCGAGCTTGATCATGCCGAGGCGCTCGCCTTGTTGCACCAGGTCGCCGGCCTTGAGCCAGCAGACGATGCGCCGCGCGATGGCGCCGGAGATCTGTTTCACGCGAATGGGCCGGTTCGTGCCGGCTTCCTCCATGTCGATCCAGAGCTGCTCGTTGCGGACGGCGCTGTCGGGGTTGCGGGCGTCGAGAAACGCGCCGGGAAAATACCGCACCTGGGTAATCCGGCCCGCGCGCGGCAGGCGATTGACGTGGACGTTGAAGATCGACAGGAAGATGCTGATCCGCAGGGCCCGGCCGAATCCTGGTTCATCGATCTCCTCGACGTTGGTCACGGTCCCGTCCGCCGGGCTCACCAGGGCGTCGGCATCGGCGGGAATGGCTCGCTCCGGGTCGCGGAAGAACCAGACGATTTCGAGCCAGACAATCCCCGTGGCGGCCGCAAGAATCCAGAAGAGGTAGTGCGTCATCGCCCCGAGCGTTGCGAACACGCCGCCGAGCAGCAGCAGGACAACCGTGAAGATCAGCAGCTCCGCCAGTCCGTGCCGCGCGAAGCCGAGCCGGCCGCGCCAGGCGAACGGATCGTCTTCCGGCCGCCACCAGTAGCCGCAGACGTTGCGCAGGTGCTTCAAGTCACGCGGATCGACAATGTCATGCGGACAGCCCGGACAGGCTCCTTGGCGGTTCGCCTCCATTCGCCGGACGTATCCCGGGAACAGCGTGCGCAGCCACCACCGTCGCAGCCGCCCCCACGCCTGTTCCAGCGCGCAGCACCAGCCGCCGCCGGGCTGAACGCAGGCCGGCGTCTGCGGCGTGGTGGGAAGCGCTTGCTGAACCATCGAACTCATGGAGACATTGTCCTTTCACGGCTTGCCGTTTCGCGTTCGCGCCTCCCATCGCGACACGCATCCCGCCGCTTGGGGATGTTCTAGCGAAGGTCCGGCTGAACAAGCTGCGTTGGCCGGTCTCGAGCACGCAGCAGCGCCTCCGCCGCCAGGTAGCCGCTGCGGACCGCCCCTTCCATCGTCGCGGGCCAGCCGGTCGCCGTCCAATCGCCGGCCACGTACAGATTGGCCACGGGCGCGGCTTGCGGCGGCCGCCAGCGATCCACGCCCGGCACGGCGCTGAACGTGGCGGCATGTTCGGTGACGACGCGCGAACGCAGTGTCCGTGCTTCGCCCGCGCCCGGAAAAAGCCGGCGCAGCTCATCGATCACGCGGCGCTCGACCTCGTCATGCCTCAACCCCCGGAATTGCCGCGAGGCGCTGACGACCACCTGCACGTACCATTCACCGGACGCCGTTTCACCGCGGTTGAACAGCCATTGACCGAGGCACTCGACCAGCACGACGTGCGGCAACTTCATGACCGGCCGGTCGAACCAGACGTGCACGCTGGTGATCGGCGACACTTCCAGGTTGCGCAGGTTGGCGAAATACGGATCGAGGTCCGCGATTTCCGCCGGCGTCAGGTCGAGCATGCGGTCGAACGGTACGGCGGCGATGACGCCATCGGCGTCGAGCCGCTCCCCGTTGCGTAATTCAACCCCGCCAACGTGCCCTTTCTCCAATGTCAGCCGTTTGACGCCGCAATTCAGCCGCACCGTGACGCCGTGCCCGGCGAGCCAGCCTTGCAGCTCGGCGCCGTACAGGCGGCCCAGCGGCACGGCCGGCACTTCGACTTCGAAGCCTTTGGGATGCGTCAGAAAGCCGTCGACGAACACCTTGCGGGCATAGCGAAAGCCAACGCGGTCCGGCGTTTCATTGAGCGCGCTCGTCAGCACCAGTCCCCAGAATCGAGCGACGGTCCGCGGCGTCTGCCGGTGCCGTTCGAGCCATGCCTGGAACGGCGGATCGTCATCCCCGGCGGGCAATCGCAGGCAGCCGAGGCCGTAGGCGATGCGAGCCTTGTCGGCCGCGCTCAGGAAATGAGCGGCCGCGAAGCTGCGGGCCAGGTGCAATGGCGCCGGCCAGCGGTCGGCGCGGAAACGGCTGACGCGGCGGTCGGGCGTCATGAAGTAGAGTTCGCGCTGTGTTTGAAGCAAGTGGGCGATGCCGACGGTCCGGCAGAAGTGCCCGAAATTCGTGCAGCAGCCCATGTTGACGTGCTGGCAAGCGTCCACGAGTTGGCCGGTCACTGTGTCCTGAAACGACCCGGCCCGGCCGCCGAGGCGGTTGCGCGATTCGAGCAAGGTGACCTGGAAGCCGCGCGGCGCCAGCGCCGTTGCGGCCGCCAGACCCGCCAAGCCGCCGCCGATGATGAGCACCTGGCCATGTGACATTCGATCATCATACTGGCGAGTCGAGCCGCGTAAGCGGCCGAATGTGGCGCGGGAGGCGGTCATTTGCGCCAGAACGCCATCGTGATGTGCATGATGGTCCAGTAGTGGAAACTCGACGTGGCGAAGAGCTGGCTGATGAAGCCCACGCGTTCCCAAAGGTGGACGCGCAAGGCCATCAAGATCAGCACCACGGCCACCGCGGCCACGTGCAGCGTGATGAAACCCGCCGGCGTCGTGCGCAGCCAGGCCCGCCAATTCCTTGCCGGCGTTGGACGGTCGGCGAGCCGGCGGCGTACGAAGACAAACCAGGCGGTGACGTGAATCAGCACGATCAAATTGAACCCGACCGAGCCGAGCAAGGAACCCGCCACGAGAATACCGGCGATGACGGCGTAGATGCACAACAGCGGCGCATACGCGCGAACGACGATGCCGTGGCGGCGCACGCAGCTCCACGTCGCCCAGCCGCCGGCGATGCATGCCACGATCAGTCCGCCGGTCAGGAACCGCAACAATTCGCCAGGCTCGTCAACGACCGTTTCGAGCTTCTCCTGCACGCGGCCGTGGAGCATGTAGACGAGCGCGAACAGCGTCACCAGCCCGATCGTCACACTCGTCCCCAGGCGGCGCAGGAACAGGTCGCGCCCCGGCTCCTCGGGAGCGTCGCCGCAGGCCACGAACAGATTGGCCTCGTCGCGGATCTCGTGAATCATGAAGTAGGCGTAGAACGCGATGAGCAGGAACGGGTTCTTCATGCCCCCCTGCGACCACGAGAACACGCACATGGCCGCGCCGAGGATCGTGAGCAGTGCGAGCTTCCCGGCGGCTGTCCGGTTGCGCAGGCTCGGCGACGTGAACAGGAACAGCCAGCCGATCCAGAAGTGGGCCAGCCCGAGCCCTCGCATCATGACGTCGGACGGGTTCTCGACGAAGCGATGCCGGCATCCCAGGACGAAGGTTTCGATAAGGTAGATGACGCCGCCGAATGCGATCGCCGCCAGTGCCAGCCCCACGGCCGCCTGGAAGTGCCGCCAGGAGGCGGAGAGGGACAATCCGGGGCTCAGCATCCGTGCCGTGGCCATGCGACTCCATCCTTGAACGGCGACGGCCGATTATATGAGAACGACGGCAACGCGGGAAGAGCGGTTTGCAGGCCGAACGGACGTTAGCCCTCCAGGCAAATCGCGATCTGCGCCGCCAGCCGCGCGTTGGCCACCACCAGGGCATGATTCGCCTTCAGCGTCTGCCCTTCGGTGATCTCGGCGATGCGCCCCAGCAGGAACGGCGTCAGCTCCTTGCCGCGGACGCCGACTCCCATGGCTTGCTGCTCGGCCGCGGACAGGGCGTTCATGAACGAGCCGGGATCGAGGGCGACGTGCTTTTCCACGGGCTGGGCGATGACGACGCCGGCGCCGTCGAGCGCCCAGTGAGCGCGGATCAGATCGGCCGCCTGGCGCGGCGTATCGACGCGCGCCGTGATGCGTTCGCCGCTGGAAGGGACGAAAAAGGCGGGAAACTCCTCGGTGCCGAAGCCGACGACCGGGACGCCGTGGGTTTCCAGGATTTCCAGCGTGCGCGGGATGTCGAGCACGCTCTTGGCGCCCGCGCAGACGACGGCGACCGGCGTCTTGGCGAGTTCGGTGACGTCGGCGGAGATGTCCCAGGGATTGTTGTCGCGGTGGGCGCCGCCGATGCCGCCGGTGGCGAACAGGCGGATGCCGGCGCGATGAGCCAGGAGCATGGTGGCGGCGACGGTGGTGGCGGCGTTGAGCTTGCGGGAGATGGCGTAGGCCAGATCGCGGCGGCTCGCCTTGAGGATCGCGCGATTGTGAGCGACGCGCTCCAGTTGCCCGTCGTCCAGCCCGATGGTCGGCGTCCCTTCCAGGACCGCGATGGTTGCCGGCACCGCGCCGGTGTGGCGTACGGCCGCTTCGGCCGCGCGGGCCGTTTCCAGATTCAGAGGCCACGGCAGGCCGTGGGCCACCAGGGTCGATTCAAGAGCGACCACGGGCCGATGCTGCTGGATCGCCTCGGCGACTTCGGGACGGATGCGCAGGGAAAGCGTCGTGTCCATGACAGGCCCCAAGATGGGCGAACGAGCGACGGGATTGTTGTTTCATGATGGCGCATCGACGCGTGGAAATCCAGTGGCAAATCGAAAAAGTTGCGGCCGGCGCCGGACGAGCGGATAATACAATACGGTTCAATCCACGCGCCTCGTGGCCGGAGCTGACGATACGGAAGCCCCGGCGACCGCATTGCGACAACGATACAACGTTCAGGTTGATCGATGGACTTCCTCCTCCCCGAGCTTGGCGAAGGCGTCTACGAAGCGGAGATGACGCGCTGGCTGGTGAAGGCCGGCGACCCAGTCAAGCCGGGGCAAGCCCTTCTCGAAGTGCTCACCGACAAGGCGACCATGGAAGTGCCCGCGCCGTTTTCCGGCACGATCACCGAACTGCGCGTGCAGCCGGGCGACAAGCTGAACATCGGCCAGCCGATCCTGGCGTACGAAGACAAGTCCGGGGCGCCGGCGCCGGTCCCGCGCAAGAACAAGGCCGCCGCCAGCAAGACGACGCCAAGCAAGCCGGCGCCGACGCGCAATGGTCCCGCGCTCGCCGCGGGCATCGCGGCCGCGCCGGCGGTCCGGCAAATGGCGCGTAGACTCGGCGTGGACCTGACGACGGTTCGCGGCTCCGGCCCGCACGGGCGCATCTTGATCGACGACCTGGCCAAAGCGGCCGCGACGCAGCTCGCCGCGCCACAACCAGCGAAGCCGCGCGAAACGCTCCCCGAATGGGCCCGCTCCGGCAAGCGCGTCAAACTGCAGGGGCGGCGCCGCACCATTGCCGAGCGGATGGTCCACGCCAAGCGCGTCATTCCTCATTACAGCTACGTCGATGAATGCGACGTGACCGAGCTGCTCAAGGCGCGGGAAGAGCATAAGGAGTCGTTCGCGCAGCAAGGCGTCAAGCTCACCTACCTGGCGTTCTTCGTGAAAGCAGTGGCGCTGGCCCTTAGAGAAGTGCCGATGGTCAATTCGTCGCTCGACGATGCCGCGGAGGAGATCGTCCTGCACGATCAGGTGAACGTTGGCATTGCCGTGGCCACGCCCAACGGCCTCATCGTCCCCGTGGTGCGCGACGCCGACCGGCGCAGCCTGCTCGAAGTGGCCCGCGACATCGAGCGCCTCGGCGACGACGCCCGCGCCGGCAAATCGAAGCTGGAAGACTTGCGCGGCGGCACCTTCACCGTCACGTCCATCGGCAGCCTGGGCGGGCTATTCTCCACGCCGGTGATCAATCATCCCGAAGTCGGCATCCTCGGCATCGGCAAGATCGTCAAGCGGCCGCTGCTCGACGATCACGGCGACATGCGCGCCGCCGACATGGTGTACCTGTCGTTCGCCGGGGACCATCGGGTGATTGACGGGGCTGTGGCGGTGGAGTTCGGCAACGCGGTGATGAAGCGGTTGCGGAATCCACGCGCGATGATGGATAATGGGTGAGGCGATTCGCGGCGGCGAGGAATCCGGCGATGGCTTCTCCGTTTCCCGGCATGGATCCGTTTCTCGAGCATCCGGAGATATTTCCGGATTTGCACGATCGGCTTGTCACCAAGCTGAGTGATGCCTTGCAGGAAAAGCTGCCCCCGCCGTACTACAGCGTCATCGGCTCACGCATCTGGGTAGAACCGGCTCAACGCCGCATCGGACCGGACGTGCGTGTGCAACGCGGCAACGGCAATGGCTCATCGGCGGCGACGGCCGTCGCGCCGGCAACTCGTTCGCAGCCCCGGATCGTATCGATCTATCCGGAAGAGCAAAAGCAAACCCGCGTCGAAATCTACGCAAACGCCGACAACCGCGAACGGCTGGTGACGGTGATCGAGCTGCTCAGTCCCTCCAACAAGACAGTCGGCGCGCCGGGTCGTGAATCGTACGTCCGCAAGCAACAAGAAATCCTCAACAGCAGCCAGGTGCACCTCGTGGAAATCGACCTGCTGCGCGGGGGAGAACACACGACAGCGGTCGATTTCGAGACAGCCTGGAAGATCATTGGGCCTTACGAATACCATGTCTGCGTGCATTGCTTCGACAAACCGTACGACTACTGCCTCTATCCCGTGCGCTTGCCGGAGAAACTGCCGGAAATCGAAGTGCCGCTGTTGCCGGGCGACGGCGCGGTCGCTCTCGACATCCAGGCGGTGTGTGAGCGCTGTTACGATGCCGGCCCGTATCGGCGCTGGGTGCGCTACGACGGCGCGGTCCCGGAGCCGGCGTTGTCCCCGGAGCTGGCGGAGTGGGTGCGGCAGATGCTGCAAGAGAAGAAATAGTCGAGGCGTGCCTACTGCTGCACGCGGCAGGCCTTCAGCACGAACAGCGTCTTCAGCCGTGGTTCCGGACAGCGGCGGACGTGCATGAAGCCGACGTAGAGACCCGGCGCCACTTCACGCATCTCATCGCGGGCGTCGCGCCAGATCAGTGATGAGTCCGCGTAATCCAGGATCAGCGATGGCTGACCGTCGAGCCAGCTCACGCCGGGGTAGATGTTGGCCCGAATCGCGCGGACGCCGAGCCATTGATTGACGAGCGTGCCCTCTTCCGCACAGAAGTGCTTGCCCTTCCACAGACAGTTGGCGATCTTGGTGCGCGGCCCCGGCAAGAACTCGCACGGGTTGAACATGGTTCGGCCGCGGACGAAGCCGGAGGGCACGTTGCCTGGCTTGGCGTCGCGGTAAAGGCCCTGGAGTTCGTCCCAACTCATGCAGGTGAGGCGTTCGAAGGCGAGCGGCGCGGCGGCAACTTGCGATAATGCGGCGGTGTTCATGAGAGTCGTCGAAAAGATCGCCAACGTCCAAATTCTGCGGCGCAAACCAACCATGGTGCGGACTCCAGTGACAAGGTTCCCCATGGAGCATTGCCGGCGACAGCGTCGAAATCCAGTGGTATCTCTGACGTGGTCTCGGATTCAACACATGCCTTCCAAGAGAAACGGCATTCCTGGCACAGTTTGACGGCAATTGTTGATCGGAAGGCGAATTTTCTTCGATGCGCCGGATTGGATACAATGGATCGGTACGATCTTCATCCACAGGTCGGAATCATGAATTCCCCGTTCCCAGGTATGGACCCTTTCTTGGAAGAGCCGGCGTATTGGGCAGACTTCCATTCACGCTTCATGAACGCATGGTGCGAAGCCATCGACGCGGCATTGCCGGAGCACTACGAAGCGAGCCTTGGCGAACACGTCTATTTGGATGGACCCAAAGAAGCGTACATCGAGATCTTGCATCGGCCTGATCGGTCGCTCGTCGCCGTGCTGGAATTGCTGTCGCCGGCCAACAAGGAGCAACCCGGCCGAACCGAGGATCTCGCCAAACGGCGCGCGATTCTAGTACAGCAAGTGCATTTGGTTGAACTTGATCTCTTGCTCGGCGGCCGCCGTCTGCCAATGCAACAGCCGTTGCCGGATGGGGACTATTATTATCTTCTTTCGCGCGCTGAGAAGCGTCTGGACTGCGACGTGTTCGCGTGGAGTCTTCGTCAGGCTTTGCCCAAATTGCCGGCGCCGTTGCGCGCCCCTGATCGCGACATCATCATCGACTTGGCCGCGGTGTTTGCCACGGCGTACGAGCGTGGCCGGTATGGCCGCAAGATTTCGTATCACGATCACGTGCCCCGATTTCTGAGCGACGAAGACCGTGTTTGGACTCGCCACATTATCAATTCCGTTCAGGGTCGCTAAGCACCGGCCGCGGGACGTCACCCTCGACCGGGATGTCCGACGGGTGGTTTCCGCGGTTTCTGAAAGCGTACTTCGAGTCTCGTACCCCGGCCGACTTGGCCATCTGGCGCGTCTGGGATTGGCCGCGGGGCCGTGACGGCGCCCGGGTGTCCGGTGAACTGCCGTGGGGCGAGGCGTGGGACCGGGTTTCACGCTTGCTCAACCCTTCTAGCTTGAAGATAATGCACAGCCTCTGGAGGGCATCTCATGCGCATCTTCCACTCAATCGCTTTGGCGAGCATCCTCGGTGCAACAGACGTGGCGTCGGCGCTCGCGCAGCAGGGGCATGACGAGGCCAAGAAATCCGAGGCCAAGGATCCCACTCTCATCAGAAGGATCGCCGTTGGGGATGGCGCCTATGCGGCGTATTGGAGCGGCGACGGCAGGATCATGGTGACGGGAAGCGCGCATGTTCGGAGCGGCATTCAGCCGAGACGGCAAGTTCGCCGCAATCAGCGGTCGGAAGGACAACTGCAAGGAATACGGATTGCTGGTTTGGGACCTGGAAAAGCACGAGCTTGTCCGGGAATGGGACCCGGGGCCGCGATACTTTGGCTTCGTGGGTGATGATTTGGCAGTGCTGAAAAACGGCGAAGTCGAAATTCACCGCTTCATGCGCTAGAGGCATCGCGTGGCGGCGCGGACATCAATTCAACATCGGTAATCTGATCCGGCCCGCGTCGTCCTGCTCGGCGCTGTTGCCGTGAGGTTCATCTTCGCGGGCAGCCGCTTGAATCGACGGAGCGCCGTGCTTCAGCGTCCCCTTCTCCGCCTCTTCCCTTTCCCACTTCGCGATCTCTTCCATCAACGCCTCGACCATGTCCTTCTCCAGCACATTTCGGACAATCTCGCCGCGCTTGAAGATCACGCCCTTGCCCTTGCCGGCGGCGATGCCCAGGTCCGCTTCTCGCGCCTCGCCCGGGCCGTTGACGACGCAGCCGAGCACGCTGATCTTGATGGCGGTCGTCTTGCCGGCCAGGCGGTGCTCGAGCTTGGCGATGATGTCTTCCAGGTCGATCTCCAGCCGGCCGCACGTGGGGCAGGCGATCAGCTCCGGCTTGCGGACACGGCGCTGCGTCGCTTGCAGGATGTCGAATGCCGCCGCGATCTCGGGCACCGGGTCGCCGAGCAGGCTGATGCGGATGGTGTCGCCGATGCCGTCGAGCAGGATCGGGGCCAGGCCGCAGGCCGATTTCGTCACGGCATAGGGCGCCTTGCCGGCCTCGGTGACGCCGATGTGCGTGGGATAGTCGGCCTGTTTCGCGTACAGCCGATAGGCTTCGACGACCGTCAGCACGTCGCTGGACTTCAGCGACACGATCATGTCGTGATAGCCTTCCGATTCGGCGATCTCGATGTAGCGGAGCGCGCTATCGACCATGGCGGGGGGGCAGGGGAAGCCGTACTTCATGGCGAATTCGCGTTCCAGGCTGCCGGCGTTGACGCCGATCCGCATCGGGATGCCCTTGTCCTTGGCCTTCTTCAGCACCTGGCGAAAGCGATCCATGCCGCCGATGTTGCCGGGGTTGATGCGAATCTTGTCCACGGGATGGTCGAGCGCCGCCAGGGCCATCTTGTAATCGAAGTGGATATCGCAGATCAGCGGCAGCTTGATGCGCCGCTTGATCTCGCCGAGGACCGCCGCGTCCTGCGGCTTCGGCACCGTGACGCGCACCAGCTCGCAGCCGGCTTCTTCGAGCCGATGAATCTCGGCGACTGTGGCCTCAAGATTGTGCGTGTCGGGCGTGGTCATCGATTGGACGATGATCGGGTTGTCGCCGCCGATCACGAGATTGCCGACCTGGACTTCGCGGGTCTTGTGGCGGTGAAAGGTGTGCTTGTAGGTCATGCGATCCTCGCATCAATCGTAGTGGTAACGACAGGCTAGAATTCGAATCCGTTTCTCTTGCACCTGGTAGACAAGGCGATGCTCGTCGTCGATGCGTCGAGACCAACAGCCTGCCAATTCGTGTTTGAGCGGTTCCGGCTTGCCGATGCCGACCAAGGGCTCCCGATGGATTTCCAGAACGATGCGCAAATGCGCAGAGCTTTCTTCTTCTCCTTGGCGATCCACCAGGCCAGGTCTTCGATGGCCGCAACATCAAACTCCAAGTTGCGTTCGAACGGCTTCAAGCGACATGCCTTTCTTGCGAGCTTTGGCGTCCAGCAGCCGTTTGCGCATTACCTTGCTTTTCAGCAGGTATGCGGTTTCACGTTCCGATTCAATCGCACGCCACAAGTCGATCGGGACGACGGCCGCCACCGGCGTGCCGTCGGCTTCCGCAATGTACTGTACGTCTCGTATTGTAGTCGTCGCCATCGATCTCTCCGGTCCAGCGGCTGCTTGGTCGTCCCGGGAACACGTTTATCCTAGTTTTTTTGCAGGCGCGGCGTCAAGGCGGACGTTGCGGTGCGAGGTGATAACCGCAGCAACACAACTGAATTCACTTGCATGGACTAGATGCGGAGCCAGCCGCGAATCCTTTGCCAGAAACCGTCGTAGGAGCGTCGAACACTCAGAAAGTTTTTGCGGCCAACATTGAAATCCCGGGCCGACGGGTCCCATTCAATGATGATTGCGGCGGAATCGCAGATCCAATAGGGTGCCAAGGCCGTGGACTGATCCCCGAACAACTTCCAGCCGGTTTGAGAAGACAGAATCAAACCGTCAGTCACTTTGCGTGCGACAACTTCATCTGCCTCCTTGCCCATTTCCTTGAGAACTTGCATCGCGACCGTACATTCTTTGTATTCTACTGTCACGAGTGATCCTGTCGAATAATCCCCCGGCGGCAACCCGATGATCGCCTCGACCTCGGCCAGAGTCATGCCGACTTGGATCTTTTTGAAGTTTACGCGATTGATCGGCGAGGCTGGCCGGGTCATCAATAACACGACGAAGCCGGCCGTGCCGAGGAGGGCGATGACGGACAGACGCAGGTACCAGCGCTTTTTCATTGGCCGCTTCGGGATGTTACGCCTCGGCGGCGACGGGTTGTTTGAACAAATCCGCCAAGCTCAGCCGAAAGCCGGGGATGATGTCGCCGCCGTCGAGGTCTTGGCCGACGCTCAATTTGTGAAATTGGCCCGGCGCGGTGAAAATGACGACCTCGCTTGTGCGCGGTAATACGACCCAGACCTGCCGAACGCCATAGGCGAAATACTCGTCAATCTTCTCAAAAATACTCTCGAATAGATCATTGGGGCTAATGACTTCGACAACTAGATCGGGCACTAAACCACATTCTCCCGTTGGCGGAATTGGTTTGTCCAGTGGCCAGCGATCTTTGGACACGAAGGCAATATCGGGCCTACGCCGGAGATCAGTCTCCCGGTCGAGGATGAATACCGTCTCGCTGACAGCTTTGCCGCACTGATTCTGCCGAACATGGTAACCCATAAGGACATGGAGATCCGACGCGACAAACGATGCTAGCATGCTCATCGGCGGCAACTCCACGTACTGGCCGTTGACGACTTCATACAGCGCATCGCCGTTGGCCGGAAACTCCGCAAGCAGCTCTTTGCGTTCCGGCAAGGTCACAGTGCTCACGACGTTCTCCCGTGGGTTTGCAAGAATCTGGCGTCATCGTACCGGGACATTGCTTGGGCAGTCAAGCCTCGTCAAACTCCAAGGTGCGTTCGGACGGCTTCAAGCGACATCCATCATTGCCTTCGATTCACTGGGGTCAAATCACTGACTCCGAAGCCTACGCCTCGGCAGCGACCGGTTTCTTGAATAATTCTGCCAAGCTGAGCCGGAAGCCGGGAATGATGTCGCCGCCGTCGAGATCCTGGCCGGCAGTCAGGGTGTGGTGGGCAGTCGGCGAGTCGAAGACTAGGACCTCCTGTTCCCGCGGGAGCACGATCCAGACCTGCCGAACGTTGTAGCGGAAATACTCCTTCAGCTTTTCGAAAAGGCTCTCCACATCGTCGTTGGGACTGATCACTTCGACCGCCAAATCCGGAACCACACGCCAATCGCCAGTTTCCGGAAGTGGCCGGTCGAGCGGCCAACGCTCCTTGGAGACAAAGGCCACGTCGGGCCGCCGGCGGAGATCACGTTCGGAATCGAGGATGAAAACCGCTTCGGAGAGGGCTTGACCCAGCGAATGCTGCTCGACAAATACTCCCAGCCTGAGGAAAAGACGCGAACTCAAGCTCGAAGCGAGGACGGTCATCGGGGGCAGCTCCACGTAATGGCCGTCAACGACTTCGTACAACGCATCGCCGTTCGCCTGGATGATCTCGTCCAGGGACTTCGGTGGGGCTTTTGGTTCCGGCAAGGTCGCGACACTCATGGTTCAATCTCGGATTCCGGGGGTTGCCTCGCCCTCATCGTAGGTTTTTTATTGGTTCGCCGTCAAGGTA
The DNA here is from genome assembly GCA_022616435.1 of Gemmataceae bacterium. Lineage (GTDB taxonomy): Bacteria > Planctomycetota > Planctomycetia > Gemmatales > Gemmataceae > JAKEET01. Next base: position 35,638 of record JAKEET010000009.1, read on the forward strand.
GAACGCCTGCTCCTCGGCGCGGGCGACGTTGACGCACGCCACGGGACGCCGCAGGCATTGCGACAAATCCTCCAGCGGCGCGTCGGCCCGGAGCGTCAGCACCAACACGGCGGCCTCGGGGAGCCTGGCGTGTTCAAGCAGCGCGAGCAGGCCAGACCAGCTCGCCGGGCTGCCGGTCACCCGCGCCAACTCCTTGAGCACACGCAGCGCCAGCTCACGTCCCGTCACGCCCGGCAATAGGACAGGTGACGCGCCGGCCACGGCCAGCGCGAACTCGTCTCCTTTTTGCCGGCACCATTCCCAGGCGATCGTGGCCGCGAGCGACACCAGCCGCTCCAGCTCGGCGTTCGTGCCGATCGGCGCCGCGGCGGGGGTCCGCGGATCGACGATCAGGACCAAGTTGTCATTGGGCAGATCCTCGAACTCGCGGACCATGACCTCGCCGCGCCGGGCCGTCGTGCGCCAGTGGATGTGGCGCGGGCTGTCGCCGGGCCGGAAGGCGCGCAGGCCGTGAAACTCCAACTGGGCCGTCGGCTGCCGCCGGGCAGCCGCGCGGACCGGGCCCTGGCTCGGGCTGTGCTGACTCAGCCAGTGCCGGAGCACGCCGCGCTGCAACGTCCCCGGCCGCGGCAGGACCAGCAACTCTTCCGGCCGGCCGGCATCGCGCACGATGTTCGCCAGGCCGACCGGATAGCCGCAGGCCAGGCGCAGCCGATTCCAGGCGCAGGCGCCGCGCCGCGGCAGTGTCGCCTCTCCTTCCAGGCGAACCGTCTGTCCGGCGTCCGCGCAACGGACGAACCACGATTGCGGCGCCGCATCCTCGCGGACGACGACGCCGTGGGCGGCGCGCCGCCCGGCATTGGTCAGGTTCACCGTCCAGCGGAATGGCGTCTGCGCGAACACGAAGTCGGGAACGATGCCGGCGACATCAAGGCAGCGAAGCTGGCGGCGCGCGAGCCACCAGTTCCAGGCGATCAGCACCACCAGCCAGCAGGACAGCAAGATGATGAGATTGATGCCCTTGAGCAGGCCGGTGACGAGCATGGCCAGCGCGATCAGCAGCCACAAGAGGCCCTCGCGCGTGAACGGCAGGCGTTCCACCCAGACGAGCAACGAGCGTTTCTGCGAAGCGATCATGTGATCACGAAGTCATCAAACCACGGATCACACGGATAGCACGGATGGAAACCAAGTTCTGAATCTTCCGTGTTATCCGTGCAATCCGCGGTGGATTCCTTATCACGTTGGGATGTTGACCTTGGCCAGGACGTCGGTCAGGAACGTCTCGGCCGGATCCGCGCCGCCGGGCTTGCGCAGGCTTTTGAGCAGCAAGCGATGGGCGAGCACCGGGACCGCGAAGCGCTTGATGTCGTCGGGAATGACGTAATCGCGGCTCTCCAGGAGCGCGTTTGCCTGGGCGGCGCGATAGAGTCCCAGCCCGGCGCGCGTGCTGGCGCCAAGCTGGACCGCCGGGGCCGCACGCGTCGCCTCCACGATGTCGAGCAGATAATCCTGCAGGCGGTCGTCGAAACGCACCTGGCGGACCCGCGCCTGCAGCGCCAGAATCTGGGCGGCGCTGAGCACGGCCGGCAAGGCATCCACCGGTTCGCCGGCACGGTGCTGCCGCAGCACGTCCTTCTCCGCCGCACGCGCCGGGTAGCCGATCCTGGTTCGCAACAGGAAGCGGTCGAGCTGGCTTTCCGGCAGCGGGTACGTTCCTTCGAATTCGAACGGATTCTGCGTCGCCAGCACCAGAAACGGCGGACCGAGCGGCCGGGTCTCGCCGTCCACGGTCACCTGGCGATCGTTCATGGCTTCGAGCAGGGCGCTTTGCGTGCGCGGCGTGGCCCGGTTGATCTCGTCGGCCAGCACGATCTGGGCGAACAGCGGGCCGCGGTTGAACACGAACTGCCCGCTCGGCTGATGGAAGACGCTGGTGCCGATCAGGTCGCTGGGGAGCAGGTCGGGCGTGAACTGGATGCGATGGAACGAGCACGCCAGGCTTTTGGCCAGGGCCTTGGCGAGCAGCGTCTTGCCGACGCCGGGGACGTCTTCGAGCAGCAGGTGTCCGTCGGCGAGGAGCGCGACCAGGGCGAGGTGGATCACGTCGTTCTTGCCGAGGAGCACGGACCCGACGTGCTGTTTCAGCTGGCCGAGGAGCTGGAAGGCGTCGGCGGGAGCAAGCGTGGGGCCAGCATCATGGGGCATGAACGTCTCCGCGTCGGTGGACCTGCGCCGTCGTCGTGGTCATATTGTAAAATGCCCTGGTTCGCGACGCCACCATCGAGGACGAGAAAGCCGTGACGCCGTCGTTGCCAGCCTGGGTCGAGAAGCGCGACGGCCGCCGCGAGGCGTTCGATGCGGACAAGATCAGCCAGTCGATTTTCGCGGCGACGGAGGCGGTTGGCGAGCCGAATGCGTTTCTGGCGCGGGAATTGGCGGATGGCGTGTTGCATTTCTTGGAGCAGGAGAACGCCGCCGAGATCATACCGACGGACCAAATCGTCGAGCTCGTCGAGAAAGTGGTGCGTGAATTAGGCCAGCCGGCCTTGGCGCACGCGCTGGCGCAGGCGCGGGCGCGTCCCGCGGCCGCGCTTCAAGAGGTCAAGCAAGATGCCTCGCGGCGAACCTTCACCTATTCGCTCGACGATGACTTCGACAAGGTGCTCGACGGGATCGCGGCAGCGTATGCCTTGCAGTCTGTCTTCACACGTGATCTGATCGCCGCCCATGAGTCAGGAATCCTGCGTCTGTGGAACCTGATGTCGCCGGTGCTGCGGACGATGGTGCTTGAACCCCCCGATCGGCAGCCCACAAAGGCCTCCTGGAAAACGGCGTGGACTCAGGTCAAGGAGCTGAGCCGCCGGGCCGAAACGCTTGCGGTTGACAGTGCGGAGCGGTACGTAGCGATTCACGGCCCGGAATGGATGGACGGACTGGTCGCCGCTGCCGAGGCGTATGCCCATGTCGTCGTCAACCTGAATGTGCCCACGCCGCCGGCCTGGGCCGATCAACTCGCCGCCGGACCGTTGTTTCGTGAGGCGAGCGCCACGGACGCCACGGACGCCGCGTCCGCCGGCTCCACCGCGGCCATTCTCGATCGGATTGCCGCCGACGAGGCGCACGCGTGCTCGGTCCATTGGCATCTGGACTCGAGAGATTTCGAAGACAGTCAGCGCCGCGCGCCGTTGGAGCCGCTTCTGACCCGCGCCGATCGACTCGGTTGGATCAGTTTCGTCCTCCATCGTCGCCGTCAACCGGTGTTGCTGGCTCACGGATTGACTCGGGACCATCCGGCCGTCTCCATGCGGGTCGGGCTATCGTTGATGGAGTTTCTGGATCATCCGGGCATCGATCACGATGGTTCAAAGCTGCTCGCCAAGTTGCCGAGTCTGGCGCGGATGGCGGTCAGCGCCGGAGTCCAGAATCGCCACCGCTTGCGCCGTCTCAATCCGGACCTGTCGCGCGGTTTCCTGCTTGATCGGGCCCGACTGGTGATCGAGACTTTGGACCTGCAAGAATTGGTGGAAGTCACGACTGGCGTTGATCCGCTCATCAGCAAGCCTGCGCTGGACGCCGGACTGCGCATCGTGCAAACGTTGCGTGATGCCGCCCATGAAGCCGGCAGAAAGGCCGGACTGGAAGTCGCTGTCGCCGATGTCGAGGGAGTCGTGATCGACGAATGCTTGGTCCAACCCAAAGATATGGCGGCAGCGTGGCAGGCGGCCGGATCGTTGCTCGACGGCATGGACAGCGGCATGGTGTCCGTGCAGCTGGCCACGAACTCGAGCGACGTGATCTGGCGTCACCTTCAGCATGCCTGGAAAACGACCGGCGTAGCGCTGGTTCACTTCCGTGGGACCCTGGCGAGCGGCGCGGCGTAAGCCCGCCGTGGCAGAATCCCGCGCCGTTGGAGAAAATCCC
>JAKEET010000082.1 GCA_022616435.1 Gemmataceae bacterium
AAGCCGTGCCCAACGCCGCCTCGCCTAGTGCCACGCGCGATTTGTGAAATCATAACATATGGCAATTACTGGACTTACGACTTTCGACTGTTGAAGATGAGAATAGCTTGGGGCAATTCTCGCAGCTGAACACGATTTCAACCGCCGAACGTCGTTGTGGCGTGGCTCCAGAAGGCGACGCGCCGTCATAGGCGACCACTGCCTCGAATTGGTCGGAGCCGACCAAAGTGCCAACATGACGTACGTGGGTATAGTCGCTGCCGCAGGAAGGACAGACGACGTTCGCGTCGTCACTGGACGATTCGCCCGAGAGAAACGCAATTGCTGCCTTTCCGCTGTGGATGTTCATGTTGGTATTCTCGCGAGCCGAATGCAAAATGGCCATTGGTATGCACCAACCCGTCAGCTGGCGAATGACTTGCGTGACGGGCAGTTCTCGACGACAATGAGTACGAGCACAAGAGGAAAGCTCGCATGCCGCCCAATGAACCTTGTCCGCATTGCGGTCAGCTCATTTTGGACTGGCACAACGAGTGGTACGATGCCGCACAGCGGAGGGCCATCTACAACGGTCAGGCGGCGATGGATTGCCCGCTCTGCCGGCGGGCGGTGCTTTGGTTTGAGTCGCGGGACATCGCGGCGCCGCCGGCGAATGCCCAAATGCCGGTCTATGAGCGCTCGGCAATCCTGGCCGCTCAATGGGTCCCCATTCGGGAGCCGGCATGTGCCAACTTGGCGGGTTACATCGCGACTCACCCGGCGGGGCAACAGTATAGCGCTTACTGGCCGCAGACTGAAATCCAGCAGGCCGATCAACAGGTAGCCAAACCATGATCCTGACACACGAAGAGATTGCCTTCCTCGACGTGTATTGCCACGAGGGGACCGAAGCTCCTTTCGGGGGCCCGGCCACCGAGGTGATGACACGGATTGGCATCCAGAGCGGAGATACTCTCAACCTGCAATGGGCGTACTTGCGCGATCAGCCGCCGACGGGCCCGGAAATCGGCCACGCCAGCAAGGTTGCGCCGCCGCTTCCCTGGGCCGATCGTGAAGCCGTCCTGCGGCGCGATGCAGAAATCCGGACGATCCGCGAGGAAGTGCAGCGCGCTCGCAAGCAGCATCCCGCCGCGTGAAGAGGGGGGTCGGTCGTCATGGGAAACACGTGGCACGCGTGGCAGCGTGGCACGCAGGATGTTCCATCCGGGCCGGCCCCGAAGTTCGCGGCTCCAGCGCAACACCTGCTTGAGCGGCCAGTTGTGTCACATCCTCGAACTGCGGTTTGTTCACCAAAGCTACTTCGAGTTTTATCTTGCGAGCCTTTGGCGCAAACGTCTGCGAGATCAAGGGAAGACGGTGCACGACTGGCTCCGTGAGAATGATGAACAGTCGCTTCTTCGCCCGGCCAGCTTCGTCAGCTATTGGCCGTTCTTCGCGACGATGAACCGGCCGTCTTTACGGCCGCCGTCCGCGATATTCTGGCGACGAATAAGGTCCGCTATCACCTGCAGCAACTCACTTTGCAGTTCCTCGGCTCGATCGCCGATCCCAGCGACGAGGAAGTTGGATTCGTTCACGAGATGCTGCATTCTTCGACGTGGCGTGGTTGGCAAACTGGCAGGCTGGAGGCGGCGTTGGGCCGTCGCACACGCCTCATCGTCACCCGATGACCACCCGCGGCTGCCGTTCCGGGCGCGGCTCGGCGTCCTGGATCAGTTCGCGGACCATCCACGGGACGTTGCCTTCGCCGAACAGGAGGAAGCCGATGTTCGCGGCCATCGGGTTCTCGTCGGACCAGCCGAAGTGAATCTCGGGCGGATGGCCGACCTTGGACAGCTCCAGGGCGAGGGCGGCGATCGAGTGGGCGATGGAGGCGCATTTCTGCACGCGCAGGATGAAGCCGCCTTGCTCCTGCACGATCTCGATCAGCGGCGTCTGGTAGAAGTCGCTGGTGTCGCCGAGGTTGGCCTCGATGAACACGATCGGCACTTCCGGCCCGAGGCGATGCTCCTTGCGGATCTGCACTTCCTTTTCCTGGAGGCTGCGGCTGCCGGGGCGGTGCGGCACCAGCACCGGGAATTCGAGCATCTTCATGCTGTCCCAGAGGAAGCGCGATTGTTCGTTGACGAAATCGAAGCCGAGCAAACGCAGCTCCTTGCTGCGGTAGAACCGCGACACGATCGACAGCACCACGATCGCCAGGATGAAGAAGCTGGCGATGCGGAGGCCGTCGGGCTTTTCGTAGATGTTGGCGGCCGTCGTGTAGAAGAACACGATGGAGATCGCCAGGTACGGGTACGAGATGCGGAAGGGCCAGAAGCGAAAGCGGCTGTTGCGCCAGCGGTCGATGAGCGTGGCGACGCAGGCGCTCGACATCAGGACCAGGACGCCGGTGGCGTAGGCGCCGCCCTGGGCTTCCACCGAGGCGTCGAACTCCCAGGTCACGAACAGGTTGATGAGCGTGAACACCACCACCAGGGGCCGAAACGCCCGCGTCCATTCGGGGGCCATGCCGTAGCGCGGCAGGAACTGCGGCACCAGGTTCAACAGGCCGGCCATGGCGCTGGCGCCGGCGAACCAGAGGATGACGACGGTGCTGATGTCGTACATGGTGCCGAAGACTTCGCCGAACAGCGGGTTCATGACTTCGGCGGCAGCGCCGTTGGCCAGGGGTTCGCCGTGGGCCAGGTAGGCGAGGGCGCGGTTGGCGGCGCGGCCGCCGTGGCGCAGCTCGTCGGGGGCGATGAGCGTGCTGGTGACGACGGCCGAGCCGAGCAGGAACGTGGACATGATCAGCGCCGCGGTCAAGAGCAGCTTGCGGGCGTTGCGGATGCGGCCGCGGGGGCGTTCGTGGGTGTCGTCCGCGTCGCCCTGGATGAGCGGCATCACGGCCACGCCGGTCTCGAAGCCGCTGAGCCCCAGCGCCAGCCGTGGGAACAACAGCGCGCAGATCGCGAAGATGCCCCAGGCGTCGGCGCCGAGGTTGAATTCGTGGATGTAGTGGCTGTCGAAATGCCAGTGCTGCTCGGCGACGTTGGTCTTCCACTGCTCGAGCAATTCGCCGTGATGGCCGAAGTACCACAGGCCGCTGCCGATGACGATCGCGTTGAGCAGCAGGTAGACGCCGACGATGGCGACGGCCAGGCCGATGACTTCGCGGAAGCCGCGCAGGAACATGGCGCCGAGCATCACCAGCAGGAACATCGTGACCATGACCTGGGCGCTGTGGCCGCTCCAGTCCGCCGGCCACAGCGGGTTCTTGACGAGGTGCTCGGCGGCGTCGGCGGCGGACAGGGTCTTGGTGATCACGAAGTCGGTGGCCGCGAACCCCAGCAGCACCAGCACCAGGAACTTGCCGGTCCAGCCGCGGACCAGCCGCTCGAGCATCGAGATCGAGCCTTGCCCGTGCGGCGACTTGCCGGCCACGTAGGCATACACCGGCAGCGCGCCGAACAAGGTCACCACGACCAGGATCATCGTGGCGAACGGCGTCAACAGGCCGGTGGCGTCGAACGCGATCGACGGCTGATAGCCGAGCGTGCTGAAGTAATCGACGCCGGTGAGGCACATGACCCAGAGCCAGAAGGCCTTGTGGTGATGGACCGCGGACGGCGGATGGGCGGCGGGTTGGGACTGTGCGTCCATAGGAAAGCGTGATTGCAGGGACAGGCGGCAGCGTCCAAAGACGGGGCGCCCTTTCAAAGGCCGACGAGGTTAGCTGACGGGCTGGAGCTTGAAAGTGCTCTGGCCTGGTTGGATCAACCTGCGGATGATCCGGCAGGCCTGCGCCCCGGAGGTCCCTCGCCGTACCTGGCGATGGGGCCTCGAATGGTTCCCCCGTTCCCGGGCCGGGCGGCGCGGGATTAGGCTACATGAGGATTCATTCTAGCGGATTTGGACCGAAACATGTGCGTACCAGGTCGCGGTCATGCAGTCAGACTTGCCAAATGCCGACGGGACTCCGTGATCCAGCTCTCAGCCGCGAGCACCTGGTCCAGAGTCGGGACGACGCCGTAGTTCGTCATCATCTGATCGCGCCGATAGTCCTTGGCAAACCGCAGCACTTGCCGCAGAATCGGCTCGGGCAGGTTTGTCAGTGCGACGCCGGGGTTCCGCGGATCGAGCATATGAAGGCTCTCGACCACAAGTTGATGGTCGGTGATCATGCCGAGCCTGTGCTTTTCCACCAGGGAACACGTCATGGCTGCGCCTTTCTCATCGCTTCGACCATTCTATCGGAGCAGTCCCACGCCTCATCATGCAAATTGCCCGGATTGTTGGGGCGCGTCTGATCGATGTAGTGCTCGATCGTCATCGTGCCCTTCTTCAACATGCCACGCAGCTTCTCAAGCTCATACATTTCGTGCGCGATAACTCCGACAATGGCCTCATCGCTGTTGAGGATTTCGGATCGTATCCGAAATGGCACCTTGCCGGTACGGCTGTTGAGAAGATCGGACCAGTAGACCGCAGAGCCAGCCGGCTTGGTGACTTTTGGGCCACGTGCCGTGCCGTCGTCCGGAAGTTCGTTGTCTTCGTCTTCGAAAAAGAACACGTCCGGCGGAACGTGGACTCCGAACCCACGCGCGATTTCCAACGCTTCTTCAATGGTCCTCTTGTGCCCTTGAGGATTGACTTTCCATATGAGCCTTGGTGACTGCCCCGCAATCATCGTTGGGCTCCATCCACACCCCGATTGTACCATAGTGGCATGTCTTCATCAACGCGGTCCAAATCACCAACCACCGCCAAGGTTACCCCTTCCGCCAAAACGTCGGCAAGCACAGCACCAGCACCGTGGCCACCTCCAGCCGGCCGAGCAGCATCGACATGCACAGCACCACCTTGGCGAACGCCGGCAGGCCGGCGTAGTTGTCCATGGGACCGACGGCGCCGAGTCCCGGGCCGATCGTCCCCTGGCAGGCGACCGCGGCCGACACGGACGTGATCTGGTCCAGTCCCATCGCGGCCAAGAGCAGCGTCGCCATCACGAAGACGCCGATGAACAGCACCGTGATGGACAACACATCCTGCATGATGTCGGGCGTCACCGCCTGGCCGTCCAGTTTCAGCACGCGCACCTGGCGCGGATGGATCAGCCGCACGATCTGCAGGTAGGCGTGCTTGATCAACAGAAACACGCGCACGTGCTTGATGCCGCCGGCCGTGGAGCCGGCGCAGCCGCCGATGAACATCATGATGAACAAGACCCCTTGCGACAGCATCGGCCAGCGTTCGTAATCGGCCGTCGCGAACCCAGTGGTGGTCGTGATCGAGGTCACCGTGAAGGCGGCGTCGCGGAGGTTCACGAGCGCGCTGTCGTAGTCGCGGAGGTTGAACAGGAACACGATCAAGGTCAGGGCCGCGAGCAGACCGAGGTAGAAGCGGAATTCGTCGCTCTTCCAGTAGTTGCCGACGCGGCCGCGCAGGGCGTAGTAGTGCAGCGTGAAGCTGGCGCCGCCGAGCACCATGAGCACCAGGATCACCACCTGGCTGTAGGTTCCGAAGGCGCCCAGGCTGGCGTTGCGCGTCGAGAACCCGCCGGTGGCGATGGCCGTGAACGTGTGGCACAGGGCGTCGAAGAAACTCATCTCGCCGAGCCACAACAGGACCACGCCGATGGCCGTCAGCAGGGCGTAGACCCCCCACAAGAGCCGCGCCGTGTCCTGGATGCGCGGCGTCAGGCGGTCGGCGGTGACGCCGGGGGTTTCGGCTTCGTAAAGCTGCATGCCGCCGACGCCCAGGAACGGCAACACGGCGACGCCGAGGACGATGAAGCCCATGCCGCCGAGCCATTGCGTCAGCGCCCGCCAGTAAAGGACGCTTTTTGCCACCACCTCGATGTCGGTGAGCACGGACGCGCCGGTGGTCGTGAAGCCGGCCATGCCTTCGAAGAACGCGTCCACCGGATTGAGCAGGACGCCCGAGAAAAGGTACGGGAGCGAGCCGAACACCGAATAGCTCAGCCAGGCGAACGTCACGATCGCGAAGCCCTCGCGGGAGCCGATGTCGGCCGTGCCGCGGAAGAAGTGCATCAGCGCCCCGCCGGCCGTGCAGGCGATCGCGGCCGCGATGACGAAGGTGAGCGTCTGGCCGTCGCCGTAGTAGAGGGCAAACGGGATCGGCGTCAGCAGCATGCCCCCCAGAAAGAGCAGCAGGGGGCCCTGGATGTACAGCGTCAGGCGGAAGTTCATGTCGCGCAGCCCGTTGAAAAAGGGGTCCGACCCCAGAGACTCTGTGTTTCGCGGCGCCGTTGCAGGTTCCGAGGGGGTCAGACCCCTTTTTCAACGGGCTGCTAGCTGAACAACCTTTCGCAGTCGTGGATCACGTTGGGCAGGGCGAACACGATCACGTGGTCCGCGGGCTCCAGGCGATCCTCGCCGCTGGGGATGACCACGGTGTCGCCGCGGACGATGGCGCCGATGATGGCGCCGCGCGGCAGCTCGACGTCCTTGAGCGGCTGGCGGAGCAGGCCGTTCTCGGCCGGCATGACCATTTCCAGCACCTCGGCGTCGCTTTGCTCCAGGGTGGCGATGCCGGCGACCTGGCCGCGGCGCACCGACTTGAGCACGGCGGCGGCGGTCGCCAGCCGCGGGCTGACGCAGGCGTCCACCCCCAACGACGGCGCCAGCGTCAGCAGCTCGTGCCGATTCACCAGGGCGATGGCCCGCTTGGCGCCGTAGCTCTTGGCCAGGAGCGAACACAGGATGTTCGACTGCTCGTCGTCGGTGACGGCGACGTAGACGTCGCACTGGGCCAGGCCCTCGTTGCGCAGGGCGTCGATGTCGGTCCCTTCGGCATGGATCACCGTGACGTTCTCCAGGTCCTCGGCGAGTTGCTGACACTGGTTGTGGTCGCGGTCGATGATCTTGACGCGGAACCTGAGGCTGGAGAACTTCTGGGCCAAGGCGGCGCCGATCCGGCCGCCGCCCAGGATAAAGATGTTCTTCGACTGTTCCTTCTCGAAGCCGAACAGATAGTTGATGGCGGGCACGTCGCGGCGGTTGCAGACGAAGTAGACCAGGTCGCCTTCCTGGATGGCGTCCTCGCCGCGCGGGATGATGGTTTCGTGCTTGCGCACGATGGCGGTCACGACCATGCGATACAGGCCGCGCAGGCCGCCCAGTTCCTTGAGCGTGATGCCGGCCAGCGGGCTGCCGCGGCTGATGAGGTAGCCGAGAAACACGACGCGGCCGCCGGCGAACTCGGCCGCCTCGGTGGCGGCGGTGTACGAGACGATTTCATGGACTTCGTGGGCGACGACGTTCTGCGGATTGATGAGCACGTCGATGCCCAGCTTCTTGGCGTTCTGGGCCCATTCCGCGGTGGTGTACTCCAGGCTCTTGATGCGGGCGATCATGCGCGGCACGTTGTACTCGTTGGCCAGCAGGCAGGCCACCATGTTCACCTCGTCCTGGTTGGTGACGGCGATGAACAGCTCGGCGCTGCCGATGCCCGCCTGTTCGAGCGTCTCCGCCCCGGCGCCGCTGCCGCGAACCACGAGGGCGTTGAGCTTGGCCTTGAGGACGCGTTCCTTCTCGGCGCTCTTCTCGATGACCGTGACATTGTGGCCTTCCTTGGACAGTCGATCCGCGATGTGAAAACCAACTTCGCCCGCCCCGACGACGATGACGTTCATGACTGCAGCGCTCGCATTTCCCCAGGGTCGCCCAGGCGCGTGGCGGAATTCACTACGAAATCGGAGGCCGCCCTGGCGATTCCAGCCTTGGCGATTAACGTACGGCACCCCGCGTGGGTTTCCAACGTGCCCCGGCGGCCGCGGCCATCCGGCCCGTCACGTTCCTGAAGTTGTAATTCGTTTGCGGGCCGGAATCTTTCGAAGTCCGATTTTTGTCCGCCAACGCCGCTTGAAAATGCTGGACGCCCGTTTATAATTCGGGGCATGGGTATCCGAAGGGAGACTTCCAAGGTGTTCAAGACTTCGGAAGTTCGGATACCCCTCCTGCGGGTGTAGCTCAGTGGTAGAGCGCCACGTTGCCAACGTGGCTGTCGTGGGTTCGAGCCCCATCACCCGCTCTGTGCCGAGAAAGCGAAACTCACCACGCGTGGCAGGCGCGGTATTTCGCCTTCTCGGCTTTTTTGTTGGTCAGCGTCGCGATGCCGGCAGATGCCAGCCTGGTGCGTAGCTTGTAAATCAAGACTTGCGGATGCCTAACTGAGCGTGCGTGATTCCGCTGCACCAACCCGAAGCGTAAGCGAGGGGAGCAGGCGAAATCCCTCGCTTACGCTTCGGGTTGGTGCAGCGGAACTGCACACTGCTATATCACGAGGACACCACCATGGCCGAAGGCACTCTGGAAAACAAACCTGAAACGGCCCCCGCCGAACCCGACGCGGAACAGAAGCCGGCCGGTGAAGCCAAGGCGGATCAAGAGGCCGCGCCTGACCAAGCCGCGCCTGACCAAGCCGCGCCTGACCAAGCCGCGGCGGCACAGCCGCCCGCCGACGGCGAGAAGAAACCCGAGAAGCTCGACCAGCACGTCCTCATCACCGACGTCGGCCCGTGCCGCAAGCACATCAAGGTGACCGTGGACCGCGGCAACATCGACAAGCGCCTCGACGAGAAGTACAAGGAGCTGGTCGGCGATTCCTGGGTCCCCGGCTTTCGGCCCGGCAAGGCGCCGCGGGAAATCGTGGTCCGCAAGTTCAAGAAGGACGTCATCGGCGAGATCAAGGGCCAGATCCTCATGCAGAGTCTGGAGCAGCTCGCCGAGGAGCAAGACATCGCCCCGATCAGCCCGCCCAACCTGAATCCAGGCAAGATCGAGATTCCCGACAAGGGGCCGTTCGTCTACGAGTTCGAAGTCGAGGTGCGGCCGCAGTTCGAGCTGCCCGATTACAAGGGGCTGAAGCTGAAGAAGCCGGTCAAGACCTTCGCCGACGCCGACGTCGAACAGGAAGAGCAACGGGTGCTGTCGCGGTACGGTCAGCTGGTGCCGAAGACCGGGGCGGCGGCCAAGGGTGATTACATCATCGTCGACATGGCGACCGAGTTCGAGGGGAAGCGGCTCGGCACGGCCAAGGAGATCACGCTGCGGGTGGACGACACGCTGGCGTTCCGCGACGGCGTGGCCAACAAGTTCGGCGAGCAGACCATCGGCGCCCAGGCCGGCGATACGCGGATCGTGGACATTCAGATCACCGATGCCGTGGCCGTCCAGGGCCTGAAGGGCAAGAGCGTCACGGCGACGCTCGAGATCAAGGACGTCAAGAGCCTGCGGCTGCCCGAGCTGACGCACGACTTCCTCCACCATTTCGGCGTCCATTCGCCGGAGCAGTTTCGCGAGCTGGTCCGCACCACGCTCGACCGCAAGCTCGAATACACCCAGCGGCAATCGGCCCGCGAGCAGGTGCTGCAGCAGATCGCGGCCGCCTCGACCTGGGAATTGCCCAACGACATGCTGATGCGCCAGGCCCGCAAGGCCATGCAGCGGCGCGTGATGGAGATGCGCGAGGCCGGCATGTCGGACGACGAGATCGCCGGCCGGCAGCGGATGCTGGAGCGCGACGTGCTGCAAAGCACGACGTTGGCCCTCAAGGAGCACTTCGTCCTGCAGAAGATCGCCGAGGTCGAGAAGATCGAGATCGACGACGCCGAGATCGACGCCGAGATCGAACGGATCGCCGGCCAGGCGAACGAATCGGCGCGCAAGGTGCGGGCCCAGATGGAGCGCGAGGACCTGATCGAGACGCTGGCCGCCCAGCTCATCGAGCGCAAGGCGCTGGATCTGATCCTCGACAACGCCAGCTACGAGGAAGTGCCGCTGGAAGCGCAGCAAAGCGTGGCCGCGTCCGAGGCGCAGGCCGTCGAGGGCCAGTTGCAGGACCCGACCGCGGCGCCGCCGGAGGAGAAGAAGGACGACGAGAAGAAGGAAGAAGCGGAATGAGCCCGAAGCGGCAGATGAGCACGGCCAAAATCGAAAATCAAGAATCAAAAATCCGCCTCCTTGTCCTGTCGCCTAGAATGAAGAATAATCCCTGTTCCTAGCCAAAGGACGTCCCATGCTTCACGTGCATCGTCCGGCGCTGGTCGATCCGCAGGCGCAGCGCTGGCGCGAATACTCGCGGCAGCGGCAGATGACGCTGGGCGACCTGCTCCTGGAAAACCGCATCGTCTTCCTGGGCAGCTCGCCGGAAACCGGCGGCCAGGCGGCCATCACCGATTACCTCGCCAACGTCACGATCCAGAAGCTGCTGTTCTTGCAACACGAAAGCCGCAATCAGGAAATCCACTTCTACATCAATTGCCCCGGCGGCTCGGTGACGGCCACCCTGGCCATCTACGACACCATGCAGTTCCTCGAATGCCCGATCTCGACGTATTGCATGGGGATCGCGGCCAGCGGGGCGGCGGTGATCCTGGCGGCCGGCACCAAGAGCAAGCGCTACGCCCTGCCGAACTCCAAGGTCATGATCCATCAGCCCTGGGGCCAGGTGGGCGGGCAGGTCTCGGACATCGAGATTCAAGCCAAGGAGATCGCCAAGGAACGCCACCGCTTGAACGAGATCCTGGCCTCCCACACCGGCCAGCCCATCGACCGCGTCGAGAAGGAAACCGACCGCGACCGCTATTTCGACGCCCATGAGGCCAAGGACTTCGGCCTGGTGGACGACGTCATCAGCAAGACGACGCAAGAGAAAAAGTGAACGAGGAAGTCTGGGCTATCTGCCGCGACATTGACGACAACGACCAACTTTTCTTCATTGACGGCGGTTTCGGCAGCCGATTCTTCTGTAGGTTAGGTTTCCAACCTGACGCGAATGACCCCTTCCCTTGGGAAGGGCGGTCAGGTTGAAACCTAACCTGCAGAGATGGGCCGGAGCCGCGTGGAGTGTGCCATGCCTCTTGTCCCCTATGTGGTGGAACGCAGCGGCCGCGAAGAGCGGGTGTTCGACATCTACAGCCGGCTGTTGAAGGACCGCATTATTTTCCTGCAGGGCGTGGTGGACGACGCCAGCGCGAACCTGATCGTGGCGCAGATGCTGTATCTGCACTTCGACGATCCCAAGGCCGACATCCACCTGTACATCAACTCGCCGGGCGGCTCGGTGACGGCGGGGTTGAGCATTTACGACACGATGCAGTTTGTGTCGTGCGACGTGGCGACCTACTGCATCGGCCAGGCGTCGAGCATGGGGGCCGTGCTGCTGACCGCCGGCGCCAAGGGCAAGCGCTATGGATTGCCGAACGCCCGCATCATGATCCATCAGCCGCTGGCCGGCATGGAGGGGACCACCACGGAAATCTTGATCCGCCTGAAGGAGTATCAGCGGCTCAAGGAGATGCTCAACAGCATCCTCCTCAAGCACACCGGCCAGACGCTCGACAAGATCGAGAAGGACACCGATCGCGACAATTTCATGTCGGCGACCGAGGCCCAGGAATACGGCCTGATCGACATCGTCGTCGAACGGATGCCGCTGATCCCGAGGCCGGAGCGGAAGGAAGAGAAGGAAGAGGAGTAGGCGGCTCGTGGGACGCCGCGTGAAGTCCATATGCAGGCAGGACGCCGCTATCCGTTGCTGCTCGCCTTGCTCGGTTCGCTGCTGCTTGCCGGATGCAAGAGCCGCGAGCTGGTGGAGAACGAGTTGCGCGCCCGCGACATCCAGTACCGCGAAGCCATGGAAGAATTGGGCCGCACCGAGGCCCAGAACCAGGCGCTGCAGCGCGAGCTCGAAGCCCTCCGCCGCGGCGCCCACATCCCTCCCGAACAGGCCGCGCAGCTGTTCGGCGTCAAACGTCTCGCCCTGGGCCGCATGACCGGCGGCTACGACAACGACGGCCGGGCCGGCGACGAAGCGCTGCAAGTCATCCTCGAGCCGCGCGACGGCGCCGACCATTCGATCAAGGCCCCCGGCCAGGCGGTCATCACGGCCCTCGAGATCCACCCGCAGGGCATCAAGACGCCGATCGGCGAGTGGGTCGTCGGTCCCGATCAGCTTCGGCGCACGTGGAAGCAGGGGCTGTTGAGCACCGGCTACGCGTTGATCCTGCCGTGGAAGACGTTTCCGCAATCCGAAAACGTGCGCGTCGTCGCCCGCCTCATCCTCGCCGACAACCGCGTCTTCGAAGCGGACAAGGACGTGCGCGTCCGCGTCGCCCCCGGCATGCGGCCTCCGGAAGTGCTGCCGGGCGAGCCTGTGCCGGGCGCGTTGGGGCCACATGGCTCAGGGCCGCCGCTCATTCCCGCGCTCAAACAGCCGTACCCCAACATGCCGGTCGGCGTCTGGGTGCCGCCGCCCCTGGACCGGGCGATTCAGGTCGGCCGGCCGATCCCGCAAGTCCCCCAGGCGCCGCAGGCCGATTGGCCGGCGTTTGAATAGACATATCGCGTGCGCAAGTTCAAAGTCAGTCGCGATGCCGCCGCCCTGCTGCCGGCGGTTGCCGCCAAGCTGCGGCCTCCCCATGGTGTGGTCCTCGGCTCGCCCAGGGAGGCGGCCGAGCTGGCCGGCCTTTTGCATGATCCGGACATCGTCTGCTGGCAGCTCGACCTGCATCAGGCCCAGCGGCTGCGCGAAAACTTGGCCGAGCGCAGTTTGAGCGCGGCGGTCGTCACGCTGCCGGACTTGTGGGACCTGCCGCGGCCGTTGCGGACGCTGCTCTACCCGGTCCCGCTCGGCGGCGAGCGGGCCTTGAAGCTCGACGTCATCGAACAGACCTATCACACGCTCGCGCCCGACGGCCACCTGATCGTGCTGTCGCCGTACGAGCGCGACAACGTCATCCCGCAGACGCTCAAGAAAGTGTTCGGCCGGGTGCACGTCCCCGACGGCTCGGACAACGCGATCTTCTGGTGCCGGCGCGACGCGGACCGGCCGCGGCGGCGGCACGAGATCACCTTTCAAGTCCGCGCCGACGAGACGACGTCGCTGCGGTTCGTGTCGCGGCCCGGCGTGTTTTCGTATGGCCGTTTCGATCACGGCGCCCGCGCCCTCGTGGAAAGCGCCGACATCCACCCCGGCGACCGCATCGTCGATCTGGGCTGCGGCGTCGGCGCCAACGGCATCCTCGCCGTTCGCCGGGCCGGTCCTGAGGGATTCGTCGCCTTCGTGGACAGCAACGTCCGCGCGATCGCCCTGGCGGAATTCAACGCACAGGCCCTGGGCGTGCCCCACGTTCAGACGTATGCCACGCCGGACGCCGGCGGCCCGCCCGAGGCGAGCTTCGACGTCGTCCTCGCCAACCCGCCCTACTACGCGCAGCTCTCGATCGCCCGGCTGTTCATCGAACGCGGCCACGCCCTGCTGAAACCGGGCGGCCGGTTCTACCTGGTCACCAAGATGCTCGAACAGGTCGCGGAACAGGTGCACGAGGTCTTCGGCGAAGCCGATGTCTTCGAGCGCCGCGGCTACTTCATCTTTCAAGCGACCGCGTGAAGGGGGCTCCCCATGCCGACGGCCGACGACTTGATTCGCTTGCTGCATCTGCAGCCGCATCCGAAAGAGGGGGGCTATTTTCGCGAGACCTATCGGGCCGCGGAATCGGTCGCGGCCGAAGCGTTGCCCGAGCGCTACGGCGGACCCCGCGCGGCCAGCACGGCGATCTACTACCTGCTGACGGCGACGACGTATTCCGCTCTGCACCGGCTGCAGAGCGATGAAGTGTTTCACTTCTATCTCGGCGGTCCGGTGACGATGCTGCAGCTCTTGCCCGACGGCGCCGCGCGCACCGTGATCCTCGGCCCGGACCTGCGCGCGGGCCAGCAAGTGCAGGTGGTCGTGCCGCGCGGCGTGTGGCAAGGCAGCCTGCTGGAGCCGGATGGCGAGTTCGCCCTGCTGGGCTGCACCGTGGCGCCCGGCTTCGAGTACGCGGACTACGAAGGCGGCCGCCGCGACCTGCTGCTTGCCCAGTATCCGCAAGCTGCCGAGCTCATCCGCCGCCTCACCCCGTCGTCATGATCGTCGTCTATCGCCGGCAGCTCGACGAGCTGATCCGGCTGATCGAGGCGTGCCAGCCCAAGGGCGTTCTACGCCGTCGACGATCTGCGGTCGGCGTCGGAAGGCATCTTGCCGCGGCGCATGCCGCGCGGTCCCTGGCTGAACACGGCCGAGGTGTTGAAGACATCGGCGGCGTTGACGATGGCCGTTCCCCAAGCCGTTGCCCAGGCGGCGCCCATCACCGTTCCTCAAGACAAGGCCGAAGGCGGCGGCGAGCGCGGCGCGCAACCCCGCGCCGCGGCATCGTGTGATGCGTGGCCGGGGCTGAGTCTTCGAAGCCCCGGCGGCCAGCCCATCGCGTCATGCAGCGCCGGGGCTCGAAGACTCAATCCGCCACATCCCGCGACCGAGAAACGAGAAGAAAACTTTCTTCGATTTTTTGCTGGACAACCCAGGTTCGCGGGTTACAATCCCTCTCCAGCTGACGCCAGCTGCCTAGCAGCTGACGCGAAACAGCGGGGCACATTCACACGACCTCTTTTGAGGAAAGGAGTCCTCCGTGTTCAATTCCCCTTCGTCCGCGATCCGCATCGCCGTCTACGGTTCCGAGATTGGCCAGCCCGGCAAGAACATCGGCTTGTGGCCCTCCGGCTACCAGGGCTGCATTGTCGCCGCCGGCGCCACCCCGGTCTTCCTCAAACCCGCGCTGGGCGATCGCTCGTGGGATGAGATCATCGACGACTGCATCGGTGTCGTGGTCTGCGGCTTCAACCGCGGCCCGACCCGGCACGGCGATCTCGAGTCGCTGTGCCTGTGGGCCAAGTCGAACCGCTTCCCGATCCTGGCCATCGACCGCGGCTTGCTGGCGCTCAACGCGGCGCTGGGCGGCCTCAACTACGACGATCTGCCGCGCGCATTGCCCGACGCCCTCCAGCATCGCCACCCGCCGGAGCATGGCCTGAGGCACGCCATCGTCGTCCAGCCGCAGTCGCTCCTGGCCCACGTCTACGGCGAAGGCGAGATCGTCGTCAACAGCGAGCATCGCCAGGCGGTGCAACGCCTCGCGCCCGGATTCAACGTCAGCGCCACGGCGCTTGACGGCGTCATCGAAGCGATCGAGCACAAGAATGAGAATTGGTTCGCCCTGGGCATCCAGTGGCAGCCGGCGTCGGCCTCGGCGTCGGGGCTCGACATCCAGGTGTTCCGCGCCTTGATCGACGCCGCTCAGAAGGCCGTCGCCGACGGCCATGTTCGCCGGCCACGCAAACTGGCGCTGGCGGTGTGAACGCAACGTCGGGTGCCATACGAGTTGGGCGGCATACGAGTTGGGCGCCATGCTTTCGCCGATCCCACGCGACGCGTACAGGTCCTGGACCACCACGGCGAAAGCATGGGCGAGCCAGCGACGCCATCCCTCATGCAGCGCCGACTGGGAACAGTGAATTGGCTGTGGGTCGAGTTGTCCGGCGCCCGGCATGCTTTCGCCGTGTCAGTCCAGATCCTTCACGTATCGCGAGGGAGCGGCGAAAGCATGCCACCCAAAATTGGACGCCTACTTGATTGACAGAGCACTACGGCCGCTTCGACAACCGCTCCAGCGCGATCCGCGCTTCCGCTTGCAAATCGACTTCCGGTGCGCCGTTGACCAGGCTCTGCAGCACCTTCCGGGCCGGCGGTGAATTGACCTGCTCCAGGATCAGCATCACCCGGCGGACGCGGATGCGTTCCTGCTCCAGGCTGAGGCCGCCGGTCAACTTCGCCAGCATCTGCTCGATGCGGCGCTGCACCTCCAGGTCCGGAGGCTTCACCAGGGCCTGGCGGAAACGGCCCTCCATCCACCGGCCGTAGCGCTCCAGCTCCTGCGTGGCGTTCTTGCGGACCACGAAGCTGCCGTCGCCCAGATCCTTGAAATACTGGTCGATGCGCTTGGGATCGATCAGGTACAACTGCTTGCCAAGATAGGGCACGCTGACGTCGCCATGGGCCGCGAGGTTCCACAGAGCGCGATGGCCCACTTTCGTGTCCTCCGACGCCAGGTTGAGCCACGCCGCCCCCAGGTCGCCGAGCTTTTCCGGCGGGCCGCCGTCCTGGGCCAGGCCGGTCACGTCCCACGACAGGACTGAAGTATCACTGCTCGCCGAGAACGCGGTGCGGCCGTCGCGCGTCAGGGCCACGCCGTGCACCGAGCCTTGATGCCCGGTCAGCGATGCAATGGTCAGACCGCTGAACGTTTCCCAGAGCCGGACCGTCTTGTCGAAGCTGCCCGAGGCGAGGATGCCGCCGTCGCCGGAGAACGCCAGAGCAAACGGGACGCTGGCGTGACCTTCGAGGGCCCGCAGCTCCGTGCCTTTGACGTGATCGAACAGGCGGACGGCGCCGTCGTAGCAGCCGACCGCCAGCGTCTTGCGATCGGGCGCGAACGCCAGCGACGCGACCGCCGGCAGCGCCGCCGGATTGGCCTGCTCCTTGGTCTCGAACACCTTGCTGTCGAACAGGCGGATTTCCTTGCCGGCGGCGATGTCCCACAGGGCGACCTTGCCGAAACCGCCGATGGCCAGGATGGCGCCGTCCGTGGAAAACGCCAGCGCATGGGCGCCGCCGGGCGTGGCGAGCCTGGGTTGCTTCACGACCTTTTTCTGCTGGCAATCCCAGACATCGACGTCGCCGGAGCGATAGCCGGCGGCGATCAGGCTGCCGCGCGGCGCGGCGGCCAGCGACAGCACGGCGTTGCCCGGCTTGCCCGGGAACTGGAACGCCTCCTTGCCGGTCGCCGGATGCCACACGCGCAGCGGATCGTTCCGCGACCCGCTGACCAGCAGGCCGTCGGCCGTGAACGCGAGCACGACTTCACCTTCATGCTTGCTTTCCCAGGTCGAGAGCGGCTTCGACGTTTGCCGATCCCAGATCGTGATCGTGCCGCCGGCGGTGACGCTGGCGACCGACTTCCCGTCCGGCGCCAGCGCGAGCTGCGCCAGCCCGGCTTGCATGCCGGGAGCGGCCAGCCGCTCCGTGCCGGTCGTCACGTCGAACACCCGCACGGTGTTGTTGGCGCCGCCGCAAGCCAGCGTCTGCCCGTCCTTCGAAACGGCCAGCGCCTCGCCGTCGCCGGCGTGGCGCGGGATCGTCCGAAGCTCCTTGCGAGCCGCGACATCCCAGATCCGCACCGTCGCGTCGGCGCCGCTGGAGATCAGCTTCTTGCCGTCGCGCGTCGCCTGCAGCCCGACCACCGCGCCCGTGTGGCCCTTGAACACGTGCAGCGGCTTCCCTTCAACCGCGTTCCACAAGCGAACGTGATGATCGTCCCCCGCCGAGGCCAGCGTGGTGTCATCGACAAACGCGACCGCCGCCACGGCCGCGCCGGCGTCGAGCTGATGGACCATCTTCTGCTGATCGACGTGCCAGACGCGCACCGTGCGGTCGTGGCTGCCGGAAGCGACATAGACGCTGTCGCGGTCGGGGGAGAACGCCAGCGACGTGACCGCATCCGTGTGGCCTTTGAACTGCGACATGATCTTGCGATGAATGATCTCCCACAGGATCACCGTGCCGTCCTCGTCGCCGGACGCCAGCATCGATCCGTCCGCCGACACGGCCAGCGCGGTGATCGCCGCCTTGTGGCCGGTGAGCTGGGCGAACTCCTTGCCGTCGGCGACGCCCCACATGCGGATGACCTTCAAGGCGCCGGCGGAAAACATGACGGAGCCGCGCGTGGAAAAGGCCAGGGCCCGGACCCAGGGCTCGTTGCACTGGCGGATTTCGCGGCCGGTGACCCTGTCCCACAGCCGGATGGGATCGTGCCCGCCGCCGGCCGCGATCACCTGGCCGACCGGCGCGAACGCCATGCACTGGATGCCGCTGCCGTGCCGCCAGCGGGCCGTGCCGAAGCGTTGCAGGGCGCGCGGCGGCAATGGATCGCCGGCGCCATCGAGCGGCGCCGCGGGGGCGGCGTGAAAGTTCGCGGTCGCCGCCAAGGCAAGCGCCACGAGCGACGAAGTCAGCCAGCGCTGTGTTCGGATTCGGTTGTCCATGGCATCCTCGCGGTTCCTGATGTGCGTTGCTCTAGCCAACCTACAAGACGAGCGGACGGCGGCAATCTATCGAAAGGGGCTGCGATTTACAGGGATTGAGACGGCGGATTGCGGGTCGCAGTCTCCGCTCCGTGTGTCCTACTTCACCGCCGGCGTCCGCTGCTGATCGACCTTGGCGCGGATCGTCACCTCCACGCCGAACTCCATGCCGTTGGCGGTGATGGCGCCCTTGATGTCGCCGTCGAGGGTCATCTTGAGCTGCGACGCCGCCAGGCTGCCGTCGATGCAGCCGTCCTGCTCCATCTTGATGACGATCGAATGATGCGGCTGCCTTACCCCAGTTCCAGTCGATGAAACGTCACCCAATCATGTCTCCGCATCGCCAGGTAGGCTTCCACGCGCAGCTCGGGAAACCGATCGTGCAGCACGGTCGCCGCCGCCTGAACGTCCTCCGCCTGGGCCGCGAGGCATTCATCGGGCGACCGCTGCAGCCGCTGGCCGTACCAGGCGCAGCCGTAGTGGGTGATGAGGACGACGCGCTCCAGCTCGTGGGCCCGCACCAGGAAATCCACGTGGCCGCCGGCATCCTCGGCAGACCCAGCGAGCCAGCCGGGGCCGCCCGGCAGCGCCAGGCGATCGTAACGCGGCAGCTGCAAGTGCCGGTGGCAGAATTCGTCAAACGCCTCGCCCCAGCGGCCGTCGCTGCAATACAGGGCGACGGCGTGAATCCGTTCGGGATGCCAGCGCTCCATGGCGTGGTACACCGGGATCGGCAGGGACGGACCCAGCAAGTCGGAGTGCGTGGGATTCATGCGCCTCTGATCATAGGGAAGATGCTGGGCGGCGGGAAGGTTGCCGGGCGGGCGGCTACTTCGAATCGTTCTTCACGATTGTCTCAACGACCGCCTGATACCATTCTTCCACGCGGTGAATGAGTCCGTCGATCGACTTGCCGGTGATCTTCTTGAGGTCGAATTCCGAAACCCTATCCAGCGTCGGCCTGCCGTCCTTCGAGACGCTGGGCTCCATCAGCCAAGACCAGTAGCCCTGGTCGTTCTCCACGGAGAACAAGAACACGACAATCGGGCACAGCGGAAAGCCCTTCGAATGGCGGTGTTTCCAGTTCTGGGTGAGAAACTTCACGGCGACCGATTGGTCGTCCAAGGGATCGGGCGTCGCCCGCACTTCCACCCCGAACGTGGGCAAGATGCCCTTGCCGATGGGTTGGCCGACGGTTGCGAGGAAATCGAATCCAAGTTGCTGATGGGTCCCCACGAAGACGAGATTGACGTCTCTCCTGCGCGTGAGGACGAGCTGGGTCAACGTCTCGGCCCGCTTCATGTCGTATTCCAGGGTGCTCGCGGACATGGCGTACCTCACGAAAACAAGGATTTCTCGGCGAGCATCTTCCGCTTCGCCCAATACGCGTCGATTTCCTTCCAAAGCTTTTCGATCAGTTCGCAGCCAATCTTGTGGGTGCACGGGAGACCCGACAGCCTGTCGCCGGTTTCTGCCGTGATCGCAACAAGATAACCGGTCTGACGTTCGACGTCGATGCCGACCACGAAGGCGGGGCCGTTCACGCTTTTCAGCTTCTTCATGTCCTTCTTGGTGACGTTGACCCGCAGTTTCCGGGCCGACCTCTTCCCGGAATATCCCTTGGAAGTCGCCTTTACTTGCGCGAAGAAGGTCGCTTCGCCGGTGGACGGTTCGATCAGGTTGACGATAAAGTCCTTGGTTTCCGCCTTGTCGCCCGCGAAAGTCG
The DNA here is from genome assembly GCA_022616435.1 of Gemmataceae bacterium. Lineage (GTDB taxonomy): Bacteria > Planctomycetota > Planctomycetia > Gemmatales > Gemmataceae > JAKEET01. The sequence continues at coordinate 19,693 of JAKEET010000082.1, forward strand.
TTTGAAACCAAAACCTGCCTTTGCACTTCTTCCCGATCAGATACTCGAAGATGATCTCGCCTCTCCTCCCGATGTAGTCCTTTTCGCTCATCACCGCCGCCTCGCGGTTCGCCATCTGAAAGCTATCCGACATTCTTTCCCAAGGCAACGCCTTGGCCGATGATGTGCGGCGCCGTCCGGAACTTCATTGGCTGTACAGCTACGCCATGGTGTCGCCGTCGTGTACAATTTGATGTCCGAGCCGACCCAACGGGCGGTGTGCGCGCCGACCGCCAACCCGTCGGCTGCGGGACGAGCCGGCCCGTCAACAAACCGTGTTGTCGGCGACGGACAGCCGACCTCCGCCGTTGACAAACAGTGCGCACGGCAAGCGCGGTCGGCCCCGGTACGGAGCAGGCCGTCAACAAACGGAGTCACTGGATCGCGCCGTGCCCGTTAACAAACGGGTGCGCGACGGCAAGCCGCCGGCGCGGCGCCGAGCCGCCGTCACAACCGGGGTCTATCGGCGCTGGAGAGTCGCCTCGGCCGTCACCAAACGGGCCGACGGCGACCGGCTCACTCCATCACCCACAGGCTCAGCGAATCCTTGCCTTTGACGTACACCCGGTGGCCGGCCACGATGGGGTATGACAGGCCGGGGGTCGCCGAGACCTTGTAGCTGGCCAGCTCGGTGTAGGTCTTGTTGCTGGGCGCGAAGGCGACCAACTCGGAATCGCCGGTCAGGGCCAGCATCACCGCGCCGGCGTTGAGGACGGCGCCGGCCTCGCCGCGCTTGGCGTCGTCGGTCCAGAGCGTGTCGCCGGTCTTGGCGTCCATGCAGAAGAAGCTCTTGCCGGCGGACAGGCCGAAGATCAGGCCGTCGCGCAGCACCGGCGTGTTGTACTGGTAGGGGGCTTGCTTGTTCTTCCACACCTCGGTCGCGGTGAACTTGCCGTCCGCCTTCTCGATCTTGATGGCGACCGTGCCGCCGCCCGGACCTTTGCGGCCGCCCGGCGCCGAGTAGATCACGGTGCGGCCATCGACGATCGGCGTCATGTAGGTTCCCTGGTAGGCGGCGCCGCCGAACGGGAATTTCCAGAGGAGTTTGCCGTCAGCCACGCCGACGCCGACGATCGAGCCAAAGGCGCTGGTGACGATTTGCTTCGTGCCGTCGATGGTGGCGAGGACCGGCGAGCCGTACGGGGTCTTGCCGTCTTTCCATTCCCACACGGCCTTGCCGGTCGCCAGGTCGAAGGCGGTGAGGGCGCCGACGTAGACGATGCACTTGCCGTCGACGATGAGCGGCGACGACGAGGTGTAGTAGGAGGGCTTGGACTTGGTGTCGATCCGCCACGCGACGGCGCCCTTGGCGGCGTCGAGGCACGACACGACGCCCGCGACGCCCAGGGTGCAGATCTTGCCTTCGGCGAAGGCTGGAGTGCTGCGCGTGCCTGGGTAGCGGGAAGCAGGGCCCTTCACGGCTTCGGCCTCGCACTTGTCCTGCCAGATGAGCTTGCCGGTGACGGCGTCGAGGCAGGTGGTGACTTCGTCGCCGCCTTGCCGGCCAAACGTGTACACTCTGTCGCCGACCAGGAGCGGCGACGATTCACCTTCGCCGACTTGAACAGTCCACTTCTTGGCCAGCTCCTTGGGCCAGGTCGTGAGAGCGGAGAAGCCGATGACCTTGTTGTCGCGATTGGGGCCGCGGAACTGGGGCCAGTCTTGCGCCCGGGCCGGCCCGGCGAACAATGCGGCGGCGAGCAGCGCGGCGGCGAGCAGCGCGGCGGCGACAACGGAACAGAGGGCTTTCGTGGCGGTCTTCATGGCATCATCCTCCAAAACGGCCAGCAGCAGCGACAGGGATTCATTCACTTCGCGGATTGTAACCGCACCGATGAAGGGGCTGCCAGCAAAAAAGGGGGCCGTCGCTGTCCTGCGGTTCCTGAGTTGCGGGCAGTCCGCCGATGCGATAGAATCCGACAAGTTTCAGGAGCGACGCACATGGCTCAAGTGATCACCGCCACATTCGAAGACGGCGTGCTGAAACCCGACGGCAAGCTCGACCTCGCCCCCGGCAGCAAAGTTCGCCTCGTTGTCGAGTCGCCGGATCTGCCAATCGAGGACGATCCTCTCGATGAGCTCGATCGTCTCTGCGACGAATTCCCCATCACCTCGACGACCCCGCGGCTGACCCGCGACCAGCTTTATGATCGCCGTTGACACCAACGTGCTGATCTATCGGCTCGATCGGCGTGATCCGACCAAGTTCGCGAAGGCGCGCGATCTCCTGCGTCATTTGCGGTCCAAGGGCGGCAGACCAATATTACTCTGGCAGGTGATCGTCGAACTCCTGAGACAACTGCGCACCTGGCAGGACCAGGGTCAACTTTCCCGGGCAGCAGTATTGCGCTATGTGGCGGTTTTCCGTCGTATTCTCACGGTCACGATGCCGACGCCAGCCGTCCTCGACGCCGCCCTCGACCTCGCCGGCCGCTTCAGCCTCTCCCACTGGGACAGCATGATCCTCGGCGCTTGCAAGGAGGCCGGCGTCACCACGTTCTACACCGAAGACATGGGCGCCCCGACTTCCTACGACGGCATTCAACTCATCAACCCGTTCATCTGATCGCCGAGACCCGCCACAGCCGCGCTCGATTTGCAATTGCAATGTCCCTCGAACCAGATACAACGCCCATGTCCCCACGGCCGCATTGTTCGACGAGGCGCTCATGCCCCCCGCCAAGTGCATCGGCATCCTGACCAGCGGCGGCGATTGCCCCGGCTTGAACGCCGCCATCCGCGGCGTCGCCAAGCCGGCCATCAGCGACTTCCACATCGAAGTCATCGGCATCGAGAAAGGCTTTCGCGGACTGGTCGAGAACCATTCGCGCGTCCTCCATCAGCACGACATCACCGGCATCCTGTCGCTGGGCGGCACCATCCTCGGCACCAGCCGCGAAAAGCCCCACAAGATGCCGCTGCCCGGCGGCGACACCGTCGACCTGACGCCGCGCGCCGTCGAAACCTACAACCGCCTCGGCCTCGATTGCCTGGTGTGCCTGGGCGGCAACGGCACGCACAAGGTGGCCTTCAGCTTGATGCAGCACGGGCTCAACGTCCTTGGGTTGCCCAAGACCATTGACAACGATCTCGTCGAAACCGACACGACCTTCGGCTTCGACTCCGCCGTCACCACGGCCGCCCAGGCGATCGACCGGTTGTACTCGACGGCCGAGGCGCACCTGCGCGTGATGGTGATCGAGCTGATGGGCCATTACGCGGGCTGGCTGACGTTGAGCGCCGGCGTGGCGGGCGGGGCCGACATCATCCTGATTCCGGAAATCCCGTACGACATCGAGAGCATTTGCCAGCACCTGACCGAGCGCCGCCGCCGGGGCAAATGGTTCAGCATCGTGGCGGTCGCCGAGGGCGCGCGGCCCAAGCGGCCGGCGGTGGAGTCCGGGTCCGACGCCGCCGAAAGCCACAACGGCAAGCCGAAAAAGGACAAGAAGAAGGACAAGGACAAGAAAGGCAAGAAAGACAAGGACGACAAGAAGACGGCGCGGGAACGCAGCCTCACCGAGGATGCGGACGACGGCGGCGATGGCCGGGCCAGCTCGCGCGTCGCCAAGGCGATCAGCCGGCGGCTGGACATGGAGACGCGCGTGACCGTGCTGGGCCATCTCCAGCGCGGCGGCATCCCGACGCCGTTCGACCGCATCCTGGCGACGCGGTTCGGGGTCCACGCGGCCGAAATGCTGCACGAGGGGGTCTACAACCGCATGGTGTGCCTGAAGGGGGCGGACGTGACCTCGGTGCCGCTCGAGCTGGTCGCCGGCCACATCAAGCTGGTGCCGCGCGACCATCCGCTCATCAAGGCGGCGCGGCACGTCGGCACGAATTTCGGGGATTGAAAACGATAGCCGTGCACGATGCGTGGCCGGGCTTCGAAGACTCAGCCCCGGCCAGCATCCTCACGACTTCGCGCTGCGCAAGCGCTCCACCTCGTGCTCCAACGCCGCGACCCGATCTTGCAGGCGCCGCAGCTCGTCGCGCAGGTGCTGCAACTGCTCGGCCTGTTCCACGAGGCGATCGTATTCGGCGGCGGCTTCGCGGACGATGGCTTCCAGCTCTTCGGGCCGCCACGGCTTTTTCAGGAAGCCGTAGACGTGGCCCTGGTTGATGGCGGCGACGATCGAGTCCAGGTCGGCATAGCCCGTGAACAGCATGCGCACGGCCTGGGGGTAGCGCTGGCGAATCTTGGTGAGCAGCTCGACGCCGGTGATCTTCGGCATGCGCTGGTCGGTCATGATGATGTGGACCTCGTTCTGCTGCATGAGCTGAATGCCTTCCTCGGCATTCCTGGCCTTGAGGACCGTGAACTCGCGGCGCAGCAGATCGTGGACCGAATCGCATACGTCCGCTTCGTCATCGACCACCAGCAGCGTGTGTTTCTTCGCCGTCATGCCTGGCCTCGCGTTGATGTCAGTATGTCCATTGGAGCATGGTCATTCACGCGCCTCGCTCCGCCGCGCCGGACGCAAGGGCAGATACACCCGGAACGTGGCGCCCTGGCCGAGCGCGCCGCCGACCTCGATGCGGCCGCCGTGGGCCGCGACGATGTTGTGCGAGATCGACAGGCCCAGGCCGGTGCCCTCGCCGACGTCCTTGGTCGTGAAGAACGGGTCGAAAATCTTGGCGAAGTGGGCCGGGTCGATGCCGGGGCCGTTGTCGGCGACTTCGAGCAGCATCTCGTCGCCTTCGGGCCGGGTCCGCACCCAGATCCGGCCCCCCTCGATCCGATGCCGCTCCACCGCTTGGAACGCGTTGACCAGCAGATTCAAAACAACCTGGCTGATCTGCGTCGGCACACATTGCACCTTGACGCCGGCCGCGTGCTCCTGCTCGACCTCGATGCCGCTGCGCCGGAAGCGGCCGCGCAGGATCTCCAGACTGGCGTCGATCAAGTCCGGCAGCGACGTGTCCTGGGCGCGCGGCGCGTCGGTGCGGGCCAGGCCGCGCAGGCTCTGTACGATCCGCGTCACCCGCTCGGTCCCCTCGCGCGTCCGGTGCAGGAGCCGCTCCAGGTTCTCGCGAATATAGGTCAAGTCGATCGCGATCGCCAGCTCCTGGTACTGCTTCCACAGGTCGGGGACGTGCCGGGCCAGGGCCTCGCCATGCCGGTCGAGCATGTCGAACAGCGGCAGCATCCCCTTGCAATCGCGCTCCAGCACCACGAGGTTGTTGCCGACGAACGCCAGGGGGTTGTTGATCTCATGCGCCACCCCCGCCGACAACAGGCCGATCGACGCCAGCTTCTCGCTGTGGACCAGGACCGAGCGCATCTTGTTGCGCTCGGTCAGGTCGCGGATGGCCGCCAGGAACTGCACCGGACCTTTGGGGTCGCTCCCCAGGCTGAGGGCGCTCAAGGCGATCTCCACGGGAAACTCGCTGCCGTCCTTGCGGCGAGCCTGGACTTCGACGGTCCGGCCGATCATCCGCGGCTGCCGCGTCTCCACGTAGCGGCGAAAGCCTTGCTCGTGCAGCAGCCGATAGTCCTCCGGCACCAGCACCGACGACGGCTGACCGATGACGTCGGCCGCCTGCCAGCCGAACATGCGCTCGGCGGCCGGGTTGAACAGGGTGATGCGCGCGTCCTGGTCCACCAGCACGATGGCGTCGAGCGTGGCCTCGGTCAACTGGCGATAGCGCAGCTCCGAATCGGCCAGGATCTGCGCGGAGCGGTGCTTTTCAGTCACGTCCCAGAACAGCCCCTGCGTGCCGACGATCTCACCCTCGGCGTCGCGTACCGGCGTCTTCACGACTTGCACGAAGATCGTGGCGCCGCCGGGCAGGACGTGCTCCTCCACCGTCTCGAGCGGTTGGCCGGTGGTGAGCACGCGCTGATCGTCGGCCGTGTACTTGCGGGCCAGCTCCACGGGAAACAGGTCGTAGTCGGTCTTGCCCAGCAGCTTCTCCAGCGGCATCTTGAGAGTTTCGCAATACTGCTGGTTGCCGAAGGTGACCCGGCCGGCGCAGTCCTTGCGAAAGATGTTCTGCGGGAGCGATTGCACCAGCGATTGATACAAGGCCTCGGAATCGCGCAACGCCTGCTCGACTTTTTGGCGGTGCAGCATTTGCCCGATCTGGCCGCCGAGGGCGTACATCATCGACTGCAAGTCCTCGTCGATGCGCGGCACGGAGCGGCTGAAGAATTCGAGCACGCCGACGACGTCGAGCTTGCTATGGATGGGAAAGGCGGTCACGCCGCGCAACCCCGCTTGCCACGCCAGCCGCCGCCGCGAGTACTGCTCGGCTTCCGGCTCGGTCAGCGCCCGCGCCTGTGCCGTCCCTTCGAGGCACACGTCGCCGGGGACGTCGACGCCCGAGGCGATCGTGATCAGCTTGGTCAGCGTCATGAATTCGCGCGGCGTGTCGGGGAGGTCGTGCCACACGTCGCAGCAGCGCAACGCCTGATCGTGCCCGTCGAAGATCCACAAGACAGCCACGTCCATGTCCAGCGCCTGCCCGAGGGTTTGCAGGATGACGCCCGCCAGCTCGGCCAGCGTCCCGCCGCTGGCGATGGCCTGGCTCACCGAGTACTGCGCCTGCAGCCGGCGCTCGCTCTTCTTGCGCTCGGTGATGTCGTGCGACAGCAAGACGCCGCCTTGAATCGCGTCGCGGCCGTCGCGCAGCGGCCGGCCGTTCATCCGCAGCCAGCGGCCCTCGGGCGCCGCCGCGTGGCACACGCGATACTCCTCGTCGTCGAAGGCCTCGCCGCGGATGCAGCGGGCCAAGGGCAGCGGCACCGGCGTCGACCAGGGCTCGGCCGGAAACAACTGAAACTCTTGCTCGGCCACCCGCGCGCCGAACAGCCGCTCGGCGGCGGGGTTGTACATGGAAATGCGGGCGTTGTTGTCGAACGCCACGATCGCGTCGCCCATGTTGTCGAGGATCGACTGCAAGAGCTGGCTCTGCCGGGCCAGCTTCTCCTCGGCCAGCTTGCGCTCGCTGATGTCGCGCATCACCGCCAGGATGGCCGGCTGCGACTCCAAAGTGATCTGCGAGGTGTTGATGTCGACCGGAATGAGCCGGCCGTCCTTGGTGCGATGCACCCCTTCGCACTGCAAGGCGCCCTGGGCGAGCTGCCGCTGGGAGCGTTCGGCGAAGCCGCGCGCGAACTCCGGGGCGTCGATGTCCCGCGTCGTCAGGCGCAGGAACTCGTCGCGCGTGTACCCCAGACGCCGGCAGGCGGCGGCGTTGACCTCGACAATGCGCCCGTCGAGGTCGTGGACGAACACGGCATCGTCCAGCGCATCGAGCAGCGCCCGCATCCATTCGGTCGGAGTTTCCTGGGCGAGCGACGGTGCGGCAAGCGGCCCCATAGATTCCCTCAACCTCCACTTCACGGTGGCTCGATTGTAGCACACCGGACCGCCACGCCAAGCAAAGAATGACGGGCGGCGGACAGCGTCTCGTCGATACCTGCCCGCCACTGTAAAACGTCACTGCCCAGCTTCCATCACCGAGGCTGTTGCCATTTCCATGTCGCAGATGCCGGACACCCCCGATCTGCCCACCTACGTGCTGACGGAACGCACCCATCTGCGGCTGCCGAGCAAGCCGCACTGGATCGAGGCCACGGTCGAATGGCTGCGGCAGAAGGCGATCCTGTCGGGCGCCTGCCAGGAATCGCGGGCCGGCAAGCTGCTCGTCGCCCTGCACGAAGCCATCTCCAACGCCATCGTCCACGGCAACCTGGAGCTGTCGTCGGCGTTGAAGGAGAGGAGCGACGATTCGTTTGCCCGCGCCCTGGCCGAGCGCGGCGCCGATCCGCGGCTGGCCGCGCGGGTCGTGGACGTGCACATCGAATGCGACGCCGACCGGTGCCGCTGGATCGTCACCGACGAAGGCCCGGGATTCGATGTCGAGGCCGTGCTGCGCCGCCACGACAGCGATGATCCGGAAGTGCTGCTGGCCAGCGGCCGCGGCATCCTCATCATGAAATCCTTCCTCGACGAGGTGCGCTGGGAGCTGGGCGGCCGCCGGCTCATCCTGGGGCTGGCCCGGACCAACGGCGAGGAGAAACGCCAGGAGCTGCGCGTGCCGCGCCAGCAACCGGTGCGGGTCGCGCCGATCCGGCCCGACGGCACTGTCGATTGGGCGGCGGCCCATGAAGCCGTCGCGCGCAACTGGTCCGAACACGGCATCGGCCTATTGCAAGAGCGCCTCGCCCAGACCGAGCGCATCTTGATCGGCATGGCTGTCAACGATCAGATGATCTACGTCCCGGCCGAGGTGCGCCACTGCCGCAGTGGGTCGGGGGACATCGTCGAGCTGGGCTGCCGGTTCCAGACGGCGCCGGCCGCCGCGTCTCCGGCGGCGCCGGAGACCGCGCCCGCGCCGGCTGCCGGCTTGCACGAGGCCATCACGACCCTGCTGGAACAGCACGCCGAACCCCGGACCGAGGACGAGCGCCGCCGGCATCAGCGCGTGGCCTACACGGAACGGATCGAGGTGGTGACGAAGCTGGCGGCGCCGGTCGCCGGCTACGCCCGCGATCTGTCGAAGGGGGGCATGGCGTTCATCGTTCACGCGCCGCTCCCCGAGGAAATCACGATTGTGCTGCGACCCCGCGACGGCGGCGAGCCGTTGAAAATCCGCGCCCGCGTCGCCCGCTGCAATAAGATCATCGAAGGCTTTTACGACGTCGGCGCCGAGTTTCTGCAGCTGGAACACGAGTCTCATGGGTAGCCGAACGTGCGCCGGCGGAGCTTGTGCGAGTCCCGCTACCCGATGGAATCGCCATGCCCCACCCATTCCCTGATCAACCCATCAATTGGCGCCGCCAGGTGCTCGGCCATCTCGACAGCCTGAGCGCGGCCGGCGTGACCTGGCTGCCGAACGCGCCGCCTTTATCTTTGCCCCCTACGCTGACCGAGGCGCCCGCGGCGGCCGCCCCGCCGCCGCCCGTGACTCCGGCGGCCGCAGCGGGGGCTGAGCCGGCGCCGGCATCGCCGCTCGAGCAGCGCCGGCAAGCGCTCCAGATGCTCGCGGCCGAAGTGAAAGGCTGCATGAAGTGCCCGGAGCTGGCCTCGACGCGCACGCAGACGGTATTCGCCGACGGCCCGCCCGGCGTCGAGCTGTGCTTCATCGGCGAAGCGCCGGGCGCGGACGAAGACGCCCAGGGTTTGCCGTTCGTCGGCGCCGCGGGACAGCTCCTGAACAAGATCATCGCCGCCTGCGGCATGAAGCGCGAGGAAGTCTACATCTGCAACATCCTCAAGTGCCGGCCGCCGGGCAACCGCACCCCGCTCCCCATCGAAGCGTCCAATTGCCGGGGCTTCCTCGAGCGGCAGCTCGAGCTGGTCCAGCCGAAGTTCATCTGCGCCCTCGGCGGCTCGGCCGCCGCGAACCTGCTGCAAACCACAACGCCGATCGGCAAGCTGCGCGGCCGGTTCCACGACTGGCGCGGCATCCCCGTCATGGTCACCTACCACCCCGCCTACCTGCTGCCGCACCGCTCCCCGGAGAAGAAGAAGGACGTGTGGGAAGACATGAAGATACTGCTCGCCCGGATGGGCCGACCGGTGCCGGCGCGGACGTGAAGTTCGGTCAAAGAAAAGCGGACGAAGCCGAGTACGATCAAGAACCACGGTCGCATCCTAATCGTAATCGTCTTCCGGCTCCGGCATGGCTAGCGAGGGATGGCATGCTTTCGCCGATCCCGCGCGATGTATGTAGGCCCTGGACCATCACGGCGAAAGCATGGGCGAGCCAGCGACTTGGTGAGTCGGCTTGGGTTGAGGTCGCTGGCGCCCCGCATGCTTTCGCCGGGTCGGTCCGGAGTGTTCATGCAAGGCGAGGGAGCGGCGAAAGCATGCCACCCACCGTAACTCGGATTCGTCAAATGGCAACCCTACATTCCCCCCAACAGCACCTGCTCGTTCGCGCCGCCCGCGGCGAGGCCGTCGAACGCCCGCCTGTCTGGGCCATGCGCCAGGCGGGGCGCTGGGACCCGGAGTTCAACAAGCTCCGCGCCGGCATGCCGTTTTACGAGTTCTCGGAAAACGTCGAACTCGCGGCCAAGACATCGCTGTTGCCGCGGCGCTTCGGCGTCGATGCCATCATTCTCTTCTACGACATCACGACCTTGACCGTCGCCATGGGCCTGCCGTTCACGCTGCAGCCCAATCGGGGACCGGTGCCGCGGCAGCCGATCCGCACGCTGGCCGACGTGCAACGCCTGGACGCCCAACCGGCGCCGGACACGTTCGGCCACATCCTCCAACTGTTGCGCCGGGTCAACGATGAGCTGCGCGGCGACTTGCCGGTGATCGTGTTCGCCGGCGCGCCCTTCACGGTCGCCACCTACTGCATCGACACCGGCAAGGACCTGGCTGCCACGCGCCGCTTCGCCCACGACCGGCCGGCGGTGTGGCAGGCGTTGCTCGAGCGGCTACAGACGGCGACGATCCACTTCCTCGACGCACTGGTCCGCGAAGGGGCCGACGTGTACCAGCTCTTCGATTCCTGGGCCGGCATGCTGCGGCGCGACGAGTACGAGACCTGGGCGCAGCCACATCACCAGGCGATCCTGCGCGGGGCCGCCGGCGTGCCGCGGATCCTGTTCGTGAAGGAAGGCCCGTACCTGGATTTGATGACCCAGTCCGGCGCGGAAGTGATCAGTCTCGGCGTCACGCATGACCTGGCCAAGGCGCGGGCCGACTATCCGCGGTTGGTGTTTCAGGGCAACGTGCCGGAGGAAGTCCTGCGCACCGGCTCGCCCGCCGAAGTGGCCGCCGCCACCAAGCGGTGCCTCGACGCCGGCGGCGGCCGCCGGCACATCGTCAACCTCAACCACGGCGTCGATCGCAGCACGCCGGTCGCCAACTTCGAGGCCTACATCGCGGCGGTGCGGGGATCGGCCGGCGAGCGTCGCGGCGTAAGCCCGACGTGAAGGCGAGCGTCGCGGCGTAAGCCCGACGTGAAGGCGAGCGTCGCGGCGTAAGCCCGACGTGAAGATTCCCCGGCAGACACGTCGGGCTCACGCCACGACGCTCGCCGAGCACTGTGGGTCAGCGCCGGAGTCGTCACGAATAGGGTCCGCGCGAACCTTCGGCATCAAGGACTGTCTGGTTTTCACACCGTCCAGGTTCACTTCCCGCCCGAAAGGAGGCCGGCCGTGCGACCGACTGCGTTCATGCGTTCGAGATTGGGCCTCCGTCACTTGGCTCACTGAATCCTCCAAGGACGAGGCTCTCCCGCTGACCGAGTCGTGTCGATTCACGGTTCGGCGCAGTCCATGCTGCGCCTTCATGGAGAATACTGCCATGGCTTCACGCCGATTCGCACACAAGCCGCCCGAAGGCTTGTGCTCGGCTTGGGGCGCCGACGACGGCATTGATCCGCGTCTGGCGCCAAAACGGCCCCAAGGAAAGGTGACCAACCGCAAGGCGCTGCAGCTTTGCCGGCAGGTCGAGCGCGCGCTGTCATGAGTTCTGGAAGGACCAATCCTGCGTGACCTGGGGGTGCACTCGGTCGTCCCGGCCCCCGATTCGTCGCGCCTGCTGGCGACGTTCACGCATCACGGTCCGGAAAAGGTCGCCACGTCCGACGTTTTGGCGGCGCTGCACGCGGCGCACGCCAAGCTGCGCGCAACCGTGGCCGTCGCTATCCATCGCAAGAAGACGCCGGAACTGACGTTCCACGTTGTTCGCGGATGATGGAACGAGCCCGGTGGTTGCCGACTGGTGGTTCGTGCTTGAATCGTTTGTTCGGTGACAGGGCGACGTCATCCGGCGACACCCGCGATCTTCAGTCTGCGTGAATACCGCCCCGGTTCTTCGAACCGGGGCTAAACGAATCGAACCGGGGCTGAACGATCGTTGACCTCACTTCTTGTCGCCGTCCGATCGCGACAACCACCCGGTGACGCGCTCAATCGGGTTGGCCGTCGGCTGCGCCGGCGCCGTGCCGGTCGTCAGCAGGGCGCGCCACTGGGCGGGATCGTCGGGCAAATCGCGCTTGGTCGCGGACTTGAGCGATTCATGGGCGCAGTGCCGCACCGCCACGTCCTTATCGGTTTCGAGCAAGTGCACCAGGGTATCGACCGCCTCGTAGTGCGAATGCTTGCCCAGGGCGCGGACCGCGGCGACCTTTTCATCGACGATCGACTGCCGTTCGGTGAGGCTGCTGACCGGCGACGACGACGGCTGCCGGGCGGCGCGGATCAATACCGGCAGGGCTTCCTTGCTGCCGGTCTGGTCCAGCGAGGCCAGGGCCTGCTGGCGAATGATCGCGTTCATCTCCGGCGTGAACGGCTGCGGATCGAGATACGCCTTTTCCAGGATCGGGACGACGCGCGGGTCCTTGTACTCGCCCAGCACGCGGATCGCCGACAGCCGGCACAGCGGGTCGCGGCTCATCGGCTCGACACGGCCGGCCTCTTCGTTGAGCGCCGCCCGCGACAGGATCTGGATGTACAAGTCCTGTTCGACCTTGGTGCCGCCGTTCTGCAGCGGCTCCTGGAGCCGCGCCAGGGCGTCCGCCTTGCGCTGGTTGTCGGTGTGGTCGCGAAGCACGACCAGCGGATCGGGCCGGCCCCAGACAAACGTCATGTCGCGCTCGCGGCTGGAGACTTCCGACCAGAACGCGGCGCAGCCGCACGCGCCCAGGAGCGCCGCGCCGCTCACGGCCGCGGCCGCGGCCCCGCTCACAGCGCGGCCCACGGCGCGGCCCGCCCGCCACCACTGTCCCCGCTTCGGTGTCACCGTCGCCTCCTTGGCACTGCTTGGAACACATCCGCTTCGTGGCGCGACACAAGGGATAGGGCGTATAGCCGAAGCATTGGAACCTCGCAAGCACAAATCCGCAATTCGACTGTCGAAATCCGAATCATCCGGCATTGCCCGCATTACCTCGCTTTCGCGTTCGCCCATCGGCATCGGCACGGTCGGCACGCCGGCACGGCTTATTCGCTTGGCAATCCGCCCCGCCGCGATACAATGGAAACCTGTCTCCGCGCCGTGCCGGTCCATATCAGCGACGCAGGATCGTGCCACTTATGGATACCCCTGACGCCCTAACCATCGCCAACGCCGCCGTCCGTCTGGGTCTTCTGCAACCCGCCCAAGTCCAAGAGGCCTGGGACGAGCTGGGCGAGCGCGGCGGCGCCGACCCGGAGCCGTTCCTGCGCGTCATGGAGCGCAAGGGCTATCTGACCCCCTGGCAATCCACCAAGCTGCTCAAGACCGAAACCGACGGCTACTTCCTCGGCGGCTTCCGCATCCTCTACAAGATCGCCTCCGGCACCTTCGGCCGCGTCTACCGCGCCGACGATCCACGCAGCGGCCGCGTGGTCGCCGTCAAGGTCCTGCGCAAGAAATGGTCGGAAAACAAGCACGTCATCGACCTGTTCGAGCGCGAGGGCCGCATGGGCATGTCGCTCAAGCACCCGAACATCGTCGAGATCCTGGCGGTCAATCAAGACCCGGCGTCGCGCGCCTACTACATCGTGATGGAGTTCGTGGAGGGGGGCAACCTGCGTGAAATCCTCACTGGCCGCAAGAAGCTCGAACCGCTCGAAACCCTCAAGATCCTGGAAGATTCGGCCGCCGGCCTGGCGTACGCCTTTTCGCGCGGCATCACCCACCGCGACATGAAGCTCACCAACGTCCTCATCGCCACCAACAGCAAGGCCGCCAAGCTGGTCGATTTCGGGCTGGCCGAGATCACCAACATGTTCAAGGGGCAATGGGACGTCACCGGCGAAATCAACGTCGATCGCACGGTAGATTACGCCGGCCTGGAAAAAGTGACGGCGGTGCCGCACGGCGACACGCGCAGCGACATCTTCTTCCTGGGTTGCGTCGGCTACGAGATGCTCACCGGCCGGTCGCCGATGGACATGACCAAGGACAAGCACGCCCGCATGCAGCGCGAGCGGTTCACGTCGATCCCGCCGTTGACCCAGGCCGACGTCCAGGCGCCGCCGTCCTTGTTTCGCCTGATCGAAACGATGATGAGCCTGGACACCAACGTCCGCTATCAGACGCCGTCGCAGCTCCTGGACGCCATCCGCGACGTCCGCCGCGAGCTGGAAGGCAAGGCCCGCGGCGAAACCTCGACGGTCAAGACGCTGTTCCTGGTCGAGAAGGACGAGCGGCTGCAGGACGTGCTCCGCGAAAAACTCAAGCACCTGGGCTTCCGCGTCCTCATCGCCGGCGACCCGCAGCGGGCCCTCGATCGCTATCGCCAGTCGCCGTTCGACATCCTGGTGGTGGACGCCGGCACCACCGGCGAGAACGGCATCCTGGTGTTCGAGAAGATCCGCGGCGACGCCGCCCGCTGCGGCCTGCCCTGCGCCGGCATCCTCATGCTCGGCCAGGACCAGCACGATTGGCGGCGCCGCCTGGAACCGCGCCCGAAGACCAGCGTGCTCGTCCATCCGGTCAAGCTCAAGCAACTCCTGAAGAGCGTGCAAGAAGTCATGTGATCGTCATCTCAAGACCCAAGATTTCATTGGCGTCCGTGCCATTTCGCCGGGATGATAGTCGCATCCACTACCCAGCCGAGGTTTCCCCATGCGCCGTGCTCTTGCCGTCATCCTCCTGATCGCCCTCCCCTGCCCCGCCCCCGCGCAGACCGCGGCTGAGCTGCGCGCCAAGGCCAAGGCGGTCCTGGCGCAGCTTGACGGCCAGATCGCGGTCGCCGGCGTGAAGGAACCGGTCGAGGTGAAGCGCGATCGCTGGGGCGTCGCCCATATCCATGCTCAGAATGCCGACGACCTGTTCTTCGCCCAGGGCTGGGTCGCCGCCCAGGACCGTTTATTCCAGATCGACTTGTGGCGCCGCGTCGGTACGGGTGAAACCGCCGAGATCATCGGCCCCGAGGCGATCGAGGCCGACCGCTTCGCCCGCTTGATCCGCTTCCGCGGCGACATGAAGGCCGAGTGGACCAGCTATGGCGCCGACACCCAACGGATCGCCACGGCCTTCACGCGCGGCATCAACGCCTACATCGACCACCTGGGCGACAAGCTGCCGATCGAGTTCCAAGTCCTCGGCTATCGGCCCAAGAAATGGCAGCCCGAGGACGTCCTCACGCGCATGTCGGGGATCATCATGTCGCGCAATTTCTCGCAGGAGATCGCGCGGGCCCGCCTGGTCGCGGCAGTCGGGGCGGACAAGGCGCGGCAACTGGCGCCGACCGATCCGCCCGTGGCCTACGCGCCGGCGCCGGGGCTGGACCTCAAGGACATCACCAAGGACATCCTGGCCGGCTACCAGGCCGCGACGAAAGCGCTGCAATTCACACCGCCGCCTTCGGCGAGCAACAACTGGGCCGTCGACGGCTCGCTATCGGCGTCCGGCAAGCCGATGCTGGCCAGCGATCCGCATCGGACCATCGCGATGCCGGCGCTGCGCTACATCGTCCATCTGCAGGCGCCGGGCTGGAACGTCATCGGCGCCGGCGAGCCCGGGCTGCCGGGAATCGCGCTGGGCCACAATGAACGCATCGCCTGGGGGATCACCATCGTCGGCACCGACCAGGCCGACATTTTCGTCGAGAAGACTCGCCCCGGCGACGCCACGCAGTACCGCGACGGCGACCAGTGGGTTCCGATGACAATCATCCGCGAGAAGATCTCGGTGAAAGGCAAAGCGGAACCGGTGGAGGTCGAGCTGCGGTTCACGCGGCACGGACCGGTGATCCACCGCGACGACCGGAAGCAGCTCGCCTTCGCGCTCAAGTGGGCCGGCAGCGATCCCGGCGGGGCGGCTTACCTCGGCGGACTGGCGCTGGGCCGGGCCGGCACTCGCGCGGAGTTCCTGAAGGCCCTGGAGCACTGGAAGATCCCGAGCCTCAACTTCATGTACGCCGACGTGGACGGCAACATCGGCTGGGTCGCCGGCGGCGCGATCCCGGTGCGGAAGCCGGGACACCACGGCCTGCTCCCCGTGCCGGGCTGGTCCGGCGACCATGATTGGCAGGGCTGCCTGCCGGTGAAGGACATGCCGCAATCGTTCAACCCGCCGCGCCACTGGCTGGCCACGGCGAACCACAACATCCTGCCGAAGGGCTATCCGCATCAGATCGCCTACGAATGGGCGCCGCCGCACCGCTTCCTGCGGATCGAGCAGCGGCTGAACGAGAAGAAGATGTTCACGCTGGAGGATTTCCAGAGCATTCAGCATGAGAACACGTCGTTGCCGGGGCGGCAGCTCATCGGATTGCTGAAGGTAGCGAGATCGAATCCGGATCTGTTCGGCGCCGGGATCTTGAAGCGCCATTCGAAGGCGCTGGATGCGTGGGATGGCAGCTTGAAGGCCGACTCATCGGTCGCCGTGCTCTATGCGATGGCGTTACAGAAGCTATCGCAGGCGTTCTATCAACGCAAGGACCTGGATAAGGAGACCGCCGATGTCCTCAAGTCGCTGAACAACATTTCGGTGATGCTGGCCGCCCTCGAGAACCCGACCGAGCTCTGGTTCGGAGACCAACCCAAGAATCAACGCGACCTTCTCGTGATCGATTCGTTCGCGACGGCCGTTCGGCGCGCGCAACAGCTGCTCGGCGACGATTCCACATGGCGTTGGGGCAAGCTGCACACCGCCGCCTTCCATCACGCGCTGGAGAGGCTCGGCCCCGAGTACGCCAAGGCCTTCAACCTCGGCCCGGTCGAGCGGCCGGGCGACGTGAACACGCCGAACAACACGCGCCACAATGAGAAGTTCGAGCAGGTCCACGGCGCGTCCTACCGGCAGCTCTTCGACCTCGCCGATTGGGACAAGGGCCTGGCGACCAGCACGCCGGGCCAGTCGGGCCAGCTCGGCAGCCCGCACTACGACGACCTGCTGCCGATGTGGGCCGAGGCGCGGTACTTTCCGCTGGCCTTCTCACGCCAGAAAGTGGACGAGGTGACGGCCCATCGGTTGACGCTGACGCCGCGCTGAGGTGCGCTTGTGCCAAATCGCGGGATTCGGTATACGGCGGTCCTGGACATTGACACCGACCGCCGACGATGATCAAGGCCTTCGCCAGACCGTTGCCGCTCTACCTGCTCCTGTGCGCCGTCGCGGCGCTGTGGATCGATTGCTCGCGCATCCATCTCGGGCAGACGAGCGACTCGCTGATTCCCATCCTCGTCAGCCTGCAGCAATGGACACCGTTCTACTGGGAGCAGAGCCGCTTCGGGATGCTCGTGCCGCTCGTGGCGCTGCCGTTCGACAATCCGCTCGTGAACCTGCTCGTGCAGGACGGCCTGATGATCTTCTCCGGGCTGGCCGCCATCGGCTTATTGACGCATTTCTTCGTGCGCTCGAAGGCCTGGTTTGCGGCGGCGTGCGGCAGTTGCGCCGGCATGATCCTCTTCCTGGCGGAACCGCTGCGCTGCGACTATTTCCTCGCGCAACCCTACGGCGTGTCGTTCGCCCTCGGCCTCGGCGCGCTCTTGGTCCTGGAGCGCCGGACCACCGGGCCGCGCTGGGCCCTCGCGCTCATCATGATGCTGCTCGCCAGCTGGGTGAACCTGGCGGTCGGGCCCGCCTTGATCCTCGTGATCGCGGCTCGCTGGGCCGGCCAGCGTCTGGCCTGGCGCCGCGCTCCGGCCCGGCTCGTCGCGCTCGTGCTCGCGGGCACGGCGGTCGGCCTCATCCTCGAGCGCTCGGCGCCGTTTCGCGATCCGCAGGTGACGCGCCTGGCGCCCGCGGCGCGCTGGCTGGATGCGGGCGCGGCGCTCGTATCGAACACGCTGCACCAGAGCGGCCCGGCGTATCGATCGGCCCTGCTCTTGCTTGCCATTGCAGCGGCGGCCGCGTTCATCGTTGCCGCCGGCCGCCGGCGCAGGATCATCGCCGCCGTCCTGGTGTCCACGCTAGCCGGCGCGATGGCGCTGCTCGCGCTGGCCGCCATCAGCCGCTGGACAGCGCTCAACGGTTTCTCGCCCCGCTACGTGTACATGGCGCTGTTCACGTTGCAGACCGGACTGATCGCGGCGATCGTGCTGGCGTTTCGCACACGGGCGGCAAGCGCGTCGACCCGACGCTGGGGACGGCTGACCGCGTCCACTGCCGCGCTGAGCATTCTGGCAGCGACCGGCTGGACCTACGGAACGCCGTCCCTCGCCACGGTGCGCGCCAGCCTGACCGAACGCTGCGAGGCCGCGGCCGACGCGATCTTGCCCGCGCAGTGCACCCACGTCGCCGGCGACTACTGGCGAGTATGGCCGGCGGTGTATCACGCCATCCGAACATCGCACGAACAAGGAACGCCGCGAAACGTGTGGGGCATGACCTACCGATCCCTGCCGACGCAATGGGCATGGGCCGCCGACCTGTCGGCGGCGCGGATCGCCGTGCTGGGCCACGATCAGCACTCCGAGTTTGTGGAAAAATGGGGACTGGCACCGGCCAACCCAGCGAAAACGTTGGAGATTTTGGCACCCTGCCGGTGCCTGTCCCCATTTTTTCACAAACTCTCCGCACTTGCAGACCGGCGCTGACATCGTAAACTTCCGAAGTCTCACGAGCGCCGACCATGCGAATCTCGTTGACCTTCGCCATCCTTGCCATGTGCGGTTCGCACGCCTGGGCCCAAAGCCCCGGCCGCTGGCCCCAGTTCCGCGGGCCCGATGGCCGGGGCATCGCCGCCGACGCCAAGCCGCTGCCGGTGCATTTCGGACCGGACAAGAACCTGCTGTGGAAGAAGCCGCTGCCGCGCGGCCTGTCGTCGCCGGTGGTGTGGGGCGATCGCATCTTCGTCACGGCCCACGACGCCTCGCGCACCATGCTCGAGACCATCTGTCTGGACCGAGAGCGCGGCATCGTGCAGTGGCGCCGGGCGGCGCCGACGAAATCCATCGAGCGCGTCAACAAGGTCAACAGCCCCGCGACCGCGACCCCGTGCACCGATGGCGAACGCGTCTACGTCTCGTTCGGTTCGTTCGGCCTGCTTTGCTACGACTTCAAGGGCAAGGAACTGTGGAGCCGGCGGCTGCCGTTGCCGCCCGCCGGATTCGGCACGGGAACGTCGCCCGTCCTTGCCGGCGACTTGCTCTTGCTCAACGGACAGGGCAAAGACTTTCATCTCTTGGCCGTGAACAAGAAGACCGGCGACACGGTGTGGACGACGCCGCAGCCGCCGTTTCCGTCGCTGTACCCGGCCCCCTACCTGTGGAAGAACGGCGCACACACCGAGGTGATCGTCCCCGGCCGGGGCGGGCTTCTGGCGTACGATCTCAACGGCGGCGCCAAGCGCTGGTGGGTGCCGGGCCTGTCGCCGGAGGCGAACACCTCGGCGACCGAGGGGGACGGGTTGCTGTTCGTGGCCAGCCATCTTCCCGGCGGCGACCCGGACCTGCGGATGAAGCTGCCGACGTTCGCCGCACTCCTGAAGCGACATGACAAGAACGGCGACGGCCGGCTGTCCCGCCAGGAAGCGCCGACCGACGTGAAGATTTTCGAGCGGGGCGGCAAGGAGGGCGTCGGCGAGATCCGCTTACACCAGATGTACTGGCTGTTCGACAAGAACGGCGACGGACAGATCGACGGCAAGGAATGGCGTGCGATGGAGGAAACGCCGTTCAACAATTCGCTGCTGGCGATCCGGCCGGGCGGCGCCAACGACATCAGCGACACGCACGTGGCCTGGCAGGCCCGGCGCGGCATCCCGGAAGTGCCGTCGCCGCTCTATTACCGGGGGCGGCTGTACCTGATCCGCAACGGCGGCGTGCTCACCTGCCTCGACGCCAAGACCGGCAAGGAAGTCTTCGCCCCGGCCCGCCTCGGCCCCGACGGCATGTACTACGCCTCGCCCGTGGCCGGCGACGGCAAGGTGTACATCGCCTCGGACAGCGGCAGCGTGGTGGTGCTGAACGCCGGCCCGCGCTTCGAGGCGCTGGCCGAGAATGACCTCGGCGAATCGATCGGCGCCACGCCGGCGCTGGCGGACGGCGTGATCTACGTCCGCACCGCCGGCCACCTGTTCGCGTTTCGAGAACAGCCGTAGGACGCTTGAATCGGGAGACGCATCCGTGAGCCAAACCTACAAGCAACTGGCGCAGTACCTGGGCGATCTGGGGATCGACCAGGTCGAGCACACGCAGAAGAACTACCTCGGCCATTTGCTGGCGGTGTACCGCCTCATGAAGGACGCTGGTTGCGAGGAGGAGGTGTGCCAGGCCGGCATGTTTCATTCGATCTACGGCACGCAGAAGTTTCAGGGCTTCAAGCTGCCCCTGGAAAGCCGCGCCGAGATTCGCGGCATGATCGGCGAGCGGGCCGAACGGCTGGCCTATCTCAACTGCGCGATGCAGCGCGAGACCTTCGACGAGGCGCTCGGGCAATCCGGCGACAGCTACACATTCCGCGACCGCATCACCGGCGACCAGGTGACGCTGAACCGGCAGGATTTCGACGACCTGTGCCGCGTTCACCTGTATGACTGGCTGGAACAAGTCCCGCGCTCGCGCTACGGGTGGGGCTATCGCCGCGAGGCGTATCGACAGATGACGGCGCGGCTTGGCCCGGACGCCGACGAGACGTACCGGAAGGTCTTTGCCAACGAGCCTGCCCCGGCGGCAAGTCCGGTCGGTTCGTAGCGGGATTCGCAAGAATTCCGCTCCCTCGTATTCACCACTCGAACGACCACGGCGCGTGCACCGGCTCATACTCTTCGTTCAAGATCGTCACGTTGGCCAGCGTGGAGCGGCCGACCGTCCATTGGCCGCGGCCTTCGTGGATGTGGCCGAACACCACCAGGCGCGGCGCCACGTCGATGATCCGTTCGAGCAAATGGGGGCAGCCGGTGGAGCGGATGCCGTGGCGCGACGGCACGCCGTCGCCGTAGCCGCGCGGCGGGCCGTGCACGATCAAGAGGTCGGTGTCGTCCGGGATGCGTGACCAGATCGCCTGCAGCCGCTCCGGCGTGCCGTTGAAGGCCCAGTCGAAAAACCACGGCTGCCACGGCGTCCCCCAGATCTTGATGTCCTGCCAGGTCGTGCCGGAGTCTTGCAGATAGTGCCACGGCAGCCCGGCCGGCAGCAGCTCGGGCGCCTGCTCGAAGATCAGGTCGTGATTGCCGGCGATGCCGATCACCTGCCGCGCCGGCAGCCGTTGCAGCCAGCGGCGAAAGGCGGTGTCCAGCCACTCGGCCTGGAAATCGTGGGCGTGATTCTCGATGGGACACAGGTCGCCAGCCAGCAACAACAAATCGCAGGCCGGGATATGATCGGGAAGAAAGCCGTGCAGATCGCTGAGCGCGACGATTTTCAAGACGCGTTCTCCAGACTTTCTCTTCGAGACTTCGGAAGTCTCAGTGTACACGATCCTTCGCGCATCCGGAACGGTCGCGGACGTTTCGGCGGCGATTCGCTAACATGGATGCTGCGGACAGAAAGAAGGACCTCATGACCCGACGCACCCGCGCGCGCGAAGTCGCTCTGCAACTGCTGTTTCAGCGCGATCACAACCCGGCCTTGCAGCGCGCCGACGTCGAGCGGTTCGCGGCGGACCGCCTCCGTGACGAAGCGCTGCAGACGTTCTGCCTGGCCCTGGTGGACGGCGTGGCGGCCCATCGCGCCGACATCGACCAGAAGCTCGCCGCCGCCGCCGAGAACTGGCGGCTGCCGCGGATGCCGACCGTCGATCGCAATCTCCTGCGGCTGGGCGCATTCGAGTTGCTGATCCAGAAAGAGACCCCGCCGGCCGTCATCCTCGACGAAGTCATCGAGCTGGCGCGGCGCTTCGGCACCGCCGACTCGCCGGCGTTCGTCAACGGCGTCCTCGACCGGCTGCGGCGCGAGGCGGCCGCCCCCACCCAGACTTCCGAAGTCTCCGCCGACTCCGGAAGTGGCGCGTGAAATCATGCCGTCCCGCCAACCGTTCACGAGCCTCTGTCAAACGCTGGCCCGCCCGCGCAGCCATGGCCGCGTCGATCTCCACATCCACACCACGTTCAGCGACGGCACGTATCGCCCGGCACAAGTCGTCGAGCTCGCCCGGCGCAGCGGCCTCGCGGCCGTCGCCATCACGGACCACGACACGCTGGCCGGGATTGCCGCCGCCCAGAAGGCTGCGACGGATGGGCTGGAAATCATCCCCGGCGTCGAGATCACTGCCGAATATCAGGGACGGGAGCTGCATGTGCTCGGCTACTTCGTGCGGCTCGACGACGCGCCGCTGACGCAGGCGCTGGCTGAGCTTCAGGCGCGTCGAGCCGAACGCTTTCACGAGATGATCGAGCGGCTGCGCGCTCTGGGCGTCGCGGTTGAGCGCGACCCCATCTCATCGGTTCACGAAGGCACGACGTTGGGCCGGCGTCACATCGCGGAGCTGCTGGTCAAGGCACGCAAGGCCGCCAACGTGCGCGAGGCGTTTCAGCGGTGGCTGGGCGACGGCGGCCGGGTCGCGGTCCCGAAACAGCGGCTGCCGGTGGCCGTGGCCGCGGCGCTCGTGCGGCAAGCGGGCGGCGTTGCGGCCTGGGCGCATCCGCCCTATGATGCCTGCACCGACGCGCTGGCCGGCCTGCAACGGCTCGGGATTCAGGCCGTCGAGGTTGACTATCCGGGCTCTACCGCGCGACGGGGCCGCGAGCTGCGCGGCTGGGCCCGGCAGCTCGGCATGGCGGTGACGGGCGGCAGCGATTGTCACGGCCCGGACGAACCGCGCCGCACGCTGGGAAGCTGCAGCGTGACACCGGCGGAGCTGGAAACGTTGCGGCGGCTCCAACCGTAGGACAGGACTCCGCTCCTGTCCCGGTAGGACAGGACTCCGCTCCTGTCCCGGTAGGACACGACAGTCGGACAGGAGCGGAGTCCTGTCCTACGCCATCGTCGAGGCAATTCATGGGTTTGTGGGACATCTTCAAGAAGATCAAGCAGGGGCTGGCCAAGACGCGCAGCCTGTTCGGCAGCGTCGCCGAGTTGTTTCGCTGGACGGGCCGCGTCGATCAGAAGTTCCTCGATGAGCTGGAAAAACGCCTGTACCTCGCCGACGTCGGCACCTTCGCGACCCAGCAGATCGTCCAGGATGTGCGGGTCGCCTTTCAGGACAAGGAGATCACCGGCGACGTGCAAACCTTCGTGAAGGAGCGGCTCAAGCAGCTCCTCACGGCCCCGGAATCGGGCATCCGCTTCGCGCCGGGCGGACCGACGGTCATCATGATCGCGGGGGTCAACGGCTCGGGCAAGACGACGTCGATCGCGAAACTCGCGAAATACTGCCAGGATCAGAACAAGAAAGTCATCGTCGCCGCCTGCGACACGTTCCGAGCGGCGGCCGTCGAGCAGCTCACGATCTGGAGCCAGCGGCTGGGGGTGGACATCGTCAAGAGCCAGCCAGGCCACGACCCGGCCAGCGTCGCCCACGACGCCTGCGAGAAGGCCAAGGCGCGGGGCTTCGACGTGGTGATCGTGGACACCGCCGGCCGGCTGCACACCCAGCCGCACCTGATGCGCGAGCTGGAGAAGATTCACAAGGTCGTCGGCAAGCCCATCCCCGGCGCCCCGCACGAAGTGTTCCTGGTGCTCGACGCCACCGCCGGCCAGAACGCCATCGTCCAGGCGGAGATGTTCAAGAAGGCCGTGCAGTGCTCCGGCATCATCCTGGCCAAGCTCGACGGCACCGCCAAGGGGGGCGCCATCTTCGGCGTCAAGCAAAAGCTGAACCTGCCGGTGAAGTTCGTCGGCGTCGGCGAGAAGCCGGAGGATTTGGAGGTGTTCAATCCGGATGCCTACGTCGAGGCGCTGTTCACGGATTGAGCCAGATGGGAAGAAACGCATTGCAACGTGCGCTACGCCGGCCGCCGCCCGGCTCGGCGGAGTTGTTCATCGATCCAGCTCGCTTCCTCCGGAGTCAGCGGCCCCGGGGGCGGCAGCCGGTAGTCAATCAAGTCGTCGTAACCAAGGATGTCGTACACGGTCGTCAGCGCTGCTTGGAGATCAAGCACGGCATCCGCATCGCCGGGCAAGAGAGGCACGGCTACTTCTGGAAGCCGCGCTGCCAGGGGGATCGGCCAGGTTTCCACCTCGTGACGACGCTCGACTCGGTTCAAGAACACAAAATACGCGGCCGGCGGCGGCGGTGTGGCCGTTGCGAATCGTGTCCCGGCGCGCAGCAGATCAATCTCCAGAAGATGGGCTGAGCTGGACAACACCTCAAAGCGATTTCCCGCATACTCTTCGCGGCCGGGGCCGGTCTTGTTCGTCGGCGACAACACCTCGATGCACGTCACCAAACTCCGCCGGGCCACGTCTCGAATCTCAACGCTGACATGCGGAATCGGCTCGGGAAGCGCAGCGGGCAAGATCAACGGCGCCGTGGCCACACCGGTCCGGGCGCCTTCGCTTGGTTGTGCGGCCGTCAAGATGCCAACATCTGGAAACCGATGGCCGCCGATTCGCTCACTCTCGCCATTTCTCTCACTTTCGTTGGGCGGGGCCAACACGACGCGCCGTGTGCTCAGGACCTTGTACTTCGGGCGCACCTTCGGCGCCAGTTGCCGGGCAATCTCGGCGCAAAGGTCCGTATGGACCGACATCCACAGGTCGCCCTCCAGGTAGGGATCCATGCCGGGAAATGGATTTGCCATCAGACATGCTCCGTCAACAAGTTCTCAATCACCATCATCATTGCGAGCGGCCGATGGAATCGCAAGTGCATGCGGCGCGTGGCGGAGTCACTCCGCGCCGGGCCGCACGTGCTTCGTCAGCCAATCGAACACTTCGCGATGCCAGTACTGGCTGTTGCGCGGCTTCAGCACCCAGTGGCCTTCGTCGGGGAAGTTGATGAAGCGCGACGGCACGCCCTGGCGCTGCAACGTCGTGAACACCTGGATGCCCTCGCTGACCGGAACGCGGAAATCGAGATCGTTGTGGATGATCAGCATCGGCGTCTTGAACTTGCCCAGGTTGGCGGCGAAGCGGTGCGGCGAGTGCTTCTCGTAACTGTGGCGGTTCTTGCCCCAGGGCGGCCCGCCGTGCTCCCACTCGTCGAACCAAAGCTCCTCCGTCAGGGCGTACATGCTCTCGAAGTTCCACACGCCGCAGTGACTGATCAGCGTCTTGAACTTGCCGGTGTTGACGGCGAACCAGTTCATCATGTAGCCGCCGAACGACGCCCCCGCCGCGGCCATGCGCTGGTTGTCGATCCACGGCTGTTTTTCGAGATACGCAAGTCCCGCCATCAAATCCTCGTAGCACTTGCCGCCCCAGTCGCCGCTGATCTCGTCCACGTACTTCTGCCCGAAGCCGGTGCTGCCGCGCGGATTGGGCAGGGCGACGACGTAGCCCTGGGCCGCCCAGGCTTGCGGGTTCCAGCGGAAGCTCCAGGCGTCGCCCCAGGCGCCCTGCGGTCCGCCGTGGACGAGAAACGCGAGCGGCCACTTCTTGGCCGGGTCGAAGCCGGGCGGCTTCAGGATCCACATCTGCATCGGCGTGCC
The DNA here is from genome assembly GCA_022616435.1 of Gemmataceae bacterium. Lineage (GTDB taxonomy): Bacteria > Planctomycetota > Planctomycetia > Gemmatales > Gemmataceae > JAKEET01. The sequence goes on from JAKEET010000082.1 coordinate 45,112, forward strand.
GCCGGCGCCGGCGACCGTCACCGACTCCGGCCGCGGCAGGTCGAGTTCTTTCCGATTGTCATTGGCCCGGCTGGCGTTGAACACCTGATAATCGTTAGCGCGCTTTCGACTGACGAACACCTCATTGGGGTGGCGCAGCGCGGCGCGCGTGAATGCGATGATCTCGCCATCGCGGCTGAACGACAGTGAGCCGTTGGTGTGCTGGTTGATGAAGGTCGGCCGCGGCTTGACGTCTTCGATGCTCACCGAGAAATAGGACGTCTTGCCGCGATCCTCGGAGGCGAAATAGATGATCGTGGAATCGGGCCGCCAGATGAAACCGTCCACCGAGCCGCCGAAGTCCGCCGTCACGCTCCGCGCCGGACCGCCCTTGGCCGGCATCACCATGATTTCCCAGCGATCGGCTTCGAAGCCGGCGCGGCGCTGGGCGCGATAGGCCAGCCATCGGCCGTCGGGTGAAAACCGCGGAGCGCCGTCCGCGGCCGGGTTCTTGGCCGTCAAGCATTCCCATGCTCCGGTTGCGCCGGTCGTGGGCACGCGGCAGACGTCGTGATTGGTGCTCCAGGCCTCGTCCGTCGCTGGGACCGCGGTGAAATACAGGTGTTTGCCGTCGGGGCTGAACGTGAAATCGTCGCCGACTGCAAAGGTCATCGACGTCGGATACGCGTCGCGATCGCCCGGCGTGACGTCGCGCGGCTCGCCGGCCTTGCCGCCCTCGAAACTCATCACGAACAAATGCTGCCGCTTGTCCTCGACGTACTCGTCCCAGTGGCGGAAGAAGAGCCGCTTGAAGACCTTGGCCTTGACCGGGTTCTTCGCGGCGGCCTCGATGCGCTTCTTGTTGAGGGCGTCGCTTTCGGCAAAGGGTTTCTCCGAATGCTCGGGCCACACCGCGGAGACGAACGCGATTTGCTTGCCGTCGCGCGACCAGATCCCGGTCGAGGCGCCGGTGCTGAGCGTGGTGAGCTGCTGGGGCTCGCCGCCGTCGACCGCGATGATCCAGAGCTGGCTCGATCCGCTCCGGCTGGATTCGAAGAGGATGTGCTTGCCGTCCGGGCGCCAGCGCGGATGGCGATCGCTCTTGGTGGTGGCGGTCAATTGCTTGGGCTCGGGAATCCCTGTGGGACTGGTGGATGCGATCCACAGGTTGTTCGAGACACGGTTGCCTTCCAGATCGACGACGCCCTGGACGTAGACGACCCACTTGCCGTCCGGGCTCACCTGTGGATCGGACAGGCGCTTGAAGCGAAACAGGTCGTCCACCTGCATCGGCCGCGGCTTGACGTTCTGGGCCGCAACCGGGGCAACGACCGTGAGCAACGCAACCACCAGCACAGCGCGACGCGGCATGATTCGTCCTTTCGCAAAGGGGACCCTATCATTCATAGTGGCGTCGCCGCGCGCGGCGATGGCTTCGCCCGACGGAGACGTCAATGCCCCTCAGAACCAAACGCTGGAACGACGAGGCCGCCAAGGACGACGGCTACCGATTGCTGATCTGCCGCTACCGGCCGCGCGGCGTCAAGAAGAAGGACGAAACCTGGGACGGCTGGTGCTCGGAGCTGGCGCCCAGCAAGCAACTGCACGCCGACTTCTACGGCAAGAACGGTCCGGCGATCAGCTGGGAACAATACCGCGAGCGCTACCTGGAGGAAATGAAGGCCCAGGATGAGTTGATCGACGAGCTGGCGAAGCTGGTCGCCGAAGGCAAGACGATCACGCTCTTGTGCTCGTCGGCGTGCACCGATGAAGCCCACTGCCATCGCACGCTGTTGCGCGGACTCATCGAGGCGAAGCTGGCGAGCGCGCCCGCGACCTGAGCCGGCACGACTGCTCACCCGTGTGGCTCCAGCGTCATGCGCCGAATCCAGATCAAGAGTCCGATCAGCCGTCCCAGGGCGGCGATGGCCACGAGCGCGACGGCCACGACGCTGGGGCCCCACAGCAGCCAGCCGAGCGCGGCCAGTCCCGCCAGTTGCTCGGGCCAGAGCCGAACGAACCACGTCAAGCCGTGCGGCAGCCACGACAGGCAGAAGATCCCAATGACGATGAGCACGACGGTTTCGCGCGACCACCACGGCACGAATCCGACGGGCGCCGCCGCTTGCAGCTCGATCGCAGGCGCGGCGCCGGTCCAGTAGAACGGCAACCCCTGGTCGGAGCGCGTCGCGGACCAGACCACCGTGTTGTCGGGCCCCTTCGTCGCCACGTCCTGCCTGGGCGGAATGAAGGTCTTTCGCATCCTTACCGCCGCCTCGCGGGCCGCGAGGTCATTGTGCAACAGCGCCTGATATTCGAGATGGCGCAGCGCCTGCTGAGCGTGATGCTGCCAGGCCAAGAGCGGCGCGGCGGCGCCCTCCGGCGACGCGTTCTTGGCCCAATAATCGGCGGACGCGATCGACGCCTGGGCCACCGCCGCCAGGCGTCGGACGTCTCCGTCCGGGACGCCCGCCGCCGATTCCGGCGGCGCCAGGTCCAGCGGCGCCGTCGCCGTGCCGTGCACCTCGGCAGGTTCGACGTCGGCAAGCGTCGGCGCCGCCAGCACGGGACGCCAGCGCTGCTCTCCAGTCGCCGGAAAGCGCCACAGCAGCCGGACCTGATACAACCCGGATGGCGCCGGCAACGGGATCTCCACGCCGCCCGCCGCCACCGAGCGCGGCAACACCGCGTGTCCGTCCACGAACGCCGCGATCGGGGCAGCGCCGGCCGGCAAGTCCAGGCGCAATTCGCGCAGCTCGCGGGCCAGGAGCAACCAATCGGCCTGGTGGAGCCAGCGGCCGGCGCCGTCGGGATGTGCTTGCTGTTCCGCGAGCAACACCTTGCCCGGCCGCGCCGCCTGAGTCGCGGGCGCCGCCAGCGCGCAGTGCCACTTGGGATCGTCCACCACCCAGGTGCTCGGCGGCTTGCCTTGCGCAAAGGCGGCCAGGCCATGCCGCGTCATCGGACCGGCGTTCTTCAGCTCCTTCAGTCCACGGATGTCGCGGATGGCCAGTGCGCCTGACGGCCAGGTGATTTGCTGATCGAGGATCGCGGCGCCATCGATGGCGATGCGCGGCACGACGAGGGCGGCGCCGGGTTCGACGCTGCCGCGGAGCTTGATCGACACCGGCCGCGCGCCGCCCGGGGCGAACTGGAATTGCCAAATGTGCTCGCGGTCCAGCCGGCGATGGTGCTGGCGGACCGCCGGCATCGACAATTCGAGCTGTGGCACCGCGTCGGACCAAGGGCCCAATCGCACCGTCAGCTCCGGCACGGCGCCGGGCGGCAGCCAGCCGTGCAGCGAGGCAGTCACGGTCACCTGGCCGCCGCGCGGCTCCAGCGCGGTCAGCGTTCGGAAAGCCGGCGCCACAGGGCTGGCACGCAGCACGAATGTGCCTTGATAGTTCGTTTGCGCGGCTTGAAAACGAGTGTCGGGCGCCTCGGGCAAGGGAGTCAGCTGAGACAGTTTTTCGGGGCGGATCGTCCATCCGGCCGCAGCACGAACCTGCACGGTGGTCGTCGTCTGTGCGGGCGCCGCCTTCACCGCCGGCAAGACGAATCGTTGCTTCTTGAGTGGCCGATCGATGGCGCCGGCAATGCCGACCGACAGCCGATCGCTCGGCTTGTCCAGCCACACGCGCAAGGATTGCTGGTGAACCGTCCAGTGGTGCACGTTGACGCCGCGCACGTCTTCCACCTTGAGTCCGGCGGGCAAGGCGAGGTCGGCGGTCAGCATCTCACGGCGGCTCGCCCAGGTCGCCTGAGCTTGCAGCTCGGCCCGCGCCGGCTGGACGAGCCAGTCGAGGTCCAGGCGGACGTTGGGCCTGTCGGGTTGCAGGGTCAGATCCAGGCTGGCGTTGGCGGCGGCGCGAAAGCTGTACGCGCGGGTCGGCGCCACCGCGTCACGGCCGCCGCTCCGTGCCCAGATGCCGGCAAAGGTCGCGGGCGGCAACCCCGTAACGCTCAGATTCTTGACCTTGTCGGTGGTTTCCCAGCCTTCGAGCCGATAGGCCAGCACTCCCTCGAGCCGCTTGGCTTGCAACGGCGTCGGCAGCCGCAAGCTGATGTTGTTGTCCAGCAGCGGGCCGCGCGGCGCCATGCGCACCTGGACCGCAAACGGGCCCGCGGCCGGAGCGGCCAGCTCGACCGCCAGCCGGCGCGGCCCACCGTCGCCGCGCACCTGCCACTTGGCCAGCGGCAACGCGGCGCCGCCGGCGCTGGCCTCGACGCCGCGCACCTCGATCCGTTCTGGCAAGGCCATCTCCAGGCGCGTCAGGTTCCCGCGCGCCGGCGTGTACGCCAGCACGGCGGTGAGCGCCGGCGCTCGCGGATCCAGTTCCCAGTAGTAATGTTCGCGAACCTCGTGCTCCGCCGCGGGCGGCGTGAGGCCGGGGCTTTGCCAGCGCACGTGCAGGCTCGTGTCGCGGCCGCCGTGCACGCGCAGCTCCTGTGTCGTGCCCGACCCAGTTGAGGTCAACCGCGTGTTCCCTGCCGGCCGCAGCACTTGCAGGTTCATCAACGCGGCCGGCGCTTGCCATTCCAGGTGCGTCAGGGCCAATGCGGGAATGGCCGCGCGCGCCTCGTGATAGTCGCCGGCGGCCTGATGGCCCACCGACATGTTCAGCGTCAACCGATGCCAGCCCTTGCCTCGAACCGGAACCTGAAAGCCAAGCTTGCCGGGCGCCGCCGTCGGAAACACCGGGGCCCCGTCCAGGAACGCGCCTTCTTTCAAATCGACCCCGCCCAGCGGTATGTGCGCCGTCGCCTGGTCGGAGAAGTTGAACAAATCGAAGTGGGCCTGGATGTCGCTGGCCGCGTTCTGCCACTTGCCTTGATAACGGGCGCCGATCAAGACGGCGCCCTGCGCCGGCTGTGCGGCCCGCTGCTCCCATTCCTCGAAACGCTCCAGCAGCTCCGGCCTCACGAACGCGAGCATGCGGTTCGGCCCAGCGTCGGCATAGTACACCGTGTAGATTTCGGGCGGATCGGTCTGGGCCCACGCGTGCCAGCCGCCGGCGGCCGTCAACAGCGCCACGGCGCCGGCCATCACCCTGGGGAGCTGAGTCGACCGCCGTCCGGCATGGGCGCGGGCCGAATGCAAGAAACGCGGATATTCCCACAGCAGCAGCACGACGAGCAAGACTGCCGGCCACATGGCCAACTCGGCGAGCGTCGCCGGCAGCGAGAACAGCCCAAAGACCATGACGACGAGCAGCAGGATGGTCAGCCTCAACCGGTTGGCCGACGACAGCCGCCCGCGCACCGGGACGAGCACCAGCAACAGCACGCAGGCGCCCACGACGCCGGCGACGCGCACGGTCGCCAGACTGACCACCCGGAGCGACGATTCCGTCGCGCCGGCGGCGGCCGTCCATTCCGTCCAACCTTGCGCGAACCGGTCGGCCATGGGCGGCAACGCGGCGGACGACGGTCCGTTCGACGCGGATTCGCAGCGCAGCCAAACATCGGCGCGGCACAGTTGGCCCAGTGCGTCCTGTCCGTGGGCAACCGCCTCGGCCACGGTGCTGTCGAAACGTCCATGCCGCGCACCGGACCATTCCCATTCGTGCCCCTGTTGACGTGTCGTCAAGACCGGGGCGGCGGGCGCCGGCACATAGACCAGGCCCGCCAGCTCCCAGAACGGGCGTCCGGCCGCGGCGGCGCCCCCTGGCAATTTCGTGTCGGGGCCGATGCCGGCATTCAGCAACGCCCGCTGATCGATGACCACGGGCGTCTGTTCCTTGAGGCCTTCGAACAGCAGTTGCTCCAGGGCCTCGCCCAGCGTGCGTTCGCGTGCCGATTTCTGCCGCAGCCGCGCTTCGGCGTCCAGCAGCAGCCGGCGCTGCGGCACGCGCCACTCATCCCCGGCCGCGGGAATCGCCGCGTCGAGGAGCGAACCGCCGCTGTGCCAGAACGCCCGCAGCCGCGCCGCCGGCGATCCCAGGCCCTGGTGCAACGACGCCAGGCCTTCCTGATGCAACGGCGCCAGGCCGGGCGCCAGCCGCCAGGCGCGGCGCTGCCGCACGGGAGGCGCCGGCAACCGCGGCATCGGCGCCGTGGCGTCAAGCGCCAACGGACCGGCGGCGGCAACAGCTTCCGACGAGAACAGCAGGTCGAACCAGTGGCCGTTGCCGTCCAGCGACATCGGCAACCGCAGCTGGATCGCGTCGGCGCCCGATTCGTGCGCCACACGATCGAGCCATTGGCCGTCGAGCCGGACGGCCAGCACGCGTCGCGCCGGCCAAGGCAACGCGATCGGCAATTCGGGTTTCGACCAGCGGACCACGCGGAATCGAAAGTGGTGCAGGCACTCGCCGCCGCGATCCACGTAGGTCGTGAGCGTCGCATCGTCAAACACCGGCCCCCACTCGCCGGCGCCGGCGCGGGGGGTGGTCCACACGGTCAACGCGGACAGCGCCGCATTGTCATCGGCTCGATAGACCCGCGCCGCCGAACCGCCGGCGCCGGCATGCGGCTTGATCCCGTGCCACGCCGACCGAGTCAGTTCCAAACCTGCCGACTGGATGACGACTTCCGAGTCGCTGTGCTCGGCGTGCAACACGGTGGCCAGCGGAATGTCCCAGCGCAATCCCACCGCAGCCGTGGCCAGACCGGCGCCGTACTGCGGAATCGGCCAGAAACCGCCGGGCAATGCCACGATGGGCGTAACCAAGCGGCCTGGCTCGGGGCGGAACGAACCCCGCAGCAGCACCGTGGTTTTGTGCGACAGCGGCTCATCGAGCAGCAGCCGCCATCGTTGGGCGCGCGGCGCCTGCGCCAGAGTCAAGAAACCCTCCGGCCCGTGGCGGCTTCCGAGCGCCAGCAGCGCCGCCAGCGCCTCCGCGGCATGATTTCGCTCCAAGCGCGGCAGGGCCGCGCTCCCCACGCCGGCCACGCTCCAGTCGCCGTGCACCCCGGCCGACAGCAGCAGGTCCAGGTGCGACATCCGCCCGGCCACCGGCTCCACGTCCAGGCGCGCTTCGATGTCGCCGCGATCCCGATACAGCGACACGCGTTGCTGCAGACGCGCGTCCACCGCCGGCCGCGGACCGCGCACCAGCAGCGCGCCGGTCAGTGATTGGTTGCGATAATCAAACACGAACCACGGCGGGCTCTCGGAGCGAAGCTGCGCGGCATCGGGAAGCGCGGCTGGAGCCGAAGCGCCCATCAGCGACGCGTGCAACGACGGCTCCACGTGAACCGCATACGTCGTGTGCCGCGACGCCGCCCCCAGCGGCTCCACATCCGGAATGGGTATGGGTTGCGCTGCCGCGCCGGCTGGAGCACGGGGCGCCCGCAGCCGCACGCTGAGCTTGGCGGGATTGCGCGAATCCAGCGCTCGCTGCAGATCGATCGTGAGCAGCGTGCCCGTCGTCGTCCACGTGCGCACGGCCTCTTTCGGCTCGGCGCTGACGTCATCGACCCGCCAGCCGCCCCCCGGCAATTTCACGCCGAGCTGAAACTGCTGCCCGCGATGCACCTGACATGCCAGCTCCGTCGTCAACGTCATGCCCGTCGTCGCGATGTGCCAGCGCGTCCGCTGCCGGACGTGCAGATCCGATGTCGTGGACGTCAGCGTGAGGCGCGGACGGCGCGGCGCCGCCGCTTCCGGATCGGTGTCCACGAGCGTCAGCGTCTGGCCGCCGTCTTTCTCGGAGCGCGTGCGCACCAGCCGAAACTGACCGGCATCCCAGCGGTCGACTGGCTGGGCCCCGGGCACAACGAGCTGCAGCGTCTCGCCGCGCGGCAAGGCCTGGCGCAACCGCAAGGCCGGGCTGGTCCATTCCTGCGCGAAGGAGCGCGCCGCCAGGCAACGAATCCGCACCTGGAACGACCCCAGTTTCGGCTGGCGCAGGCGGACCAGCAGCGCCGCCGTTTTCCCCTTGGCCCCGGTCGCCGGCGGCGACAGGTCCCAGCTCTTCAGCTCCGCCTGACGCACCGAAACGTCGTAGGGTTGCAGCGCCGGATCGTGCTCGAAGGTCAGGTCGGTCAACGCCGCCTGGACGGATTCGATGTTCACGTCGAAGTCCGCGAGCACGGTCCCCGCGACCAGTTCTTGCCGGGTGTCGATGACGGTGAACACCGGCTGCGCCCCGGCCGCCACGCTGCTCTTGCGGATGAGAAAATCGATCTGCGAACGGCCGGTCGCCTGGATGCGCCACAGGCGCTGACCCGGCAGCTCCGCGGCCAGCGGGCCCACCAGCATGCCGGCGCCCTTGCCCAGGGTCAGCGAATGATCCGCGGGGAGCTTGATTTCGAAGATCGTCATCGGACATGCGGGCACGCGCAGGTCGAAGCCCAGCCCGTTCACGAGCGCCTGACCGCGCGCCGACCAATCGAAATACACCGTGTGCTGGCCGGGCTGATCCACCCACAAGCCGAGGCTCTTGCCGTCCAGGTCGCCCAGGACCGCGTCGCCGGTCCCCACGTTCATCTTGCTCAACGCCAGGTTGAACGCGGGAACCGGCAAGATGCCTCCGGCCCGACCGGCGTGCCGGACGGTCCATTGGCCGCTGCCGTTGGTCAAGGTCGCGCCGACGAGCTCGGCCGTGTAGACCGCCTTGGTCAAGCGCGGCTGCCGCTGGGCCGCGTCGTGCGCCGCGACAGCCCGCCGCAGCCGGGCCTCGAAGTCGTCGCGCGGCAATTGCACGAGCGTTCCGGAACGTTGCAGCTCGTCGGTGACGCGCTCGAGCGGGATGACGACGCGGCGCAAGGGGAATGGATTGGCGACGGGCTGCGTTTGGGCCCACCCAACAACCGTCCAGCCAATCGGCGCGCAGCCGACCAGGAAGACGATCGGCAAACTCGACAGGGATAGCGGCCGGAGCATGGTCATGACGTTATTTGGCGGAGCTGCTGGACGAGGCAACGGATGGAGCGGGCGCATCGATCGTCGAAGGTTCGCGGGGCCGGGCCGGGCCGGGCCGTGTCACGGACGATCCCGTCGGCAGCCGTGCAAACCCCGGCATGACCACGATCTGCCGGCGATAGCGCTCTTGCATGAACCATTGCAAACCGAGCAAGACGGTCAGCACCGCCAGCCCCGGCTCGGCGCCGTACAGCACGGCGGGCAACAGCGCCGGCCACAACAACGCCGCGCCGACGACCCCCACGCAAAGCGCGGCGCCGAGCAACCAGAGCAATGCCCGGCCCAACGGGACGAGGTACATCGCCAACCCGACCGCCAGCACCAGGCCGGAACACGCCAGCAACCACCAGGGCCGCGGCAGGTGGAAGAGCCGCTGCACGGTCAAGCCCGGACGCCAGTAGCTCATCCCGACCGGCGTCGCCTCGCCGTCCTCGCGGCCGGTGAGCCACGCTTCGAGATCGCCGCTGGTGACACTCGCTTCCGGGGCCAGCAGCCACCCCTGCAGCGCCCAGCGATAGTCGAGGACCGCGCCCGTTCCCGCGACCACGGCGACATGATCGGCGGGCAAATCCACCTGCCAGCGGACCGTGCCGGGCAACACCTCGCCGTGCCACTTCGGGGGGTGGAGAAGGGTTCGGCCCAGGTACTTACCTTCGATCTGCGAAGCCAACAGCTTGTATTCCAGCTCCAGAAACACGGGCTGGTTGTGGAGACTCGGCAGGTCGTGGGGCAAATCGATGGCGGCCACGTTCCACACCGGATCGTTCCACGGCAGGACTTTCTCCTGTTTATCCGCGCCGAAGCGGACGGCCAGCAACCCGGAATCGCGGCCGCGCACGGGGACCGGGAGTTCCACGGTCAACTGCCGCGCCGCCAGCTTCCGCACCAGGAAGCGAGCTCGGTAGAACTGGTTGCCGCTGTCGTCGACGTGGACCTGCATCAGCGTGCGATCGCACAGGAGCGGCGCCAGGGCGCCTTGCGACGCCGGTCGCAACTGCATGGTCAAGGGCACGCGCGTCCCCACGCCCTGGACCACCAGGGCCGGCAGGCTGTCGCGGCCCGGCACGAGTTCGATGCCGCGCTCATGCCAGTCGGCCGCTCCAGGCGCCAGCGCCGGGAAGGCGCCGGGAGCGCACCACACTCGGACCTTGGCGTCGTGCCGCGTCGTTCCTTCTGGCCAGACCAGCGGCACGGTCCACACTCGGGGACCCGGTTTGTCCGCTTCGTCCGCCGCCGGCACCGGCGCGTCGAATTCGAGAACCAGCTCGCACTTGCCCACGACATCGGCGAACGGAGTGATCCAAAGGGCGCCTTCCTCCGGAATCGGCTCGCCGAGCAGCTTGCCGCCGGAGACCACTTGCACGCGCTTCAGCTCCGCCGGGACACGAAACCGCAAGTTGCCCGAAGCCGCGCCTTTGGCGGACGTCACCACGAAACTCAGGTGCTGTCGAACCTGCGCGGAGCGCTCGTGAACGACGACGTTGGCCACGGCCGCCACCGCCAAGGGGGGTTGAAACGGCCGCCAGGCCACATCGACCGCGGCGGGGGCCGCCTCCAGCTGGCGGAACCAGTGGTGCCGCTCGGGAACCGGCTCCTCGCCGCCGTTCGGCCCGTTCAGCAATTCGACCAGCGGCCCACTGTGAACGGACAAGGAGCCGCCGCGATCGAGGATTCCCAGGGGCCGCGGCAGCTCGACCCGCAGGCGGTCAGCGCCCGCCGGCGCCGCGTACTTGCCATGGATCGTCAGCGTGAATTGCTTGGCGTTCTGGCGCGACCAACGCAGCCGGGCCCGCCGCGCCCCGTCGGGCTGCGTCAGCTCGCTGCCGTCCTCCTCCCAGCGAAACTCGACCGGCGCGGCCCAGTCCAAGCGGCCGCGGCGGGGGACCATGCTGGCCCAGGGCAGGCTGGCGGGAAACGCGACGCCCGGCATTCCCAGCAACCCTTCGAGTCCGGTCACGCGCTGGCGCGGCAGCTGCACGTCCAGGAAGTCCGTGATCTCCGCCAGCGACTTGGCCTGGATGCGCGTCGTCGTCTCGACGTACCAGACGTCCGCGTCGCCTTTGAGTCGAACCGTGTGATCGGTTTGCGTTTCCGCCAGTCCGCCGCTGGCCTTGAACTCCAGCTCGACCGGCGCCTTCGTCGCGGTGCTTCCGGGCGCCGGCGTCACCACGTAGTGGAACAACGCCAGGTTCTCGAGCCCGGGCTGGGCTGCGGGCAGTTCCCGCTGGGTTACCTCGCCCTGGCGGTGGAACACCAGCCTCTGCCCGCGCAGCGCGTCCGGCGCCGCCTGCACCAGCACGCTGCCCTGCTGGCGGAATGCGCCCGCCGCCGCAAACGGGCCGACCGCCATTCTTGGCGTCGGCCGCTGGACACTCGTTTGCAGCGCGATCGTGATGCGCTCCGACGTCGCATCCTTGAGTTGCAAGACATGCCATGGGTTCTTCGCATCCGGCGGCGTCCACTGATACGATCCGGCGGGGAGCGACTTGACGGTCGGCGCGGCGCCCGGCGGCAGCAGCAGGCGCCATTCCTTGGTTTGGCCGCGCCAGTCCTCCACCACGAGGTCCGCGTGAATCTGGGCGAACGTTTCTTCGAGCTTGACCGTTGCCTGGACATCGAGCACCAGCAACGGCCGGCCGCTTGCCACGGCCTGCGGCTCCTTCCAGGCGATGTTCACCTGCTTCGCGGCGCCCAGCGGCATGTCCCAGCGGCCCGGCGACCTGGTGGTTTTAACGGCATCGTTGACGCGCAGGTTCTTCACGGCCGGCGGAAGTTCCAGACTCAAGGTCGTGACCAGCGCTCCCGGCAATCCCAGGTCCAAGCCGCGCTCGGGCCCCGTCAATCCGAGCGTCTTCTTGACGGCGACGGGCGCCTTGAGGTTCAACTTGAGCTGGTGGGTCCCTTCCTTGGGCACGCGCACCACGAAACCGTCGTCGCCGTAGTCGAGCTGCGCCACGGCCTTGTCCAGGTCGCCTTCGTCGACCAGATGCGCGCCTTGCAAGCCGAGGACCACCCGCGCGTTCGGCTGCTGGGTCGAGAAGGTGAACTCCGCCTTGAGCGCGACGTAATCGCCGTCCAGCTTGCCCGTCAATCGGCACGAGTGCGTGGTCGCCTTGTCGGCCTTGAGCTGCTGTTCCAGGGCTTGAATGCGGCTGCGCAGCTCCTCGTATCTCTCCAGCGACAGATACACGGCCTCGGGAATGAACTCGGCGACGTCCTGCACTTTCTCAATGAGGATGACAATGGCGTCGGCGGGGAGCTTGAGCTTGTCGAGAGTTGGCCGCGGGCGTGACGTCGTGTCGTTGCCTTTGGCCTCTTTCGCGGACATCTTCCCGTTCGCCTTCTTCATGTCCTTGGCGGGCTGCTTCGCTGCGTCTTTGGGGTCCTTGGTCTGCGGCTGCGCGGACTGTCCAAGCGCACCGAGTGCCACGAACGCAAACAACGCGAGGCAAGCCAGCAACGGCCGCATGCTGCCGCTCCCAAGAATCAAGACCGCAGCGTCGCGAAAGGCCGGTCCTCATTATAACTGATTCCTTCGGAAAACCACGCGCAGAGTGCCTGGGTTGCCGAAGTTGACGAGCGGGTTGTATGCGGTTTGCGGGTGGTGCGGGGGTGGGAAGCGGATTCCCAACCCCCGACTCAGTTGACTCCGCCTCCCGATGATCAATTTGTCGATAGGCAACGTCGCCGTGGTTCACTTCCCGTCCTTCTTGCCCAACGCCTCCGCCAACCCCGGCACCCCCGCCGCGCCGGTCGGCGCCGTCAGGGACGATCCCGTGAACGCGTCGCCGATCGGCTCGTAACGGCCGCCCAGGTGCTTGGCCAGGAACGCCTCGGCCACGGCATTGAAGGCGAGGCTATTGGCGGGACGGGCGAAGCCGTGGCCTTCGTCCGGAAACAACACGTACGTCACCGGGATGTTGCGTTCCTTCATCGCCTTGACGATCTGGTCCGACTCGGCTTGCTTCACGCGCGGGTCGTTGGCGCCCTGGCCGATCAGCAGCGGCCGCTTGATCTTGGCGACGTGCGTCAACGGCGAGCGCTCGGTGAGGAACTTCTTCCCCTCGGCGCTCGTGAAGTCGCCAACGCGATCCTTGAACAACTGGACGGCCGGCGCCCAGTACGGCGGGATCGTGCTCAGCAGGGTGAGGATGTTTGAGGGGCCGACGATGTCCACGCCGCAGGCGAACACCTCGGGCGTGAAGGTCAGGCCGACGAGCGTGGCGTAGCCGCCGTAGCTGCCCCCCATGATCGCGATCTTGGATGGGTCGGCGATCTTCTTGGCCACCGCCCAGTTGACGGCATCGATGAGATCGTCGTGCATCTTGCCGGCCCATTCGCGGTTGCCGGAGTTGAGGAACTTCTTGCCGAAGCCCGTCGAGCCACGGAAGTTGACGCTGAGGACGGCGTAGCCGCGGTTGGCGAGAAGCTGGTGCAGCGGATGGAAGCCCCAGCCGTCGCGTCCCCAGGGCCCGCCGTGGACGAGCAGGACCATCGGCACCGGCCGGCTGGGCATGCCGGCGTCCTTCGGATCGGCGCCCGGCGGCAACGTGAGATAACACATCAGGTCCATGCCGTCGCGCGACTTGACGACATGCGCATGCATTTTCTGCAATGGTTGGCCTTCGAGCGCTTGGCGGTTGGTGAACAGGAACTCGGCCTTTTGGGCGCCGCGGTCGTAGCGGTAGTAGCGCACCGGGCCGTTGTCCATCAGGAAGGCGACGATCCACGTCTGATCGTCGCGCGTCCGGCTGGTGATGGTCACTTCGCCGTCGGCCACCTTGGCGAGCACGTCGAAGTCGGCCTTTACTTTCGGATCGAAGAACTGCCAGCGCGTCCGGTCGTAGGTGAACGACACGGCCTGCAACGTGTGCTCGGTCGGGTGGAGCATGATGCCGCCGCAATCGGTGCGCGGGTCCTCGGCGATCACGGTTTGCTTCTTGGTCTTGAGATCGAGCGTGGTGAGGGCGCCCGTGTCGCGGCCGCGGCTGTCGATGAGGTATAGCACGTCGCCGGTCTTGTCGAACCCGGCCGGATTGGTGGTCAGCGTGTCGGCCATGGGGATCTTGGCGAACTCGGTCCAGTCTCCCTTGCCGTCGGGCTGAAGGACCAGGCTGCCGCCGTCGGGGGCGAACTTCATCGCGAAGCGGACCCTGTATTGGTCGTCGATCAGGAAGCCCCTGAAGCCATCGTTCTTCTGCAAGAGTTCCTTGGTCCCGGTTTCGAGATTGACGCGATAGACGTCGTGGAAGCGAATATCGCGGTCGTTGAGGCCGATCAGGATTTCCTTGGGATGATGCGGGCTGACGCCGCTGATGGTGGCCCGGACCTTGGGCTGCGGCGTGAGGTCGTCGGTGGCGTCGGTGGTCAGGTCCACGCGATAGACGTGATAATCCTCGTCGCCGCCCGTGTCCTGCAGATACAGCAGGTGCTTGCCGGAGTAGGTCCAGTTGTAGTTTCGGATGCCGCGTTTCTTGTCGGCGGTGACGGGCCGGGCCTTGGCAAGGTCGTCAGCGGGAGCGACCCAGACATTCATGACGCCGTCGCGCGGAGCGAGCCAGCTCAGGTACTTGCCGTCGGGGCTGATCTTGGCCCCGGCCCGGTCGGGGTTGCCGAACAGCACCTTGCGCGGAATGAGCGGCGCGGCCGGACCTCGGTTCTGGGCCCACGCGGCCGGCGGCACGAGTGTCAGAGCAGTAAGGACGACGATGCGAAGGGAACGCGCCATGATTGCACCTCGTATAAGGAATGGTCGCCGCTGAGCGACTATCTTATGCGACGGTGAAATCGAAAAGAAGAAGATAAAGTACGGACGATGGCGAGCGTCGCGGCGTAAGCCCGACGTGACCGTACGGCGGTTCGTGAGACTCTGGGATACTGACACGTGCGAGGGATTCTGACACGTCGGGCTTACGCCGCGACGCTCGCCAATCGAAAACATCACGGCACCCAATCCATCGCCCCGGTAACGGTGGCGCAGAACTTCGCCAGCAGCTTGGCCGCCCGATCCAGGTCGTCCAGACTCACGACTTCCACCGGGCTGTGCATGTAACGATTGGGGATGCCGACCAGGCCGGTGGCCACGCCGTCGCGCGTCAGTTGGATGGCGTTGGCGTCCGTGCCGGTCGCCTTGGCGACGCCGCGCCACTGCACCGGAATGTCGAGGGCCTGGGCCGCTTCTTGCAGGCGCTGCTCGACGTGCGGGTTGATGTTCGGGCCCCGGCACACTACCGGCCCGCCGCCGACTTTCACGTCGCCGAGCTGTTTCTTCTCGTTGCCCGGCGTGTCGGTGGCGTGCGTCACGTCCACGGCGACGCCCACCTGCGGGTGAATGCCGTAGGCGCTGGTGGTGGCGCCGCGCAGGCCGATTTCCTCCTGCACCGTGGAGACGCAGTACACCGCCGCCTGCAACGGTTGACCGTGCAAGAGCCGCAGCGTTTCCATCACGGTCCAGACGCCGACCTTGTCGTCCAGCCCGGGCGACGTGAACAGGCCGTTGCGCAACGCCCGGCACGTCAGATCGACGGTGACCGGATCGCCCGGCCGCACCAGCTCCTCGGCTTCCTTCTTGTCCTTGGCGCCGATATCGATCCACACGTCCTGGAACTGCGGCACCTTGTTGCGCTCTTCGCTGGTCAACAGATGCGGCGCCTTGCGGGCGATGACGCCGGGCGTCGGGCCCCCCTT